>CAZHPM010000008.1:0-63258 GCA_964534485.1 uncultured Halobacteriales archaeon
GTGTGGCGCGCGGTCGACGCCGCGTGTCACCTCGTTGCTCGGCAACTCCGGGTCCGATGGTGACCAGTCCGTCGATGCGCTCGCCAAAGGCGACCAGTTCGACCGAGTCGGCGATTATCTCCCGCGAGATGAGCGACGCGCGCATCCCCTCTGTCCCCATCGAAATCGCGTCGGAGATGGTGATGGTGCCAAACTCGATTGGCATCCCGCCGGTGTCGTCGACGGCGTCGTATGCCGAATCCGCCACGTCGTCGAGGTGGACGTTACACGGCGTGATGTCCGCCGCGGGGTTGGCGATACCGACCAGCGGCGAGGCCAGGTCGTCGTCGTCGTACCCCATCGCGCGGAACATCGCACGGTGTGGCGCGCGGTCGACGCCGCGTGTCACCTCGTTGCTCGGCAACTCCGGGTCCTTCTCGTACTCCATCTCACCACTGTGGTGTTCTTGCCTGCTCATACCTACACGTCGCGCCGGTCGCACTTATATCACCCGAGACTGTCGGTGTCCGGTCGGTCAGACCCCGCCACTCCCTACCCGACAGACTCCTTCGGGGTCGTGGAGCCTGTAGCGACAACGAGAAACCGGGGGGCTTAATCCGCAGGCGTGACAGAGTGTCACGAGTGAACACCGGCAGCGAGGGGGTGTCGTGAACGGCACACCCCCGGGGGGAGAGGGCGCACCCACCTGTGGACACAGCCACCTGTCCGTGACAGCGAGGAGCGACCTGTCCACGGTCGCCGCTTGGTGGTGACGGTGGTGCCGGTCTCTCCGGTCGTCGAACTGTTCGAGACGATTCTGTCACTGGTGTACGCCCCGGCACTGGTGGCGCTTTTCTTTCTCTGTGTCTTCTACAGCGCCAACAACCTCAACGTCTCGAAGGTATCGAACACACAGTCGGGCCAGATACTGCTCGAACTGCTGGTCGGCACGGTGATACTCGCGTTGAGTATCGCCTTCGCGGTCTCGCTTCTGACGTAGTGTCTGCCGGCCGGCGCGCTGCCGTGGCGGGCAGAACACCAAGATTTTTGTTGTTCAGACGCCGTCCCTTCGACAGATGGTTGTACACAGTCGGTGGTCTGTGTGACCCGAGAGTTCACCGAGATTACCGTCGTCGGCGAGGACGACACCGGCCTGATAGCGAACGTCACGTCGTTACTGTTCGAGCGCGGTATCAACATCGAGGACCTCGACCAGGCGGTCCGGGAGGGGGTGTTCCGGATGACGATGCGCGTCGACACCGCCGAGATGGTCTGCACGGAGGAGAAACTCCGGACCGACCTGCAGGAACTCGGCGCGGAGTTGGGCGTCGACGTACAGGTCCGGTTCCCCGCAGACCGCGAGACACAGCAGATTGCCGTGCTGGTGACGAAGAAATCACACTGTCTCGAGGCCATCTTCGAGGCCCAGGCCAACGGAACGCTCGGTGCCGACGTGAGTGTCGTCATCGGGAACCACTCGGACCTCGAACCCCTCGCAGACAGCTACGAGGTGCCGTTCCACGACATCGGCGACGAGAAAGGAACCCCCGACGAGGACGAACTGCTCGATTTGTTGGCCGAGTACGACGCCGACCTCATCGTGTTGGCCCGTTACATGCGCATCCTGAGTCCCGACGTCGTCTTCCGGTACGACAAGCGCATCATCAACGTCCACCCCTCGTTGCTGCCCTCCTTTCCCGGCGCAGAGGCGTACCTGCAGGCACTCGAAGAGGGGGTCCGTATCGCCGGCGTCACCGCCCACTACGTCACCACAGACCTCGACCAGGGACCGATTATCACACAGCGGGCGTTCAACGTCCCGCCCGACGGCGACGTCGAGGAGCTCCAGCGAATCGGCCAGCCACTCGAGGCAGACGCGCTCTTGGAGGCGGTCGACCTCCACCTCAACGACGAGATTGCCGTGCACCGGGGACGCACGCGACTCCGCGACCCGGAGCAGACCAGCGCACAACTCGGCGCACCGTCTGCACTCGACGACGCCAGTCCGGACCACCCTGTCGACGGTCTCGACGAACCCGGTGTCGGGCGGGCGGACCGAACAGACGACTGACCCCACACGGCCTCGACACCCGACCGGTCGCCGGAGGCGAGTGTGGGCGACACAAAGGGGAATTTTAAAAAGCGCGCCGGTTAGAAATTTGGTAATGCTACTGGAGCAACTCGCATTCGTGCTGTTCGCACTGGTGACAGTTGCGAGTAGTCTGGGAGTGGTGCTGGTTCGTGACGTCTGGCACGCCGCGTTGTTGCTCGGCGTTGCGCTGTCGAGTGTCGCGGTCCACTACCTCATGCTCGCCGCCGAGTTCATCGCGGTCATGCAGATTCTCGTCTACATCGGCGGTATCCTGGTGTTGGTGACTTTCGGCGTGATGCTCACCCGCGAGACAGAGCCACAGGAGGTGGCCTCATGAGCGGACCCGACGCCGCCGGGGTGGCCCGATGACGACGCGTCCGCGCCCGATTCCGTTCGACCGGCGACTGCTGCCGGGACTGCTCGCCGTTGCGCTGTTCGCGGTGATGGCCGCGACGTTCCTCTCGCTTTCCTTTCCCGACCCCGAGGGGTTCCCGAGCACCTCTATCGTCGCCGCCATCGGCCAGTCGGTGGTCGGTCTCGCGGAGGAGGGGGATGTTCCCGACACGGAGAACTTCCTCGTGGCGCTCATCCTGGTGGCGCTGGTGCTCGACGCCGCGCTGGACGGAGCCCTGATGCTCGCGACCCGCGACGGGGGTGAGGAGTCGTGACCGTCGCCATCGAGTCGTATCTCCTGCTCTCTGCGGCGGTGTTTTGCACCGGTCTGTTCGGGATTCTCGTGCGCCGTAACGCGCTCATCTTCCTGATGTCGGTCGAACTGTTGCTCAACGCCGCCAACATCAATCTCGTGGCGTTCTCGCTCCAGCACGGCAACCTCACCGGACAGGTGTTCGCGCTGTTCGTGCTCGCACTCGCCGCCGCCGAGGTGGCGGTCGGTATCGGCATCATCCTCGTGTTGAACCGCAACTTCGACAGCGTCGACGTGACCGACGCGGCAGAGATGAAGTGGTAAGATGGTCGACCCGATCACCTCCGCACCGGCGGTCGTGTTCTTCCCGCTGGTGGCGTTTGCGGTCATCGTCAGCGTCGGACGGTGGATGCCTCTGGGGGGTGCACTCGCCGGTCTCGTCGGCAGTTTCGCGTCGCTCGGGTTCTCGGTGTGGCTCGTCGTCGAGTTTCTGCTGGGCGCACCACCCCACCACGAGCAGTTCTACACGCTCGTCGGTGGCATCGAGGACGCGGGTGTCACGCTGGAGTTCGGTCTCCTGCTCGACCCGCTCTCGGTGCTGATGCTCACCATCGTCTCGCTGGTTGCGGCACTGGTCCATCTGTTCTCGCTTGGCTACATGAACCGCGAGGGTGAAACCGGTCTCTCCCGGTACTACGCCGGACTGAGCCTGTTCACCTTCTCGATGCTGGCGTTCGTCGTCAGCGACAACCTCCTGATGTCGTTTGTCTTTTTCGAACTCGTGGGCCTCTGCTCGTACCTGCTGATTGGGTTCTGGTTCCGCGATGCCGGCCCGCCCAGCGCGGCGAAAAAGGCCTTTCTCGTCACTCGGTTCGGTGACTACTTCTTCCTGGTCGGCGTCGTCGCGGTGTTTGCGGTCTTTGGCACGACCGCCTTCGTCGGCGAGGACTCCTTTATCACTCAGGCGACTGCCCTCGCCGAGAGCGGCGACGAGGGGGCGTACACGGCTCTCGACCTGACCAACCAGCAGGTGCTCAACGGCATCGGTCTGCTGGTGCTCGGTGGTGTGGTCGGCAAATCCGCACAGTTCCCGCTGCACACCTGGCTGCCCGACGCGATGGAGGGCCCCACGCCCGTCTCGGCGCTCATCCACGCCGCGACGATGGTCGCCGCCGGCGTCTACCTGCTCGCGCGAATCTACGGCTTCTACGCGCTCTCGCCGACTGTGCTCGCGGTCGTCGCACTCGTCGGCGGTTTCACCGCGCTGATTGCGGCGACGATGGCGCTGGTCAAACAGGAACTCAAGCAGGTGTTGGCCTACTCGACGATTTCACAGTATGGCTACATGATGCTCGCGCTCGGCGGCGGCGGTTACGTCGGGGCGGTCTTCCACCTGACGACCCACGCGGTGTTCAAGTCGCTGCTCTTTCTGGGTGCGGGCGCCGTCATCGTCGCGATGCACCACGAGGAGAACATGTGGGAGATGGGCGGGTTGCGCTCGAAACTACCGGTCACGTACTACACCTTCCTCGCGGGGTCGCTCGCGCTCGCGGGTATCTTCCCGTTCGCGGGCTTTTGGTCGAAAGACGAGGTTCTCTTCGAGACGCTGCACCACGCGCTGGGGAACTCGCCGGTCCTGTTCGTCGGCTACGCCTTTGGTCTGGTCGCGGTCGTGCTGACGGCGCTGTACACGTTCCGGATGGTCCTGCTGACCTTCCACGGCGACCCACGCACCGACCAGGCCGAGGACCCCGACCCCGTCAGTCTGAGCATGAAGATTCCACTGGCCGTGCTGGGCGCCCTCGCGACGGTCGCTGGCGTACTCAACGTGAGTGTCCTGAAGGAGTTCATCGGCGAGGAGACCCTCTTTCTCCACGAGTTCCTCGACGGCGCGACACTCGACGGTTTCGCCGGACTCACGACTGGCGAGGGCGAGTACGCACTGTCGGCCACACACTACGCGACGCAACTGGAGGCGTTTGCGGGGTACGGAACCGCGGAGGTCGGTTCGCTCAGTGCCGGCCAACTCGCGCTCGTGTCGGGTGCGCTCTCGCTCACGTTCGCAGTCGTCGGAGCCGGCGTGGGTTGGTATCTCTACCGCGACTCCGAACCGGAGCCACAGATGAGGCGACTCGGGCGCGTTCGCACGCTGCTGGCGAACAACTACTACCAAGACGAGTACCAGGTCCTGCTCGCGCAGAACCTGACACTGCCGGGAGCGCGGAGCGCGACCCGGTTCGACCAGGGTATCGTCGACGGGTTCGTCAACGGCGTCGGCGCCGTTGGACAGGCCTTTGGCGGGCGATTCCGCCGGCTCCAGTCGGGTATCGTCAGCACCAACGCCGCGTTGTTGACACTCGGTCTCGTCTTCCTGTTGTTCGTGTTCGCACTCGCCGGAGGGTGGTGGTTGTAGGTGCTGGTCGAACTGCTTCTGGGCGTGACGTTCCTGAGTGCACTGTTCGTGCTGTTCGCGCCCGACCGGTACGCGGGGAAACTCGCGACGGGGCTGAGTCTCCTCCCGGCCGGCATCGTCGGCCTGATGTGGCTGGGGTTCGACGCGAGCGGGAACGCGCTCCACGAGAACGGTGCGCCCGCGTTCGAGACGCGAATCGAGTGGTTCGACCTCGGCCAGTACACCCTCCAGTGGTACGTCGGTGTCGACGGCATCAGTTTCCCGCTCGTCGCGCTGACGGCCGTGCTGACGACACTCGCGATGGTTTCGGCCTGGACACCCATCGACGAGCGCGAGTCACAGTTCTACGGACTGGTGTTGCTACTCGAGACGGCACTGCTTGGCGTGTTCACGGCACTGGATTTCTTTCTCTGGTTCGTCTTCTGGGAGTTCGTCCTGATTCCGATGTACTTCCTGATCGCAATCTGGGGTGGCCCGCGCCGGAAGTACGCCGGCATCAAGTTCCTGTTGTACACGAATCTCGCCTCGCTCGTGCTGTTCGCCGGCCTGTTCGTGCTCGTGCTCGGTCTCGGAAACTCGCTGACGGCGCTGAGTCTGCCCGCAATCGCGCAGGCACTGCTCGCGGGTGGACTGGGCAGTATCGAGGCCGGTATCCCACTCACGACCGGCAGTATCAGCATCGACCCCGGGACGGTGAAACTCGCCGCGTTCGTCCTGTTGTTCCTCGGGTTCTCGGTCAAGGTGCCCGTGGTACCGTTCCACACCTGGCTGCCCGACGCCCACGTCGAGGCTCCGACACCGGTTTCGGTGCTGCTGGCGGGTGTGCTCCTGAAGATGGGGACCTACGCGCTGTTGCGGTTCAACTTCACGATGCTGCCCGGCGTGGCCCGCGACCACGCCGAGATAATCGCCGCCGTCGGCGTCATCAGCGTGCTCTACGGGGCGATGCTGGCGCTGGCACAGCAGGACCTCAAGCGTATCGTCGCCTACTCCTCGATATCCTCGATGGGGTACGTCATACTCGGACTGGTGGCGTTCTCCCCGCACGGATTCGGCGGTGCCACCTTCCAGATGGTCAGTCACGGCCTGCTGTCGGGACTTCTGTTTATGACTGTCGGCGTCATCTACAACGAGACACAGACGCGGATGGTCGGCGACATGGCCGGTCTCGCCGACCGGATGCCGTGGGCGTCGTGGGTGTTCGTCGCCGGCGCCTTTGGCTACATGGGACTGCCACTGATGAGCGGGTTCGTCGCCGAGGTGCTCGTGTTCATCGGCGCGTTCGACTCGGGGGTCATCGGCGGGGCGCCGATATTCACCGGGGCGGCGATGTTCGGTATCGTCCTCGTGGCGGGGTATCTGCTGTGGGCGATGCAACGCTCCCTGTTCGGGCCGTTCCGCCTGGACACGGAGTCCGACATCGAGCGCGCACCGGCCCACGACATCGCGCCCCTGCTGGTGTTGCTGGGACTGGTCGTCTTGCTCGGTGTCAACCCGGACCTCATCTACGAGGCCATCCAGGACGCCGTCTCGCCGCTCGTGGACGCGGGCGTCGGGGGTGAGAACTGATGGCACTCGGTACCCTGCCGGAGGTGGCGGCGCTCGCGCCGGCGACGGTGCTCGCGTTCACCGCCTTTCTGGTGCTGGTGGCCGACGCCACCGACCCCGACGTCGACAGCGCCGGCCTGCTGGTGACGGTGTCGGTCGGCGGTGCGCTGACGGCGCTCGCTATCACGGTCTGGTACCTGTTCGCCGGCACCGGCCAACCGTCCAACGGCGGCGCTATCCTGTTGTTCGACGGCCAGATTGTCGTCGACGGGATGGCGCTTTTCATCACTGCCATCGTCACGAGTGTCACCGCGCTGGTCGCGCTCGCGAGTTACGACTATCTGGTCGCCCACCCGTACCGCGCGGAGTTTTACAGTCTGACGCTCCTGTCGGCGACCGGGATGGCGCTGGTCGCGGCCTCGAACAGTTTCGTCGTCGGCTTTCTCAGCATCGAACTCGTCTCCCTGCCCTCCTACGCGTTGGTGGCCTCGCTGAAGTCAAACCGCGGTAGCGTCGAGGCGGGTCTGAAGTACTTCCTGATCGGTGCGCTCTCCTCGGCGATTCTCGTCTACGGTATCTCACTCGTGTACGCGGCGACGGGCAGTCTGGCCTTCGAGGAGGTGAAAGTCGCCGTCACGAGCGTGGACACTCTCACCGGCGGTGCGCCGTTGCTCGGACTCGGAATGGTGATGATTCTCGGCGGATTCGTCTTCAAAATCGCCGCCGTCCCCTTTCACTTCTGGGCGCCGGAGGCCTACGAGGGTGCGCCCGCGCCGATTACCGCGTTTCTCTCCTCGGCCTCGAAGGCCGCTGGCTTCGTTATCACGTTCCGTGTGTTCGGTGACGTCTTCCCACAGGCCGCAAGCGGCGTCTCCCAGGCCGTCGACTGGGTGATTGCCGTGCAGATTATCGCGGTCGTGACGATGTTCGTCGCGAACTTCGCCGCGCTCAGGCAGGAGAAAGTAAAACGGATGCTCGCGTACTCCTCGGTGGGCCACGCCGGGTTCGTCCTCATCGCGCTGGCGGCGCTCACCGGCAGCGCCGACAAGAGTTTCGTGCTCGGCGCCGGACTGGCACACCTGCTCGTGTACGGATTTATGAACACCGGTGCCTTTCTCTTTGTTTCGCTCACGGAGTTCTGGGGTGTCGGCGAGGGCCAGGGGGCCACCGTCGAGGACTACAACGGTCTCGCCGGACGGGCCCCCTTCGCGTGTGTCACGATGACTATCTTCCTGTACTCGCTGGCCGGTCTGCCGGTCGGTGGCGGGTTCTTCTCGAAGTTCTACCTGCTGTGGGCCTCTATCGACGGCGGTGTTGCCCTGCTGGGTGTCGCACTCGTGGTCAACAGCGTCGTCTCGGTGTACTACTACACACGCATCGTCAAGGCGATGTGGGTCGAGGAGTCCGACAGTCCAATAGAGATTACCCGGTACCCGACAGGACTGTACGCCGCACTCGCGGTCGCGGCGCTGTCGACTGTTCTGCTGTTGCCGGGCTTTGGTTTCGTTATCGACTTCGCCGAGGCGGCCGCACAGACGGTCGTCTGACACGGACGCCGGTATCAGTCGACGACGCGCTCTGCGACGCTCCGGTAGATGCGCCCACACCGCGCCAGCACGTCGAGTGAGACACTCTCGTCTGCGGTGTGTGCCTCGCCCAGTTCGGCGGGACCACAGACCACACAGGCCGTACCGGCCTCTGCCAGCCAGCCCGCGTCTGTCGCGTGTGGCTTGACCACCTGTTCTGGCACACCCGCCTGGTGCTCTCGGGCGGCCCCGAGTACGATGTCGGCAAACGCCTCGTCGTGACAGGCCATCGGCGGCAGGTCCTGTTCGGTTTCGACCCGGAGTCCCGGCCTGTCACCGACACGCTCCAGTGGCGCGCGCCCGCCGGGCACCGTTCGCTCGTCGACGGTGACGGTGCAGTTGTCGGGGACGACGTTCCACGCCGCCCCGCCCTCGATTTCCGTGACGACGACACTCCCGGTCACCTCGTGGCCAAGCACCGTCGTCTCCGGTGCCGACAGGTCACGCAGTGTCTCGACTGCCTCCGTGGCGCGGTAGACCGCGTTCTCGCCCAGTTCGGGCTTGCTGGCGTGGGCGGCGACACCCTCGGCGTGGACCGTGCTGGCGCGCCGACCTTTGTGGCCGACCGCGACGTCGGTGACGCCCGACCCCGAGTAGCCCGTCGACCCCTCGACGACGACCGCACGGTCGGGCGCGAACCCGTTCTCGATTGCCGCCCGCGCGCCCTCGCCGCCGACCTCCTCGCCGACGAAGGAGGCGAACGTCAGCGTGCCGTCGGTCACCGTGGCGTCGCGAACGGCGGTCATCGCGGCGGCGAGTGCACCCTTCATGTCGGCGGCCCCCCGGCCGTAGAGACGACCGTCGCGGCGCTCGACGACGTACTCGCCCCCGGATAGCTGGCGCTCGTCCGGTGGGACGACGTCGTGGTGGCCCACCAGCGCCAGCGACGGGTCGCCGCTCCCCCGGCGCGCGAGGACGTTGCCGTGGCTGTCACGCCTCACCTCGGCGTCGGTGTGCTCGCGCAGCCAGGATTCGACCGCGTCCCCCGCCCGGCGCTCGTCCTCGTGGCTCGGAATCTCGACGAGTCGGCGCGCGAGTCGCTCGCGTTCTGTCACGGCTGGCTGTCGGGTTGCTCGCTGGAAAAACGTGTCGGGGGCGGTGGCGGTTCCTCTCGGGCGGTCGGCGTGTCTGTGTGGCGTCTCGGGCGGTGCACATATTACCCGTGGCCTGTGAGAGACGCTATGCGCGTGCTCGTCGGAGTCGACGGTAGCGAACGCGGTCTGCAGGCACTCGAGGAGACAGTCGAGCGGGCCCGCCGGTCACAGGTCGAGGTCACGGTGGTGGTCTACGGCGACAGTGACCACTCGCCAGGGCGGGTCGAGAGCCGGGTGCGTGACCGCCTCGGGGAGTTGTCTGTCGGCGCGTCGGTCGAGCGCGCCGGGGCAGAGCCGGGTGGCCGTATCGTCGAACTCGCCGAGACCGGCGACTACGACCGTATCGTGCTCCCGGGCGGGACGCGGAGTCCACTCGGGAAGATTCAGTTCGACAGCACCGTCGAGTTCGTCCTCCTGAACGCACGGACCTCGGTGACACTGGTTCGATGACTCCAGAGTACCCCGACGACCCGGTCGGTGGATTCCCGCCGCCGCCACGCGAGTTCGTCGACGGCGACGGCCGGAGCATCCGGTGTCGACAGCTCCGGGCCGTCGAAGCGCTCGTCGAGATGTATCTCGACTTCGACACCGCCGACCGCGCACAGGGAATCCCGCCGACCGGAGAGGAGAGCATCAGGGAGTGGCTCGATATCGTCACCGCCCGGGAGGCGCTGAACGTCGTCGCACGACACGGCCACCCGGTCGGGCACGCGATGCTCGTCGACGGCGAGGACGGCAGTCACGAACTCGCCATCTTCGTCCTGCAGGCCTACCAGGGCGCCGGTATCGGGACAGAACTGCTCGAAACCACGCTCGGCGCGGCACAGCAGCAGGGACTGGACCGGGTCTGGCTCTCGGTCGAGCGCTGGAACCGTGCGGCGATTGCCCTCTACAGAAAGACCGGCTTCGAGCGCGTCGAGAGCCCCAACTTCGAGATGAAGATGGCGCTCCGTCTCGCCGACGGGTGAGTCGACACCGGTGCCCCGACTCCGCCGGCGCCGTGGCGACTGTGTTCAGTACAGCACAGTCTCGCTGTCGTACGAGCCGAGTCGCCGGACCCAGCCGTTCTCGGCAATCTCCTCGATAACGGCGAGTGCGTCCTGTGTGCGCTGTTCGTAGAGACCGGCGGCGACGTCGATGTGGAAGACGTAGTCCCCGAGGCGCTCGCCGCTTGGCCGTGACTCGACGCGCGTGAGGTTGATGTTCCGGTCGGCAAAGGGTTCGAGCATCTTCAGGAGCAGTCCGGGGTGGTCGACGTTCGGGTACACGATAACCGAGGTCTTGCTGCCGGCCTCGGAGCGCGCCGTCACCGGTGCGACGACGAGAAACCGCGTCGCGTTCGAGTTCCGGTCCTGGATATCCTCGGCCAGCACCGACAGTGTCTCGCTGTTGTCGGCGTTCGCCGGGTGACCGATGGCGGCGACGTCGGCGTCCTCGCGGGCGCGCTGGACGCCACGGGCGGTGCTCGCGACCGCCTCGAGGTCGGCGTCGGGGTAGTTCGCCTCCAGATACGACCGACACTGCGCGAGTGCCTGTGCGTGACTCGCGACGACCTCGAACGAGCGGTCACGTGCGACCAGTGCGTGGCGAATCGGCGTGATAATCTCTCTGACCACCGCGACCTCGTACTCGGTGAAAGCGTCGAGTGACTCCGTCACCGACCCCTCGATGCTGTTCTCGACCGGCACGACGCCGCGGTCGTACTCGCCCTCGGAGAGCGTCTCGACGATTCCCGTTACTGACTCGGTGAACACGATCTCCTCGTCGTCGGCGACGGCACTCGCCGCCCGGTGCGAGTAGGTTCCTGCCGGCCCCAGCGTGACCGTCTGCATACTCCGGGGTAGACGACACGCGGGTAAAAAGGGCCGTGGTCGTGACGACTCCAAACGCCGCTCTGTCGACGCCACGGCCGCCGTGGCGGTGACTCGACGCGTGTGGTCGCCACGGTGGGGAGTAGGTTTAACAGCGTCGCACACCAGTTTCTGGTATGACGAGCACACCAGTCGTCGTCGAGGCAGTGCGGTCACCGCAGGCAAAAGAGGACGGCGCTCTCTCTGGCGTTCGTAGCGAAGACCTCTCGATTCCGCTGGTCGACGAGATACTCGCGGAGACGGGACTGACCGGCGAGGACGTCGACGACCTGCTGTGGGGTTGTGCACAGCAACGCTCCGAGCAGGGCAACAACATGGCGCGGGTCATCGCCCTGCTGTCGGAGCTGGGTGAGGCGACGCCGGCCACGACTATCAACCGGTGGTGTGCCTCCTCGGCGGAGGCGATCATGCGTGGCGCGGACGCAATCGCGGCGGGCCAGCGCGACTGTCTCATCGCGGGCGGTGTCGAGTCGATGAGTCGCGTCGAGATGGGGCAGAACATGGGCAGTATCCACCCCCGTCTGAACGAGCAGTACAACGTTGCCACACTCGATATGGGGATGACCGCCGAGAAGGTCGCAGAGGAGTTTGGCGTCTCCCGCGAGGAACAGGACGAGTACGCCGCCCGGAGTCAACAGCGCGCCGTCGAGGCGACGGAGTCGGGCCGTCTCGCAGAGGAGATTGTCCCAATCGAGACCGAGGACGGCACCGTCGAGAGAGACGAGGGTATCCGTCCGGGAACGACCGCGGAGAAACTCGCCGACCTGCCGACGGTGTTCAAATCCGACGGCACCGTCACGCCGGGCAACGCCTCACAGATCTCAGACGGCGCGGCCGCGACGATGCTGACGAGTCGCCGATTCGCCGAGGACCAGGGGCTCGATATCCTCGCCGAGGTCGGCAACCACAACGTCGCCGGCGTCGACCCGACGGTGATGGGTATCGGCCCGGTGCCTGCGGTCCGGGGACTGTGTGACCGGTACGACCGCGACACCGACGACTACGACCTGGTCGAACTCAACGAGGCCTTCGCCAGTCAGACGCTGTACTGTCAGGAGCAACTGGGCTTCGACGACGACATCTACAACGTCAACGGCGGTGCAATCGCGCTCGGTCACCCGCTCGGGGCCAGCGGCGCGCGCCTGCCGGTCACGCTCGTCCACGAGATGAGAAACCGCGGTGCCGAACTCGGGCTCGCCACGGAGTGTGTCGGCTTCGGCCAAGGTGCGGCAATCGAGTTCCACCTCCCCTGATGTGTGGGCGGTACAGTCTGTTCGTCTCGCCCGACGACCTCGCGGCCCGGTTCGGTGTCGACACCACGGGGTACGAACCGCGATACAACGCCGCACCCGGCCAGTCGCTGCCGGTTATCACCGACGCGGACGCGGACCGTCTCACGCGGATGGAGTGGGGTCTGATTCCCGCGTGGGCCGACAGCCGCGACGACGGTGGCCACATAAACGCCCGCGCGGAGACACTCCAGGAGACACCGAGTTTCCGCCCGTCACTCGAGCGAGACGACGACCCGCTCGCGGCCGGCCGGTGTCTGGTGCCCGCCGACGGCTTCTACGAGTGGGTCGACCACGACGGGAGACGCCAGCCCTACCGGGTGACACTGACCGACGACCGCCCGTTCGTGATGGCCGGTCTCTGGGCGCGGTGGCAACCCGAAACCACACAGACCGGTCTCGACGCCTTCGGCGGCGGCGCCGACGGCGCCAGCAGTGACTCCAGTATCGTGGAGACGTTCGCCATCGTCACCACGGAGCCAAACGACCTCGTCGGGGAACTCCACCACCGTATGGGGGTCATCCTCCCGGAGAACGAGCGCGAGCGGTGGCTGTCGGCCCCACCCGAGGCGGCGGTCGACGTGCTCGCGCCGTACTCCGGCGACGAGATGGAGTACTACCCCGTCTCGCAGGCGGTCAACAGTCCGGCAAACGACTCGCCAGCGGTTGTCGAGCCCGTTGACCTCGACTGAGCGGGTCGGCTGTGTGGGTAGCATCTATTAGGACCACCCACCAACAAAGCTGTATGGCAACAGAAGACCGGGGACTCTCGTGGCTCAGACAACCCGAGTACACAGGCGAGAACCGCTGTCTCCCGTGTACGGTCGTCAACTCGCTCGTCGCGGCCGGTGTCGCCCTCGCGCTCGCCGGCGCCGGCACTGCCGTCGTCGGGCCGGTCGTCGGCGCGGTGGTCGGGGCCGGGGTCGCCGGCCTCTCGGCCGGCGCAATCTACTTTCGGGGGTATCTCGTGCCCGGAACGCCGGCGTTGACCAAGCGGTACTTTCCGCCCTGGCTGCTGGCGCTGTTTGGCAAAGAGCCAGCACGACAGGAGTACGAGCCAGTCGAGACAGAAGGCGGTATCGACCCCGAGGCGACGCTGGTCGCCGCCGGCGCGCTCGAGGAGTGTGCAGACAGCGAGGACCTCTGTCTGACCGAGCCGTTCCGGCGGGCCTGGTCGGACGAACTCGACGGTCTGGACGGGACCGCGGGTCGGGACCAGTTGCTGACCCTGCTCGACGTCGACACCGGCGACGTCGAGTACGAGGAGTTCGGGCAGGCGTTCCGGGCACGAGTGAACGGCCAGGTCGTCGGCACGTGGGAGTCAGAGGCGGCGTTTCTCGCAGACCTGGCCGCCGCACGGGTGTTCGACGAGCGCGACCCCAACTGGTCGGGGTACGCTGTCGAGAGCCGTGGACAGCTGTTGAGCGGTCTGCGACTGTTCGTCGACACCTGTCCGTCCTGTGGCGGCGAGCCACAGTTCGGGGCCGAAACCGTCGAGTCGTGTTGTTCGAGTTTCGAGGTGGCCGCCGTCACCTGCCCGGACTGCGAGGCCCGACTGTTCGAGTCACCCGTCGACGTCTAAAACACTATTTGGGCGACAGGATGCGCGAACTATTAAGTACGACAGACAGGAACTCGGACGTATGAGACGACGTACATTCGTCGTCGGCGCGAGTGCCTCGACAGTCGCATGTCTCGCTGGCTGTCTCGGTGACGACGATTCGGGGAACGGAGACGACAACAGTTCCGGGAACGGAGATGAGAACGGCACTGAGAGTGACGAACTGGAGACAGTCACGGAGGGTTATCCTGACTACGCCACGTGGCTCGTGGACGAATCGGACACTATCCACCTCGACTTCGAGCGTGAACGGGCGGTCGAGGCCTACACGCTGGCAGATGTCATTTCTGTGGAAAGAGAGGAGCGCGGACCACTGTTTCCGGACGCCACCACGATTGCGGAGTCGTTTCCGGCAGAGCCAGCAGCGGTAGTGCCATCTGTCCTTTCGCTTATTAGTATCGACTACCCGTTCGTCGGACAGTTCGCGCTCGGAGAACTCGCCGACATCGAGAGTCCGTCCATGCAGGTTCAGCAGGTCGACTTCACCGACGATGCGTTCGTCTTCGTCGGCGACGTCGACCGGACACGACTGCTGGACCGCCCGTCGATCACAGAGACGGATTCCCGGGCCGGACATACCATCTACGAGGTCGACCCCGACTCCGAGTTCGGGGATGGCGGACCGTTTGCGGTCGACAGCGAGACAGTTGTGGTTCCTGTCACCGGCAGTGACGACGAGCGAACACAGAGAGAGGCTCTCAACGATACTCTCGACACCGCCGAGATGGGTGTCAGTCTCAGTGACGACTTCGAGTGGCTGCTCGAACGCTGTGGCGAGGGAGCGTTCGCTATCGCCGGGAACACCATCGACGAAGACGATGACGACGAGGACGACCAGAACGACTACGACTTTGCCGTCGAGGATGACCGTCTCTCGGAGTTCCGGACACTCCTGGCGGACACCGTCTCGGCGAGTGTGATGGTACTCGACAGCCACGACACGGGTCACGTCACCAGAAGCGGCTTCGCCTTCGACAGTGCCGGGGACGTTCCCGACAGAGCGGAGTTCACCACCCTCATCGCAGAGAGTGCCAGCAGGACGAACGTCCTCACGGAGGGCAATCGTCTCGTTGTCGAGGCGTTCTGGGAGTGAGCGTCCGAGAGACGCGCGTGCTGTCGGTCACCGCCGGGTGTCCGACCTGCGTGGACGGCGGTCAGACCCGGCCGGGCGAGTGCTGAGAAGGTTGAGACGGCCGGCCAGCAGGCCCAGCAGCAGTCCGGTGAAGTGTGCGACCAGCGCGACGCCCGGCGAGGCGGTTGCTATCGTCAACACGCCGGCGACGGCGACGAACACGAGATACGTCACCCACCGCGGGACGTGGAGTGTCTCGGCGAGCGACGACGAGAGACGGTTGCTGGCGAGCAGGTAGCCAAGCAGCGCGAACACTGCGCCGCTCGCGCCGAGTACGCCGCCGGTCGCGGTGACGTCGACGCCCGGAATCACGTCGACCAGCCAACTCACCACCGGCGCACCCGCCAGAAAGTTCGTCAGGACAATCTGTGCGACACCGGCGACTGCGCCGGTAACGAGGAAAAAGAGGTGAAACCGGGTCCGGGTCGTCGCGCGGGCGACCGGCCACCCGAACAAGACGAGTGCCACGGCGTTGGACACCAGGTGGCCGACACTCGCGTGTGCGTAGACGCTGGTCACGATTGTCCAGGGATTGGTCGTAATCGGCGGCGAGAGCACGAACAGTCCGCCGACGAGTCCGCCGACACTCGTGACGAGTTGTACCGCGAAGACACCGACGAACGCGAGCAACAGTTCCACGAGCGGCGAGTCCTCACGGCCTGGCATTACCCGTCTGTACGACTCCCACCTATATAGTGGCTGGGGAGACTGTGACCGCCGCCGACTGCTCTCCCCACACCCGATACGGGGGTCAGACCACCGCAGCCACCGAGACGGGCGACAGCCGGGACAACTGACCGACCACCCGCCCGTGTACACAAGAGAAAAGACTAATTTACCGGAGTGTGTGAATCCGTGTATGGAGATAAATATGGACCGCATCATCGCGATTATCTTCGTGTTGCTGATGGTGGGGTCGACTATCGCAGTTGGTGTCTCCGTTCTGTGACGGAGACGGTCCAGACAGCCCTCTTCTCACACCACGAGCACTGCTACACCGACGGTAACCACGAGTCCGACGAGCAAGACGAGCACGCCGATACCCACCTGTCGGTTCGTGTACGCGCTCTGTGGAGCGGTGGTACGACGCGGCGGTTCACGCTCCGGTGGTGCCGGTGACTCCGGGTCGTACTGTGTGTCAGATTCGTCACTCACGTCCGTCTGTTCGAGAGCCCAGCACTTCGGTGTGCCGGAGCAGACTGGCGACGCCAGGGCGTACCGGCGACACCCCGTCCGGAGAGGCGTGACCGGACACCCGGGTCTCGTGAGGGCAGACCGCCACCGTTCGGGACCGTCGTCCGGATGCGGGAGTCGTCGCGCCGACTCTGGACGTCTGGAGCGGTGAGTCGGGAGTCAGAGGTACGCGGAGTCCCAGCGGGTCGGCTTGCGGGTGTTGCCACAGCCGTCACACTGGATGCGACCCATCGCGTCCATCGCGTTCGCGAGGCCCTCGCATCTCGAACACCAGTAGCCGTAGATGTCCTCGCCGTTGCGCTCGGTGTAGACGACGTGGAACGGTGCCATCGAACCGGTCTGTGTGCTGTTGTGGTCGACGTGAACGGTGCGCCCGTCTGTTTCGAGTGGCTCGATTCCCTCCTCGCTGACCTCGGCGTACACCTTCTCGATGTAGGTGTTGCCGTCGATGTCGACCTCCTCTTCGCCGACCTGTGTGAGTCCCTGTTCTCGATAGAAGGCGTTACCACCCGCGTTGTCCGCGAGCACACGCCCCTGGATGTTGGTGATTCCGCGCTCTTCGAGTCTCTGGAGTGTCCCCTCGAACAGCGCCTTTCCGTACCCCTCGCCGCGGTAACTCGGGTCGACGTGTAACCAGAGCAGTTGTGCGGTCGACCTGCCGGTGAGAACGGTGTCGGAGAAGGCCACCACCTGCTCGTCGACGTCGACGACCAACAGCATCTTCTGGTCGTTCGAGAACATATCTTTCAGCCGATTCTCCTCGTACCACTCGGAGACGGCACCGGTAATCGAGCGCGGGTCGAGCGAGTACGACGTCTCGAGCGACCGACGAGCGATGTCCCTAATCGCCGGTCGGTCCGGTGTGCGGGCCTCTCGTATCTCCATACTCCCGTTTCGACTCCCTCTCTGATAAACGTACGCGACTGCCTGCCAGAGCGACACGGAGCCGTCGCCGGAGTGATTATACGTCTTATTTTGCTCTATATTGTAATACGTGTATTCAGGAAAACTCATAAATAGTTCCCGAACTCCCATACAGACGCGCAGGGAGGAACAAACAGTCACGGAGAACAGACTACGAACGACGCACGTGGAACCGAACCGCTGACACCGACCGCCTGACTGACCTGGGCACCTCGTCGTGACCCGTCTCTGCTGTCGTGCGGGCGTGGCTTCCGCCGACCGGAACCGCCCCGCTCGTGCCATGCATCTGCGACAGCAGCTTCGACAGGGACCACCACGAGGGAGAGTCGAGAAACTCTGGAATCTGTCTGTCGTAACGCTAAAGAGTTAAACGGCCGTCTCTACCGATAATGAACGATACGCGTGTCGTCGGGAGGTGGTTGCGTGGGTGTTGAGATACGCGAGTCACCCGTCACCGACGAGGACTTCGAGCAGATGGAGCAGTTCGTCCACGACTATCTCGCGGCGAGTGTGGCCAGTGGGTCCGACGGGGGACGTATGCGGTGGTACCCGTGGCACTCGGCGGACTACCGGTTCAACCACATCCGCAATGTGGTCGAACTCTCGGGCGAGATAGCCCGCAAGGAGAGCGCGAACGCAGACGTCACGCGCGTCGCCGCGCTGTTTCACGATATCGCCAAACTCGAGGTCGAACAGGACCGCCACGCGGAGGCGGGTGCTCGTATCACACGGGAGTACTTGAAGACCCACAACGACTACCCGCAGTCGTTTGTCGACCAGGTGTGTCAGGCCGTCCACGACCACTCCTACCAGGGGGATATCGACGACCTACCCCTGGAGACGCGGTGTCTCATCGAGGCCGATATCCTCGACAAAATCGGTGCGAACGGCGCCGCGCTGATGCTGTTGCGGATGGGCTACGAGTCACGCACACATATGGACGCCTCGGAGATGGTCGGGCGCGTGCTCGAACGCGGCGAGGAGGCCAAAGACCGCATCCGGAGTCAGACCGCCCGGGACATCGCCCACCGCCGACTCAAGCGCGTCCGGTGGATTCGCGAGTGGCTCGCTGACGAGGTCGCCGGCATCCACCTCTAACTGAGTGTCCCCAGGCCGTCCCACAGAAAGAGCACACCGAATCCGGCGAGAACGATGGCACTGACGGCCGCGACCACCGGCGCGACGGTGTCGACGCGGCGACGGGCAGTCGCCAGCGCGGCGGGAAAGCCGACAATCCAGACGGCAATACCGCCAAACAGGCCAGCAAACAGCGCGAGACTCCCCGTCTGGACGACGAGGAGACCGGTCAGCGCGTCGCCGACCACCGGCAGTCCTGCGAACACGTCGAGTTCTCCCGACTCCAGCAGTCCAACGCCGACGGTCAACCAGAACAGAACCTGATACGGGTTGGTGACCGCGAGAACAAACGCCTTCGTGAACCCGCGTCCCGCGCCGTCCGTCTCGCTCCCGGTGAGCGTCGCCTCGGCGCTCCGGGCGGCCTCGAGTGCGAAATACAGCATCAACAGACCACCACCGGTCACCATCACGCCACGCAGTGTCGGCAGTTGCTCGACGACGGTGACGAGACCGAGCAACGCCAGCAGCGCGAACACCGCGTCGGCGGTCATCGCTCCGAGACCCGCCCTGACGCCGGCCAGCCAGCCACCAACGACGCTCTCCTCGGCGATAACGGCGTTCATCGGCCCGGGCGGCGCGGCCAGTGCCAACCCGAACGCTGCCCCGGCGACCAGCGACGCTCCCAGCTCGGACACGCCCCGATTACCGGAGCCAGCCACGAGGGTCTGGCGGTTCGCCGGCCTGACCCAGCGTGGGACCCGCGGCCGGGTCTGCCGGCACGACAGCGGTCGGCTCCTGTAGAGAGACACGGCCGGACGTGGCGGCTCCACCGCGGTTCGTCGGGGGCTGTCTCCGGGTGCCGGGAGGGCAGGCGGCCGTCCTCGCGCCCCGTCAGTGGCGAATCGAGTCGCGCACGTAGCCGACAGCACTCTCGACAGCACCGATTCGTCCCATGTAGCCGCCGCCGATGGTCGTTTTCAGCGCGCGGGCCGGCGCGCCCCGCAGCACCGACGAGCCGACCTGTGCGACGGTGCCGTCACCGACAGAGACCACCCAGCCACGCGAGTCGTGGCGGTAGCGGGCGAGTCGGGGCTCGAAGCCACCGCCGTTCCGGAGGTGACTCACCAGTCGCTCGATGTTCGTCGCCACGGTGTTGGCCTGCTGGACGGCAGACTGTGCGGTCGCCGGAACCGCCGTTCCCTCGTTGTCGACGACACGGGCGGCGTCACCGAGTGCGAACACACGGTCGTCGAGTTGGAGTGTCGCTCGCACTGGCTGTCGGCTCCTGTCCAGCAACGGCGGTCCCCGGATACCGCCGGTCCAGACGAACTGGTCGTACTCGAGTGTCCCGTCGGCGAGTGTGACGGTGTCGGCGTCGGCCCGCTCGACGGTCGCTCCCGTTCGAACGTCGACGCCACGCTCGTCGAGTTCCTCGGCGACGGCGGCCTGGAACGACTCGGGAAAGGACGGGGCGACCGCGGGGGCCTGCTCGAGCACGACCACCGCTGGCTCTGTTGGCGCGTCGGTGGCCATCTCCGCGAGTTCGCCCGCGGCCTGGACGCCGGAGAGACCCGCGCCACCGACGACGACGCGTCCGCCGTGTTCGGCGACCGTCTCGAACTCCGCGCGGATTCGCGCGGCGTCTTCCAGCCGTTTCAGCGGTGTCGCGTGCTCTTCGACGCCGGGTAACCCGTAGAAGGCCGTCTGCGCGCCGAGCGCGACGGCGAGGACGTCGTACTCGAGTGTCCCGTCGGCGAGCGAGACGGTCTGCCGGGAGCGGTCGAGACCGGTCACACGGGCCCGGCGAAACGTCGCCCGTGCCAGAATCTCGTCGAACGGAATCGACAGCCGTTCGCCGAGCGAGGGCGTGCGGATGGTCCGGTGAATCAGGTGCTGGACGAGGTGTGTCTCGCGCTCGTCGACCAGCGTGAGTTCCACGTTCGTCGGCAACACTCGCTCCAGTCGTCTCGTGAGTGTGACACCTCCGTAGCCGCCTCCGAGAACGACGACGTGCATACCTATCGCTGGGGTCTGCGCAGGGAAGTATTCCCTGACAGCTGTTGCGGTCTGTGACTCGGGGCCGTCTGTCCCGTCACACCGCCCGCCCACGCCGGTCTCCGGTCGGTGGGTAACGATTCGTTTAAGAAGGTACGATACTCACCTCATTACAACACGTGATACCGCTGGTGCACGATTTTGAGCGCGAGCGCGTTCTCGTCTTTGGTGGTGGAGCCGTTGGTGCGCGCAAGGCCCGACGGTTCGCTCGCGAGGCCACGGTGGTGGTGGTCAGTCCGACGTTCGCCGACGACTCCTTTGGCGACGCACAGTTGGTGCGTGGCGACCCCGACGCCGAGACGGCCCGGGCACTGATTGCCCGGAGTGACCCGGCACTGGTCGTCGCCGCCACCGACGACGGCGCTCTCAACGAGGCCATCACGGCCGCCGCCCGCGACGCCGGTGCGCTGTGCAACCGCGCCGACAGGGCGGGTCCCCGCGAGCGCGGGAGTGTCGTTGTTCCGGCGACGGTCCGGGACGACCCGGTGGTCGTCTCCGTCTCGACGGGCGGGACCAGTCCAGCACTGAGCCGACACCTCCGCGAGCGCGTCGAAGACGTCGTCGACGACGCCGGCGCGATGGCCCGACTCACCGGCCGCCTCCGGAGACGACTCCGCGACACCGACATCTCCGCCGGCGACCGCCGCGACGCGGTCCGTGCGGTCGTCGCGAACGACGGCGTCTGGACGGCACTTGAGGACGACACTGCCGCCCGCGAGCGCGCCGCGTCGGTGGTGTCTGAGGTGACCGGCGACACCTGGACCGGGGGTGACCTGTCGTGAACTCCGGTATCGTCTCGGGTGTGAGTGTTGCACACACCCGCGCGTCGCTGGACGAACTCGAGGCCGCGAGCGCAGAGAGCCACCAGGCCGCAGTCTCGTCGTTGCTCGCAGAGCCAGACGTCACGGAGGCGTTCGTCCTCCAGACGTGCAACCGCGCGGAGGCCTACGTCGTCACCGACGAGGCCGAGCGCGGGCGGGCGGTGCTCTCGACGACCACGGAGAACGTCCCAGAGGGTGCAGTCCGCGAGTTGGGCCACGAGGAGAGCCTCCGACACCTGTTGCGCGTCGCGGCGGGACTGGAGTCACTCGTGCTCGGCGAAGACCAGATTCTCGGGCAGGTCCGGGACGCCTACGAGGACGCCCGCGCCGTCGACGGTATCGGGCCGATGCTCGACGACGCCGTCACGAAGGCGATGCGCGTCGGCGAGCGCGCACGCACGGAGACCGCGATAAACGAGGGTGTCGTCTCGCTGGCGAGCGCAGCGGTTCGACTCGCGGCGGAGAAACACGGACTCAGAGGGCAAACCGCGACAGTCATCGGCGCGGGCGAGATGGGCCGACTCGCGGCAAAGCGTCTCGCCGCACAGGTGGCGGAACTCGTGCTCGTCAACCGAACCCGGTCGCGGGCCGAAACCGTCGCCGAGAGTATCAGACCGGTCGACTGCCAGCTCCGGGTGACCGACCTCGACGGACTGGTCGGCACGGTCGAGAACGCCGACGTGGTCATCTCGGCGACGGCGAGCACCGAGAACATCGTCGGTCCCGACGCACTCGCCGAGGTCGGCGAGACGTTCGTCGTCGACATCACGCGCCCCCGGGACGTTCCCGAGCGCGCGGACGACCTCCCGAATCTGACTATCTACGACCTCGACAGACTGGAGACGGTCACACAGAGGACCCGGCGTATGCGCCGCGAGGCCGCGATTCGCGTCGAGGAGATCGTCGACGAGGAGTTCGAGCAGTTGCTCGTCCAGTACAAGCGCCAGCGCGCCGACAGCGTCATCTCGGCGATGTACGAGAGTGCAGAGCGCGTGAAAGCCAGTGAACTGGAGCGGACGCTCGCGGAACTCGACCTCGACGACGAGCAAGAGGCCGTCGTCGAGTCGATGGCCGACGCCATCGTCTCGCAGTTGCTCGCCGCGCCGACCAACAGCCTCCGGGACGCCGCCGAGAACGACGACTGGGAGACGATTCACACTGCACTGCGCCTGTTCAACCCCGCCTTCGGGCCGGACACCGAGGCCATCTCGCCGTCGGTGGTCGCCGCGATGACCAGCGGCGAGATTCCCGACGCCGTCCGCGAACAGCTCTCCGAGGACAGCGAGTAGAGAGTCGGTCGACACCGGTA
Organism: uncultured Halobacteriales archaeon; assembly: GCA_964534485.1. GTDB lineage: Archaea > Halobacteriota > Halobacteria > Halobacteriales > Haloarculaceae > Halovenus. The sequence continues at coordinate 22,652 of CAZHPM010000008.1, forward strand.
CCGAACCGGGCGTCTGACCCTCTCCTGGCACACCGCTGGCGACCCGCCGTGTTCACCCGCCGGCGTCCGTGTCGAGGGCGTCGAGGACGTCGTCGAGAATCAGTTTCGCCGTCGCCGTATCCAGTGGGTCGTTGTTGTTGCCACAGTGTTCGCTCATCACACAGAGCGGACAGCCCCGTCGCCGGCCACACTCGCAGGTGTCGAGGTGTTCGCGGGTCCGCCGCGCGAGCGCGTCGAAGTTCTCGTAGATGGCTTTCGTGAACCCGATTCCCCCGTCGATGCCGTCGTGGACGAACCACACTGGCCCGGGAATCGTCTCGTGTGGGTGTTCCGGCGTCGACAGGCCGCCGACGTCGGCGCTGTCTATCATCAACTCCAGTGGCGCGAGTTGGATGACCCCGTGTTCGGCGGCGTGCAGGCCGCCGCCGTAGGTGTAGCGTGCCTCTGCCGTCGGAACGTGGGGGTCGGTCTCGGCCCGTTCTGTCGGTTCCAGCAGTGGTTGCTCCAGCGCGTCGACGGTTTCGGAGAGGTGACCCTCGGGGAGTGACACCCACAGCAGTTCCGTCTCGAGGTCCAGTGGCGGCGTCCCCGTCGAGAGCGGGCCACGAACCACCTCGCCGCTGAACACGTCCCGGACGAGGTAGCTGTCGTAGGTGATTCGGACGGTACCGGTCCCGAAGTAGAGGTCGTACGCGCCGGCCAGCGACCGGTGGTCGCGCACCACGAGGTCGGTGATGCGTTTCGTCGAGGTGGCCTGCGTGTACTCGCTGGTGTCGGTCTCCCGAACGGTTATCGTCGGGCGGTGACCGCCCTCGTCGAGGCCGAGTACCTCGTACTGCTGACCGGCGTGGAGGAACAGCGCCCCCTCGTAGTACTCCCGGTAGGCCCGTTCCCGGGCCACCGGGTCGTGGTCGATGTCGCCGTTCTCGCAGGTGACCGTGAACTCGACGCCGCCGGTGCCGTACAGGGAGAGCCGACCCTGTGGCCGCGGGTCGCCGGTGTAGGTGACCGCGCCCGCGTCGAGGTCGGCCGACCCCTCCAGCAGTCCCGCGTCCTGCCACATCGCCACCATCTCGTGGAGGCGCTCGTCGCCGCCGAGCAAGGCTGTGTCGGCGGCAGTCAGCGGCCGCTCCGCCGCCGCCGACAGCAGGTGGTCGGCGTACACCCGGTCGTTGTCGAGCGAGACCACCGCGTCCTCGACGCTGTCGTCGTCGAACAGGTACTCCGGGTTGTCCAGAATGTAGGCGTCGATGGCGTCCTGGCCGCCCACCAGCACCGACAGCGCGTCGCTCCTCCCCCGACCGGCGCGGCCGACCTGCTGCCAGAACGACTGTTTCGTGCCGGGGTAGGAGGCCGCGACGGTGGCGTCGACGGAACCGATATCGATGCCCAGTTCCAGCGCGTTCGTCGAGGCGACGGCGTCGACGCTCGCGTTTTTGAGGCTGTTCTCGACGGCACGCCGTTCCTGCTTGCCCAGACCGGCGTGGTAGGGGTCGACGGAGATGTACCGGTCGGCGGGGTGGTCGGAGGCGGCCTGGACGGTCTGTTTTGCCGCGATTTCGGTGCCCTGGCGGGCGGTGCAAAACTGGAGTGTCTGGGTGTCGTTGACCGCGAGGTGTGCGGTCACCGAGGCGGCCTCCCCGCCCGTCGAGCGCCGCGCCTGCTCGAAGTCGGCCAGTGGGTCGTCGCTGTCGTCCTCGAGGTCGCCCTCCAGTGGCGGCTCCCAGAGGACGATATCGCGGTCACCACGGGGGGAGCCGTCCTCGTCGACGACCCGAAAGTCCTCGAGGCCGGTCAACTGCGTGGCGTGGTCGGCCGGGTTGCCGATTGTCGCCGTCGTGATGACGAACTGCGGGTCGGCGTCGTAGTAGGCCAGAATCCGGCGGAGACGGCGGAGAATCCACGCCACGTGGGTGCCGGTGACGCCGGAGTACTCGTGGCCCTCGTCGACGACGACGAGGTCGAGATTGCTGTAGAAGCGGTGCCAGCCACTGTCCCGGTCGTGGCGAGGGAGATAGACGTTCAGACCCGCGGGATTGGTCAGGACGACGTTTGCCTCTTGCCGGATCTGGCGTTTCCGGTCGGATTTGGTGTCGCCGTCGTAGACGCCGACCGTCGCGTCCAGGTTCCAGTCCCGCCGGAGTTTGGCGTTGAGCTCCGACTCCTGGTCGCGGGTCAGGGCCTTCATCGGGTAGAGACAGAGCGCCGTCGACTCCGGGTCGGCGCGGTAGTTGCGCGCGATTTCGAGCGCGTATATCCAGGTCTTTCCCGACGACGTGGAGGTTGTGACGACGACGTCTTCGCCGTCGGCGAGGCAATCGAGCGCCCGCGCCTGGTGGCTGAACAGGTTGTTGTCGAGTCTGTCCGCCAACTCCTCGGACAGCACTGTGCCGGCGGGAACAGTGTCGGCTGGCGTGCCCTCTATCCGCGTGCTGTGTCGAATCTGGCCGTCGTATCCAGGAAACGACGACTGCAGTGCCGCCTCCGAGAGCACGTCCCGGCGTGCCCCCGGGGACCGACCCGTGCCACCGTCTGCGCGCAGCGGAGTGGTGGTTTCGTCGTGCTCGCGTCTCCGTCCCGTCCGCGCGCTCCCGGCGCGGGACCGGTCGGTGACTGTCTCCTCCGCGTCCGTGTCGAGAGGCTCCTGAGTCATGAGAAATCTGATAACGCACCCTGTGTACTCTCTGCGCCGAGTGGCGTGGTCGTCTCGGGGTCGCGCCGGGCGGCCTCGCGGAGTGCGTCGTAGATGGTTGCCAGCGCGCGGACGTCGTCCTCGCAGTAGGCCTCGAAGCGCTCCCAGTCCGGTTTGGCGACAGTGGCCGGCGAGTCGGCCCGCTGGAGGCGACTCCGCCACGCGACGTACGCCTCGGCGACCGTCTCGCCGTCGAGACCGACGGTGGCTGGCTCCCACCCCAGCGCCGTCGCGACGGCCGCCAGTTTGTTCGTCCGGCCGGGGAGCGCGGCGTTTCCGCCGTTTTTCTCGCGTGCCCAGTAGAGTGCGTCGAGACAGTACCGGTCGTCCCAGTCTCCGACCCGCTCCGGACAGTGTTTGCGGAGTTGCTCGCGGATGACCGGAAAGTCGAAGCCGTAGCCGTGCCAGGCCACCACCGGTCGACCGGCCCCGCTCCCGGTCAGCCACGTCATAAACGCCTCCAGGTGGGCCCCGTCACCGGGCCGTTGCTCGCGAAAGGCGAGATACGTCCCGTCGACCGGTCCGCCGTCGAGCACGCCCACGAGCCACGCTGTCGAGGGGTTGAGTCCGTCGGTCTCGATGTCGACAAACACCGGGTCGCCTCGCGGGAGCGGGTCGTCGCCGGTCGGAACGACGGTGCCGGTCGCCCGGGCCGTCGCCGCGGCGCGAACGGTGCTCGCTGTCGCGTGTCCGAACCCCGCGAGGTCTGCCAGGTCACTCGCGCGGGTGTCGGCGAGGTCTGCCGGCGAGGTAATACCGGCACTGCGGAGCGACTCGGCCCGCCTGCGACCCACCTGGTCGACACCGCGGAGACCGAACGTCTCCGGGTCGAGTTCCTCGCTGTCGACCGCGCCGTTCGGGTACACCTCGACCACGGCGGCAGTCGTCTCTCCACCCTCGTGACCGACGCCGAGTGTCGCCCTCGAGTCGCCGACACCGACGACCGACACCGGGTCGCCGTCGACCGCTGTCTCGGTGTGAAAGCCCGGCCGGAGCGCCGTCGAGAGGTGTGTCGTCTCACCGCGCAGCGACGCCGGGAGACGCCGGGCGTAGGTCCCGAGGCCGTCGACTGTCGTCTCCCGCCGGTACGGGTCGACCGAGAGCGACAGCGCGTCGGTGACCAGACAGCGGTGTGTCGCAGTCTGCACGGAGTCGGGCCCGTCGCGGGACTCCTCGGAGAGTGCCGCGTCGACCGCCGCGGGCGCGAACGGGGCGTCGCCGCCCGCGGCCCCGACGACGACGATTCCGTCTCGACACACCGTGACGTCGGGGCGCACCCCTCGCCCGGGGTGGAGAACCGGTTGGTCGACAGCCCGCGCCAGCACCGGAGCAACTGACCCGGCCGACGGCGGCGTGGCCACCACCGCGTCTGGTGCCGTAGAGTCGACGAGCGCGAGCACGGTCTCCCGGTGGTACTCCCCGACAACCGCGCCGGAGAGTGCGAGCAGACGGGCCGGTGTCGCGCCGGGGGGCGGGAGCCTGGGACCACCGTCGGTGACGGGCCGACGCCGCGCTGTTGGTTGCTCCTCGCCCGAACCGTCGACCCCTGTGGGAGGCATTACTGTACTGGTGGGGATACGAGGCGTTAAACCTGTTCCAGTGGCCGGAGTCGAGTGCCCGCTCCCGGGGTCACACTCCACCGGCGACCAGAACCGACGCGGGTGGGGGGTCGATGTCTGACGCGTGGCTGACGGCCACGTCCACACGGCCGCCACGTCTGTCGGTTTTTACTTTCGCCGTGGATACCGGGGATACATAAGGTTGTAGCCACCATCCCCCCACAGACACGGCGTGTGTCCTGTCACGCGCCCTCCACGAACCATGTCATCGCTCATCGGGCACATCACGACGGTATTTAGCGGAGTACAGACCGACGAGTTCCGCGAGTGCCGCCAGTGCGGGACGACCGTCGACGCCGACACGGAGACCTGTCCAGAGTGTGACTCCACCGACATCGTTTGTTACGAACTCTCCTGAGACGGCCGGTTCCGTCGGGGCGCCAGGCCGGCCGGTGACGGGCCGTGTTCGGTCCTGCGAGAGCCACGGGCAAACTCTGACCTACGGCCCGGAGTCGTCGAGCACGTCGAACCGGAGGCCGGTTGCGAGCTGTGTGTCGCCGACACGACTCCGGCGCGTGCTCCAGAGATAGCCCTCGCCGTCGGTCCAGCGGGCGTACTGGTACCGCCGGCTGACCTCGCGGCCGCCACCGGGCAGTTCCTCGTCGTACACCTGGTAGGTCCCGCCGGGTCCGAGCAGGTCGGCGCCGGGTCGGAGAATCTCACCCCGGGGACGTGGCAGTTCGTCGGGGTCCAGTCCGAGCGTGTCGGCGTCGAGCAAGAGCGCGCGTTCGAGCACGAGATACCACCCCTGTTCGGGGGTGAACGGGAACCAGTACTCGGGTACGTCCGTCGAGAGCCGGTAGTCCGCGAGCTCCGACCCGGGCCGCGAGAGCAACCGCTTTGCGGTCACGTCGCCGCGCTCTGTCTCGACGACGACGGCGTCGGCGTCGGCCGCGTTCCAGACGGCACTGGACTCGCCGGCCCCGTGTTCGTCGGCCGGGGTTCCGCTGTACAGTCGGATTGTCTCGCCGGGCCCGAGTTCGAGCGTCCCGAACTGGTGGAGCGCTCGCGTCTCCCCGTCGGTCTCGACGGAGACGGTGTAGCCGTCGGCAACGAGACTGTCCTGACCGGGGTTGGCGAGTTCGACGTACTCCTCGTCGGGGTCGGTGGCGGTCACGACACGGTCGATGACCAGTTCGGGCGGGCGAAACTCCGTGCGGTCGACCGCGCGCCCGGTCGGACTCTCGAAGCTCCGCTCGATTGCGAAGGCGAGATTCGCCATCTCGTCGCGGGCGAAACTCACCTCACCCACCGGGTCGCCCGTCGTGGACTGTTGTAGGGTCGGCGGGAGGAACAGTCCCGGTTCGTCGTGGCCGGGCAACTCGTGGGCGTACATCTGCCAGCGCTGTGGGTCCTCCGAAACCGCCGGCTGTGCGCGCTCGGTGACCCCAAAGGAGTCTGTCACCGTCAGGTCGGTAATCCGTGTGAGCGTCCCGACGGGCGTGTCGAGGTCTATCTGGAACCACTCGTTGCCGTACAGCAGCGCGAACTCCGCGAGCGCGAGCCGCGCCAGTCCGCTGCCGTCGCCGGAGAGTTTGGTCACGTCGACCTCGCCGCCCTCGAACTCCCAGAACCGACTCGCCGGCATCCCCGGAAACGAGAGTCGCGTCGGCACGACCTCTTTCGACCGCGTCGCCGTCGCGCCCAGCAGTCCCGCCTCGTCGAGCTCCGAGAGCGTGAGTCCGTCGTCTGCCGTGTCCGTGATATCCGACTCCGGGACCGAGACCGTCTCGGCGTCGGCCGTCTCGTCGAGAGTCGCCTCCGCGTCTGCCGAGTCGAAGGCGTACCAGTCGAGGTGGCCACCGCGGTACTCGGAGGCCTCGAAGACGGTCTCTGTCTCGCCCGCACCGGTCGAGACGGCGAACTCGTAGGCGAGTCGCGCTGGGTCCCACGCCGACCCGGTCTCGACGGTCGGCTCCTCGTAGAGGTCGACGTACCAGCCGTAGAAGCGCTCTGTGGCCACGTCGAAGGCGTCGGTTCGACTCCCGCCGTCGGGCACCGGAAGTTCGCCCCCCGAGACACCGCGCCAGCTGTCGGCGTCGCCGGCGACCACGTCGTCGATGTTGTCGACCGCACGCCGGATGGCACGGGCGAGTGCCGTCCCGTCGAGTGCGCGGTCCGAGAGGAGGTCGACGTAACGGCGGTCGGCGGCGTTCAGCGGCGCCTCGGGCGCCTCGACCCGGAACTCCGGGGGAAACTGGGCGGCGGCGTACTCGCCGTACCCCTCGCTCGCGAGAATCCGGCAGAACTGCTGGCCGGCCTCGACGCGCTCTTGCATCGGCGGGTCGTCGTCGGTCAGGACGCGCTCGCGCTCGACGACGGCCTCCAGCGGTTCGTCCTCGTAGTCGAACGGTTCGCCCGGGTCGCCACCGCGGAGTTCGACACGCCGGAGACGGTCCTCGGCGACGGTGAGGCTGGCACGGACCGGCGACCCGCCGTCCTCGCCCTGGCGTTCGCCAAACTGCCACTGGCGACCCAGCAGCCACAGCGGGTCGTGGACCTCCGCGCGCAACCCGTGTCTCGTGTCGTCACTCCGTGGACGCGGTTCGAGTCGCGCCCAGTCGGTGCGCCGTGTCACTGTCTGCCCCCCGAGTCGAACAACTCGAACAGTTCGTCGGTGCTCGTCCGGTCGTACTGCTGTATCTGCTCGAAACTGACCGTTCCCGGCGGCGGGTCCTGCGGGTCCTCGGTGACGTGTTCCGGGAAGAACAGTGCCGGAAACAGTTTGAAGAAGCTCTCGTCGAGGTCGCCCGAGTCGAGCACCCGGCGTCTGGCGTACGCCGCAGTCTCGTCGACCGTCGCCGCGAGGTCGTCGAGCGTCCAGTCGCCGTCCTCGGGCGGAGTGGCGACGAGCACCGTCTGTGGCGGCCGACTGCCGGGGTCGTCGTAGTTCAGCGCGACGCCGGTGGTTTCGCTCTCGGCCGGCACCGACTCGGTCCACTCGTCGATGAACAGCCCCGTGACACGCTGTTGCGTGTTCGCGGGCGTCGCGTCGGGTCCAAACTGCGCGAGCAGCGAGAGTTTGCCCGCCTCGGGGTCGACGCCGTCGACGCCGACCCAACTGTCGCCCGGTTCGTGGGGCACCTGTCCGACGCTCAACTGGTCGGCGACGGTCTCCCCGAGTGCCTCCGCGTAGGTGCGTGTCTCCCGGTAACTGTCCAGTCGGTCGCGGAACTTCGCGGCCCGCTGGAGCAGTTTCTCCGCCGCGAGGTTCCGGTCCCCGTCGACGAGGTCGGCGTCTGTGAACGTCGCCGCGAGTTCGCGCCCGTTTGCCGGTTCGAACGGCGGCAACACGGTGAACTCGTCGCCAAAGAGCGCGTGTATCCGGTCGACCTGCTCGTCGATACGCGTCCCGGTCGGGCGACTGGTCAGCGTCTCGTCGACCCGTGGGTCGAGCGCCATCGACTCGACGAGTCGCGGTCTGAGCCGTTCCAGCAGCGCCCGGCCCTGTTCGAGCAGTGTCTCGGCGTTGTCGGCGCTCCCGCCGTCGGGACGCTGTGGCGTGCCGCCGTAGACGCCGTACTGTGCGGCGACGGTCATCGGTGCCCGCAGTCGTTCGAGCACGAGATTCCGGAAGCGGTCGTCGACGGCCGTCCCCGCAACCGACTCCACGGCGGTCGACACCGTCTCCAGTTCGCTCTGGAGCCGCGACACCGACGCCTGTACGGTCTCGTCGAAACGGCGGCTGGCCTCCTCGGGTTCGGGCACCGCCGCTCCGGGGTCGTCGCCCGCTCGCTCGCCGTCGACTGCCTCCGACAGCGCCCGGAGGTCGTCGTGGAAGGTTTCGAGTCGGTCGGCGTCCTCTGCGGTCGGCAGTTCCTCGAACAGCACCGCGAGTTCCGGCAGTCCGGCGACCGCGTCGGCGAGTCGGTCGAGTGTCGTGGCGAGGGTCTCGCTCTCTGCCTCCGGGTCGTACAGCCACGCCGACAGTGTCGCGAGCGTGGCCGCCGGGTCGGCGATATCGTCCTCGAGTGCGACCACCAGCCACGGCGGCGCGGCGAGAAAGGCATCCAGATACGCCGACAGCCGCCCGCCGTTCGGGAGCGTCCCGACGGTTATCGCCGCGCGGTGGGTGTAGGAGAGACACCACGCCGGGACGCCGGCCTCGTACGCCGCCGGATTCGAGAGCACCCGCTTGATGCGGGCGCGGGCGTCCCGGGCCGTTGGCGGCGTCGAACACCAGTACTCGCTTTCCTCCGGTCCGGCGTTGCCGGTCACCGTCAGCAGGTCTGCGATGCCCAGACGGTGCAACGGCGCGAGCACCGCGTCGAGTGCGGTCCCGAGTTCGCCGGGGTCGGTGCCCTCGAGTGACAGCACCGCGTCGAGTGCCGCGAGGTCGTCGCCGGTGACGGTGGTCGTCGTGGGGTCGGCGGCGTCGCGCTCGCGCTCGACGGCCCGCCAGTCGGTCCGCGCAATCGCACTGTCGAGGTCGTCGAGCGCGCCCGCGGTGAACGCCTCGCGGTGGTTGTCGAGCCAGGCGAGACGCCGTACCGTCTGGCACCGGTCGAGCGCCGACTGCGGGTCCGTGTGCCCGCCCTCCTCGCCCGTGTCCCGCTCGTCGCCGTCGCTCTCGACGACCAGTCCGGTGCCGCTGTAGACCACGCGGTCCCCGTCGGTCGCGACGACCGAGAGGACCGTCCCCGGTTCGAGCGCACCGAGTTCGACCGTCGTCTCGAAGCGCCCGTCGGGGGTCGGTTCGACGGTCCGCTCGATATCGACCGTGGCGACGCCGTCGGTCCCCCAGACGCGGACGCTCACCTCCTCGGGGGGACGCCCGGCCGGGTCCGGCTCCGCGGGACGCGCGATGTCGACACTGTCGGGGTCGAACGCCGTGACCTGACCCGGCAGCGAACTGGTCTGGCGGCCCGGCCGGACGAACGGCAGTCGGTCGTCGCTCTCGCTGTCGTCTGCGAACTGGAGGCCGGTCACGGGCGCGAGCGTCTCGTCGGGTCGTGGCGTCGTCGGCACCGTCGCCGGGTCGACGACACTGGGCGTGGGGACGTCGCCGAGCGTGCCCGCCACCGTCGTCTCGCCGGCGGCGAGGGTCTGGTCGGCGTCGACCGCCTCCGGGTTGGTCGGGCCGGCCGGGAGACTCTCGGCGAACCGGCGGAGTTCGGCCCGGAGCGAGCCCGCGTCGACCCCCTGTGTTGCCACGTCGGCGCCGCCCAGCGGGACCGCCGCCTCCGTCGCCGCGACTGCCCTCGACAGTTCGTCCACCTCGTCGGTCACGCTCTCGTTCTCGCCCGAAGAATCCAGGTCGGCGCCGGCCTCCGCGATGGGCGACCCACCGGGCAGCGTGACCGTGTCGGCCAGCACCTCCCACGAGGCCGCCTCCCGGATATCGAGCGACTGCTGTCCGCCGTCGGCGGTCGTCTCCCCCGTCCGGGGGTCCCGTTCGACGAGACTCTCGACGGCGTCACCGCGCTGGTGTTTGGCGTCGAGTACCGCCAGTCGGTCGTCGATGGCGACGGCCACGTCGAGTAGCGCGTCCTGTGCGCCGTTCGCGCGCTCGGTCAGTGTCTGTGTGGTCTGTCTGTCGCGGCCGTCGCCGGCGTCGTCGGCGGGGTGGACGAGGTCTGCGCCGGTCAGGGGCCGGGAGTTGCCGACGAACTCGCGGATACTCCGGGCGATTTCGAGCAGGCGCGCCATCGGCACCGCGCCGGGAGTCGCCGTCGCGCCGAGTTCGAGTTCGACACGCGCGTCGGCGGGCACCCGGTCCGGGCGGTCCCGGAGCAGACTGTACGCCAGTCGTTGCTCGAGTTCGGAGCGGGCGTGTCGCTCGTCGGTCCCAAACAGGAACAACACGTCGAGCGGTCCGAGGTCGAGGGCCGCGAGTGTGGTGGTCGTCTCGGCGCTCTGGTCGCGGTCCTCACCCCCCCAGTGGTAGGTCGCCTGACACTCCACCTCGTCGCCGGGTGGCAGGAGTCCCTCGACCCACGAGGACAGCGCCGGTTCCGCGACAGTCCGTGGCGGAGCATCTGTCGCGGTAGTCTCGTCGAGAAAAAGGCAGCCCCGGTGGGTGAGTCCCGTCGACGCACGCGGCGTCTGCACCACCCCGGGGTCGGGAATCTGTGCGCCACTCGCCAGCGCGTCGAGTGATGTGCCCGCGCGCTCGAAGTTCCCCTGTGCGAACTGGTGGACGCTCTCGGCTGTCAGCAGGTCGCCGGCCGCCTCGAGTGCGTTGTTGATGTCGGTGACGACCTCCGAACACTGGTGGTACACCGTCGAATCACTGTCGGGCAGTTCCGCCCGCCCGAACGGGTACTCCTCCCAGTTGCGGGCCAGTTTGCGGCCGTCGACGACCTCGCGGACGGCGAGGTCCTCGTCGCGTTTGTTCCCGGTGTCGTCGGGGCGCTCGAGCGAGTCGGCCGTCGCCGGGAACGCGGCGCGGAACTCGTCGAGATACTGCATCAGGTTCTCGCCCGTGAGCAGCGTCTTCTGGCGGAGTCGGCGCTCGAAGCGGTGTCCGAGCAGTTCACCGAGTGACTGACCCCGGCGCACGCCACGAATCAACTCCATCCCCGCCCGGACCTGCCACGGTCCGAGGTCGACCGCGAGCGCGTTCTCGCCGGCGGTGCGCTCGTGGGCCTCGTACCCGCTCCGGAGCAGTGCCGCGGTGGTCGCCTGCTGGCGCGAGGGCGCGTGGATGTACTCCGGTTCGTCGGCCCCGCCCTGGTCGACGGTCAGGTCCTCGACGTAGCCGTAGCCGCCGACGTACAGCCCCGGGTCGGCGTCTGCGGTCTCCGACACCGACTCTGTGTCGAGGGACTCCGCTCTGGTCGCCGCTTCGTCCGAACCGACGAGTTCCTCTGCTGTCACCGTCCCGTCCCCGTCGGCAGTTCCGGTGCTCGTTGCCCGGTTGCCCGACTCGGCCCCGTCGGCCTCTGCCCCGTTCGTGGTGTTTGCCGGGTCGATACTCCCGATTCCACCGCGCCGGTCGCCGGTGCTCGTGCGCCCGCCGTCGGTTCCGGTGGTGAGCGTCGCGGGGTCGAACTGCGGGTCGGCGTCGACCCCGACCGGGTCGAGACTGTCCGAGAGGTCCACCTGACCGAGCAGACTGGGGTCGAGTGTCGCACGCGGAACCTCGCTCACGGTGCCCCAGGTCTCCGGGTCGAGTGTGTCGCCGGTCCGACTCCCCTGTGTCTCGCGGAGTTCGAACAGCCGCCGGGTGGCGAGTGACGTCCACCACGCGTCGAGGCGGTGGCTGCAGAGGTCGAGCGTCTCGCGGGTCAACAGCGAGCGGGTCTCGTCGGACAGCTCTCCGAGGTACCGGAGACTGTCGGCGAACTCGTGCATCCGTGGCTCGACCGACGCGCTCTCGTCGTGGGGTTCGGTCGCCACCTGCAGCGCCTCGAAGTAGCTGTAGGCGGCGTCGTCGTCACGGTTGACGTTCGGGTGTGCCTCGACGGCCGGCGGCACGTCGTCGGAGAGCGAGTCGGCCGGGTAGGCGGTGCCGTCGGCCGGCTGTGGAATCCCCGCTGGCGGGTCACCGTGTGCGACGCCGAGTCGTCGACGGGCGGTCACGTACGCCTGGAGGGTCCCAACCGCGAGCAGGAGCCGCAACAGCGAGTGGAGGTAGCCGGTGTCGCCGTGTGTGTCTGCCTTGCTGGCGAGAACACCACCCCGGACCATCGTTCGGAGACCCGGGTCCGTCTCCGGGGGGTCGATCATCTCGGCTCCGGCCGCAATCGGGTCGTCTGCCTCCTCCAGCCGGTCGAGAATCGCCGTCACCCGCTCTGTCTCGTCGAGACTGTCCCAGCCAACCTCCGAGGCGAACGCCTCGCTCGGGTCGACGTTGGACACGTCGAGTGGCACCGAGAGGCTCACGAAGTCCCCGACATCTGCATCCAGCAGCAGTTCCACGAACTCCTCGACACTCCGCTCGACGACCTGTTCTTTAGAGATCTCGCTGCGGTACTTGTTCGTGTGTACGAACGGGAACCGTGCCGGTCCCGCCTCGCTGATTGCCTCCTTTGCGTAGTACGAGTAGTCCTCCGAGGGGAGCATCTTCAGGTGGTTCAGCCGCGGGTCCAGCCGCCGGAGTCCGACACTCCGCAGGAGATACGACGTCGCCTCGACGCGCTTCTGTGCCGCCACCCCGGTTCTCTCGCCAAACAGCCGGACGGTCTCGGTGACGATGTCGTCGCCGGCGTCTGGTTCGGCCGAGTAGACCCAGGTCCGCTGGCGAACCGACTGCGAGACCGCAGAGCGCTTGAGCGCGGTCACGAGGTGGCTCTCGTCGAGGCTCGTTCGCGCCCGGTCGTCGGCCGCCGCGGTGTACCTGCTCGCGGTGAAATCCTGGTCGAACAACAGCCCGTCGTCGAACCACTCGCCAAAGCCCGCGACCAGTTCCTCTAACTGCGGGAGCAGTTTGTCGTCCACCGACAGCGACCGTGCCACCGGCACCGCCCCGCCACCGCCGTCTGGCACCCCGTCGCCGGCGCCCGCGTTCGGTTCCGCGCTCTCCGGTGGGCCGTCGCCGGCCGCGTCGAGTGCCGTGTTCGCGGCCCTCTCGGGGTCGACCGGGTCGAAGCTGAACGAGTAGAGGTCCGCTCGTGCCTGTTCTGGTGATTCAAGCACCGTGGCCGCGAACTGCGCCGCGTTCAGCGCGGCGTCGGTCACGTCCTCGGTGCTCACCGAGTCCTCGGAAACGGCCTCGGTCGCGAGTTCGTCGACGTCGACCCCGGCGATTTCGAGTTCCACCCTGTCGAGTCCGGCTTCGAGCAGTTCGCTGGCGTCGAACCCCGCCTCCAGCAGGCTCTCGGCGTCTGCACCCGCCGTCGCGAGACTCTCGGGGTCCGCGCCGGCGTCTGCGAGCGTCTGGACGTCTACTCCGGCGGCCCGGAGCCGCGACGGGTCGACGCCCGCGTCCACGAGCGCCGAGGGGTCCACGCCGGCGTCGACGAGTTCGCCCGCGTCGTAGCCCGCGTCCACGAGCGCCGAGACGTCCCCACCCCCCGACAGTAGCTGTCCGGGACCGTAGCCGTTCGCGCGCAGGTCCGCGGGCGGGTAGCCCGCCGCGAGCAGTTCCCGCGCCGGTCTGCCAGCCGACTCGACGGCCGTTGCGCCCGCGGCGTCGAGGTCGGCGGGCTGGAAGCCGCCGTTGAGCAGTTCTTCGGGCGTGTACCCCCCCTCGAGCAGTTCGGCGGCGTCGTAGCCGGCCCGACGGAGCGCCCCCGCGGATTTCCCGGCGTCGCGCAGCGTCCCCGTCTCGACCCCGGCCGACCGGAGCGTGCTCGGCCGCGCCCCGCCCCGTGCGACACCGAGCGCGTCTGCGCCGGCCCCGAGTAGCCTCGCGGCCCCGAAACCCGCCCGGACGAGTTCCTCCGCGGGCACGTTCCCGCCGGCGACTGCCTCGACGGCCGTTCCGACCCTGGCGAGTTGGTCGGGGCTGGCGCCGGCCGACAGCAACTCCCCCGGCGACAGCGCCCCGTCGGCGGCCAGTCGGGCGAGGTCTGCGCCCGCCTCGACGAGTTGCTTTGGCGCGACGCCGGCCTCGACGAGCAGGTCCGGCGCGAGGCCGATATCGAGCAACCGCGACGGCGAGAGCCCCCGGTCGAGCAGTGTCGCCGGTTCGAGCCCCGAGTCGAGCATCGGGGCGAGTGCCGACCCGACCTGGGCGAGCGCGTCGGGCAACAGACCCGCCTCGGCGAGCGCCTCGGGGGTGACACCCGCGGCCGCGAAATCCGCCGGCGTCACCGTGCCGTTCAGCACCGCCGCGGGCGTGATACCGGCCTGCTCGAGCGCGTCCGGCGTGAGACCGGCCCGTTCGAGTGCGTCTGGCACCAGCGTCCCGACCAGCGTCTCCGTCGAGAAGCCGACCCGTTCGAGCTCCTGTGGCTCTAGCCCGCCGTTGAAAAGCGCCGCGGCGTCGACGGCCTCGCCGACGCGCTCGGGCGTGAGACCCGCCTCTCGCAACTCCCCGGGCACGAGCAGGTCCGCCAGCGCCTCCGGCGTGACACCGGCGCGTTCGAGGTCGGTCGCCGACACCTCGCCGTTCAGCACCGCTTCCGGCGAGACGCCCGCCTCGGCGAGCGCACGCGGCGTGAGACCGGCCTCGCGCGCCCCCCGTGGGAGGACCATCTCCGCGGCCGCCGCCGTCGAGAGCTCGAGACTGCGCACCTCCTCGGGACCGAGTTCACCCCGGAGAAACGCACCGGGCGTGACACCGGCGCGTTCGAGTGCCGCCGGCGTGAGACCGAGACTCTGCGCCCGTGGCGGCAACAGGACCGCCGCGAGCGTTTCGGTGGTGAGACCGGCCTCGGCCAGCTGTTCGTCGGTGACGGTCCCGCGGGCGATGTCACGGAGACCGATACCCGCGGCTTCGAGCTCCCCGACCGGGACGCCGGCGGCCTCGAGTCGGTCCTCGGTGAGTCGTGCCGTCCGCGTCAGTCCGATGGTGTCCTGAACGGCGGCGTCGGGAGCGAGCGCCTCCGGGGCCACCCGGTCTGTAGGGTTGACGCCGCCGGCGACGAGCGCGTCCGGGTCCGCGCCGGCGTCGAGAACCGAACTCGGGTCTGCCCCCGCCTCGACGAGTGTCGCCGGGTCGATACCCGAGTCCACCAGCGAAGGCACATCCGCCGGTTCGTCGAGGTCGTCAAGCGTCGCCCCGGGCCGGAGCTTCGAGACGACGTCGTAGTCGACCACCGAGAGAGTCCGCTCGGTCTCGACGGCGCGGGCCGGCAGGACGCCGTATGGCTGGTCGCCGACCCGGAGGGCCGGAAACGGACCGCGGGCACGGACGTACCGGACGAAGTGCCGGCGGTAGGCCTCGAGTTTCAGCATGTGCTCATCGACGGTCGTCTCGTCGGGTACGTCGACGTGTGCGTCGTCCTCGCCGGCCCACGTGCTCGGGTTCCCGGCCAGCGAGTTGTCGACACCGATATGCTGGAGGTAGTAGCCCATCGTCGCCGGCCACAGCGCAGAGTTCATCTGCCGGGCGTCGCGCTGTTCGGTGCCGTCGGCGCCTGCGACGTTCGCCAGGACGTGCCGGTCCTCGACCGGCGTCTCCCGGCGCGAACTCCGGAGTCCGTCGCCCAGTTGCGACGGCGAGACGCCAAGCGCCCGCGTGAACAGGTCGCCGTCGCTCCGGTCGGCCTCCGTGACCAGCGACGGCACGCACTCGACGTCGATGCCGGGGGCGACCTCCTCGCCGCCGCCGGGCCCGCCGGTGTCTGCGCTCCGGTTCGTCGGAGTCCCCTGCTCGAGCAGTTCCAGCCCGTCGGTGTAGTGGTGGGCGTCGAGCAGGTCACGAACCGTGTCCGCGCCGTCGGCGGCGTCGGCCGACCCCCGCACGCCGACGACGGTCAACCGCTCGAACCCCCGCTCCGGGTCGAATCCGGAGAGTTCGGAGAGACGAATCCGGAGACCCATACCCGCGAGTTCGGCCTGTTCGAACTCCACCATCCACTCGGTCCGGGGCGGTGCCGGCGACTCTGCCCGCCCGTCCGCGAGACCGTCCTCGGCGACAGACTCGGGGCTCGGACCGACCGCGAGCGGTTCCCGTATCGGTTCGCCCGCGACCGCGATGCGGTCGGTCGGCCACTCGTCGCCGAGGCGGACGTCCTGTGTCCGCCACTCGGCAACGGCAATCCAGCGGTCGGGCATCGCGTCGGCCCGTGGCTGTCTGGTCCACGACTCCGGCCGCCGGGCGACGGTCGGAAACGACAGCGCCGGCAGTCTCGTCGTCTCTGTGACCGTCTCGACACTGTCCACGAGCGTGTCCGGGTCGAACTGGCCGAGGCTGTCGCCCGAGAGGGCTCCGGTCTCGCCCGTCGTCCCGTCTCGCTCGCCGTTTGTCTGTTCGCCACTCGCCTGTTCGCCCCGCTTTTGATTCGTGTCGCTCCCGCCAGAGGCCCACTCGCCGGGGGGTGTCAGGAGACGGCGGGCGAGTTCGTCGTCGGTGGGTTCGAGCGCGTGGACGAGGTACGCGGCCCGTTCGCGGCCGAACCGGTCGACCAGTTTCGTCCAGGCCCGCTCTTTCAGTTCGCGGTAGCGCTCGTCGGAGGAGTCGGAGAAGCCACTGGCGTCGATATCGGCGACGTGTTCGCGCACGTGCTCTGTGGGCAGTGCGTCCTGCAGGTAGGCCGCCCCCGGACGGTCCGGAACGACCGCCGGCACCGGGTGGTGGGCGTACCACAGCGTCGCCCAGAAGGTCTGTCCCCACTGCCGTTCGTCGGCGGTCAGCTCTGGCTCGTGGCTGTCGACCTGGAACTGGTCGGGGTAGACACGGACGAGCAACTGCGTCGGGTCGCCCTCGGTCGAGAGCGCGTCGTCGACGAACCGCGTCTCGAGTCGGACCGGGAACAGCGCGATTGGTTGCTCGTCGAGCTCCGGCAGCGGGTCGTCGCGGCCGTCGTAGGCAGCTTCGAGTTCGGTCTGGAGCTCGGTTCCCCGGTCCTCGCGGGCCGCAATCGCCGCCTCCACCGCCAACGAGAACAGTGCCCTCACCTGCTCCAGTGTCGTCGTATCGATAGCCGCCGGACCCTCGGCGGGGGTGACGACCGACCGTACTGCGTCGACCAGCGCTCCGAGTTCGCCGTCGGCGGCCGTCGAGAGCGCCGCGGCGACGGTGTCGGCCGCCGGCGTCACCCCTCGCCCCTGTTTGAACTCCTCGCGGAGCGTCCTGCCGTACTCGAAGACGCTGTCGGTGAAAAATCCCGGCAGCGGGAGCTGGCGCTCCAGGTTGTCGAGTGCGTCTGTCACACCGCTCGCGTCGACTGCCTCGTAGCGGCCCCGGACGAGTGCCCGGTGGAGCCCCTCGAGTTCGTCGTGGACCGTCCGAAGCGGCGCGATTGCGCGGTCGGCCCGTCGCCACCCGGCGCGGGCCTCGCGAACGGCCGTCCAGTCGGTTCCGGTACTCATTGTTCGCCTCCCTGTTCCTCGGCCGTGACTGTCTCTTCTGGAATCATGTCGTCTGCGTGGATGCTGACTCGCACCGGCAGTTGCCAGGTGATACGGGCCATGTGTGCGCTGTTGTACCCCCACTCGGCGGCCTCCCGGCTGTCGAGTGCGTGGTTGGACGCGTAGCTGTCACCCGCCTCGACCCGCCAGCCCTCCCGGTCGGGGCGCGACCCGTTCACCTCGACGTACTCGAGGCCGCCGGGACTGCCGTCGGAGACGTGTGCCCAGGTCAGGCCGCTCCAGCCCGTCTCCACCTTGTCGGCCCCCGACTCGGTTGCCGTCCGTGGCGGCCCCGAGTCCGTCCGAACGCCGTAGGGCGGCTCCCTCCCCGTCTCGTCGTCGCCGGGCACGTCCAGCCCGAACCGTGTCTCGGCGGGTGGCTCCTGGAAGACGAAAAACCAGCCCTCGTTTGGGTGGTCGTCCGGCGTGGCCCGCTCCTCGCGGTGGTACGGCTCGTACAGCGCCTCGCGTGGCGAGAGGTCGAAACAGAAAAACGTGATATCCGGGTCCAGTCGCCCCCGGAACTCGGGGAACTTCAGGTCTGGACCCTCGTCCGAGCGGGTGACCGGCGTACCGGGAAGCGCCGGAATCCGCTCGCCGTCCCGGCCCTCGGTGAGCGTCTCCGGGTCGCCCGTCTCGTCGCTCGCCGCCTTCGCGGCGAAGATGTTGGTGTTGGGGTAACGCCTGAGCAGTTCACCCCGCACCAGCAGGACCACCCGGGCGGTGTCACCCTGGAGGAGGTTGTTTCCGAGGTCGGTTTCGTCCCACGTGTGAATCGGCGGGATGTCGGCCGCCGACTCGGGGTTCTCGGGGTCGGTCTTCCTGTTTCCGCGGCGCTCCCAGAACCGCCGGAAGTAGGTGCCACGGCGGTCGGTCGGGAAGTTCCGCCACTGGAGTTCGCGCGCGAACTCGTGGTTCAGTCCGGTCATGAACGACTCGATAAACGCGGGGTTGGTCTTGAGGACGCCGATACTCTCGCGTGGCACCTGGTCGACCCCCGGCAGAAAGGCCTCCTGGTCGTACTCCGCCAACAGGTCGGCCGCGGGTTCGGTGAACTCCGGGGCCGCCAGCACGTCGTCGACGGGGTCCTCGCGTTCGAGCAGGTCCAGCCCCGTGACACGCTCGGTTATCGCCGGAACCGTCTGCCCGGGGTCGAGTCCCGAGAGAATCGACGACCGGAGCGTGTCGGTGTCGGGGAGTTCGACCCTCGCGGGCTGGGTGAGAGTCGTCGCGGTCGGCGTCGGTTGCACGTCGCCGGGAGCCGTGACCTGGTCTGTGTCTACAGACGCCACCTCCAGTGTCGCCAGGTCGGTCGCGGGCGCAGTCGCGTCACTCCGGAGCCGTGAGGCGGTCCGACGGAGTTTCCTGAGGGCGCCGCTCGCGCGGTCGAGACGCTGCCGGACGGCACGCGGTCGCTCGCCGGCGTCGACCGCGGCCATCGCCTCCTCGACCGTGGATTCGAGCGAGCGCCGCGCCCCGTGGAGCTCCTGCAGGTGGCCGCTTGCGGTCTCGCGGTCGAACGACGAGGGCAGTTCCTCGGGCCGGGGCCGCGCGAACAACTTCGCCACCGCCCGCGAGAGCGGCCCGAACGTGTTCTGCCCGATACTCCGGCAGGTGTCCAGAACCGTGGGCCGTCTCTCCACGAGGCCACGAACCGTCTCTGTCTCGTCGCGCTGGAGCGCCAGTTCCAGGTCTGTCACCGCCTCGTTTGCCGCCTCGACGTGTGACTCCAGCCCGTCGACCGCCGTCAGCAGTCGCTCGATATCCGGCGGATGCTCTCTCTCGTCGGCACCGCCCGCGTCCGCCCCGTTGCTCGTCTCCGCCGGCACGGACTGTCCGGTCGAGGCCGCGGGCGTCTGGCCGTCCGCCCCGTCGACACCGGCAGAGTCCTGGTCGGCGTCTGTCTGCATCTCGCCGGTGAATCCGAGGTCGCTCGCGCGGGGGACCCGCCCGGTTTCGAGCCGGAGTGCGAACGACTCGGGGTCGAGCGAACGGCCCTGCTGGCGGGCCAGCGGGCCGTTTGGCCGTGTGAGTCGGCGAAACGACGCCGACGCCAACCCGTCCGGGAGGTCGGTGCCGGTCGTCGTCCCCTTGACTGTCCGCCCCCGGCCGTCGTCGTTTTCGAGTGTGCCGTGCAACGGCGCGGTCATCCCGGCCAGCGCGCCCGTCGAGTACGTCTCGAGTTGCCGGTGGCGCTGGTCGAGCACCGCCTCGACCAGTTGCACGCGGTGGAGGTACTCGTTCAGTCCGTCGAGGTCGCCAAACTGCTCCCAGGCCTCCTCGACGAACCGTTCCTGGTTCTCGCGGACGACCGTCGCGCCGTACCCTGCGGCGATGCGGTGGCGCGGGTCCGTGTTCAGCGTGTTACACCACGCCGGGTAGTAGTACTCGTCCGTGTCCATCGACTCCGGTTCGAGGTAGGGAACACCGGCGTGGTACTGGCCGTACAGCGGCGGCCCGACCGCACCGTAGTCGGTAACTGCCTCCACTGTCTCCGGGTTGTTCAGCAGACGCCGCAACTCCGTCTGCATCGCCGCGTCGTACGGGTCCGGGGTGGCCCCGAGTGACTTCAGCGCGCCGCCGATACCGACGGTGCCTCGCTGTGTGTCGGCGTCTGCGGCCAGTTTCAGCTCCGCCGGTCCGGGGTCGCTGACGTCGACGGCCTGGAAGCCGACACCGTCGCCGAACTCGACCGGGTCGAGTTCGCGCACCAGTGACTCGAAATCACCCTGCTTCGAGGTGGTGAACTCCCAGCTGTAGTACACCGGCAGGCGCACGGAGTCGGCGTCGTCCCAGGCGAGCGCGACAGTTCCACGCCCGTCGGGGTATGGCTCCAGCCCCAGTCCGGCACGCCGTCCCGGTTCGAACGTCGGCACCACACAGGCCCGGTAACCCGTCTGTTCGTCGAGATTCCGGGGACAGAGCAGCCGTGACACCGTGCGGGCCGACCGCTCGTCGAAGGTCTGCTCAGGACTCTGGGTGCTGTCGTCGTCGACAATCTGTGCGTGTGCCCAGGCCCACGTCTCGCTCGCGGGCGGCAACTGGTCGGTCGGCGTCTCGAGCACCGGGAGGGGGCCGGTACTCGTCGGCGTGTAACTCACCCGGGACTGTTCGACGGCGACCAGGGCCAGCCACGGCCGGTTTCGCCCGGCCGAGTCGGCCCGCTCGGGGCTGAACACCCACGGGAGTTGTGGGCTGTCGAACTCGACGAGCGGGAAGTAGTTCGGCGGAAACTCCGTGGTCGAGGGCTCGGGCTCGACCCTGACGACCTGGCTGTCGTCGACGTTTGTCACCTCACCCGGCCCGTACACCGTCAGGTCGATGCCGGGTTTGGCCGCCTTCGTCCCTTTCGACCCCGTCGCACGCAGGTCGACCGCTATCTGTGTCGTCCCCGCGTCCGTTAGCTCGGTCGTCTGCTTCGCGAACTCGCTGTCTGGCCGGTACCCCTCCCTGACTGCGGGGTAGAACGTGAACGTCGCGTCGCGTCTGCTCATCGAATCCCCCCCTGTGCCGGCGGTCGGGCGCGGTCGGCGACGACCACCTGGAGCCGGTCGACGGCCCCCGGACGCGCCTCGTGCAGGCGGCCAAGCGCCCGCTCTGCCTCGGCCTTCGAGAGGTCACCCTCCGTGGGCCGTACCCGTTCCATCGTCTCGGCGTCGACCACGACGTACCGCTGTTCCGACAGCGACACCGGGCCCGACAACCCGCCCGCTTCCGGTGTCTGTCCCCCTCGAACCACCTGCCGCCGTCCGCCGTCGGACTCCGCCCTCGTCGCTCCGGTCTCGTCTGCCGCTCTCGGCCCGTCGCTGCCGCCGTCGTCTGGGTTCCCGTCACCCTCCCGGCCGCTCTCGGGGACGGACATCGGTTCGCCGGCGCGCTGTGCCTCGATGGCCCGGCGCTCGGCCTTTTCGAACTCGAACTGTGCCGTCGCGCCGTCGGCGGACGTGGCGACAGCCCCGACACGCGACAGCGCCCGGACCTGCTTGGCTGTCAGACCGGACCGCAGCTGTGAGACTCCCCTGCCGGTCTCCATCTCCGAGAGTCGGGTTCCCCAGTGGTTTCGGGACCGGTCCACGACGGAACACTCGTACTGGAAGGTCGTCGTCCGGACGTTGCGGTCCGGACGGCTGTCGGCCCCCGTCTCGCCGGGGTCGTCGTACCCGCAGTAGATACCCTTCTGGCCCACCCGCCGGCCGGCGACGTGTGACTCGAAGGCCGGACTGTTCATCTTCTGCTCGTTGCTCAGTCGGCTGTACTTCGCGGGCGCGAACTGCTCTCGTATCTCTGTGGCGTCGGCCAGTTCCGACCCGTCTGCGAGCACCCGGTCGATGCGGAAGGTGTCGTACCCCGAGGGGCGAGCGTTGCGGAACGTCTCGATCTCGAACTCGAGCGGGACGACCTGCTGGCGGACGCCGACCGTCGCCGTCGGGTGAGCGAGCACCTCGTCGTCGCCGGTCTCGACGGTCCGGAGACTCGCCCACTCGGTGCCCTCCCCGGACTGGCCGGCGGTCCAGTTTGCTGGCCGCGAGAGCGCGTCTGTCAGGTCCGGCAACACCCGCGCTTTCGGGAGTTTCTCGCGGCCCTTCGAGGGGCCGATTGTCACGTCGACGTTCACCGAGATGCTGATGAACAGAATCTCGATGCGCAGTGTTCCCTTTAGACGGAACGGCCCGGGTCCCATCAGTGTCCCGTCGATGCCAATCGAGAGCCCCTTGCCGTACACCGTCACCGACAGCGACGCCGAGAAGTCGACGACGAATTTGAACGGGCTGAACTGAAACAGCGCGTCGAACGAGAGGTGTCCCTCGGCCTTTGCCGGGCCGGCCCTCGCGAGGGCGTACGCCTTCGCGCCCACCTGGAACGTGTTCGACGTGATGGCCATGTAGGCGGTGAGTTCGAGCCGTGGGTTGCCACCGCGCTCGCCAAGCACCGCGCTGATTCGGTCCAGTTGCGGAAACTCACTCGGCGGGTCGTACCGCGGATTCCAGCCGCCAATCGACAGCAAAAAGCGGGCGTTCGACCCCCAGTTCGCGCGGAGTGCCATATCCCCGTTTATCGTGAACGCGAGCAGACGCGAGTCAAAGAGTGTGGCGTCGACCGCCAGTCGGCTGTTTGGCGGGTCGAGATACCCCGAAAAGGACATGTTCAGCGTGATGAGACCGCTCTCGGCGTCGGGCAGTCCACCGCTTATTACGCCCACGAGGACGAACTTCCCCGACGGGAGTTCGAGCGCGACACCCGCCCGCCCGGAGAGAATCGAGAGCCAGGAGAGTTTCGCCACCGGGCCGATGACGTGGTGGCCCCGCCGGGGCGGAAAGAAACTCCCGAGGTCGCTGACGATGCGCTCGGCGTTGGCGACGGGGTTTTGGGGGAAGAACATCCTGTCGACCGACCCCGATTGGACGGCGCTGCCGATGCGTTTCGTCCGCACGGTCCGGTTGACCCCGAGCATCCCGCCGATACCGTCGAGTACGAACCCCGCGCCGAGTTGGATTCCCAGGTCGTCGGCGCTGAGAACGACCAGCAGCGAGAAGCCGTCGCTGCCGTCCGGGAGTTCCGTCGTCAGCAGTCCGATGGCGTTGACAGTGAACTCGCTGAGCTGGAGCTGGAGGACGCCGGCGTAGCGCTCCCGGTCGGGGTCGTACTGCAGGTACCCGCCACCCGAGACCGCGCCAGTGCCAACCTCGATGCCGATACCGTCGGGAAACCGGAAGTCGACGGCCACGTCTGCCGGATTCGACCCGGCCCCCTGCTGGGTCGCGGTGATACCCAGCCGCTCGAACCGGGCCGTCACCGGGCCGAGTTCGACCGTTCCCGTCAGTGCCGTGGTGAACGCGAGCTGGCCCGACTCGATTGCCCGTCCCGAGTGGCTGTCGCCGCCACCGCCACCCTCGACCGAACCGAGGTCGACGTACAGCTCCTCGAGAAGCGCCGGGCCGAGTTTGCCCTGGAGCGGAATCGACGCCTCGAGTGTCTGCCCTCGCTCCATGTAGAATCCTCCCTCGGACCCCCAGCCCACCTCCATGTCGAACGACCGCTCGCTCTCGCCCGGGAGCACCTCGCCGAGGAAGCCCTCCGGCGGTTTCGTCTGGAACGTGCCCCGGACGGGAAAGGCGACGTCGAAGACGACAGTCTCCCCGTCGTAGTCGATAGACAGCGCCGCCTGGAAGTAATCGACGGTGACACCGGTCCCCTCTCCGTCGTCTGCGACCGACCTGCCGGACCCGGAGGAGCCGTCGTACGTGAGTTCGGCCTCGCCGTGGAGTTCCTCGTCGACACCCCTGTTCGGAACCGTGTCGACACCGCCGCCCCCCTTTGGACGGACGCGCAGCGCCCAGTTCGCCTCGGCACTGAACTGCGCGTTGAACGTCCACCCGCCCGAGATTGCCTCGTTTGTTTTCCCCTTCGCAAATCCGGTCGGGACGACCGCGAGTCCCGGCAGATCACCGTGTCTGCCGGGAACGGGGACGATACTCAGGTCGACACCCGCGTTACCGACGTCGTCCATCGAAATCGTGAACACGTCGACGACTGCGCGGTCGTCTGCGTACTCCTCCGGGGCACCCCCGGACGTGTCGACACCGGGCCAGGACTCGCCTCTGTCCAGCCCCTGCACCTCGGTTTTCATCCAGTCTGTGACCGGTTCGAACCCGGGGTCCCACCCCATACCGTGTATCACCTCCTTTAGGAAGAACACGACGACGTACGGCTCGAACGAGTCCGTCCCCCAGGCGAACGCCTCCCGAATCGCCTGGTTCGGGTTCGCCAGCGCCGGACCGAGTCGCGAGAGGTCGAGGTCTCCAGCCGCCCGTGGGGTGTCGGTGTCGATGACGCCCAGCAGCGCAAAGCCCGCGTAGACCAGCGTGTAGTTGTCCCGGAGGTAGGTGATGAGGATGTAGTCGACGACGCGCTCGCCGACGTTGTCCACTTCGGGGTCTGGCACCGGAACGTCGTCCAGCGAACCGATGACGCCGAAGACGTCGCCGATGGCCTCGAAAACGTCGGGAATCCGGGTCGGGTCCGGGACGGTGTCGTTCTCGATTGGCTCGATAACGACCGAGTCGATGGTGTTCCAGGACGCGCCCAGTTCTCGAATTCGGGCCTCGACCGCTGGCCAGGCGTCGTCGAGAGTTTGCGGCCCGAGCCCCATCCCCTTCAGCACGCTCTCGAGTGGCTCCGAGTTGCCCTTCCCCGCCGCGACGGCCGCCTCGCCAATCGGCTCCAGGGCCTTGCCAATCTCTTTCAACAGGACCGTCTCGGTGCCGTAGTCGTTGCTCATCTTCGCCCTCCGTGGTCGTCGGCCTCCGGCAGACCGGCACCGCGCTTTGCTCGCACTCGTCTGTCGGTCGTCACTGCGCTCGTGTGGGGTGTGTCTGTGGTCATCGGGTGTTCTCCTGTCTTCTGTCGGTCTGGTCTGGTGTGGTCCGGTCGTCGAGGTCGGTCACCTGGCCGAGTGCCTGCCACTCCTCGCGGGGCGCCTCGGTCCGGGTGTCGTCGGCCGAGACGGCGGGCCAGGCGCGGTAGACCACCGTCGGTCGCTCGCCGTTCTCGCGGTTGGCGGCAGCGAGACTCCGGACGGTCGCCTCGAAGCCAGTGTCTGTGAGTGCGGTCACGCGGAGTTCGTCGCGACCGGCGACCGCCCCGTCCGGACCGCGCCAGAGCCACAGTCCGGCACGGCCGTCGTCGTGTGCTGTCGGTTCCGTAGCGACCGGCTCCGAACCGAGTCCAGTCGGGCTGATATCCGCCGGCAGACCGTCGGCCACTCCCCCGTCGGAGGCGGCGACCGTCTCCGGTGCCCCGGACTGGACCGTCGGGTCGGTGTCCTCGACTGTCGGAACCGACTCGGCGGCGACGGCGTGGTGGACGACGTACTGTGAGAGGTGGCCGTCCCGGGCGATTGCCGTCCCCTGTGACCAGCCAAACGGGTAGCTCTCGGTCTCGGTCGGACGCTCGCCGGGTCCGGCGGGGACGACCGTCACCTCCACCATCGCCGGTTGGAAGCCACAGTCGACGGTCGTCGTCTGGTCGGGCCCCGGGAACCGGAACTGTCCGACCGCCGGGCGTATCTCCGCGCCCGACAGCGCCAGGTACGACACCGGGTGGCGCGCTGTCGACCCGAGTTTGTGTGGGCCGCTGTACACCCGGTCGTACTGCAGGCGCAACTCCCCGCCCACCCCGGTCGCGCTCGCGGTCGTCTCGCCGGCGACGCGCTCGCCGTTCTGGTAGAGCAAAGCGAGCGCAGCCGTCTCCGAACAGACCGCCCCCGTCGTGTGGCCCGGACCGGGCCACGCGCTGACCCCGGCGACGACCTGCCGGATGGAGTCGCCCGCGACGGCGTGGCCGTACGAGAGCGCCGTCGAGCGGTCGGTCGTCCAGAGAGCGCTCCTGTCCTCGACGGCCGCCGACCCCAGCAGCGAGACGTACTCCGCCGCGACCGGGAGGTCGACGGCCTGTGTGCCCGGCTCTGTCGGCGTCTCGAAGCTCCCGAGTCTCGCCTCCGCGTCCGAACCGGTCCGGATGGCGGTAAACAGGACACGAGTCCCACTCACCAGCGGGTCGTCGCCCGGCACCGACACGTCCACCTCGAACCCGTCGGTGGTGGTGTCGGTGACCCGGACGGTCACGCGCCCCGGCGGCGCGTCGTCCTCGTGGCGAATCAGTTCGAGTGCTGCCGACTCCGAGGCCGCACAGACGGCCCTGTCACCGGCGTGGGCGTCGTCGGCGACGGTCATCGCGTGCTGTGTCGTCGTCTCGCCCGCGACGACGATACCCTGGCTCCACCCCTCTGTCCGGTCGACGACGGTGTCGGTGCGCGCGCCGTTCGCGCTCCTGAGTTCGAGAACGTCGGGCTCGAAGCCGACCGAGACGGAGAACGACCCCGACGTAGACGGCAGTGCGAACACGCCCGTCTCGTAGGCGGCGGGCCGGTCGTTGTCGGCCGTCGGTTTGGGCTTTGGCTTCGGTTTCGGCGTGGTCGTACCGGCGCCCCCACCACCACCGCCACCACCGCCCGACCCGAGGAGGTAGTACCCGAGTCCACCCACCCCGGCCAGTCCGGCCACCCCGAGTCCGACCGGCAGCCACGGTATCGACTGCCCGCTGTCGCCTGACTCCTCGGACGGTCCGGCCGGCTGTTCGACGGTGTACTCGTCGGTCGCCGCCGCCGTCGCGTTGTCGTCGTCCACGACCGTCACGGCGGGGTCGTACTCGCCGGCCGATAGGTTCGCCGTCGTCGTCGCGGTCGTCGTCCGGTCGTCGACGGTGCCGTCGCCGTCGGTGTCCCACCGGTACTCCACGATGGTGCCGTCGGGGTCGGTCGAGTTGCTCGCGTCCAGGGTGACGGACTCGTTGGCGAGACCGGGCCGGGGTGACACCGACAGCGCCGCCGCGGGCGGGTCGTTTGCCTCCACGACGACCTCGCCACACTCTGTGGTGTCGGTGCCCGCCTCACCGGTGACGCGGACGCGTGGGGTGTACGTCCCCGGGTCGTCGTACCTCGTCTCCAGGACGAGCGCATCTCGTTCCCGTTCGAAGCTGCCGTCGCCGTCGGCGTCGAACTCGGCGGTGAACGCGTTCGCAGACTCGCGGGCGTCGATTGTCACCACCTCGCCGGGTGTCACCGTCCTCGGGGTGACCGTACACCGGGCCTGTACCGGCTCCTGGACGAGGTAGTCGGCCCCGGCGCTCGCCGTCGAGTTGTCGTCGTCGACGACCGTCACTCGCGGACTGTACGAGCCCCGCCGGTAGGTGGTGGTCGTCGTCGCGGTTGTCGTCCGGTCGTCGACGGTGCCGTCGCCGTCGGTGTCCCACCGGTACTCGACGACGGTGCCGTCGGGGTCGGCCGACTCGCTCGCGTCGAGTGTCGTCGGTTGGCCGGCCGTCCCCGGGCGCGGCGACACCGACAGCGCCGCCTCCGGCGGGTCGTTTGCCGCCTCGACGACCACCTCGCCACAGTCTGTGGTGTCGGTCCCGAGTTCGCCCTGGACGCGGACGCGCGGGGTGTACGTCCCCGGGTCGTCGTAACTCGTGGTTAGCGAGAACCCCTCCCGTTCCCGTTCGAAGCTGCCGTCGCCGTCGGCGTCGAACTCGGCGGTGAACGCGTTCGCAGACTCGCGGGCGTCGATTGTCACCGCCTCGCCGGGTGTCACCGTCCTCGGGGTGACCGTACACCGGGCCCGTGGTTCCGGTGGGGGCTCCTCGACGGAGTAGTCGGCCGCGGCACTCGCCGTCGCGTTGTCGTCGTCGACGACCGTCACTCGGGGGACGTAGGAACCGGCCTGCGAGTATGTGTAACTCGTCGTGGGACTGTTCGTCGTCTGCTCGGGTGTCCTGTTGCCGAGGAAATCCCACCGGTACTCGACGACACTGCCGTCGGGGTCGGCCGACTCGCTCGCGTCGAAACTGGTGGACTGACCGGCTGTCCCCGGCCGCGGCGACACCGACAGCGCGGCCTCGGGGGGCCGGTTCTGCGCCTCGACCGTGACCTCGCCACAGTCTGTGGTATCAGTCTGGTTTCCCGTGCGAACCCGGACCTGCGGGGCGTACGTGCCCGCTTTGGCGTATGTCCACTCGAGTGTGAACGTGCTCCGGTCGGTCCGCTCGTACTCGCCGTCGCCGTCGGGGTCGTAACTGACCAGTTCCGCGTTCTCCGAGTCGGTCGCGTCGACTGTCACCACCTCGTCGACCCCGACAGAGTCGGGTGTCGCCACACACCGGGCCCGTGGTCCTTGGGCCGGTTCGACGAGGTAGTCGGTCGTCTCACTCGCCGCCGCGTCGTCGTCGTCGATGACGGTCACCCCCGGACTGTAGGGGCCCTGCTGGTAGGTGTGGGTCGTCGTCGCGGTCGTCGTCCGGTCGTCGAAGACGCTGTCGCCGTCGAAGTCCCAGGCGTACTCGACGATACTGCCGTCGGGGTCGGCCGACTCGCTCGCGTCCAGTGTCGTCGGTTGGCCGGCCGTCCCCGGCCGCGGCGACACCGACAGCGCCGCCTCCGGTGGGTCGTTTGCCGCCTCGACGGTGTAGTCGGCCGCGGCACTCGCCGTCGCGTTGTCGTCGTCGACGACTGTCACCCGAGGGACGTAGGAACCGGCCTGCGAGTAGGTGTAACTCGTCGTGGGACTGCTCGTCGTCCGCTCCGGTGTCCTGTTGCCGAGGAAATCCCACCGGTACTCGACGATACTGCCGTCGGGGTCGGCCGACTCGCTCGCGTCGAAACTCGTGGACTGACCGGCTGTCCCCGGGCGCGGCGACACCGACAGCGCCGCGTTCGGAGGTTCCTGCACGAGATAGTCCGCTCCGGCACTCGCCGTTGCGCCGTCGTCGTCGACGACCGTTACCCGCGGACCGTAGGAGTCGGCCTGCGAGTATGTGGTGGTCGTCGTCGCGTCGGCAGTCTCGGCGTCGGTGGTGCCGTTGCCGTTGAAATCCCACCGGTACTCGACGATACTGCCGTCGGGGTCGGCCGACTCGCTCGCGTCGAGTGTCGTCGGTTGGCCGGCCGTCCCCGGGCGTGGCGACACCGACAGCGCCGCGTTCGGGGACTCTTGCACGGTGACCCTCCCACAGTTGGACACGCGGGAGTTGTCACCGTCTGCCCGGACCCGCGCGTCGTACTCCCCCGTCTGATTGTAACTCACGTTCTCGATAAAATCGGTTTCGTCGGTGGTATTGAACTCACCGTTGCCCTGTTTGTCGAACTCGACGAAGTTCGCGTCCAGACTGCTGGCGTCGAGTATCACCGGTTCGCCCGGCGCGACAGTCGTCGGGTCGGCGCTGCAGAGTGTCCCCTGACGGGTGCTCACGTCCGCGCCGGCCACCGTCGCAACGCTGGCGAGAGAGACCACGAGGACGACAGCCCCGAACAGGCCTCTCCACCGGCGCGCCGCCACGTTACTGGCACCTGTGTTCTCTGTACATTCTGTCCCGTTTGTCCACCGTGTGTGTCTGACAGTGTGACTACCGGGTATGCACAATGAACGTATATAAATTTTTCCGGGACCCGTCTCGACACGCTGTGTTGTTCGTGCGGGCTGGACGACCGTTCACGCCGCGGGCACAGCCCGGAGCCGACGCGAGAGCGCAGGGGGGTCGCTGGCAGGGCCGTGTCGGGCCTTCGTGGGGCGTGCGAGAGCCAGGGGTGGGATTTGAACCCACGTACTCCCGATTACAAGTCGGGTGCTTGTACCGCCCAAGCTCCCCTGGCGCGGGCGTACGTTGCGGGCGGTGGTTTGAGTGTGTGTCGTTTTCGACTCCACACCGGAGTGGTTCAGGCGTCGTCGAGGGACTTCTCGAGTTCGACGCGGTGGGGGTCGTAGCCACGCTCCCGGTAGAACCGTCGTGCACGCTCGTTGGCGGCCATCGCCTCGAGGACGATTCGGTCGACGCCACGCGCTCGCAGTCGGGTCTCTGCCGCGTCCAGCAGTGCCGAACCGATTCCCTGCCCCCGGTAACCGGGGTCGACGTAGATATTCTCGACGATACCCCGCGAGACGTCCTGTTCGTAGCGCGTGCGCTCCGTGGTGGACATCACGAAGCCGACGATACCGTCCGCGCGGGCCACGAGTAACCGGTTGGCGCCGATAGCGCGAACAATAGAGTCGTGAATCTGCGCCCGGTTCCCCTCCGCGGTCAGGTGTGAGCCGTGCTGGCGCTGACTCGCCGCGAGGTCGACCCAGAGGTCGACGACGGCGTCGCTCTCTGCCGGCTCTGGGTCGGTAATCTCGGCGCGGACCACGGTCAGATGTCCCGGCACTCCGCACAGAGGAGCTGTCCGTTGAGCGCCGCGAGGTCGCTGGCGAGTGCGCCACACCCCTCGCAGATACTCTGGTTCTCGAACTGGTCTGTGTTCGCGCTCGTCTCTCTGGCCGCCGACTGGTTTCCGGTCGCTCCGTGTGCTCTGTCTCCGACGGGCGCGGTGTCGGCGGGTGTCGTCCCGGGTTCCGAGCCGTACGTCCGGGAGGCCAGCACGTCACGCTCCGTGAGCACACCCAGCGGTTCGCCGCCGTCGGTGACGACGAGTCGGCGAACCGACCGGGAGGACAGCTCCGTTGCCGCCGCCTCGACGCTCTCGTCGGGGCCCACGGTCGGCACGCTCTCGGTCATCGCGTCACCGACCGTCGCCTCCTCGAGGGGTGGTCCCTCGGCGAGCACACTCAACACGTCACGTTCTGTTAGCACGCCCACACACTCGCTGCCCTGCTGGACGACAGATATCTCCGCGCCCTCGTCGAGCAACAACTCCACCGTCTCGACGAGGTCGTCTGCCTCACTGACACCCACGTACTCTCTGTTCATCAGTTCGCGGACTGAGACGGCCCCGTTCATACACTGTAATTCGACACACTGAAGTAAAAATCTACCTGCAGCACGTTTATTCACGTCCAGAACGTATCACTATGGCGCAGTTCACGGGCCGGTAAGCCGGTGACGACCCGCCGGCTCAGGGCGACCCGTCGAGTTTCGCCGCGACGCGCTCGCGGTCGTCGGGTGTGTTGACGTTGTGACACCAGCCGTCGAGCCAGACCGTCTCCAGTCTGCGACCGGCAGCAGACAGCAGGTCGATAGCGTCGGTCAGTTCGCGCTCGCCGGTCCGGCCGGGTCTGACGAGTTCGCAGGCGTGAAAGGCCACCGGCGAGAGGACGTAGAATCCCCGGAGTGCAATCTGGGAGGGTGGGTCGGTGGGTTTCTCGACGACGCCAGCGACCTCCTCCTCTCCGGGAACGAGGACCGCCCCCTCGCTCGCCCGCTCGCGTGACACCTCCTCGACGAGTGCCGTCGCGTCGGCGTCGGTCTCGCGGTGGCGGTCGAGAACCGCCCCGAGGTCGGCGCGGGCGACGTTGTCGCCGTTCATCAAGACGAACGCCTCCTCGACGTGTGGCCGGGCCTGCAAGACGGCGTCGGCCAGTCCTCGCCGCTCTGACTGGGTGACGTACCTGAGTCGTGTCCCCTCGAACGCCCGCCCGAAGGCCGTCTCGACCTCCTCGCCCCGGTAGCCCACGACGACGACGATCTCCTCGACACCGAGCGTGGTGAGTGTCTCGAAGACGTGCGCGAGCAGCGGTCTCCCGGCGACTTCGACGAGTCCCTTTGGCTGGTCTGCGGTCAGCGGGCGCATCCGCGTCCCCTCGCCGGCCGCCGGAACAACTGCCTTCATCGCGTCGTACTGTCGGCACTGACCGGCTAAAGGATTTCGCCGACTGCGTCGAGACGTGGCTCCGTGCGCGTGCGACGACACGCAGGCCGGTGCCGGCGGCGTGTCACTGTGTGCGGTGTCTCTCACCACAGAGGGAATCGCAGGCGGGGACAGTCCCCACGGGGCTCACGGCCCCGGGAGACAACTGAAGGGTTTAACAGTTACAGCCGCCAACTCCCGGGTGAGAATGGATCGACGAACGTTCCTCGCGGGGAGTGCCGCGGCAGGACTCGCGGGCGCCGCCGGCTGTCTGGGCGTGCTCGGCGGCGACTCGCCGGGCGCGACGGAGAACGTCGTCCTCTCGGCGCCGGAACAGTACGACAGACTCCGGGAGTCACGCGACGAGGGGTTTCTGCCACGTCCAGTCCACGCCGACAAGGTACCCGAGGCGACAGTGCCGGACGCGCTCAGCGGGCAGCAGATTTCGACCCGACAGTTCGTCGGCGACCGGCACACGATGCTCACGTTCATCTACACCCGGTGTTACGGGCCGTGTCTGCGCCTGACGGCGAGACTCGCACGGGTGCAGGCCGACGGCGTCGAGAACGGGTACAGCGACGAGTTCGCGTTTCTGCCGACGACGTTCGACCCCGAGTACGACACGCCAGAGCGTCTCCGGAGGTTCTCAGAGGAACGCAACGCGGCCCTCGACGTCGGCAACTGGTACGCGCTCCGGCCAGAGAGCCAACAGCGCGTCGACGAAGTCGTCACCGGGAAGTTCGGCGTCGACCCCGAGTGGAACGGGGTGAGAAGCCAGGGCGCTCGTGGCCGCCACGGCACCCGGTCTGGCGTCTCGCCACTCCACGAGGACCACGACCACGACGACGGAAACGAGAGCGACGGAGACGACGTCTCTGGAGAGGTGACACACCTCTCGATGATCGTCCTCGTCAACGCCGACGGCTACGTCGAGCGGGCGTACACGGGAACGGGCAGCGGGATTCCCAACGCGGCCAAACTGCTCGACGACGTCGCCACACTCAGGGAGCGGTGGTGAGATGAAACGACGGGAACTCCTCGCCGGACTCGGCGCGCTGGGGGTCGTCGGAACGGGCGCGGCCTACCAGTCCGGTGCCCTCGACAGCATCCGGACCGACAGCGGGGGCGACACTGGCCGGGTCGAACCGGTCGAACTGCCCCGCCTCGACGCACCCGGCAGTCCGCCCGGCACCGAGACGATTCCCGAGAGCGGGCGGGTGACCTACCTCGCGCTGTTCGCGACGTGGTGTACTATCTGCCAGCGCAAGATGGACCCGCTTGGCGACGCGGCCGCCGAGGTCGACGACGACGTGCAGTTCGTCTCGGTGACCAACGAACCCGTTGGCGCGACCGTCGAACCCGCCGAGGTCGTCGACTGGTGGCGCGAGTACGACGGGTCGTGGCCGGTCGCCCACGACGAGGACCTCGAACTGACCCGGCAGGTCGACGCGCCCGGTGTCCCGTACTCGGTGGTTATCGACGCCGACAACCGACTGGTCTGGTCCGACAGCGGCTACAAAGGGTCAGACACCATCCTCGAACGCGTCCGCGAGGCCTGAGATGTCTGCAACCGGGCAGGCGGCGTTCGCGTTCGGCGCGGGGATTGCGACGTTTTTCTCGCCGTGTGTCGTTGCACTTCTGCCGGGCTACGTGAGTTACTACGTCGCGACGGTCGAGGGCGAGTCGGCGCCGTTGTCGGGGTCGTTCGCCCGCGGTGTCGCCGCGAGTGCCGGGGCGCTTGGCACGTTCGCGGTACTCTCGGCGGTCGCACTCGTCGCCGGAACGGCACTCGAACGACTGCTCCCGGTTGTCGAACCGCTGGTCGGTCTGTTGTTGATTGCGATGGGTGGGCTGGTCATCTGGAAGGGCGCACTCTCGCCGACGGTCGCGCTCCCCCAGCGCCGGTCGAGCGTGCTCGGCTTTGGCTTCTTTGGCGCGGTGTACGCGCTCGCGGCAACGGCCTGTGTGCTTCCGCTGTTTCTCTCGGTGACCGTCGTCTCGCTGGACCTGACTGTCGCCGGGACGGCGCTCGTCCTCGTCGCGTACGCCAGCGGGTTCGCCGCGCTGATGCTCTCCTCGACTGTCGCCGTCGCAATCGGTCAGGAGGCGGCTCTCGACCGGTTCACCGGTCACGCCGGCACGCTGACCCGCCTCGCCGGTGTCGTGCTGATTTTCGCCGGTTTCGCGCAACTGTATCTCGCCGTCTGGGTCGCGCCGGTCGACCCGCTGTGAGCGTCCGCTCGAAACCGGACCGCCGCCTCAGGCCAGTTCGATACGCTGGACGAACTCGAGTTCGCGGACCTCGTTGATGACACTCCCGGGCAACTGGTCGTCTGTAATAACGTACAGTCGTGGGTTGTCGGTGAACTCGGGGTCCTCGCTGAGTACCTGCCGGATAGAGAGGCCGTGGTCGGCGAGCAGTGAGGTGACCGCGGCGACGATACCCGACTCCTCGGCGTCGCGAACGGCGACTGTACAGACCGTCAGGTCGAGCACCGGCGCGAGGTCCATCAGACTGGGAATCGCGGAGATGTTCTGGAAGATGGGCCGGAGGTTGTCGTCTGCGAGAATCGCGTCGGTCGTCGCGTCGACGACCCGCCGGTCGACGCCCACCTCGCGCGCGATACCCGTGTTCGGAATCTCGATACCCCCCGAGACGACCCGCCCCTCGTCGTTGACCGAAAAGCCCCGCTCCAGCAACAGCCGGATGACTCGCTGCTGGCTCGGCGAGTCCGAGAACTTCTCCATTATCTCGTCGAACATACGCACCCACTCGCGTGCGGGCCGCTTTGCTCTTTGGGTCTCCCGTGGCCACGGGGCCGGTCAGTCGAACAGTTCTGCGAGCACCTTCGCCTGTGCGGCCCGGAGATGCTGGTGGTAGGTGGGCCGGGAGATGTCCATCGCCTCGGCGAGTTCGTTGCCGTCGACATCGCGGGGCCAGTCGAAAAAGCCCCCGAGATAGGCCGTCCGGAGCGCGGTCTCCTGGCGGTCGGTCAGGTTCTCGCTGATTGCAGCGCGGAAATCCTGCCGGGTCTCGACTGGGCGCTCGCGCTCGTGGTAGCCAAGCAGTTCCGTCCCCGGGTAGCGGTCCTCGACGAGTTCGAACAGGTCACGGGCCTCTGCCTCGTAGGGGAGTTCGACGGTGAACCGACTGGTCCCGCTCTCCGCGACGACACCTTTCGGAACCGCGCCGTAGTCGGCGAGTGTCGCCAGCAGCGACTCCTCGACGACGACTTCGACCAGACACTCGTCGTCGTGTTCGACGATACAGGTGGCCGACTCGACGCCGTCGTCTCGGCCGACCTGCTGGCAGAACTGCGCGGGGTCGACACCGGTGGCGCTCAGGTAGATGCGAACACTGCCGTCGGGTTGGTACTCGGTGCTCGCCGACTCCAACCGACCGCCCGTACCACCGGAGAGCCGGTTGAACAGCAACTCGGGGTCCGAAACCGAGAACTCGAGTTCGATTATCTCCGTCGCGTCGAGGATACGCCCGCGCTCGACGGCGTTGATACCGTTCGCGACCGCCCCGCCGAGCGCGTTGAGCACCACCTGTTCGCGCTCGTCGAAGGCGCCGATGTCGTCGGCGAACACCGTCAACACGCCGTAGGTCGTCTCCCGGTAGACCAGCGGCACGGAGATGAGCGCGCCGGTCGTCTCCCCGACGAGGTCGTCCCACTCCTCGGCGGTGTCGTCGAGAACCTGTGACTGCTCCTCGCTGTAGGCCCGGGCGACCGGCGTGTCCGCGTCGAGTGCGAACGACCGGTCCGCGACGGACCGCGCCACGTCGCCGTCCCACGCCGCCGGCAGGAGTGTCTCGCTGGTGACGTCTGGCCGACCGACCCAGGCAAAGGTGTAGGGGTCGGTCGCCGCGAGTTCGCTCACGACGCCGTTTTCGAGTTCCTCCCGCGTGGTCGCCTCGACGAGCACCTCGATGGTGTTCTGGATGAGGCCGTTGACACGGTCCAGCACGCGCTCGGTGTGTGCGCGTGCCTCGCGGACCTCCTGTTCGCGTTTCGCCCGGTTGCAGGCCGCCGCCGCGTTCGTCGCCAGCAACGCGAGCATCTGCTCGTCGGTCTCGTCGAAGGCGTCGGGGGCTGTCGAACAGACACTCATCGTACCCCGGACACCGACGGGGTAGTACATCGCCGACCGGATGGGGTCGAGGTCGTCGCCAATCTCGTCGCCGTGGACGATTCGTGGTTCGCCGGACGCGAACACCTCTCCCGGGTTGCCCGAACCCACCTCGTACACCGGCCGGGCACCGAGTGTCTCCAGTGCCTCGCCGGTCGCCGCGGCCGGTTCCAGCGTTCCCGTGTCGCCGTCGTAGAACCGGAAGACGCTGATGTCGAACCCGAGCAGGTCGTGGGCCGCGTCGACGACAATCTCCGCGACGTCGTCGAGTTCCCGGACGTTCATCAGCGACTGTGTCGTATCGAGTAGCCCAGACAACCGCCGCTGGTGGCGCTGTTGCTCGCTGACGTCGCGCCCGGTGCCGACGACGCCGGCAATCTCGCCGGTCTCGTCGCGCAGCGGTGCGCCCGACAGTTCGTAGGGCACGGTCGTCCCGTCGGCCCTGTTCAGGTCCGCCTGCACGGTGGCCTGTTCGCCCTCTCTCACGCGGCCGGCGAGTCGGGACACCCTCTCGCGGTCGTGTTCGGCAATCAGGTTCGCGGGGTCCATCTCGTCGAGTCGGTCGGCGCCGAAACCGGTCACCGTCTCCAGACGGGCGTTCCAGCGCACGAGACCGTCGTCGTCGAACGCGTACAGTGGGTCGGGGAGACTGTTGATGAGACTCTCTGTGAACGCCTGCTGTTGTTCGAGTTCGCGCTCGTACTCCTGTTGTTCGAGCAGGTAGTGTATCCAGTTCGTCAGCAGTTCTGCGAACGTCTGCTCGCGGTCGGTGAACGCCGAGTCGCGCGCCTCCGGGTCGGCAAAACAGACCGTGCCGTAGCGCTCGTGGCTGACACGAATCGTCGCGCCCAGATAACAGTCGAAGCCAAACAGTTCGTACGCCGGGTCGTCGTCCCACCCTTCCGCCGGCGCGTCGTCGACGACCACCGGTTCGTCGCTCTCGATCGTGTGACGACAGTACGCCGTCGAGAGGGGGACGGTCACCCCCGGCTGAATCTCCTCGCCGCCGACGGCCCTGACTATCTCCTGTTGGTCGTTCTCGACCCGCGTCAGAAGTCCGTACTGGGTTCCGAGTCTGTCGGTCCCGACCGCGAGCATCTGGTCTATCTTTCCGTCGGTCGTGAGCGTCGGGTCCGTCGCGATATCGTGCAACCGCTCGAGCGCGTCGATCTCCGGCGCGCGTGAAACACTTGGCTGGTCGCTCATCGGATACCGTCGGTAGGTGTGCCTCGATATAAAGGGTACCGGGTAGCCCGTGTCGCGGTCGGTGTGGCCCACGAACGACACCCTGTCTCTCAGGACACTGGCAACACGTCGGGTGTGGGTGACCGAGTGACCGGCAGCAGTGTGACGGGCGAATCGCTCGCGACGGCGACGGCAGGACGGTCGGGGCGTGACTGCTCCCGGGCACCGCCCGCATCCAGACCGCAAAACGATTTATTCACGCAGAACCGAACAGTTTGTATGGAACCGTCGGTCGTCACCGACCTCGACCAGTTCGCCGACGCCGCCAGTGCCGACACCCCCGAGGCCGTCGACCGCCGGGTGCCCGTCGAGGTTCGTCTCGACGTCACCGACCCGTTTCGCGCGTACAGACGGGCGCGAAGCGGCGACGGCGGCGCCTATCTCGCCACGACCGGCGGACAGTCGGGGTGGGGGTACTTCGGTGTCGACCCGGTCGCGGTCCACGCCGTCGAACCCGGCGGGTCGTCGCTCGCGACACTGACCGACGCACTCGCCGGCGACACGCTCGCTCGCGGTGACTGTACGGTCCCGTACCCCTGTGGACTGGTCGGGTGGCTCTCGTACGACATCGCGCGGGAACTCGAGGACCTGCCCGACCGGACCCGGCGGGACCGCGACCTGCCGCGCCTGCAGTTGGCCCGCTACGAGACGATGGCCGCGTGGGAGGAACCCCGCGGTGACCCGACGACACTGCGGGTCACCTCCTGTCCGGCCGTCGACGACCCAACCGACCGCGAGGCGGTCCGGGAGGCGTACGAGCGCGGGCGCAGACGGGCCCTCGCCCTCGCTCGCCGGGCGACCGACGGCGACCCCGCTGTCGAGGACGCGCCCGCGCCGACGGCGACGGCCACCTTCGAGAGCGACTGCGGGCAGGCGGCCTTTGGCGACCGCGTCGACCGCGTGAAATCCTACATCCGTGACGGTGACACCTTCCAGGCGAACGTCTCACAGCGACTGCGCGCGCCGGCGGCCGTCCACCCCGTCGAGGCCTTCGACGCCCTCCGCGAGGTCAACCCCGCGCCCTACTCCGCGCTAATCGAGTTCCCCGGTGTCGACCTGGTCAGCGCCAGCCCCGAACTGTTGCTCGACCGTGCGGGTCGGCGTCTCCTGACCGAACCGATTGCCGGCACACGGCCGCGGGGCGGGACCGAACGCGAGGACGCCCGCCTCGAGCGTGACCTGCTGGCCGACGAGAAAGAACGCGCCGAACACGCGATGCTGGTCGACCTCGAACGGAACGACCTCGGGAAGGTGTGTGACTTTGGAACCGTCGAGGTCAGCGAGTACCGCCGCGTCGACCGCTACGCCGAGGTGATGCACCTGGTCTCGCTGGTCGAGGGAGAGGTGAGCGCGGACCGGACCGTCGACGACGTCGTCGGCGCGGTCTTTCCCGGCGGGACGATCACCGGCGCACCGAAACCCCGGACGATGGAGATAATCGACGAGGTCGAACGGACGCGGCGGGGCCCCTACACCGGCAGTATCGGTATCTTCGGGTTCGACTCGCGCGCGACACTGAACATCATCATCCGGACACTGGTCCGTCACGCCGGCCAGTACCACCTCCGGGTCGGTGCCGGTATCGTCCACGACTCGGTGCCAGAACGCGAGTACGCCGAGACACTCGACAAGGGCCGAGCGTTGGTCACCGCCGTCGACCGCGCACTGGGCGACCGGGCAACACTCCGTGTCGACAGAGCATGACCGGGACCGCTCGCACCGACACGCCACGGGTGCTGGTCGTCGACAACTACGACTCCTTCGCGTACAATCTCGTCCAGTACGTCGGTTCGCTCGTCGCG
Source organism: uncultured Halobacteriales archaeon (assembly GCA_964534485.1). Taxonomy (GTDB): domain Archaea; phylum Halobacteriota; class Halobacteria; order Halobacteriales; family Haloarculaceae; genus Halovenus. The sequence goes on from CAZHPM010000008.1 coordinate 61,217, forward strand.
CCGGGTGACACACCCGACACCGGAACGACACGGGGCGGGGGCGTCCTCGTCCGCCGGAACGACGAGATAACCCTCGACGACGTCGACGACCTCGACCCGGACGCAGTTATCGTCTCGCCGGGTCCGGGAGCGCCCGCCGACGCCGGTGTCTCCATCCCGCTGTTCGAGCACCGCGAGTACCCGACACTCGGTGTCTGTCTGGGCCACCAGGCGCTGTGTGCGGCCCACGGCGTGCCCGTTGGTCACGCGGAGTCTGTCGTCCACGGCAAACCCTCGACGGTGTCTCACGACGGCGAGGGTATCTTCGCCGGTCTCCCGGAGACGGTGTCGGTCGGACGGTACCACTCGCTGGCGGTCGAGCGCGAGCAACTGCCGGCGGCGCTGACCGAGACGGCACGGACCGACGAGGACGTGGTGATGGCCGTCCGGCACGCGACCCGCCCGCACGCCGGCGTCCAGTTCCACCCCGAGAGCATCCTCACACACGAGGGACTGAGCATCGTCGAGAATTTCCTCCGAGAGTACGTTAGAAACCGCGAGTTGGCCACTCGCGGAGGGTCGGGCGGGACCGAGGGGCGAAGCCATGACTGACCTGTACCACGTCGACGGCGAACTCGTGCCCGCGGCGGCGGCGACAGTGAGTGTCCGTGACCGGGGGTTCATGTACGGCGACGCCGCCTTCGAGACACTCCGGGCCTACGGGGGCCACCCCTTCGAGTGGGACGCCCACGTCCAGCGCCTCGGGCAGACCTGCGAGGCGCTGGGATTCCGCGACGCGGTGCCGGCAGCGCGTGACCTCCGGGAGCGGGTCGAGGAGACGCTGTCGGCAAACGACCTGCGCGAGGCGTACGTTCGCCTCTCGGTCACCCGTGGCGTCCAGCCGGGCAAACTGACACCCGAGGAGGACGTCGACCCGACAGTTGTCGTGCTGGTCTCTGAACTCCCCCGTGGTGGGGTCGGCGGCGAGCGCGTCTGGGAGACGCCTGCACGGCTCCAGACCGTCGAGACGCGGCGGATTCCCGACGCCGCGATGCCCGCCGGCGCGAAGACTCACAACTACCTGAACGGGATTCTCGCCCGACTGGAACTCCGCGGGACCGACGCCCACGAGGCGCTCGTCCACTCGACCGACGGCTACCTGACCGAGGGCGCGACGAGCAACCTCTTTTTCGTCACCGACGGTATCCTCAAAACGCCGACCGAGGACCTCCCGCTGTTGCCGGGAGTCACCCGCGCTGTCGTGCTCGAACTCGCACGCGAGGCGGGCCTGCCCGTCGAGACGGGCCGGTACAGACCGGAGACCGTCGCACGCGCCGACGAGGCGTTTGTCACCAACTCGACGTGGGAGGTGCGGCCAGTTGCGCGCGTGGACGAGACGACGTTCGACCACGGGCCGGTGACCGAGCGACTCCAGAGCGCCTTCGACGAGCGCGTCGAGCAACTGTACTGAACGCTCGTGGCTCTCGGACTACTCCTGTTCGGTCTATTCAAACACCGTCAGGACTCGCGTGCAAGGCGGAGGGCGCGTAGTCAACATCCAGTGTGCATGGGCCGGTACGCTGTCGCCGGTTTTTGCGCCGATGGAGTCCGTGTGTGTCGCCAGTTCTGGACACGCCGTAGGGCTTATAATACAGTAGTACACGTAATACACTATGGGAACTGTCAGTTTCCGTGTCCCCGACGAGGTGAAAGCACGGATGGAACAACACGACGAGGTGAACTGGAGTGCAGTGCTCCGTGACCACATCGAGGATGAGCTACACAGTCTGGAATCGCGGAATATCGCCCACGCGGTTGCGACCAGCGAGCGACTGAGCAGTGCTATCGACGCCGACGAGGTGGCGACGACGAACACGGCAGAACAGATTCGTGAGTTTCGTGAGAGCCGGTACGGCGAGGAGTCGCCCTGATGGCCGACATCGTCGTCGACACCAGTACTGTCGTCAAGTGGTACATTCCCGAACAGTATTCCGAGCAGGCCCGAGCGCTTCGTGACGATTTCCTCAACGGCAAACACGACCTGTGCGCACCGGCGCTCATGC
>CAZHPM010000009.1:0-61306 GCA_964534485.1 uncultured Halobacteriales archaeon
GACGAGAACTACGACCACACCGTCGACATCGTGGTCGACCGCGTGAAGATTCGCGAACGGGACCGCTCGCGGATTACCGACTCCGTCGAGACGGCACTCGAGGAGGCCAACGGCGTGTTGAAGGTGGTCTTTCCCGACCCCGAGGGCGTCGCCGTCGGCGGTGCGAGCGCGCGCTCGACGGGTGACCTCGCCGAGGAGACGACCGACGACCGCCTGGTCGTCGAGTTCTCCGAGGAACTGGCCTGTACCCACTGTGGTATCGACATCAGCGAGATAGAGACCCGCTCGTTCTCGTTCAACAGCCCCCACGGGGCCTGTCCCGAGTGTGAGGGCATCGGCTCGACAAAGGAGGTCAGCGAGGACCTCGTGGTCGAGGACCCCACGAAACCACTGAAAAACGTCTTCGAACCCTGGAGCTACAGTCGGACCTACTACTCGCGGCAACTCGACAACGTCGCAGAGCACTTTGGCGTCTCGCTGGAGACCCCCTTCGAGGAGCTCGCTCCCGGGGTCAGGCGGCAGTTTCTCTACGGTACGGACGACCGGGTACACTTCCAGTGGCGGACGAAAAACGGAACCCGCGAGAAGACCGAACGGTTCGAGGGCGTGATTCCGAACCTCGAGCGCCGCCACGTCGAGACCGACAGCGACCGCGCCCGGGAACACATCGAGGAGTACATGGCCGTCACCACCTGTCCGGAGTGTGAGGGGACGCGACTCCGACCCGAGTCGCGGGCCGTTCTCGTCGACGGAACCAGCATCGACGAGGTGAGTACACGGTCGATTGGCGACGCGCTGGAACACTTCGAGGGGATGGAACGGCGCCTTGACGAGCGCGACCGGACCATCGCCGAGGAGATTCTCAAGGAGATTCGCGCCCGCCTGGGATTCATGTGCGAGGTGGGACTCGACTACCTGACACTCGACCGGGAGGCCTCGACGCTCTCCGGGGGCGAGAGCCAGCGCATCCGACTGGCCACACAGATCGGGTCGGGACTGGTCGGCGTTCTCTATGTTCTCGACGAGCCCTCTATCGGTCTCCACCAGCGCGACAACGACCGTCTGCTCGACACGCTCGCGGAGTTGCGCGATATCGGCAACACCCTGCTCGTGGTCGAACACGACACCGAGACGATGCGCCGGGCGGACAACGTCATCGACATGGGTCCCGGCCCCGGGAAACGGGGCGGGGAGGTGGTCGTCAACGGCGACATCGAGGCGGTCATCGAGAGCGAGGAGAGTGTCACCGGCGACTACCTCGCCGGCCGCCGGACGATTCCCGTTCCCGAGAGTCGCCGCGATGGAAACGGCGCGCTGACGATTCGTGGCGCGCGCCAGCACAACCTCGACAATCTCGATGTCGACCTCCCGATTGGGGCGTTCACCGCCATCACCGGCGTCTCTGGCTCGGGCAAATCGACGCTGATGCACGACGTGCTCTACCGTGGGCTGGCCCGCGAGATGAACAACAACACCAGCGTCGACCCCGGTGACCACGACACCATCGAGGGGGTCGACCAGGTCGAGACCGTCCGACTCATCGACCAGTCACCAATCGGCCGGACACCCCGGTCGAACCCCGCGACCTACACGAACGTCTTCGACTACGTCCGGGAGCTGTTCGCCGAGACGGACCTCGCCAACCAGCGGGGCTACCAGAAGGGGCGATTCTCGTTCAACGTCTCCGGCGGTCGCTGTGAGGAGTGTGGCGGCCAGGGCACCGTCACCATCGACATGAACTTCCTCTCGGACGTCTCGGTGCCCTGTGAGGAGTGCGACGGCGCGCGGTACAACGACGAGACACTCGACGTGACCTTCCGTGGAAAGACCATCGCGGACGTCCTCCAGATGAGTGTCACGGAGGCGCATGACTTCTTCGAGAGCCACAGCCAACTCCGGCGGCGGCTGAAACTCCTGAAAGACGTGGGACTTGGCTACATGCGACTGGGCCAGCCCTCGACGACGCTCTCGGGTGGTGAGGCCCAGCGGGTGAAACTCGCCGAGGAACTCGGGAAAAAAGACACCGGCGACACGCTGTACCTCCTCGACGAACCCACGACCGGTCTCCACCCGGAGGACGAGCGCAAACTCATCGACGTGCTCCACCGACTCACCGACGAGGGAAACACCGTCGTCGTCATCGAACACGAACTCGACCTCGTGAAAAACGCCGACCACATCGTCGACCTCGGACCGGAGGGCGGGGAACACGGCGGCGAGGTCGTGGCGACGGGGACACCCGAGGCGGTCGCGCGAACCGAAGACTCTGCCACCGGACAGTATCTGCGTGACCTGCTGCCCGACGTGGACCTGGAGGGCCCCCGTGCTGGTGACCTCGTCGTCGGCGACGACGGACAGGCCGCCGGAGCGGGCGACGACTGAGACGTCGGCGGAGCGACAGAAACTCGCCCGGACTGCCGGCACGTCGAACCCCGCCCTGGCCACGACCCGACACACCCCCTTGCCGTAGTGTCACAGACCCACGACGTATCACTGTCGTAGAGACTGTGTTTCGTTGCTCTTTTTTCACTGCCAATCATTAGAAATATAACAGCGTCGGTCAATGCAGTAGACGGATACAGGGACTCCGGGGGACTGTCAGCAATGAATCTGGAAACTCAGTTTACGCCGCTGTTGGGTCCGTACCTGGTGTCGGCAGTCCTCACGCTGGTTCTGGCGGTGTACGGTGCCCTCCGGTACCGCGAGACGCGGCGAACAACGGCACTTACGTTCGCCGGACTGTTTCTCTCGGCGACAATCTGGACCGTCTCGCGGAGTCTCGAACTGTTGTTCGTGGGAGAGACGATTTCGCGGCTCTCGCTCGCGGCGGTGTATATCGGCTACGGTGGCGTGACGATGTCGGTGCTGTTTTTTTCCCTGGCCCTCGCCGGACGGGAGAGTCTGCTGACGCGGCGAAACGTGGCGTTGCTGCTGACGATACCGGCCGCGATGGTGTTCGTCGCCGCCACCAACTCCTCACACGAACTGCTCTGGACGGGGCGATTCCTCCCCGAGAGCGGGTGGTTTGGCGAACTCGTCGTCCACAAACGCGAGTTCCAGCCGCTGTTCCGGGCGTACCTGACCTACGCCGTCGGGAGCGCGGTCTTGGGGCTGTTCTTGCTCCTCCAGACCGGATTCGAGTCCACGGACGTCTACCGGCGACAGGCGTTTGCGACCGCCGTCGGAATCGGTGTCGCGCTGGTGATGGGCGTACTGTTCGCGCTCGGGAATCAGCCCCTGACCCCGGACGCTATCGACCTCACGCCTCTCGGTTTCGGGGTGATGGGGTCGTGTTTCGCATACGCGGTCGTCCGCTACGAGTTGCTCGGCATACTGCCCGTGGCCCGCGACGCGGTTGTCGAGGGCATGCGAGACGGGTACGTCGTGTTCGACACGGAGAACCAGGTCATCGACCTCAACGACGCCGCGCGGAGGGCACTGGGTATCAACGGGAGCGTCATCGGCGAACCCGCCGACGAGGCGGTCCCGTCGTGTGCCGACGTCGTCGAGAGACACGAACACGGGACGCGGGCCGAGACGGATATAAAGGCGGCCGACGAGTACAGATTCCTCGAGGCGACCGTCTCGTCACTGTACAACAGCAGCAAACCGACCGGTCGTCTCCTCTTGTTGCAGGATATTACCGACCGGCGGAAAACCCAGCGACAGTACCGGGCACTCATCGAGAACTCCTCGGACCTGATGCTCGTGGTCGATCAAAACGGGGAGATAACGTACGCCAGTCCCTCGATGCAGCGACTGACGGGCACGGAGTCTGGGACGATTGTCGGACGGGACGCGTTCAGTCTGATTCACGAGGCAGACCGCTCCGAGTTCCGACGCCAGTTCGAGAACCTGCTCGACGAACCGGGCGGACAGTTCCGCATGGAGTACCGGAGTCTGGACGCGAACGGTACTCTACTGTATCTGGAGGCGTCGGTGCGGAACCTGCTGGAGAACCCGTTTGTCGAGGGGGTCGTTCTCAACGCCCGCGACATCACGAGTCGCAAGCGACGAGAGCAGCAACTCCAGGAGACGAACCAGAACCTCGAACGGGCGAACGAACGACTCGAACAGTTCGGGAGTGTCGTCTCACACGACCTCCGTAACCCGCTGAACATCGCCCAGGGGTACACCGACCTCGCGCGCCAGACCGACGACGACAACGAACACCTCGAGAAGGTCATCGACTCGCTGGAGCAGATGGATACGATAATCGGCGACGTGTTCACACTCGCCCGCGAGGGGCAGTCTATCGGGGAGATGGAGCCGGTTACTCTCCAGGAGACCACCCGACTGGCCTGGAGCAACGTCGACACCGGGGAGGCGACACTCCGAATCGCCGGCGACGCCACGTTCGAGGCCGACCGCGAGCGTCTGGTCCAGTTGCTCGAGAACCTCCTGCAAAACGCCGTCGAACACGGGGCAGACGGCGACCGCGACAGCACGGACGTCACGGTCACTGTCGGCTTCGAGGACGTGCTCTACGTTGAGGACGACGGACCAGGTATCGCCGACAACCGGCGCGAGGAGGTGGTCCAGCCCGGGAACACCACCACCGACACCGGGAGCGGTCTCGGCCTCGCAATCGTCGACCAGATTGCCAGGGCACACGGCTGGGAACTCGACATCACGGAGGGGCGGGCCGGCGGTGCGCGTGTCGAACTCTCCGGTATCGAACGGACCGGCTGATCAGTGGTCGATGTCGTCCCCGTCGACCCCGGTCAACAGGTCGGCGAAGGCTTCGATTTCGCGCTGTTCCTGCCGGTCACGGGGGCCGTCGTCGCGGAGACGGCGTTTGATCGTCCGCACTGTGGCGGCGTCGTGGCCGGCCACCCGTTCGGCGACGGTCCGTGGCTCCTTGAGGACGCGACTGACCAGTCCGAGACGGCGGGCCTCTGTGGCGTCGAGTACGCGCCCCGAGAGCGCGATATCGAGCGCGTCGCCCTCGCCGAGCAGCGCCGGCAGGCGCGCGGTCCCACCCCAGGCGCCGAAGATACCCAGCGAGACGCCGTTCTCGGCGACGGTGGCGTCGGGCGTCGCGGTTCGAACGTCACAGGCGAGCGCCAGCTCGACACCGCCGCCGCGTGCGGCCCCGTCGATGCCGGCCACGACCGCGCCGTCGTAGGTTTCGAGCGCGTTGGCCACGCGCTGTCCCTGGCGCGCGAACGCAAGCGCCGACTCCCGGTCCAGCGACTCGACGGCGGTGAGGTCGGCACCGGCACAGAACGCAGACCCGGCGCCGTGGAGATACAACACCGACTCCTCGGCGCGTTCGAGAACCGTTTCGAGTTCGTCGAGAGCCGTGCGCGTGAGTGCGTTGCGCCGCTCGGGCCGGTCGAAGGTGACGACGCGCAGGCCGTTCTCGACGCTCGTCTGTATCACGAGACCTCCTCGACGCCCGTGTCTCGCTCCACGACCAGGCGTCTGATGTTGTCGATTTCGCCGTCGATTCGCCGCCTGAAGAACCGCTCGACGCCCGGCAGTTTGCCGTCGACGACGAAGCGGTTGCGCACACGACACCCCGTCTCTGTCGCCGTTATCTCGTGTTCGCCGACGACGTCCATCGCCTTCGAGCGCCCGACGAACTCCACGTAGTTGGGCGACTCCCGCTCGATGTCCCAGGTCCGGACCGATATCGTCCGGTCGGTGACCGGCAGCGGGAGCGCGATCTGCCAGACCGTCTCCTCGCCGCCGGTGTCGAACTCCTCGACCACCTCGATTGCCTGCGCCCGGTTGGCCTCGTCTGCCAGCAACTCCCAGACCTCCTCGATTGTGGCATCGACCTCGAACGTCCGCTCGACCTCCACCGTCATGTGACACTGTTTGGCGAGGAGTGTATTGACGCTGTGGATTGCTCCTGGCCACGCGGGTCCGGTTCGCGCCGGAACGGGTGACCCGCGCTCAGAACAGGGCCTCGCTCTCATCGAGGACCCGCGCCGGCCCACCGACCTCCCAGACGCGCGTATCGACACCGCAGTCTGCGACTGCCGTCTCGACACGGTCGACGTGGCTCGCCGTCGTGTTCACGTAGACACTGGCGCCGGTGTCGACGGAGAAGTACGCCGGCACGTCCTCGGCACGGAGGTCCCGGACGGCTTCGAACACCGCGAGCGTGCGGGGTTGCCAGTAGACCCACCCGGCAGGGCCGGTCATCGTGGTGGCCGCCAGCGACAGCGAATCCATCTCCGCGGTCTCGAAGGCGCGGTCGAACGCGCCCGCACGAAGCGCGTCCCGCATCTCCCCGAGTTGCTCGTGGACGTGTGCCAGTCGTGCCTCGAACATGTGGCTGTTCTCGGCCTCGGCGTGGGCCTCCTCGGTCTCTTTGTACGCCGGTACCGTCGCCGCGACGACGCGAATCTGGTCTGTGAACGCCTCGGGAACCGGGAGTCGCTCTGACCGACAGTCTGTGTCGTTCAGTCCCGCCCGGAGCAGCGAGAACCCACCCGTGACCGAACGCGCCGCGGACGCCGACCCGCGCCGCGCGATGGCCGAAATCTCGGGCCGGGAGGCGTCCAACCCGGCGGCCTCGGCGAGTGCCATCGCCGCCGCCCCAAAGCCCGACGACGACGACCCGAAGCCGATGTTGGTCGGAACGGAGTTCTCCGACTCCAGACGAACGTGGTCCTCGATACCCGCCCTCTCACGAACGTGGTCTGTGACACTCAGAATCCGGTCGGCCCCGCGCCCGGTAACCTGGTCACCGTCGACGACGAACCGGTCTTCCTCCAGTGACGGGTCGAACGCCACTGTCGTCGTCGTCTCGCTGGGCGCCGTACAGAGACTGATCGAGTCGTGATACGGCAGGCGCAGGTCGTCGTCGCGCATCCCGTGGTACTTGACGAGCCCCTGAATCGGGTGGGCTCTCGCGGTTGCTTTCATACTGGAATCGACCGCGCGTCGGTACTTTGCAGTTTGGGTCGCGACCGAGACGGGGTCGCCGTTCGACGCCTGCCGACGCAGGGCCGCCCGTGTCACACGGCGGTCTCAGGGTCGTTCACTGGCGCTTGGACTGTCACCGGCGTGGGGCGTGTCGCGGCTCCGGACCCGTGCCGTGTGGACCGTCTCGGTGGCGTCGTCGACGACGACCACCTCGCCGGGTTCGGTCGGCATCTGTGCGGTCAACGACGAGGTCATGTATGTCGGCTGTGTTCGCTCGAGCGCGTCGATATCCTCGCCGGCGGTGAGGCGGTGGGAGAGAACCAGGTCCGACTGCGAAACCGCCACACCGGGGACGACCCCCGGTCGCTGTGTCGCGGCGACCAGACTCACGCCCGGCGCTCGCCCCCGGGTGAGCAGTGTCTCCAGGGGCCGTTGTGCGACCCCCTCGAAGAAGACGTGGGCCTCGTCGAGCAACAGCCACGGGAGTCGCGCGATACGGTCCTCGACACGGGCGCGGTAGAGACTCCCGGCGACACCGGCGACGAGAGCGTTCATCGCGGCCCGGTTCAGTCCCGAGACGTCGAGAACGGCCGCCGCCGGGTTCGCGAGCGTCCGGGCGTCGAGACCGGCACCGTCGAAAACACCCCACGACGCCGCGAGGCGGAGGTGGTTCGCCGCCGCACGCCGGTGGGTCGCGGTCGCGTCGCTGTCGGTGACGTGGTCGCACATCGCGTCGACGGTCGACTGTTCTGTGGCGGCCCGCCAGACCAGTCCACCGGGTCCACTCTCCGGCGAGAGACCGAGCATCGCACACCACGCCCGTGGCCCGAGCGCACCGGGGTCGACTGTCGGCGCGTCGACGACCCGAACCGGCACCGGGTTGCCGTTGCTCTCGCGGGCGAGACTGTCGAAGACGCCCATCGGGTCGACGACGACCGGCGCGACGCCGTCGGCCCGGGCGAGTTCCTCCGCGAGAACACCGAGCGTGTACGATTTCCCGTAGCCACGTTTGCCGACCACGAGCGCGGCGTGTGGCCCGTCGATATCCAGGTACAGCGACGCGCCGGCGCTCCCGTCGACGGCGCGGTAACTGCCCAGATGTGCTGCCTGTGGCGGCCGCTCCCGGCTACACGCCCTGTCGTCGGTCCCGAACGTGTCGTCTGACCCACTCCGACCGAGGACGAACGTCACGGGCGGTTTGGACGCCCGCTAGTACATAAACTGTGGGAGCGACGACCGTCTACAGTTTCGCGACGTCTTCGGCGACAACCTCGCGGTCGCCGGGCAGTCGGTCGATGCAGTCGTGACAGAGAAAGTGTTCGGTCCCGTCGACGAGTTCGAGCGTCATTCCTCCCGTTGGCTCCTGTTTCATCGTCCAGATGTTGGCGATGCCGCCGCCAATCTGGACGGCGTCGCCACAGCCGTCGCAGGGCTCTTTTGCCATACCGAGTTGAGGGGCGCGACAGACAAATCAGTTTCTCACGGAGGAACTATAATGAGTGAGAAACCACTGTGGCCGTCTATGGGACGTCGTGACGGCGAGGGAGTGCTGTTCGAGCGCCTCGGTGAGCCGGCGGTCGAGTCCAGGTTCCAGGACGAGACGCCGGTCGTACAGGCAGTCAACAACGCGTTCGAGACGACATTCGGCGTGCAGGAGGACGAGATTGCCGGCGACTCGCTGGACGCACACATCGTCCCACCCGACAACGAGGACCAGGCCGTGGAGATGAACCGCGCGGGAGCAAAGGGCGAGACCGTCGAGCGCGAGGTATGCCGACAGACGGCAAACGGTTCCCGGTGGTTCCTGCTTCGCTCCGTCCCCTTCGAGGTCGACGGTCAGCAACACGGGTACGCCATCTACATCGACGTCACCGAGCGCAAGCAGCAGGCCGAGCGGTTTCAGGAACTCATCCGGCACTCGACGGATATTATCACCATCCTTGACGCGAGCGGAACCTACCAGTACCAGAGCCAGTCGGCACGGCGGCTGCTGGGGTACGACCCCGAGGGGATGGTCGGCGACAGCGCCTTCGACTACGTCCACCCCGAGGACCGCCAGCGGGTGATGACGGAGTTCGCGGAGGCCGTCGGCGAGCCAGACGCCTCACCGCAGGTCGAGTACCGGTTCCAGCACAGCAACGGCTCTTGGCGGTGGCTCGAATCCATCGGCAACAACCAGCTCGCGAACCCGGCAGTCGAGGGGTTCGTCGTGAACAGCCGCGACATCTCCGAGCGCGTCGAGTTCGAGCGGGAACTCCGATTACTCAAGCAGGTGCTCGCCCGCGTCTTCCGGCACAACGTCCGGAACAAGCTGAACGTCATCGAGGGCCACGCCAGCATCGCCACAGAGCACTGCGACGATGAGGCGCGGTCCTCCATCGAGACGATAACCGACGCCACCACGGAGTTGCTCGAACACAGCAGGAAGGCACAGTTGCTCGGCAAAATCGTCGACACACGCGAGCGTCGCGTGCTCGCCATCGACGAGAGCGTCACAGCGGTCGTTGAGGCGGCCCAGCAGGCCTACCCGGAGGCGTCGATAACGGCCGACGTCGACCCGACACGGGTCGAGGCACACCCCGAACTCCGAGAGGCAATAAAAGAACTCGTCGTGAACGCGGTCAGGCACGCGCCGGCAGACCACGACTCACGAATCGAACTCCGGACCGAGACGGAAGCGGAGTGGGTGACGCTGGTCGTCGAGGACGACTCCGGCGGCGTGCGCGAGAGCGAGATTGCCGTGCTCGAAGAAGAGCAAGAGAGCAAACTCCAGCACGGGAGCGGCGTCGGACTCTGGCTGGTGCGGTGGATTGCCGAACGCTCTGGCGGCGAGTTGTCGATAGCACAGACAGACGAGGGCTCGCGGGTCGCTCTCAGGCTTCCAACTCCCGACGCCGAGGACTCCGCCCCGACGCTCGACCCCGCGTCCTGACCGACGGTCCGCGGCGTCGTCGCCGCCGTTCACTCGCTATCGACAGGCACGTCCTCGACGGGTTCGTGGGTGGCGCGATAGACCGTCTGTGGGTCGTCTGTCGCTCGCTCACCGGTCGTCACAGAGTCGCTGTCGGCGCCCTGTCGGTCGACATCGGAGATAGCATACAGTCGCAGTTGTCGCTCCTGTCTGGTCCTGACGGGCAGGTCGTAGTACTCGGACTCGTAGGCGAGCGAGTCACCCTGCTCGCGAACGCGCTCGACGAACTGCTGGTGGTCGGCGAGTCGGTCCCGGGCAACCGTGCGCGACAGCGCGGGCACGCGGTCGAGGTCGTCTTCGAGTCGGTCGACGAATGCCGGGTCGATCTCGTAGCCCGTGGAGTTGCGACCGGCGACCATCGCCGCCAGCGTCGTCGTCCCCGTTCCGAGAAACGGGTCGAGCACGGTGTCGCCGTAGGTGCTGTACATGTTCACCAGCCGGTAGGGAATCTCGAAGGGGTACGCCCCCGACCGCTCGCGGCTCTCGTCGTCGTCGAGTGCCTGCCGGTCGCCTCTGACGTCGGTCCAGAGGTCCGAGAACCAGTTGTTGCGCTCCTCCCAGAAGTACGCCGCCTCGTAGCGCCGGTCCACACCGGGGTCGAAACGCCGCCGGGGGCCGTTCCGGAAGACCAGCACGTACTCGTGTTCGAGCGTGACGTAGGCGTTTGGCGGCACCATCCCGCTGCCCATGAACTTCGCCGCCGAGTTGGTCGGTTTGCGCCACAGAATCTCGGGCAACGGGTCGAACCCCTGCCCGGTGAGTGTATCGACGACCCGCGAGTGGTTCTGGTAGACCCGGAAGCGGCCATCGAGCGTGCGGGTCGCGTCGCCGACGTTGATGCAGGCGACACCGCCCTCGACGAGCACCCGGGAGAGTTCTGCCCACACCTCCTCCAGCACGGCGTGCATCGCCTCGAAGGCCGCCTCGCCCGCGCCCGCATCGAGCAGGTCGCCAATCTCGGGGTCCAGGGCCGCGAAGAGGTCGTCCCACATCTCTATCATCGGATACGGCGGCGACGTGACGACGAGTTCGACGGCGTCGTCCGGGACTGCTCCGAGTCCGCTCGCGTCTCCGACGACAACCCGGTGGCGCGTCTCCATACGATACACTCCAACTGCCGGTCGTATAGACGCTTTGCAGTCGGGCGGTCAGTCCTGCGAGACTGTCGTCGTGTCGGCGTCTGCCGCGGTGTCGACTGTCGCGTCTGCGGTCGTCTCCCGGTCGTAGGCGCCGGCTTTCTCCAGTTCGCCCCGCTTTTCGAGCACGTGTGGTGTGCGACAGATGCCGGACTCGCCGGCGACCTGTGGCGGAATGCAGTTGTTACAGTTCTCGCAGATGACCGCGGCGTCCTCGTCCTCGAGCAGGCGGGCGGCGAGTTTCGGTTCGGCGTAGAAGGGCCGGCCCATCCCGACCATGTCACAGGCACCGCTGTTCAGCAGGCGGTCGATCTGTGGCCGGTCGCGGATACCCCCGACCTGCATGACTGGAATGTCGACGCGCGCACGAACCCGCCGGCAGAAGTCCTCGTTCCAGCCGGGATTGAAATCGTTGTTCTTGGCGTTCAGTTGTGCCGCCGTCTTGACGATTTTGTACCGCCACTCACCGCCAAAGGCCTCGGCGTAGCCGTCCGCGAACTGGTCGTCCTCCCAGGCGCGGTCCGGAAAATTCCCCTTTATGATGCTCTGGTCCCAGAACGGTGACTCCGTGACCGGTGTCACGGCGTCGTAACCGAACTCCTCCACCATCCGGCAGAGTTCGACACCCTCCTCGAGGGTGATGTGGTCGCGCACGTACCACGGCGAGTCGGTTTCGGCGGGTACTTTCGTCGTGATGGGGTGGTCCCCGACCGCCGCCCGGATTTCGTCGTGGACGATCTTGAAGAAGTACGCCCGCTCGGAGAGCGAACCGCCAAACTCGTCGTCGCGGTCGTTGTAGAACGGGGAGGCGAACTGCTGGAAGATGCCCATCGTCGCGCCCGCGAGGTGGATGCCGTCGTAGCCCGCCTCGACGGCGTATCTCGCCGACTCGGCCATATCCTCGGCCAGTTCGTACACCTCCTCGGTCGACATCACGTTGAGGTCGAACTCCATCAGCCCGAGCGTGTCGAATATCTTCCAGAGCCAGGGTAACTCGGAGACGGCCTGTTGCTCCAGGTCCGACCACCGCTCCTTGTAGTCGGCGTGCCACGTCTCGAGACTCTTGATGCCCCCGTGGCCAAACTGCGCGAAGATGCGCCCGCCGTGGTCGTGGACGGCCTCGGGCACTGGCGCGAGACTCCTGACGAAGTCGCCGTCGTCGGCGAAGGTCATCCGCGGGGCCGCACACCCCTCACCCCCGCCCCGAACCGGCATCGCACCCTGCATTATCAGTCCAACGCCACCCGCCGCCGACGGTTCGAGTTCGTTCCGGAGGATGTCGACCGCGTCGTCGCCGTTGCCGGCGTGCTCCAACAGCGGCGCGCGGTAGAGCCGGTTTCTGAGTTCGAGGTTGCGAATCTCGATTGGCTCTTCGAGTGCTGGCATACCACGACTGTTGGCCTCATCACAACTTAACTCTCCCGGCCCGTCTCGCGTCGAGAGCGGTGCTGTCGTCCGTCACTCAGCCTCGCGCTCGACGCCACCGTCCTCGGACTCCGCGTCCCCGGGCGTCTCCGCACCGTCGCCAGTCGTCTGTGCCGTTTCGTCCTCACCCCCGCCGGTCGTCTCGACTACCGAGTCGTCGAGCACCGGTTCGGAGACGATGGACATCTCCTCTGTGGCGCGGATGGCGCCCTCGATTTCGGCCTCGCGGTGGACCTCGACGTACTCGCCGGCGACGTCGCCGCGAATTTCGGTCTCGGGACCGACCCGGACGGTTCCCTCGCGGGTGGTGACGTTGCCCGTCACCGCCGTCCCCGCGCCGACGGTGATTCCCTCGCGGGCGCGGAGACTCCCGAACAGTTCGTTCTCCCGGCCGACGACGAGCGACTCGGCGCGGATGTTGCCGTGCAGGCGGCAGTCGTCGCCGATGCGGCCCGGTGTCGAGACCCGCCAGGCGTCGTCGCCGACGCGACTCCCGCGCGGAATCAACACCGGTTCGTGGTCGCGCTCGCCCGCGTCGGTCACCGCCGACAGCAACTCCTCGGCGGCGTCCTCCTCGCCGATGCGCAACAGCTGGGAGAGATAGACGAACAGAAAGACGATCGTCGGCATCGGGTTCCGGATGCGAATCCAGCCGTTCGCCTCGAACCCCTCCTCGATGTCGACGTCGTCGCCGATGTTGACGTTGCCGGCGACGCGCAACTCGCCGCCGACGTGGACGCGCTCGCCCAGGTAGGCGTCCTCGCCGACGAGCACGTTGTCGGCCACGTCACACCACATGTCGAGGCGGCAGTCTCCGCCCGCCTCGATGTGACCCTCGAAGCGCACGCGCTCGCCGGCCATCACGTTCCCGCCGCGCACGCCGAACTCGACGACGCTCTGGCCCGCCACGATGACATCACCCTCGGTCACCAGGTCGTGCTCCTCGACCTCGGTCCCGTCGGGCACGACCAGTTCGTCGATCGGGTCTGACCGGAGCAGTGGCACACAGTTTCTACCGTGTCGAGCGGTCTTAAAGGCTGGAGAGAGGTCTGACGGGCGTCTGACGGGCGGCTGACGCGCCCGGGTGGTCCGCAACATACGAAAGCCGCCACGTCCAAACGGGTGTATGCGACGGAGCGAGGCGAAACTGTTCACGCGCCGCGAGGCCGGCAGCCACGAGAGCCGAACGGTCGAACTCGTCGTCCGTGCGGGCCTGGTCCGGCAGTTCGGCAGCGGTCTGTACGGATTTACCGTCACCGGTGAACGCGTCCGGGGCGCGATTATCGACCGCGTCGACGACGCGATGACCGACCTCGGGGCACAGAAGGTCAGCCTCCCACAGTTGAACTACCGCGACATCTGGGACCAGAGCGGGCGCTGGAACAGTTTTGGCGAGGAGATGTTCACCGTCGAGAACCGCGACGGCCAGCAGATGTGTCTCGCACCCTCTCACGAGGAGAGTGTCGTCCGTCTGTTCGAGGGGCTGATTCGGTCCTACGAGGACCTCCCGCTTTTTTGCTACCAGGTCGGGCGGAAACACCGCGACGACAACGCGCGAATGGGGCTGCTCCGGACAAAGGAGTTCACCATGAAAGACGCGTACGGACTCCACGCGACCGAGGAGTCACTCGTCGCCCAGTACGACCGGGTCCGCGAGCGTTACTGCCGGCTGTTCGACCGTCTCGGACTGGACACCGTCGTCGCCGACGCCGACAACAGCGTGATGGGTGGACCGACCTCCGAGGAGTTTCTCGCGCCCGTCGAGACGGGAACCGTGGGGCTGGTCTCCTGTCCCGCGGCAGGGTGTCGGTTCGGCGCGACCGGTGACTCGCCACAGACTGTCGAGGCCGGCGACGACTGCCCGGAGTGTGCCAGTGCGCTGGAAGGTGGCGAGGGGATCGAGATTGCACACATCTTCCAACTCGGGACGCGGTACTCCGAACCGATGGGGCTGACCGTCGACATGGCAGACGGTTCGCGCCAGGACGTGTTGATGGCCAGTTACGGCATCGGTATCGACCGTCTCCTGCACGCGCTGGTCGCCCAACACTCAGACGAGGACGGCTGTCGCTGGCCCGGCGAGGGGCCGGACAGCGTCGCCCCGTACACGCTCTCGATTGTCCCTCTCAGGTACGACGACGAACTGGCCGCGGTCGCAGACGTGCTCCACGAGGAGTGTCCGGCCGGCGAGACGCTGCTGTTCGACGACCCAGACCAGACCATCGGCGAGCGGTTCGCGGAGAGTGACCTGCTCGGGGTTCCCTACAAGCTCGTCATCGGCAACAACTTCCGGGAAACCGGCGAACTGGAGCTCGAGAGCCGCGACGGCGACACCCGGTATATCGGTCGCAACGACGTGTCGGACCTGTTCGAGTGACTCCCCGCCGTCTCCGGGCACGGGGTGTGGCGGTGAGTATTTGAGAACGCCCCACCAGCATACGGACGTGACGCTCATCGACCAGGCACGAGAGACGCTCGACGACGCGTACACACCCTACTCGGAGTACAGGGTGGGCGCGGCGCTGGAAACAACCGACGGCACCGTTTACACCGGCTGTAACGTCGAGAACGCGAACTACTCGAACAGTCTCCACGCGGAGGAGGTGGCGCTCGGGACGGCCGTCAGTGACGGCCACCGGGCCTTTAGCCGTCTCGCGGTCACCTCGAGCGCCCGGGACGGCGTGACACCCTGTGGGATGTGCCGGCAGACGCTGGCGGAGTTTTGCCCCGGCGAGTTCGAGATTCGCTGTGACACCGGCGACGGTGTCGAGACACACCGTCTCGACGAGTTGCTCCCCGACACTATCACCGGGGCACACCTGGAGGACGCAGAATGACACCGGACGACCCAGACCAGGCGTCCGACCGACCGGCGGAGACGGCCGGGCGCGAGGACCCCACGACAGACGAACAGTACCACCTCGAACTCGAACCGGGAGACGTCGCCGACGCGGTGCTTCTCCCGGGCGACCCAGAGCGAATCGAGAAGATCACAGACGGCTGGGCAGAGTCGGAGATAGTCGCCGACCACCGCGAGTACCGGACGGCCACCGGCACTGTCGAGGAGACGCCAATCTCGGCCACCTCGACGGGTGTCGGCGCGCCGTCGGCGGCAATCGCGGCGGAGGAACTCGCCCGCGTCGGCGCAGAGACACTGATTCGGGTCGGCTCCTGTGGCGCGCTCCAGCCAGAGACCGATATCGGCGACCTGATAATCACCACCGGCGCGGTCAGACAGGAGGGAACGGGCACGGAGTACGTTCGCCCGGAGTATCCGGCCGTCGCCGACCACGCCGTCGTCTCCGCGCTCGCCGCCGCCGCCGAGGACCTGGGGTACGACTACCACCTCGGCGTGACCGCGAGTACCGACAGCTTCTACGCCGGCCAGAGCCGCGAGGGATTCGGCGGTTTCCGCGCCCGTGACGCCGACGCGCGCATCGAGGAACTGAGACGCGTGGGTGTGCTCAACTTCGAGATGGAAGCGAGTGTGCTCTTGACACTCGCTGGTATCTACGGACTCCGGGCCGGCGCAGTCTGTACGGTGTACGCCGACCGGACGACCGGCGAGTTCCGGGTCGAGGGCGAACGCCGTGCGGCGCGCACGGCGAGTAGAGCCGTTGCGCTGCTCGCCGAGATGAACGAACGGGTCGTGGACGCCGACGCCAGCGCGTGGCACGCCAGACTCGGTGAGTAACACGGCTGTACACCCGGAGGACTGGCCACGACCGTAGAAACACGCGCCAACACACCCCACACTGCCCTCCGGGAGTATCAGTACCAATATCTGGGAGAAAGATTTATACCTGCTCGTCCTCTGGTTACAGTTGCCGGTAGCGTACCGGTGCCACCAACCCAGACCCCACCCACTAATTTGCTCTCTCGTTCGCGGCACGCCCCATGCGGGGGGTGTGCCCACCCCACTATCGGGCGGCTACCAGTCACGCGCTCGGTTTCGAGCGCGCTCCGCCCGGTTCGATACTCCCACAGTCACTACTGTCGACCCTGTCAGAACCAATAGACATATATAGTGGTGTGCCATACCATAACATGCATGGCATCCACACCCGGCGACGAAGACCTGTTCGACGAGTTCCTCTCGCGGCGTGGCCACCAGACAGACGGCGGAGAGTGGGAGGAGAGTTACAACAAGAAACAGTGCCCGGACTGTGGCGGGCTTCACGACGCCGGGGCGACGGCGTGTACGGTCTGTGGATGGACTCCTCAGTAGTTGATGGGGCCGGCGCTCTCCGACCCGGGTGAGCGCCACGACGTGACGACCTCTGCGCCGGTGAGGTCGGCAACCAGTCGTTGGACACTCTCCGGACAGTGCACGGCAGCGAGTGACTGTCCCTCGAACAACACCTCACAGCAGTCGTCGCGGTCGCCGGTTACGTCTGTGGGGCTGTACCTGTGTGAGGCCCGCATCACGAAGTGTGCCTGCTCTTCACGCCCGACGAACACCCACATCCGGAAATCGAGCGGTTCCGGGTCGCGGGCGACGACGAACGTGTCGGGGACCGTCTGTGAGGTTTCGGAGTCGAACTGCCAGACGTGAAACTCGTCGGTCGTCCTGTGTGGCTCCCCTTCGGGTTCGCGCGGCGCCGGGTCGTCCGGCCCGATGTCGTTCATCTCCCTGTAGGAGTCGAGGTCGGTCTCTACCATTGGACACTGTCTGTTGGAACTGCCAGTAGTAAGGGTTGGGGGTCAACTGGCGGGCACGGACCGCTCACACCCGGCGGAGTGGCGCGTGACGGCAACCGGCACGCGACCCACCCGGTAGACACACGCCCCGCGTGTCGGCTCTACTCCCGGGGACAGCCGTTCTCGCCCGGCAGAGTCCCCGGTCGGGGGGCTTCAAACCGGTTAAGTGGTTGCTCTCCGTAACTCGGTTGTGGCCTCGAACTATCTGACCACCCTCTTGAATAACAGTCGCGTGACAGTTCTCTCGGGGTACGTCCGCCGGCTGCTGTCGCCGCCTCTGCCCGGTGACGGACTGTTGATCGTTGGATTCTTCGAGGGCGTCGTTGGCTGGTCGCTGTCGTGGCTGTTCGTCTCGTCGCCGTCGCTCGCGCCGTTTGGACTCGTCGAGAGCATCATCGCGCTGTGGGTGGTCCTCACTATCGGTATCATTCTCGTCGGTATCGTCTACACCGCACCGACGGTTCGACGCAACCGCATCTGGCTCGTCTGGGCCGGGCTGAACTCCGGTGCGATGTCGGTCAATCTCCTCGCTGTGGCCGGTCAGTTCCCCGGCGCGGCCGACGGACTCCCGCTCGTCGACGACCTGCTCGGGGTTGGCTACTGGCGGCCGTGGTTCCTGGCTCTCGGACTCGGCTACCTCGCCACCTCCCTGTACAGTTGGACGAACCCCCAACTCCGCCGGAGTGAACGGGTCGTCTACGGCCTCGCCGGGGTCGCGTGTCTGGCGATTCTCTCGCCGTGGGTGTTCACCGACCCGTTGTTTGGCACGAAACTGTTCCTGATTGGCGGTCTCCTCCACGTTGTTCCGATGGGGTTCGACGTGCTCTCGGATATCGCACTCATCGCCAAGCGCACGGGTTGAGTAACCGATAATTGATTACGCTGTGTGTACAACCGTTCGACGTGTACGAACTCATCCTGGTTCCGACCGACGGCAGCGAGGCCGACAACGCCATCGACCACGGCGTGAGTCAGGCCGTTGCCCACGACGCCCGTCTGGTCTTTCTCGCGGTTGTCGAGATGTCCGGAACTGCGGCGCCGGAGGCCCGCGACGACGCGGCCGTCGAGGACAAGCGCGCAACCCGGCGCGAGGACGTGACGGCACTGGTCGAGAAAGCCGAGTCGGCCGGCGTCGAGGCCGAGAGTGCCGTCGGGGTCGGAACGCCGTCGCAGGTTATCGTCGACGAGACGACCGACCGGGGGGCCGACCTGGTCGTCATGAGCACCCGCGCCCGCTCCGGTGTCGGTCGGTTCCTCTACGGGAGCATCACCGAACGGGTCATCCGCGACGGCGACACGCCGGTGCTGGCCGTCCAGCGTTGACCCCCGCGGGTGTTGCTGTGTGCGGACTCACTCCGGTTGGTCGATGTTCCGGTACTCCAGAAACATCAGGAACCCGAACCCGGCCAACAGTAAGAACACGCCGACGATACCCCGCTGTTGTGTGATTGCGAACCCACCCACAGCAAAGAGAACGAGCGCCAACACGCCCGCGAGGAGGTTCGCCCGGTTCTCCAGAAAAAACGCTGTGATTCCCATACGTCTCCCTACGAGCGGACTCTCTTAGATGTACTGGGAGAGAGTACGGCGCCGAGTCGCCCCCGTCGACGCGTCCCGAGTACGCCGTGGCGAGGCGCTTTTTTCGACCCACACAGTAGTACCAGCGTGAACGAGACTGCGCTGTTGCACGTGACGTTTGCCCTGCTGGTCGGACTCGGTTTCGTGGTGCCGAACGGACTGCTCACGCTCGCCCTGTTCGCACTGGGAATCGTCTGTTTCCTCGCCGGTGTCGTCCTGGCACGGCGTGGCGACGACCAGCAACCGCCGTCGGGTGAGCAGACACGGGACTGAACCCACTCGACCCGTAGTTGCCGCCCTCAGACCGGTGTCTCGCCGACAGTCGACCGTCTACGACGGATTGAAGCGGGACACGCCCGTAGGGAGAGTCGAGTGATGGAGTCAGACGACGGGGACACGGGTGACCGCTCGACCGCCAGCGGTGCCGGAGACTCCGGACCCGTTGTCCCGGTGCCGGCGGATATCCCGACGCCGGCGGCAGTCTCCGGCGAGGGCGCGACGGGGTACGTGGTCTGGCACCGGAAACACCTCCGGACCGAGGACCACCTGGCGCTGTCACGGGCCGTCGCCGGGGGTGACGTGGTCTGTCCGCTGTTCGTGTTCGACCCACAGTTCTACGAGACAGACGGACTCGCGTGTGACGCCCGCGTCCGGTTCCTCCACGAGGCGGTGACGAGTCTCGACCGTCTGTACGCGGCAGCACCCGGACAGACGAGCAAACGGCGCGCGACACGCTCGATTGACAGCGTCGAGACGGAGACGCCACTCGCCCCGGGGGAGTCCGAGGCGACGACACGCACCGGCCGCGGAACTGCCCTCTGCCCGCCGGAGACGCCGGGACTGACCGTCGGCTACGGCGACCCGGTCGCGCTGCTCTCGGCGTTTGTCGACCGTGGCTGGTCGGTGCTGACGATGGCGACACCGACCAGCCGGTACGGCCAGCGCCGGGACGAACGGGTGGGCCAGGCCTGTGACGGGGCCGTCGAGTTCGTCTCCGGGGACGGGTTGGTCCGCGACAGGGAGTGGTCCCGGACGAACTGGCAGACACACGTCCAGGAGTGGCTCGCCGAGACACAGCACACACCGGAGTGGGACGCCCACGACACGACCCGGTTCGCGCTCGATACCGGCGTGACACCGGCACTGGTCGACGACGGGCACGACGTCACGCCAGAGAAGGAGCTGGTTCCAACGGGAACCCACCGTCTGGCGACCACGCGACTGCGCGAGTTCGTCGACCGGATTCGGTCGTATCCGGGCAACATCTCCGCGCCACAGGACGCCCGCGAGGGCACCAGTGGACTCTCACCCTACATCAACTTCGGGTTGCTCTCGGTTCGACAGGTCCACCAGTACGTCGCCGACAACGCACCGGCCTGTCGTGGCCGCAGTATGTTCAACAGCCGACTGGTCTGGAACATGCACTACAACCAGAAACTGGCCGACTGGCCGGGGTGGACAGACCGGGCGGTCAATCCCGTTCTCGAGGGCCGCAACGAGGACAGCCACGACCCGACTCTCGTCGAGGCCTGGAAGCAGGGTGAGACCGGGTTCCCGATGGTCGACGCGTCGATGCGGTGTCTCCGTGAGACCGGGTGGCTGAACTTCCGGATGCGAGCGATGTGTGCGTCGTTTTTCACACACATCCTCCAACAGCCCTGGTGGGTCGGTGCCGACTGGTACCACCACCACCTCATCGACAGCGACGTCGGCATAAACTACACACAGTGGCAGAGTCAGGCCGGTCTCGTCGGAAAACCCTCACAGCGTGTGTACAACCCGCGCAAACAGGTCCGAGACCACGACCCGGAGGGCGAGTGGATTACCGAGTGGGTCCCGGAACTGGAGGCGTTGCCGAGTCACGCCCTCGACCGACCCGAGCAGACGCCACTCGCGGTACAGGCGGAGTGTGGGGTCGTCATCGGCGAGGACTACCCGCGTCCGGTCGTCGACTTCGAGACGCGACGCGAGGCGTTCTGGTCACACCACGAGCGACACCGGGCCGAGGCCGCGCGCGAACTCGCGCGACCGGCGGTGGCAAAACGGGCCTCGTTCTCCGGTGGCTACGCCGCCGCCAGGGCAATCGCGGAGAAACACGGGCACGACACGGGCGAGGCAGACCACAGCACACAGGCCTCGCTCACCGAGGTCGGCCCCGGGTCGACGGTGACGGGGGCCGGCGAGCAGTCCACAGACGGTGAGACACGACCGGACCCGACGCCCGCCACCGGTCAGACGGACGAGCAGACGACTGTTCCCACCGGCACCGGACGGAGTGCCGGTGACCCGTCGCCGGACGACCGCGCGGCGACGCCGGACCGTGGCGGTGGCGACAGTTCCGCCCACGACTCGGGCGAAGAGACGAGTGGCACGGAGGCGGGTCCCGAACAGACGACGATGGGACGGTTCGAGTGACAGACGCCTCACACCGTCGCCCCCAGGCCCGTGTCGCCGTCCACACCGGGAGACATTAGTCCGTGTCCCGCCAACAGGAACACATGGAGATTGGTGTGTCTGTCGGCCCGTACGTCGACACCATCGGGACGCTCCCGGCGTCGTTCTCGTTTGTCGAGGTCGCTATCGGCGAGGGGGAACGACCACTCGACGCCCTCGATACGGCGGCGCTCGCCGGCCGTCTCGACGAACGAGGGTTCGGGACCGTCGTCCATCTGCCCTACAGACAACCGCTGGCGACACCGGTACCGGAACTCGACACGGCGACAGTCGACTATCTCGACGGACTGCTGGCGGCGGCAACAGAGATGGGCGCGACGACGGTGGTCGCACACCCAAGCGCACGCGGCGCGGGCCACGACCACCTCGCCGACCGGGCGGCCCGGCTCTGTGACCGTGCACGGAGCCACGGCATCACGGTCTGTTTCGAGACGACCGGATACGCCGGGGGGCCCTCACTGGACCGCGTCGGCGCGATAGCAGACAGTGCAGAGGGGGCCGTCTGTCTGGACGTCGGGTACGCGTATCTCGAGGCCGGAACCGACGGTATCGCCGCGTTTCTCGACTCGTACGACGACCTCGTCGAGCATCTCCACGTCCACGGTGCGCGACACCGCGGCGACACGCACATTCCCGTCGGGAGCGGCGACGTGGAGTTCGACGCAGTGGGGCCCCGCCTCACCGACGCGGAACCGGCGACTGCGACGGTAGAGGTGTTCACCGACGACCCCGGCTACCTCTCCGAGTCGGCGACACAGTTCGAGACGACACTGACAGAGTGACTGTCCTCCGGACTCTCACTCGGGTGGTAGGCCACGACGGCCGCTGGCTCCGGCCCCCCTCGGGACGCCCGACCGGGCCGAGTGTCACGGGTTCGGGCCATCACCGCCCCGCCAGCGGCCCGCGAGAACGGGAGCGACCCGGGCACCGGCGACGACACCGCGTTCGAGCGGGTGGTGACTGCCACGAACCGGGCGCAGGCTCCGGGACGACGGCCGACTCGCCCTCGCGGGGTCGGTACGTACCCCGGCTATTCGGTGTGACCCTTTTTTGTTGTCCCGTCCCGTAGACGGGGTATGCGAACAAAGAGCGAACCCGCCTCGGCGGGTGCGGTGGCCGCCGTCGTGAGCGTGCTCGTCGCGCTGTTCGTGATGTTGCTCGTCCGCCCACCGTGGGGCGTCGCAACCGCGCTGCTCGCCGTCGCCGTCGCAAGTTACATGACGGCATACGCCGTGACGACACTCCAGTGAGACTGTCTCCACGGGAGTCGACTCCAAACCACAGCGCTCGGTCACCAGTCGAGCGGTAACAGGACTGTGCCTCCCGGATTCGAACCTCGCCGAGACGGTCCGGGCGTGTGGCTCGCTTCCCTCGCCATTCCGGGCTGTGACTCGTCTGGTTCAAATCCGCTCGGGAGCATTCTCACTGCTCCCTTTGGTCGCAAGAAAATGCCGCCTCCCGGATTTGAACCGGGGACAGCTCGATCTTCAGTCGAGTGCTCTCCCAGTCTGAGCTAAGGCGGCCAGCACCCGAAGGGACGACGACAGGAGGAAAAAGAATTACGAAAGCCCACCAGTCGGGGCCGTTGCGCGCTTACGACGGGGTGTGTGCGTAAACGTTTAATCCACGCCCGGGGTATAGAACAGTCATGGCCGATTGTCCACTCGCCGACGACTGCCCCAGTTTCACAGAGCGAATCGAGGGGATGGGCTGCCAGCATTACGGCGACCGGGGAGGTGCGGAGTGGTGCAATCACTACAACCAGCCCATCGAGGACCTCAAATCACAGCCGGTCAAACCCGGCGAGGAACTCGTCGTCACCGTCGAGGACATCCACGAGAGCGGTGCCGGTGTCGGCCGCACCGAGGACGGCTTCATCGTGATGGTCGACGGCGTGCTCCCGCCGGCACGGACACGCGTCGAGGTGACGACGGTCCGGTCGAATCACGCCCGCGCGGAGGAACTCGAGCGACTCCCCGAGGAAGACGCGGACACCGGGGAGACCGACGCCGACGTCGAGGCCGACGCAGAGACCGAAACCGAGGGGGACACGACGCCGGAACTGGGCAGTCGCGACAACTTCTGGGGCAACTGACCACACCCGCAGACTCTTCTGTGAGTCACGCCTGCACCCAGCCATGGAGCTCGAACTCACAGGCGATGTGGCACTGTGTACGGCAGCGAGCAGCGGTCTCGGACTGGCCAGCGCGCGCGCACTCGCCACCGAGGGCGCAGACGTCGCGGTCTGTGGCCAGACCGAGGCCCACCTCGAGGACGCCGCCACACAACTACAAGACTGTGGCGACGGCGGTGTCCTCGCCACCGAGGCCGACATCACCGACCCCGACCAGGTCACCGCCTTTGTCGAACAGACAGTCGAGAAGTTCGGCGGTCTCGACCACGTCGTCACCAGCGCCGGCGGTCCGCCAAGTGGCCCCTTTCTGTCGACTGACGACGACGACTGGTACGGGGCCTACGATATGCTCGTGATGAGTGCCGTCTGGACACTCAGGGAGGCCCACCCACATCTGCAGGCGTCCGAGTCGGGAACGGCGGTGGCAGTCACCTCTCGCACCGTTCGGGAGGCCGCCGACGATTTGGTGTTGTCGAATGCCGTCCGGCGGGCCGTCGTCGGGTTGGTCAAGACACTCGCCCGGGAGTTCGCGCCGGCGGTCAGGGTCAACACCGTCCTGCCGGGCGCACACGAGACCGCGCGCATCGAGGACCTCATCGAGGCGGCCGTCGACCGTGGCGACGTCGAGGAGTACGCCGAGGGGTACGACGAGTGGGCCGCGGACGTGCCACTCGACCGCATCGGCGCCCCCCAGGAGTTTGGCGACGTGGTGGCCTTTCTCTCGAGTCCCCGGGCGAGTTACGTCAACGGTGTAGCGTTACCGGTCGACGGTGGGTCGTTGCGGAGCTAGTCGGCTCTCGAACCGCCAGTCACCGGCCGGTCCAGCGGAGCAAGCCGAGCGTCACCTCGAACAGCGCGATCATCGTCAGCGCGACGATGAACGGGGCCATCCCGGTGGGGTCGGGGCTGAACAGGAACGCGATTCCGCCGAAAGTGAGCCAGAACAGGAGCCGCCGCTCCTCGAGCCACTGTCGGGTGGTCACGCCCATCATAATCGCGAGCATGATGAACAGTGGAATCTGGAAGACGGCGGCGAACAGACCCATCATCATCAGGATGATATTGAACGTCTCGCCCAGTCCGAACGCAATCGTGGCGACGTCCTCCGAGTAAAACAGGAAGTACTCGAAGATGAGCGGCAACACCAGAAAGTAGGCAAAGGCGACGCCGACGAACGCGAGCACGAGACTCGTCGGAACAGACGCCAGGTAGTACCGGCGCTCGTTGGGGTACAGCCCCGGACGCATGAACAGGTACGTCTGGTAGACAAACACCGGGAGCGCGACGATGAAGCCAGCCAGCGAGGCGACTTTCAGTCGAGCGAGTACGAGCCCCAACGGCTGGTAGACCCGCGGACAGGCCTGTCCGTTACTCACGCTCGCGCTGGACCCCGGCGCGACGGCCGTCTGCGTGCACTGTGCGGGGTCGCCGGGCAGAAACGAGTACCACAGGAAGTTGATCAGGTCGTCGGCGATTGGAAAGACGGCGGCGCTGACGACGGCCATGACGATGATGACGTAAAACAGTCGGGTGAGCATCTCCTCGATGTGTTCGGTCAGGGGCATCTCCTCGTCGTCGGGTGCCCCGCCGAAACCGGTGTCGTCGGTGTCGGGAATCTCAGACTCGGCCAGTTCCGTGCTCTTTGATACCGACCCGCTGTCGGCCGGGACCTCACCCCCGTCAGTCGATACGTCACCCTCGCCGTTGTTCATCGACGTGACGTTTGGTTCCGTATCTTGTAAGCCTTCTCTCTGGCGGGCTCTCGGTGTGGCACAGTCACACGCGACCGTCTGGAGACCGACAGAGCGCCCGGCGACGGGGGTACGGTTTGGCGACCCCGCTCAGGTCGCCTCGTCGGGCCACTCTTGAAGAAACTGCTGGACTGCCTCGTCGGACCCGACGAGCGTGATGTGCTCGGTGCCGGTGAACTCCCGGTGTGGGTCGACGACAGTCGAGACACCGTCGTTGTTCTCGACTGCGATGACGCGACACCCCGTTTCGTCGTAGATGTTCGACGCGGCGAGTGTCGACCCGGCGAGTGGGTCGGCGGAGACGCGGATGAACCGGACCTGACTCGCCGGCTCGAGTACGTCCTCGCCGCGGAGTTCGGTGGCGACCATCCGCGCGCTCACCCGTGGCACCGAGAGAACGTAGTCGGCACCGGCACTCAGCGCCTTTCGCGTGGCATCGGCGTCACTGACGCGGGTCAACAGCTCCACGTCGGGGTTCAACGACCGCGTCAGCACCGTCGTCAGCAGTGCCGCAGAGTCCTCGGGGAGACAGACCATTACGGTATCTGCGCTCTGGACACCAGCCTCGGTGAGTATCTCTCTGTCGGTGGCGTCTCCGACGATATCCACGCCACCCTCGTCGGCGATATCGACGGTGACGGTGTCGATATCCGCGCCCTCGACCACCGACCGCGCGGCCCCTCCGACCTCACCGAGTCCGACCACCACCACCGTCTCGTCGCCGCTGCCACGGAGGGAGTGGGTCGGACGGGTGAACGCACTGAGTGTCTCCAGGGCGTCGTGTTCGCCCGAGACCAGCAACACCGTGTTCGGCCGGATGAGCGCGTCGGGGTCGGGTGGCAACTGGAGTTCGCCGTCGATCCACGCGCCGATGATGTTCGCGCCGGTCTGTTCTCGTATCTCGGAGTTCCGGATGCGCGTGCCGGCCAGGTAGCTCTCCTGGTGGATGGGAACCTCGGTCACCTTTATATCCGCCCCGATATCGACCGCGTCGGTCATCTCCGAGCGAACCGAGGAGACTGCCTTCTCGGCGAGTCGGTGACCGAGCACCTCGTGTGGCGAGAGCACGCTGTCTGCGCCGCTCTGGAGCAACACGTCCCGCTGACTGCTGTCGTCGGTGAGCGCGACGATTTCGACCTCCTGGCGGAGCGACCGCACTGTCAGAATCGTGTCGACGTTGGCGCTGCCGGCGTCGGCGATGACCGCCCGCGCGCTGTCGATACCAGCCCGTTCGAGTGCCGAGGTGTCCTGTGGTGACCCTTCGATTGCGGCGTACCCGTCGTCGGCGAGTGTAACGGCGCTCTCCCGGTCGGAGGAGAGCAACACGTACTCGATGCCGAGTTCGTCGAGTTCGTCCAGCAACACCGCCGAATCGCGGCGATACTCGCAGATGACCACGTGGTCGGACTTGGCCGTGAGTCGGTCGTCGAGTTCTATCTCGGCGGTGTTGAAAAGCGGGATGACGATCAACCGGAGCGTGAAAAACGCGATTCCGATGCCGGTCACCTGGGTCAGCGAGACGAACAGGAACGTCACGTGGTGGCTCCAGACGCCGGAATCCTGCCCGTAGCCGGTGGTGGTCATCGTCTGGATGACGAACTCGAGTGAGGCGAAAATCGACTGTCCCTCCCCCTCCACGCGGAGCATCAACTGGTTGTACACCGCCGTGTAGAGGAGCACGACGAACACGAGTCCGACGAGGTAGTAGAAGACGATGACGTTCCGCCGGGAGCGCTCGAGGGCTGGTATCTCGGGGACGAGTCCCATTCCCGTACACGTTCTGCGTTCACGTATAAATGAACAGTGTTACGCTCCGGTGTCGGGTGGCGACCCCTCCAGTCGTCGACAGTCGACAGAGTGAGGTACGACCACTCACAACAGGGAGACGATGACACAGGCGGTGGTTCCAGTCAGGTATCCTCTGAGCGAGAACTCGCGGGCGACACTCGCCGAGGCTATCCAGATCGCCAGCGAGAGAGAGAGTCTGCTCACGGTGTTGCACGTCGACCTCTACCAGAGCGAGAAACAGGTCACCCGGAGTCGGCTCAAACAGGCCATCGAGCGCGAGTTCGACACACCGCCAGATACGCGTTACTCCGTCCGGAAAGGGATGCTCGTCGAGGAGTCTATCCTCGAAGAGGTTGCCGCCGAGAAGGCCGATATCGTCGTCATCGGACAGAAACAGGCCAGTCGCTGGCGAAAGATGGTTCGTCGACTCGTCGGCGACCCCGATATCGAGGCGTTTCTCCGGGACGAACTCGACTGTCAGGTCGTGACCGTCCCCTGACCGGCGCGCTGGCACGGCCGTTGGACCAGAGGCTTTTGCCGCCCCCGCTCGAACGCACCACGTGAGCACCGCAACAGCCCTCGGGGCCGACTTGCCGAGCGCTCCCGTCCCGGCAGAGACACGCGGGGTACCGACCGCCGGGAGCGACACAAGCCGCGTCTCCGCCGCGGCGGGCACGCACCCGCCGGTCGCTGCCGGGGAACGGACGGCTCCCGTCGCCACACAGACACCCGTACCGTCTGGCGAGCGCTCCGACCGACCCCGGGAGGGGTCCTGATGCCGGGCGACGGCGAGACACGGGTGGTCTGTGCCGGTCACGTCAACTGGGACGTGACGCTGCGGGTGACAGAACTCCCCGACCCGGACGGCGAGAGCCACGTCCACGACCGGAGAGAGGCCGGCGGCGGCAGCGCCTCAAACACCGCCGCCGTGCTCGCGGGACTGGGCTGTGAACCGGTTTTGCTGGGCAGTGTCGGTGACGACGAGTACGGCCGACTGGCCCTCGAGGAACTCGTCGAGACCGGCGTCGACTGCACCCACGTCCAACGGGTCGCCGGCGCAGAGACGACCGTCAAGTACCTGCTCGTCGACGACGGGGGCGAGGTGATGGTACTCGCAAACAACGGCGCGAACGAGCGCTTCGAGACGGAGGCCCTGCCCGCCGACTGTCTCCGGAGCGCCACACACCTCCACCTCACTGGCCAGCGACCCGACACGGCGCTCGCGCTCGGCCGACGCGCCCGCGAAACCGGCGTCTCGGTCAGTGTCGACCCCGGACGACAGTTCGACGACCGGGAGTTCGCCCCCGTTCTCGAACTGGCCGACACGGTCTTTTTCAACGAACCCGAGGCGGCGGCCGCCCGCGAGCGCGGACTGGCAGACGGGGAGACGACACTGACAGTCTGCAAGCGCGGCGACGGGGGGGCGGTGGCGCGTGGTCCGGATGGCACGGTCACCCACCCGGGGTTCGCCGTCGACACCGTCGACACGGCAGGGGCGGGCGACGCTCTGGCGGCCGGCTTTCTCGCGGCGCGACTCGACGGCGCCGGTCTCGAGCGCGCACTCGCCGTCGGCAACGGTTGTGGCGCGCTGGCGGCCCAGAGGGTCGGGGCGCGGGTTTCGCTGTCCTGGGCGCAGGTCGAACAACTGCTGGCCACCAGGTGAGACGAGCGCGACCGGGAGGCCGGTCAGTCGTCCGTCGAGGCCGCGTCGGCGTCACCCACCGGCGGCGAATCCGTGACCTCGGCCTCGCGCCAACTCCCCCGCCGGAACCAGAGCCAGGCCAGCACCGCCCCAGTGACGTTCGAGACGGCAAACGCGAGCCAGATACCCTTTGGCGTCGGTGCGCCGAGAAACCAGACGTCGGTCGGGAGCACACTCTGTGAGGCGACCCAGGCGACCGGAAGTCGGGCCACGGCGACGGTGAACACCGAGATGGCGGCGGCAGTTGTCGTCTTGCCGGCCCCGCGGAAGCCACCGGTGAACGCGCGCATCCCCCCGATGAAGCCAAAGGAGAGCGCGGTGAACCGGAGGAACGTCACCCCCTCCTCGACGACGGCCGGGTCGTCGGTGAACACGCCCACGATTGGTTCGGGGAGCACGAATATCGCGACACCCGCGGCCGTGAGGATGAGGAACAACCCCTTCGACGCGGCGTAGTTCGTCCGCTCGGCCCGGTCGTACGCGCCGGCGCCGATGTTCTGTCCGGTCATCGTCTCGACGCCGCGGGCGACTGCCACCGCGGGCAGAAAGACCACGGTGAACACGCGCGCACCGATGCCGAAGGCCGCGACGACGGGCGTCGAGAACAGACCGACGACGACCAGCAGTATGTTGACCGACAGCGCGCGACTCGTCCCCTCGATGCTCGCGGGGACGCCGATTCTGAGCAGTTTCCGCAGGTAGCCGGGGTCGGGGCGCATATCCCCGAGGTTGATCTGGACGCCACGCCGCCCGGAGAACATGACAACGAGACCGACCAGCATCGCCAGCGTCCGAGAGAAGACCGTGGCGATTGCCGCCCCCTCGATGCCCAGTTCCGGCACGACGACCGGGCCGACGTCCCAGCCGTTGATGAGAAAGGGGTCGATGACGACGTTGAGCACGACGGTTCCGAGCATCACGAGCATCGGCGTGACGGTGTCGCCGGCCCCGCGCATCAGCGCGATGAACACGAAAAAGCCAAACATAAAGGGCAGTCCCAGCGTCACGATTTCGAGATACGCCGTCGCGCCCGGGAGCACCTCCGGCGAGGCGCCGAGCACGGAGAGAAACGGGTCGACGAGACCGAAGGCGAGACCACCGAGCAGTGCCGACCCCAGAAAGGCGAACGTCACCGTCTGCGAGGCGGCGTACTCGGCGCGCGCCCGTTCGCCGGCGCCGGTGTGTTGCGCGACCAGCACGCTACCGGCGACCGACAGCCCCAGTCCCAGCGAGATGAGCAAAAACACCGCGGGAAACGCGAACGAGACGCCCGCCAGCGCCTCCGTCGAGTACTGCCCCAGCCAGAACGTATCCGCGAGATTGTACGCCGTCTGCAGGAGATTCGTAACGACGATTGGAACGGAGAGGTAGACCAGCGGCCCGACGATACCACCCTCTGTGAGTTCGAGTTCCTCGCGACCCTTCCAGATGCTCACGCCGACACCTCCGGCCGCGTGGCCGGATACGGTTCGACGACCCGGTCGGCCGGGTCCGCGGGCACCGTGTCACCTCGTCTCTCTGTCTCACTCACTCTGTCGGAGTTGCCGACTGTCCAGTAAGTGCCCTTCGACCGCGCTCCGTCCAGCGGTGGTCGGCAGCACTAGTCGATGCGCTCTGCGGTGGTCACCAGCGAGAGCCAGGTGTCCGTGGCCGCCCGGAGCGCGATTAGGTCGTCGGCCTCGACAGCGAGTTCGAGACGGCTACCGGTCCGGTGTGCGCTGACACTGCTGCGGTCGTCGTCGATATCGCCGAGTTCCGGGCCGATAGCGCGCTCGATGTGGCACGCTCGCGTGGCGGAGTCGTACTCGAAGGAGAGTGTTGCCTCGTGCACTACTCGACGTCGACTTCCTTTATATCGCGGCTTCGCTCCTTCAGGAGCACGCGGTGGCCACAGTACGGACAGCGGACGCCGCCGTACTCGTCGAGACCCACGTCGCGCTTGCAGCGAGAGCACTTGTAACTCATTCGTCGTCCTCGGAGAGTGCCGCCCGAATCGAGCGTGTGACCGTCTCGCCCGCCGGCGTCTCGGGACTGTACGCGCCGCCGGTGAACTTCTCGCCCGTCTCCTCGTTGACCCAGATGCCGGTGCCGAGTCGGGTGACGCTGTCGCCGTCGACGGTCGCCGTCCGCATCTCCTCCTCGATTTCGGCGACACGTCGGCGCGCGACTCGACCGTAGCGTGCGCCGAATCGGCCGGCACTCCCGGTTCGGTCTTCCTGTTCGCTCATAGTACCGTAGTTGGGTGCAGCACTCAAATAAACCCTGCGAGTCCCCGCCGTCTCGACCGAGGTAATCGCCCCCGTCAGGGTGCCCGATAGCCGGGCGAGTGGCTCCGCGTCCCAACGAGAACCCCACCTCGGTGGAGACGGCACTGTCCAACTCCGCTGCGGTCGTCGAGAACTCGCCGGACCCGAAGGCGATTTCGGGACTCCGGCAGTGCCGTCAAGAGGTCTATCGGCGTCGTGACCGGGTACGCCACAGCCCCGGCCAGCCGCTATCAGGCCGTTCCTGTCGACCGTACGCGGGGTGTTCGACCCGCAAGCACTGTCTCTCGACGCAACTGGTCTGTGGTACTCGACAGCCGAGAACTGTAGTCGGGTGTAACCGCCGTCAGATCATGCCCTCGTCTTCGAGCCCATCCATGAGCTCGTCGACGAGTTCGTCGACACTGTCGTACGGGAACTCCGCGTCGCCGCCGGAAATCTGTGAGTTGAGTTCCATCGCCGTCATCGAGAAGTCTCCGGACTCGAACGAGGTTGCGGGGCCGTCCGGCAGCGCCGGAACGAGGTCCATCGGACTGTTGACTGGGTAATCTGCGCCTTCGAATGCGTCGTGGAACTGCTGTCGCAGGTCGTCTTTGTCGACCATACCCCCACTTTTCCGGACAACGGTGAAAAAGATTTGGCTCGGGTAAACTTTGCCGGGGTTTTGAGTTCATTTCACGGAACAAGAACGGGTCGATACTGACAGCATTTGCCGTCCCGCCCGGACCGGTCAAGAGGCCACTGTTCTATCGGTGGCTTCGGGGTGAGTCGGGCCGAAACGACCGTCGATTCCGGAGGCGAAGAGTTATTTCGCCCCGGACCCGGAACTGTCCTATGAGTGGTTTCTCACGGCGAATCGAGCAGATTTCGATTAGCGGCATCAGAGAGGTGTTCGAGGCCGCGGGCGAGGACGCCATCAATCTCGGACTCGGACAGCCGGACTTTCCGACCCCGAGTCACGCACGCGAGGCCGCAATCGAGGCAATCGAGGCCGGCGACGCCGACGCCTACACCTCGAACAAGGGTACGCGCGCGCTCCGCGAGGCGATCGCCGCGAAACACGCCCGTGACGAGTCCCTCGACGTCGACCCCGAGAACGTCATCGCGACTGCCGGCGGCAGCGAGGCGCTCCACATCGCCATCGAGGCCCACGTCGACCCGGGTGAGGAGGTCATCATCCCCGACCCCGGCTTCGTCTCCTACGAGGCGCTGACACAGCTCGCGGGCGGCACACCTCGGCCCGTTCCGCTGCGCGACGACCTCACGCTCGACCCCGCGACTGTCGAGGAGGCCATCACCGAGGACACCGCCGCCTTCGTCGTCAACAGTCCCGCGAACCCGACCGGTGCGGTCCAGTCTCGCGGGGATATGGCGGCCTTTGCCCGGATTGCCGACGAGCACGACCTGCTCTGTATCTCGGATGAGGTGTACAGCCGAATCGTCTTCGAGGGCGAACACCACTCGCCGGCGGCCTTCGCGGAGAGTGACAACGTCGTCGTGGTCAACGCCTGCTCGAAGAGCTACTCGATGACCGGCTGGCGGCTGGGCTGGGTGACCGGGTCCCACGAGCGCACCGAGCGCATGCTCCGGGTCCACCAGTACGTCCAGGCGTGTGCCAGCGCACCCGCACAGTACGCCGCCGAGGCGGCTCTCTCCGGCCCGCAGGAGGCCGCCGCGGAGATGGTCGAGGCCTTCGAACGCCGGCGGGAGGTTCTGTTGGACGGACTCGACGCGATGGGACTGTCCTGCCCCAGACCAGACGGGGCGTTCTACGCGATGCCAGAGGTCCCCGAGGGGTGGGTCGACGAGGTTATCGACCGCGGGGTGGTGGTCGTTCCGGGTGAGGCCTTTGGTGACCACGGCGCCGGCTACGCGCGTCTCTCCTACGCCACCGATACCGACACCATCGAGTCCGCACTCGGTATAATGGCCGACGCGACCGACGCCGTCCGGTAGTCTGTGACGGTCCGGGCTACCCGTAGAACTCCTCGAGGTCCTCTGTGGGGACCGTCGGCGTCGCCGCGGAGACGTACTCGAGTGTCTCCTCGCCGGTGTTCTCGACACCGTGCTCGGTGTTCGAGGGGATGTGCACCAGGTCGCCGGCCACGACCCTCTCCCGGTCGTCACCGACCGTCACGCGCCCCTCGCCGGCGAGAACCACGTACACCTGCTCCGGGTCGTGGCTGTGGAGCACCTGCGAACTGCCGGGTTCGACCTCGACCCACGTGACTGTCAGCGCGGTTCCGGGGACGTCCCCGGAGTGGAGCAGTCGGGAGACGAGTCCGTCGCCGCGACTCAGTGCCGGCGCCTCCTCCCTGCTGCTGACCCGCATCACTCCTCCTCCCAGTAGTCGACGTCGTCGTCGATACCGTAGTAGCCGTGGAACGGGCGCTCGTCGCGGCCGCCCGGCGGCGCACCGACGAAGACACCGACTTTCTCCATCTCGGGGTAGATTGTCACGTCGGGTTCGTTCATCGTCGAGACGGCCAGATACCGCAACGGCTCGTCGCCGTTGTTGTGGAGTTGGTGACCGCCGGACTCGTCTGCGGGTAGCGTGACGAAATCGCCCGCCCGGAGTCCGCGCTCGCCGTCCTCGGTACGGAGCGTCCCCGTCCCGTCGAGCACGAACAGTGCCTCCTCGTTTGCCGTGTGGTAGTGGTAGGGCCAGGAGCGCTTGCCCGGTGGCAACTCGTAGAGACTACAGCCCAGTCTGTCCGCACCGACAGCACTCGACAGCTCCTTTCGACGAAAGTAGTTCTCCCCGTGGTCGTACTCCGTCCAGTCGAGTTCTGACTCGTTTGCCTGCATCACGTCGAACCGTTTGCTCTGCGCTGGCATCTCACTTTCGCAGGGTCCGGTGGCGCGGAGACGTTCACGGGCACACTCACCGTCGACTCCCCGGCCGAGAGCGGTCGCGGTCACCGCCCGTGGCGTCCCGGCCGTAACTGACACTCTCCGGGCACGGGGGTCGGCCCGGACCGCGACACACCGTCCCCGCGACTGCGAAACGGTCTTTCCGGTCCGCGTCTTACGCGCGGGCATGAGCAGTTCGAACCGGACGACGCGGAAACGAATCGCCGACCGTCTGCGCGAGGAACCGCTGTCGGCGAGTGCGCTCGCCCGGCAGTTCGAGATTCGTACGCCGGAGGCACTCGACCACGTCGAACACGTCTCTCGCTCGCTTGCAGACACCGACCAGCAACTGCTGGTCGCGCCCCCGGAGTGCCGGGAGTGTGGGTTCGACGGCTTCGACGACCTCGTCAACAGGCCAACCCGCTGTCCGGACTGCAAGAGCGAAACCGTCACCGAGCCGGTGTTCCGGATTCGGTAGTCGGACGCGGCGTCTCAGGACTCTCTGTCCCGGACGCAGTCTGCAATCGGGTCGAGCAACTCGTTCGAGACGGCGTAGGGGTCGGTCTCGCGGTCGCGCACACGGTCGACAAAGTGGTCTAACCCGCCCTGCTGGTCGATCTCCTCGGCGAGCAACTCGTTGAGGTCCTCGCGCAGCAGCGTCCGAATCTCGGAGGCGTACCGCATCCGTGCGTTCTGCGCGCGCTCGCCCGACTCGTCGAGATACGCGGCGTGGTCTGCCAGGCACTCGAGCAGTTCGTCGATACCCTCGCCGTTGTTGGCGACCGTCTCGACAATCTGTGGCTCCCAGCCCTCGTCGTCGGTGTCGGTGTCGGTCTCGGCTTTCTGCATCGGGTCGCCGCCGGCGTCGGCGCCGTGGTGGCCGACGGTGCTCGGACCGTCGTCGTCGCGGTACTCGAGCAGTTCGCGCAACTCCTGGACCGTGCGGTCAGCGCCGGCGAGGTCGGCCTTGTTGACGACGAAGATGTCGGCGATTTCGAGGATACCGGCTTTCAGCATCTGCACGTCGTCACCGCTGCCCGGCGGCACCAGCACCATCACCGTGTCTGCCGTTCTCACGATGTCGATTTCGTTCTGTCCGGCCCCGACAGTCTCGACGAGGATGCGGTCCTTGTCGAAGGCGTCGAGTGCTTTGATGGCGTCGGCGGTGGCCGTCGACAGTCCACCGAGCGTGCCCCGGGCGGACATCGACCGGAAGAACACGTCCATATCACCGATATTCGAGGCCATCCGGATGCGGTCGCCAAGCACCGCGCCGCCGGTGAACGGCGAGGAGGGGTCGATTGCGATGACACCGACGGTCAGTCCCTGCTCGCGGTAGGTCGCCGCGAGGCGGTCGACCAGCGTCGACTTGCCCGACCCGGGCGAACCCGTGACACCGATGACGTCGGCACTCCCGGTGTGTTCGTGGAGCTGTGCGACCAGGTCGCGGTAACCCGGCTGACGGTTCTCGATTTTCGTGATGACGCGCGCGAGCGCACGGTGTTTGCCGTCGAGGAGGTCGTCGACGAGACTCATCGCTCTGGGGCGTGCTCCCGGATGTACGCAATCATCTCGTCCATCGACGCCCCGGGACCGAATATCTCGGCGACGCCCAACTCCTTTAGTTCCTCACGGTCCTCCTCCGGGATGATACCACCCGCAATCAGGAGCGTATCCTTGAGGGCGTCGTACTCCTCGAGTCCCTCGACAATCTCCGGGACGAGCGTGTCGTGTGCCCCCGAGAGAATCGAGATACCGAGCACGTCGACGTCCTCCTGAACGGTTGCCTGGACGATTTCGTCGGGCGCACGGTGTAATCCCGAGTAGATTACCTCGAACCCCGCGTCCCGGAGCGCCCGCGAGATGACGTGTGCCCCACGGTCGTGCCCGTCTAACCCGACTTTCGCAACCAGACACCGCATCGTCCGCTGGTCCTGTTCGACACTCATGGCTACCGATAGTTCCGGTCTACATTTTTCTGTTTCGGTGCGAGCGCGGTGTGCCCTCTGCCGGCAGTTGGCTCTGGACTCGTCTCGCGCCGGTCACCGTGGTCCCACGGGAGACACCGTCTGTTCGACCCCGGGTGCCCGGCAGACGGGTGACTAACAGACGTCAGACACGTCCTCGACCGCAAAGAGAGCCACTCACACGCGCGTTCTGTGGCGTATCGGCGCGTTGGGGCCGGGAAGATATAAAACGGAACTGGTATCTCAGACCGTAGCCTCTAACACGCTGGACAAGAAACGAGAGTCTGAATGACTGGAGACGTCGAGATATGCTGAGCAGGAAACAGGCCGCCTCCGGTGTCTTGCTCTGGTTGCTGGTGTTTGCAGTGTTCGTCGCACTGACTGGCCTTGGCGACTTCGTCGACACGGTTGCACGAATCACGCCGACGGAGTTTCTGATTATCTTCTTCGCGGTTGCGGTCGGTCTCGTCGCGATGGGGACCTGTCTGTACATCTTCGCGCGGAGTCTCGACCTCGGACTGTCGCCGGTGGAGTCGATTTTCCTCAACACGAGCGTCAATCTCGCGCACAATCTCACGCCGTTTGCACAGGCCGGGGGCGCGCCAATCGGCGCGGCGATTCTCTCGAAACGCGCGAAAGGACAGTACGAGGAGTGTCTCGCCGCCATCTCGGCAAAGGATATCGTCAGTTTCGTTCCGGCGATTCTGGTGTTCGTGTTCGGGAGTCTCTACATCGCGGTTTTCGAACAGTCGGTTCCGGACCCGGTGCGCCCGCTGCTGGGGGCGTTCGCGCTGTTTGTGGTCGGTATCGTCGGCGCCGTGGTCGGTGTTCGCCTCTACCCGGCGGTCACACGAGACGCGTTACACCGCCTCGTCGGGGGCGCGAACAGGCTCATCGCCTGGCTACCGCTGCTGCCGAGTCTCGACGAGAGCGAAGTCGAGCACCGCGTGGAGAACTTCGCCGACTCTATCGGTGACGTCGCGGCAGACCGCTCCAGTGTCGTGCTGGCGAGCGCGATGGCGACGACGTCGTTTCTCGCACAGGGGACGTTGCTCTGGCTCACACTCGGTGCCGTCGGACTCGAGGTGTCGTTCGCGCTCGCGGTGTTCGCGGTTCCGCTCTCCTTGCTCGCCTCCGGTCTCCCGCTCCCGGGGGGCAGTGGCGGCGTCGAGAGCGTCCAGATTCTGTTTCTCGGCGCGATGACCGCCGTCGAACCCGCCGCCACCATCCCGGCTGTCGTGTTGAGCCGTGGTCTGGTCTACTGGACGCCCATCGTGGTCGGTTCGCTCACCCTCTTTGGTCTCCAGATTCAGAACGTCAGACCCTCCTGACCGCTGTCTCCGACACCGACGGCTCTCAGAGAGCCCGTCTCGAACCGGCCCAGACGGCCGCGAGGCCGACCCCCCGGGGCGGCGGTCGATTCCGGGAGACTTAGTTGCTGTCTCCCCAACCAGAGAGCGTGTCCCGGGACGACCCCGCCGACCCCACGACCGACCGTGACACCGGGAGTACCGGCTCCGAGACGGCGACCGAGGCCGACGACCCGGAGAGTCGCGGGTCAGCCACGGGGCAGGCGCGACCCGACGCCACGGAGTCGTTTGCCCAGGTCGAACAGGACCGCGAGACTGTCCCCGACGGGGCGCTCGCGCACGGCCGGGCCGTCGACACCGAACGTGTCCCGGCAACCGGGGTGCCCGGTGGGTTCCCGTTCGAGATTACGACCGCCGACGCGCTCTGTCTGGAGTTGTCGACCCGCGACGACACCGACGCGACGACCGAGACCTACTTCGAGTGGCCCGAGAGCGGCACCGACGAACGCCTCGAGAGACTGCTGGCGCTGCACGAGATTCCGGCCGGTTCGTTCGCGGACCTCCGGGGCAGTGACCTCCTCCTCCGGGCCGAGAACGACCACTGGATTCCGGTCGTGCCCGACGAGCGGCCACGCGGTGACGACCGGGCTGTGTACGGTATCGTCGCGGGACTGACCCCGAGTGTCGCTGTTGCGCTGTTCAGTTTCTTCGGTTTCGGCGGCGCTGTCGGCAGCTCTCTGTTCTTGGCCCTGTGGCTGGTCTGTACGTTCGTGGTGTTGCCCGTCTCTGTCTACCTCGACGCCTGGCACCTGCGGACCTCGACGGACTGGCGTGGCGGCCCGCTGCGGTGGGCGTTTCTGTCCGCGCTCCCGGCCTTTTCGGTCGTCGTCGTCCCCTTCTATCTCATCATGCGCGAGAACGCACGGCCACTCGCGTGAGCTGTCACCCGTCTGCCGTGGGCGCTCTCGCCGGGGGTCGGTCCGTGGTCTCCCCGGCGGCGTGCCGAAAGCTTTTGACCCGCTTGGCACTAAACAGTTCTATGAGCAACGACGACCCGTTCGACGACTTTTTCGACGAACTAGAGCGGATGATGAACGAGATGCTGGGCGGGAACGCGGAGTTCCAGTTCGAACACGAGCCCGGCGACGCCGGGTCGAGTCACGACATCCACATGGATATTCACGAAACCGAGACCGAGCTCCGTGTCGTCGCGGACATTCCCGGCGTCGAGAAGGAGGATATCCAACTGCAGTGTGACGGCGAGACGCTGACACTGGAGGCGGTCGGCAGCGACCGGACGTACGACGAGCGTGTCTCTCTGCCGTCGGTGGTCGACGAACACTCCGCGCGGGCCACGTACAACAACGGGGTCCTCGAGGTGGTCTTCGACCGCGCGAGTGACTCGACCAGTATCGACATCTGATACCCGCAGTCGGTTCTCACGCCGCGACCGAGATTCCCCGTTGTTTCCCGTCTCTCTGACCGCTTACCCTCGTTCACGGACCAGCGCGGCGACGTCGTCCCAGAACCCCGTCTCGTACTTTGTCGCCGCGTCGATTGTCGGACGGGCGTTTGTCTCGTTGACCACCGCACGGTCCTCGGTGACCAGCAGGTCGACACCGAGCCAGGGAATCTCGAGTGTCGTGGCCGCCCGCTCGGCCAACTCGCGCAACTCCTCCGAGAGCTCCACCCCCGTCGCCTCCGCGCCGCGGTGGACGTTGTGTTTCCACTGCCCGGCCGCGAGCGCGTCCGCCGGCAGTCGGCGCTCGACTGCGCCGACACAGTCGCCCTCGATTACCATCGCGCGGTAGTCACGGGCGTCCGGGACGTACTCCTGGACCAGAAACGAGCAGTCACCGGTCGCACGGTAGTCGTGGACGAGTTCCAGGTAGTCACAGACACCCAGAAACGAGTCGACGTCGCCGGCCTTTGCGACGCCGATACCACGGGTCGCCGCGTTCGGTTTGACGACGACGGGCGGGTCGAACCGGTCGAACGCCGCCCGGAGCGCGGACTCGTCGGCGGGGTCAGAGACGACCACCGTCTCCGGAACCGGCAGTCCGGCGGCCGAGAGTCGCGCGAGTGTCTCGCCTTTCTGCCGGGAGCGAAGCACCTGTTCGCGGCCGTTTACCCACGGCACCGACAGCAGGGCGTCGACGACACCACCCTCGGCAATCCGGGGCGGGAAGACAAACCCCACGTCGAAGGAGTCGGCCCCGGGAGAGTCCCCGAGTGTGAACGTGCGCTCTGTGGTCTGGACGTACTCGACGGTGATACCGCGGTCGGCGAGTGGCGCCTGCATCCGCTCGTAGGTCTCTGCGTTGGTCGCAACCGCCAGCCGGAGCATACGGGACCGACGTGCGGGCAGACAAAAGGAGTAGCGATTAGGCGATGAGCAGTTCCTCGCCGCGTTCGACGTCGACAGTACAGGGTGGTGTGACCTTGTTGTACGCGCGGCGGTACGCCTCCTGGACGGCCTCGGCCTGTTCGACCTCACACCACGCGGTAAAGAGGCGCTCGCCGGACTGCACGCGGGCGGCGGTGCCGACGATTTTACCAAACGCCTGTCGCATCCCGTCCGACACCCGGTCCGCGCCCGCACCGGTCGCCTGCTTGTTCTCCCGGAGCACCTGGTGTGGAAACTTCCGGAGAATCATCCGGTAGTTGCCCTCGCCGAGTTCCTGGATGAGATAGCGGTTCGCCGAGAGCCGCGAGGCCTCGAGTGAGCCGTGGCGAATCTGGACGCTCTCGTCGACGCGCAACGAAATCTGGACCGGATACGCCTCGGTGTCGCGGTCGCGGTTGCCCATCTGGTACTGTGCGATTTTCGACCCCGGAATACCCGTGATGTACTCCCGGCGGGTGTACGAGGGCTTGTCGAGGTCCCTGTACATGGAGGCTGGCTTCTCTGACATTGTACCAAAGGATGCCGACGGCGCTGATAAACTCTTTGAACTACCCACCGTGAACACGCGGTCGAGGCTGTCTCGGTGCCAGCAACACGGCCAGACGTGTTTTTGTACACCACCGGAAAGGAGAGCGTATGAATCGTCGTCAGTTTCTCTCCGGTGTCGGGGCGAC
Organism: uncultured Halobacteriales archaeon; assembly: GCA_964534485.1. Lineage (GTDB taxonomy): Archaea > Halobacteriota > Halobacteria > Halobacteriales > Haloarculaceae > Halovenus. Next base: position 39,998 of record CAZHPM010000009.1, read on the forward strand.
GGCAGTCGCGGCGTACGCGGGATGTCTCGACACCGCCACCGAGACCGTCGAGGAGTCGTTCGAGAACAGTTACGAGGTTTCGGGAGAGACGGCACTGGTCGTCGACAACCGGAATGGGTCGGTCGCGGTCGGCGAGACCGACCAGAATCGGGTGACAGTCGCCGGCACGAAGACGGCCAGTTCGACGGACGCGCTCGACGATATCGAGGTGTCGGTCGCGCAGGACGACCCGTTCCGTGTCGAGACGAGTGTCCCCTCCGGGTCGTTCTTCGAACGCCGGGGGGTCGACCTCGATATCGACATCCCGGCGGGTGTTATCGTCGACACCGTCCAGACACGAAACGGCGACGTGACCGTCAGCGGTGTCGACGACGACCTGCGGGCGACCACGAGCAACGGCGACATCGAGGTGGTCGACGTCGACGGAGTCGTCGACTGCGAGACCACGAACGGAGACATCGACACCAGCAACACGACCGGTGTCGCCAGCGCGGTTACGACAAACGGTGACGTCGACGTGGCACTGTTCGAGATGAGCAACGACGTGACCTGCGAGTCCACCAACGGGTCGGTAACCGCCCGGGTCGGCCCGGACGTGGCCGGTGGCTTCGAACTGGTGACGTCACTCGGTGACGCGAGCGTCCAGAGCGTCGACCACACCACCACGGGGTCGGGCGCCAACTCCATCGAGGGGCAGTTGCGCGGCGCGAGCGACCCGACACTGTGGCTGGCCTCGGACAACGGGGACGTGAGGATACGCCCCGCCGAGGAGTAGCACTGCCACGCCCGGGGGACCCCGACGCACTTCCACGCCGAGTTTATTCCTGTTGGGCCCCTACATCCGGTATGAACATGCTCGTCGACGGCGAGTGGCGCACAGATGCCTACCAGACCACGAACGACGATGGCGAGTTCGAGCGCCAGACGACCCCGTTTCGCGACCGAATCCGTGACGACCCGGACGCACGATTCCAGCCGGCCGACGACCGGTACCACCTCTACGTCTCGTATGCCTGCCCGTGGGCACACCGCACGCTCATCACGCGCGCACTGAAAGGCCTCGAAGACGCCATCACCGTCGACGTGGTCGACCCGTTCCGTGGCGAGGATGGCTGGCAGTTCACCCCGGAGAAAGCCGGCTGCACGCCCGACACTGCCGCCGGTAGCGACTACCTCCGGGAGGTGTACCAGCAGGCCGACCCCGACGCCACCTGTCGCGTCACCGTCCCCGTGCTGTGGGACCGCGAGGAGGAGACGATTGTCAACAACGAATCCGAGGAGATTATGCGGATGCTCGACACCGAGATGGACGCCTACGCCACCCGTGACGTGGACCTCTACCCGGAGGGGTACCGAGACGACATCGACCGCATCATCGACGAGGTCTACGAACCCATCAACAACGGCGTCTACCGCGCCGGGTTCGCGAAGTCACAGGCGGCCTACGACGAGGCCGTCACGGAGTTGTTCGACGCGCTCGACCACTGGGATGGGGTGTTGGCCGACCAGCGGTACCTCGCCGGTGACCGCCTCACCGAGGCCGATATCTGTCTGTTCACGACGCTGGTCCGGTTCGACCAGGTGTACCACACCCACTTTATGTGCAACCAGCAGTTCATCCACCAGTACGACAACCTCTGGCCGTACCTGCGTGACCTCTACCAGACGCCCGGTGTCGCGGAGACGGTCGACATGGCACACATAAAAGAACACTACTACACGACCCACCCGGACGTGACGCCGACACGAATCGTCGCCACCGGTCCGGAGCTGGATTTCGCGGCCGACCACGACCGCGACGACCTCGACGGCCGGCGACCCGACGCGCTCGTTGCGTAGAACGGACTCAGCCCAGTTCCTCGCGGAGGCGGCGGGCGAGATAGACCGCAATCGGAACCGGTTCCTCCTCGACGAAACGGGCAATCTCCTCACCGTCGCGCTCGACGACGACAGTCGGGATGTACTTGACGTCGTACGCCTCGACGCCGGGACCCTGCTTTTGCTGGTCGAGTTCCCGGCCGAGGACCCGCTCGTCCGGGACGCCAGCGGCGTCGAGTGCCGCGCCAAAGTCGGGGAGCCGTGCCCGGCAGTCCTTGCACCAGTCACCACCCCAGACCCGGTAGACCAGGTCGTCGTACGCCGCGAGCGTCTCGACGGCCTGTTCGTGGGACGCGGCGTCCCAGACGGGGTTCGGTTCGAGTGTTTCGAGTGTCATACCTCTCTCTGGGCCGTCGAGACTCTTATGTGGTCGGTTCGGCCGGCTCCGACCGCGGGCGGTTGTCGTAGCCGACAGTATAATTGGTCTGGACGGCCACCTCATACGTATGGAAATGCGGGACGCAATCGAGGCAGACGCCGAGCGACTCGCCTCACTGACAGATGCGCCGCGAGACGTGATGCGGAATCTCGTCCACGACCGCACAGTTCGAGTTGTCAAGGAGGACGACGAAATCCACGGCTTCGTCAGTTACGACGCCCGACAGCAGACGGTGTACGTCACACAGATCGAGGGCACCCAGGAGGTGTACTCGGAGCTGCTCGAGGAGCCGGTGCGCTTTGCCCGCACAGAGGGGATGGCCGTCGAGTTACTCGTCGCGGACGCCGACAGAGAGGTGCAGACGGCCGCCCGCGACGCCGGATTCGAACAGACCGGCGGCGGTCCCAACTTCGACGGCGAACCGACCACACGGTACCGCATCGAGAACCCCTGAGAGTCCCGACGCCACCCACCCGACGGCGTGGCCTGCACACCCCGAGTGCCGCGTCGAAGCGTTTTAACGCTTCTGTCGCATACCGTATGCTATGCAGCACGTGAAGATACCAGACGACCGGATCGGTGTTCTGATCGGTCGTGGCGGCGAGACGATGCGGGAAATCGAGGAGCGTGCGGAGGTCCGGCTCGATATCGACTCGGAGTCGGGCAACGTGCGCATCGAGAAAGTCGGCGATCCGGTGACGGGTCTGAAAGGCCCGGACGTGGTGAAGGCGATCGGACGCGGATTCGCGCCCGAGGACGCGATGCAGTTACTCGACGGCGAGATGATGATGTTCGACGTCGTCGACATCGCCGCCGCCGCCCGCAACAGCAACGACCTCCGCCGGCAGAAAGGCCGTCTCATCGGCGAGGACGGACGCACCCGCGAACTGATGGAGGAACTCACCGGTGCCTCGGTGATGATCTACGGGTCGACGCTGGCGGCTATTGGCGACCCACAACAGGTCGAAACCGTCCGTGAGGCAACGGAGATGCTGCTCGACGGTGCGCCACACGGCGCTGTCTACGCCTTTCTCGAGGACCGCCGTACCGAACTGAAACACCGGGGGATGGAGTACCACCCCTTCCACGGCTGACTGCCGTTTGCCCCACTGTGTGCCCGAGACGGGCCGGACCTGTCGGGTCGGCTAATCCGCCGGTTCCGGTCGGTTTCCGTCGACATCCAGGTCGAGTGCACCGGCGAGGTCGTACTCGGTGCCGGTCAACAGGTAGAGCACGTCCTCGACGGGTTGGACGACTTCGGGCAACTCGCGCAACACCAGCCAGAAGATGAGCACCATCGCAACCACGGAGAGACTCTGTGCGACGATGCGGTCGATCCAGATGTACGAGACCATCAGGTGGTTGTCGAGACCGAAGACGGTCATCGTCAGGTCGGGGAACAGGTGCATGTACTGGTTGCCAAACGTAACGGCAATCACCACGTTGCGGACCAGGTTGAGCACGTAGATTATCGGGACAGCAACGGCGAGCGCCCGGAGTTTGCGCCCGAGGGGTGCGCGAACGGCGCTGATGAGTCCGACGATTACTGCCATACTACCCAGTCCCGTACAGGCGATGATGATGCTGTAGGTGATAGTGCCCCCGCCGTCCCGAAAGAAGACGAACGTGTTCTCGAAGGCGTTTTCTTTGCCCGTTATCTCGCGGTCGACACCGACCTCCGAGAGTTCCGTGACGACCGGTTGGTCGTACCCGACCAGCGACATCGCCCACTCCGTCTGCCCGGTGACGACCAACACGAGTTGCTCGCGCAACGGCATAATCATCACGAACGGCGCGTACACCAGCCCCATCACCGCAATCGCTCGCGAGAGGGTGAACAGCGAGTCACGGCCCTCGTAGAGGGTCTTCGCGACCAGCAAGGAGAGCGGGACCGCGAGCGTCGCGCCGACGCCACGGATGGCGCTGTGGTCGATGGCGAACCACGGGTAGACGAGTGTCAGCCAGAACAGCGCGAACAGACTCCACGCGCCCACGAGCGCGACCCGGGCGTACTCGCGGTCGTAGTACTCGAGCGCGACACCGACCAGAAAGAGCGCGAGGACGGCCCACCCGAGTGGCTCCGAGAACCCGCCGGCGGCCGAGAGTGCCCCGCCGATCTGGTCGAGCATCTTGCCGTTTTGTAGGTCGATGCAGGTCATATGTCTTGTCGTTCCGTGTAACCTGCGCCAGCGCGTTCCCGTCCCGGCACACGGGTGGAGTCGGTCGACGGGGTGCTTTTCACTGGTCACTCCCGTACTGTCGGGTATGGAGCCAGACCTTTCGCCACTCGACGCCCGCCTCGACGCGCTCGGGGTCGATGGCTATCTCGTGGAGGCCGACTCGGAAGACCCAGACCAGTACTACCTCTCGGGGTTCGACGCGCCGGACCCGTTCGTGACGCTGTACGACGGCGAGGTTCGACTGCTGTTCGCGCGCAGTCTCGAGTACGGGCGCGCGGTCCGCGAGGCACGCGCGGCGTCGGTCGAGCGTGGCACGGACTACGACCACGAGGCACACGTCGAACAGCACGGCCGCTCCGACGCCTGGAGTCACACGCTCGCGGCGTTTCTCGACGCACACGGTGTCGACAGCGTCGCTACACCCCCCCGGTTCCCGCTCCAGACCGCTGACGGCCTCCGCGAACGGGGTCTCTCGGTCACCGCAGACGACGAGGGCGTCGTCACGGAGATTCGCGCCCGCAAGACCGATGCGGAAATCGCCCACGTTCGCGAGGCACAGCGGGCCAACGAGGCGGCGATGGCCCGCGCCGCCGACCTCGTTGGCGGGGCCAGCGTCGCCGACGGCCAGTTGCGCCACGACGGCGAGGTGCTGACCAGCGAGCGCGTCAGGCGCGCCATCGAGATGGAACTGCTCCGCAACGACTGTGCGCTCGACGAAACTATCGTCGCGTGTGGGACCGACGCCGCCGACCCACACGAGCGTGGCAGCGGCCCACTGTTTGCGGGTGAACCAATCATAGTCGACATCTTCCCGCGACACAAGGAAACCCACTACCACGCCGACATGACGCGGACGTTCTGCCGCGGCCAGCCGGACGAACGGCTCCGCGAGTTCTACGACCTGACGAGAGAGGCAAAGACCGCCGCGCTGGCCGCCGTCGAACCCGGCGCGACCGGTGGGGAGGTCCACGCCGCCGCCTGCGACGTCTACGAGGACGCCGGCCTGCCGACACTCCGGAGTGAGCCGACCACGGAGACGGGATTCATCCACTCGACGGGCCACGGCGTCGGACTCGACGTCCACGAACAGCCGACAGTCGGACCCGGTGGTGGCGAACTCCGGCCGGGACAGGTCATCACAATCGAACCGGGCCTGTACGACCCCGCGGTCGGTGGTGTCCGCATCGAGGACCTGGTCGTCGTCACCGAGGACGGCCACGAGAATCTCACCGGCTACGAGGAACAACTTCGACCGTAGACGCGGACCCGCAACCGCCCGAACGACCCCCTGGGCCCGTCGAGTGCCACCAGCATGCCCCCGGAAGCACCCTCCCCACGAGCGACCATCATTAACATTTATTACAGTCCGCGATAGAGAGGGTAGTACAATGAAATCGCTCGGGGTACGTGTACGTTGCCTCTTCTGACGTCGGCCGAGCGCGTCGTTTTCAAACAAATCGACACCAGTTCAAACATGAGCACACAACTCCCATCCACGACAGACCCCGAGTTCAAACCCACAACCGAGACGTTCACCACCGGTAACGCACCCCGGACGTTCGACCCGTTCAACACCCGTGACTGCCCGGAGATGTTCGACGGCAAGTGGCAGGACAGCGGCGACGGTCTCGAGCACCGATAACGCGGCGTCTTCTCTGGTCCGACACCCACCTCCGACAGCCGGCGGTCCACGCAGTAACGGGTCGGCGCCGACGGCCGGTTCTCCGAAGGTACTTTGCTCCAGATTCCCGACAACCGGTATGGTGGTTGCGCTCGAGATGGGTTGGCGACACCTGTTGTTCGAGAGTTGGCCCGTCGACCCGGCGGTAGTAGACAGACACCTGCCCGCACAGTTGGAACCAGACGAGTACGAGGGGTCGGCGTGGCTCTCGGTGGTGCCCTACACCAACGTCGAGGTCCGGCCAAAGCGGGTTCCGGCACCGCTTGGCGTGCGGTTACCGGAACTCAACCTCCGGACCTACGTCACCCACGAGGAGGGGGTCCGGGGGGTCTACTTTTTCAGTCTCGACGCGCAGGGAGCCGCGAGTGTGCTCGGTGCTCGCCTCTTCCAGCGGTTGCCTTACTACTACGCACGGACTTCACTCGACTACGACGGCGAGAGAGTCGAGTTCGAGAGTCGCCGTCTGCACCCGGGTGAGCGGCCGGTCCACTACGAGGGGACGTACAGACCGACCGGCGAGTCGTTCGCGGCCAGCGAGGACCGACTCGCACGGTTTCTCGTCGAGCGCTACCGGTTCTACACCGAAGCACAGGACGGGGCGCTCCGGTACGCGGATATCGACCACGAACCGTGGACACTGTACCCCGCCGACAGCGAGGTGTCGACGAACACGCTGTTCGCAGCGGAGGGGTTCGAGCGCCCCGAAACCGAGTCGGTGTGTTACTACAGTCCGGGGGTGGACGTGACCGCCTCGCGGAGCAAGCAACTGTGAGCACTCACCGGCGGACGGGCGTGACTGCACTCACCGGCCGACGACGGCGTAAAACGGGTCAGTGCCGGGCGTCTCGGCGACGCGGCGAACCGGCGAGTGGCCGCTGGCCGCGAGATATCGCTCGACGAGTGCCGCCCGCTCGTCCATTGTTCGCGTCCGCCAGGCACGGACCGCCTTCGTCGGGAACATCCGGTTGGTGAAACTGACGACGATGGCACCCTCTGGCGCGAGTACGCGCGAGAACTCGTCGAACATCGCGCCGGGATACTGGAGGTACTGGACCGACAGCGCACACGTGAGCAGGTCGAAGCTGTCCGTCTCCAGCGGGAGCGACTGGTCGCTGTTGAAGTTCTGCACGAAGTAGTCGTCCAGTCGCTCGTTTGCCGCCAGTTCCGCCTCGTTGAGGCCGTGTCCGACCACGCGCTCGAACGAGCAGTCCGGCAGGAACGACTTCCAGCTACTCATCGCGTCGAAGACGCGGTCGCCGGGGTCGGCCACCGACGCGTACAGTTTGGCCAGGCGAGCCAGAAACGGGTCGTCGGCGTGGGTCACGAACCGGGGCGAGTCGTAGAACCGGCTGTCGTCGCCGTTGTCGAGTTTCCGCCTGTCTGCCGGCGAAAGTAGTTCAGACACAGTACTAGTAGGAGGGGCCAGAACAGAAAGAATCCTGCGACCGGGTGCTGCCACGGTCGTGCTCGTTTCCTGTAGACACGGGCCACCCCTACACGGCCGGGAGGAGCGTCTCAGATTGTCTCCTCGGGGGGTTCGATATCGAGAACCGTGAGTTCCTGTCTGTCGCCGTTGCGGTCGAACGCCCGCATCGAGGTCTCTTCCCAGGGTGGGACCGCGACGAAGACGACCTCGCGGAACTCGTCGCGTTTCGAGAGTTTGAGGTCGCCACGCGGGTGCGAGACGAACACGCCGGGGGTCTGCCCCACCGGCGTCCCGAGGTCGACGCCAAAGACCGCGTTGACGGCGTCACCCTTGTTGGGCATGTAGAAGTGGGTGAACACCGGCGTCTCGTCTGCGAGGTCTGTCTCCGGCAGGTCGCTGGCGTGGGTCACCGCAAGCGGGATAGTGGTCGTGTCTGGCTCTTTCTCCCTGGCGAGACCCAACAGTGTCTCGACCAGACCCCGTGTCGCGTACAACACACTCCCCTCTACTGGCCGGCCGTACTTATACTGCCGGACCTCTCTGTCGCTGTCTCGACGGGGAGTGTGCCGGGCACGGAACTCTCGCCCGGGCTCTCTCCGGGGACAGTGACAGACCCACCCCGGCACGGGGCAGGACCCGGCCGGTAGTCGACGTGGTGTCGCCGTTAGAGTCGCTCGAGAAGCGCCTCGGCGTCGTAGTTCAGCGTCAGTTCTCGCGAGCGCCCGCGCCCCTCGACGTCGGCGTACTCGGCGTCGATGATGTCGAGTTGGTCGAGTTTGTTGACGACCTCCGAGTACCGGGTGTAGCCGAGACCGGTGCGCTCCTGAAAGGCGTCGTATATCTCGCCGGCCTGCTGCCCCTCGTGTTCGGCGATTACCTCGACGAGTCCGGTCTCCGGGTCCGAGAGACCGGCGAGTCGTCGCGAGAGGTGGACGTACCGCGCCGTCTCGTAGGCCTCTGTCACGTCCTCGGGGTCGACAGTCCCACTGCCGCGCATCTCCGCGTTCAGTCCCGCCCGCCGCAGCAGGTCGATGCCCACCCGGAGGTCCCCGCCCTGCTGGGCGGTCAGTTCGGCCACCTGGTCGAGCACCGGCGCGCCGACGACGTCCGGTTTGAACCCCCGCTCGACGCGCTCGTCGAGTATCTCGACAATCTCTGGTTCGTCGTACTTCGGGAAGTAGACGTCTTCGGGGCGGAACACGCTCTGGACCCGCCCGTCGAGTTCCTCGACGATATCCAGGTCGAGGTCCGACGAGACGACGATGACACCGATGCGCGCGCCGCCCTGTTCCTCGTGGGCGCGCAACAGCGAGTACAGCGTTCCAGAGGCCTCCGACTCGTAAAACAGGTAGTTCACGTCGTCGAGCGCCACCACGAGCACCTCGTCGTCCTCGACGAGGTGCTCGGTGATCTGGGAGAACAGTTTCTTGAACGAGATACCAGAGGAGGGGGGTTCGTAGTCGAACACCCCCTCGAACAGCCGCGAGAAGACCGCGTACCGCGTCGCGTTCACCTGGCAGTTGACCCGCACCGCCTGCACGTCCGTCTGGGCGCGCAACTCGTCGAACAGGATGTGAATCGCCGTTGTCTTCCCGGTGCCGGGCGGCCCCTGCGCCATCACGTTCAGCGGCCGCGACCCGCGCACCGCCGGCTTGAGCGCGTACTTCAGACTCTCCATCTGTGTCCCGCGGTGGAGAAACGTCTCCGGTACGTGGTCGATCTCGAAGACACGCTCGTCGCGAAAAACCGACTCGTCCCACGAGAGCATGTCGTCGTCGCCGTCGGCCATTACACTTTCACCGAGCTTCGCCTGCCACTTAACGCTGTCGAGTTATTCGACAGCTGATAGTTCGGGCGCGTGCCGGAACGCCTTTCGACGCGGGGAGCGAACGGCGGGTATGCACGGCATCGGGCCGCCGCTGGTGACCCCCTTCGACGAGGACGGCGACGTCGACTCCGACCGCCTGCGCGGGTGTGTCGCGTGGGTCGAGGACCGGGGTGTGGACTTTCTGGTTCCCTGCGGGTCGACAGGCGAGGCCGAACTCATGACCGCCGACGAGCGCCGGCGTGTTATCGAGACCGTCGTCGACGCGGCGTCGGTTCCGGTCGTCGCCGGCACCGGCCGTCCGGGACTGCGTGCGACACTCCGGGCCACCCGGGACGCCCACGACGCCGGCGCGGACGCCACACTCGTCGTGACGCCGTTCTACTACGACCACGACCAGCAGACGCTGGCGGCCTACTACCGGGAGGTCGCCGAGGCGTCGCCGCTGCCGGTCTATCTCTACTCCGTGCCGGTCTTTACGGGCGTTCACCTTCACCCCGACACCGTCGCCGACCTCGCGGCCGAGCCAAACATTGCCGGTATAAAGGACTCCTCGGGCGACCTGGGCGCGCTGGTACGGGCACACGACCAGACCGCGAGCGAGGAGTTCGAGATACTGACCGGTGACGCGAGCGTGTTCACACAGGCACTCGACGCGGGCGCGACCGGCGGGATTCTCGCGCTGGCGAATCTCCTGCCCCGGCACACGGCCGAACTCCTCGAGACCCACGAGCAGGCGCCGCCGCGGGCGCGAGAACTGAACGCACAACTGGTGGCACTGAACGCCGCAGTGACAGGCGAGCACGGCATCCCGGGGCTGAAGTGGGCGATGCGCGAGCGTGGCGCACCGGCGGGCTACCCGCGTGCGCCACACCAGACCATCGACGCACCGGCACGCGACCAGATACGGGCACTCCTCGCAGACGCTCGCTGAGCGATGCTGGTCGAACACGCCCTGCGCGTCGGTGTCGTGGTGCTGTTGGTCGCTCTCTTGGGGTACGTCTGGCACGTGTCGGGGCGGGGTCGCTGGCGAGCGATTCTCACCTCGCGGTTCGTCTACGGCGTCCCCTGGGGGTCGCTGGTGACGCTCGCGGGGGTCGTTTGCTTCTACCTGTTCGTCCAGAGCGGGTTCACACACTGGACCGACCCGGCGGTGCTCCCGTTCCGGAGCTGGTCGTACGCCTACCCGCTGGGGATGCTGGCGGCGGGCTTCGCCCACGCCGGTCCGGGTCACCTCGTCGGGAACGTGCTCGGCGCGCTCGTGCTCTCGCCGCTGGTCGAGTACACGTGGGGACACTACCCGTCGCCGCGCCGAAAGCGAGCCGAGACCAGCACGGACCACCCGCATCCGCCCCCCTCCGGTGCTCCCGACCCGTCCGCCGGCCAGCGAGGTGACAGTACACGCGACGGGCGCGGTGCGCCCGACAGGCCAGACGACGGGCGCGCTCTGCTCGCCCGGCCCTGGGTGCGCGCGCTCGTGCTCTTCCCGCTGGGCATCGTCGCCGTGAGCCTCCTGACCTCCGTGTTCGCGCTGGGGTGGTCGCTTGGCTACTCCGGGACGGTCTTTTTCCTGCTCGGGTTCGCGCTCGTGGCGCTGCCGCTGACGACCGTCGTCGGGGTGGTCGTCACCTCCGGCGTGAGCGTCCTGTTCTCGACACTCCAGACGCCAATCGTGCGGGCGACGGCCTCCGCTGGTGGTCCCTCGCCGCCGGCGTGGGCCGGCATCAACTGGCAGGCACACCTGCTTGGCTTCCTGCTGGGTGTCGTCGCCGCGCTCGCACTGCTGTGGTACCGCGAGGAGTGGCCCGACCCCGAGCGTCTCGCGTTCGCGGCGGTGGTCGTGGCGCTGGCCCGGAGTCTCTGGCTGGTTTCGACCAGCGCCGACGGCGAGTTCGTCCTGTTGCGCGGGGCCGGTGTCGTCTTCGTGCTCGCGGTTGTTTTCCTGCTCGTCGCGGCCGTGGCCGTGGAGACCGAACAACTCCTGGGACGTGTGACCGTCCGACAGGTGCTTGTGGGCACGCTCGTCGTGGTGCCGGTTATCCTCGCGGTGCCAAGCGTGGCGACGAACGCGCCCGGGATGTCGGCCGACCCGGTTCCGGAGGGCGGCGGTGTCACGGTTGCGGACTACACCGTCACCTACGGCGAGAACGTCTCGCACGGGCGTATCGACGACAATGCCAGCGGCGTCATCGTCGTCAGCGAGCGCCGCGGCATCTGGTCGACGGCGGTCACTCCGGCGCAACTGGCTCACAGCGAGACCGTGACGGTTCCCGTCGGCGGTGTCGGCTGGCGGGAGCCAGTGACGGTCGAACGCACCGGCTGGACCGTCGCCGGCAACGACTCGGTGTACGCCGTCACCGTCAGCCACGACGACCAGACCGTCCGACCGTTCCGGTCCGACAGCAAGCAGGTCCAGTCACGCATCGACAACCGGACCGTCACGGTCGCTGCGGCCGCCGACTCCTTCCGGCTCGTGGTCAACCACGGGGGTGACCGCGCCGGGAGCGTGGCGATTCCCGAGCGCAACACGACCGTGACCGCCGGCGGTATCAGTTTCTCGACGGTAGAACACGACGACAGGGAGACGGTGTTCGCCAAACGCGACGGGACACGGGTGTTGGTCGCACAGCGAGAGTAACGACAGTCGTTCAGCCACCGGCCGAGTCGCGTTCCTCGGCAGACCCGTCGCTGAGGAGGCCCAGTTTGACCAGTACCGCGAGAACAAAAGCCACTCCGGCGAGTCCGACAGCGACCATGAACACCGGCGCGGCCACGACCTGTGCGGTCTCCGAGCCAAAGGCGATGGTGCTCAGCCCGCGGGTGAAAAAGGCGAGAATCGCGGTGCCAAACGCGGCACCCATCAGTCGCAGGAACACCGACTGGTCGACGTGCATACACTCGATTCCGACCCGCTGATAAAAAGCCTGTCGAGGGGCGCCAAGCCGAGGCTCCGGTCGACTCTCGCCGCGACCGTTCGACACCTACTGACCGCTTGGCCCGTCGGTCCAGGGACTCACCGGCACGTCGAGGCGGAGCAACAGCGGAACGGCGACGACAGCGACGGTGACCTCGCAGAGACCGACGACGAGAAAGGCCGACTCGAACCCTCCGCGTGCCGCCACCGTCGCGCCACCCACGATGCCCGCGAGGAAGCCGAGACTGCCACAGACGTTGAATCCACCCATCGCGACACCCCGGCGTTGCTCGTCGGCGAGGTCGGTGACGAGTGCCATCGTCGCCGGCGCGACCAGTGCGCCAAGCACGCCCACGACCCCCATCGCCAGCGCGGCGACAGCGACCGTCTGTGCGTAGAAGACACCGACGACCGCCACCCCGTACGCCAGCGAGCCAGCAGCCACGGGAACGACACGCCCGACGCGGTCGGAGAGACGACCCAGCGGATACTGTAACAGTGCGAACGGCCCGAAGAAGGCACCGAGTAACAGCCCCGTCTCGCCGGCGTCGAGGCCGAACTGTGACTGGAAGTACACCGTGCCGACGAGCGCGAAGAAGCCAGCGGTGAGGCGGTCGACGAACCCGAACGCGAACGGAATCCCCAGTGCCGGTCGCTCCCGGAGACCACGCAGTGCCCGGAGCGGACCGCCGGTGTCGCCCGCCGTCCGGTCGGTGGTGCGTGTCACGACCAGACCGGCACCGAACAGGACGACACTCGCGGCGGCCAGTGGCACGAGCGGGCCGACGGCCGACAACTGCCCCCCCACGGGCGCGCCCAGCGCCGTTCCCGCGCCGATTGCCAGTCCGGCCGCGCCCATGTTCCGGCCGTGCCCCCCCTCCAGGTCCATCAGCGTCGTGATGGCCAGCGAGAACGCCCCGATGGTCGCCCCGCCCTGGACGAACCGCACGACGAGCACCAGCCAGTAGGGCATCGTCGTGACTGTCGGGACGACCGCGAGCGAGAGATAGCCAAGCGCACCGACGACTGCGCCGGCGGCCACGAGCGGCGTCCGGCGGCCGCTGGCGTCACTGACCGCCCCCCAGAGCCCGGCACAGAGCACGAACCCGAGGAACTCGGCAGTCAGGAACCACTTGCCGGCGTCGAGCACCTCGCCGACGCCGCCACCCCAGTCGGCGGGTGTTCCTCCGAGTGCAGACACCAGACCCGGGATACCCGGGTACAACAGCACCTGCGCGAACAGCACCGCGAACACCACCGCCGAGAGAACGACTCTGTCGCGGTCGCGTCCGGTCACACGCGGCCTTGGCGCGCCGAGAGCAAGGCCGTGTCGGTTCGGGCGCGAACCAACCGATGGGATGAAATCCACGGCGCCCCGACCGTCTGTATGGACCCCGAGACGCTCCGTGCAGAGTGTCCGGCATTCGACGAGGGCTGTTATCTCAACACCGGCGCGAGCGGGCCGAGTCCGCGCCGTGTCGTCGAGGCCGCCGACGAGTTCCAGCGCCACCACCAGTACCACGCACCCGGCGAGGAGGGGATGTACACCGCCGCGTTCGACGAACTCACACACACACGCGAGACCGTCGCCGGACTGCTGGGCACCGACGCCGACCACATCGCGCTCACGCAGAGCACCGTCGAGGGAATCAACCACGTCGCCGGGGCTCTGGAGTTCGAACCCGGCGACGTCGTCGTGCGGACGGACCTCGAACACCCGGCGGGGGTGTTGCCCTGGCAGCGCCTGCGCGAACTCGAGGGAATCGAGATTCGCGAACTCCCGACCGACCGGGGGCGACTCTCGCTGGACGCGCTGAAAGATGCCGTCGACGGTGCGCGACTGGTCTGTCTGAGTTCTCTCGCCTGGAACTACGGCACGCGTCTGCCGGTGACCGACGTCGTCGAGATTGCCCACGACGCGGGAGCACAGGTGCTCGTCGACGCCGTCCAGTCGCCGGGCCAGATGCCCCTGGCCGTCGAGGAGTGGGGCGCGGACTTCGTCGCGGCCTCGGGCCACAAGTGGCTGCTGGGCGTCTGGGGAGCCGGTTTCCTCTACGTCGCCGAACCCGAACGCCACGAACCACGCCGCATCGGCTACTTCTCCGTCGCACCCGGCGGCGGTGACGGCGTCGAAGACTACGACTTTCGTCCAAACGCCCGCCGGTTCGAACTCGGCACGACGGCAGTCGCGCCACACGTCGCGCTGGCGACGGCAATCGAGAGTATGGAGTCGGTCGGACTCGACCGCGTCGAGGCGCGCATCGAGCGCCTGACCGACCGCCTGAAGTCGGGGCTGGGCGACCGTCTGCTGAGTCCCGAGGACTCGCGGTCCGGTCTCGTCACCTTCGACGCCGACGACCCCGACGCGCTGGTCGAGCGACTCGCCGCCGACGGTATCCAGATCCGGTCGATACCGGAGCCCCACGCCTGTCGGGCCTCCGTCCACGCCGTCAACACCCGGGCCGACGTCGACCGCCTGCTCGGTGCGCTGTAGGTCGGTGTGCTCTGGACCGACTCGGTTCAGTCCTCCTGTCTCTGCCCCGTCGCGCGCACAGGTGTTCCGACACCGTGGAGTTCGAACGACGCGCCGCCCTCGGGACTGTCTGCCAGTTCGACCTCCCAGCCGTGTGCGTTGGCGACCTGTTCGACGATACTGAGTCCAAGCCCCGTGCCGCCGGTCGTGTAACCGTCCTCGAAGACCTGTTCGCGGCGGTCGGGCGGGATGCCGACGCCGTTGTCGGCGACGGAGACGGTGACGGTACTCCCCTCCTCCTCGCGGACGCTGACGGTGACGGTGTGGCCCGCCGCGAACGGTTCGTCGCCGGACGGGTCGACACCGTGTTCGATGCTGTTTCTGAAGAGATTCTCCAGCAGTCGCCGCAGTCGGTCGGGGTCTGCCACGACCTGGGTGTCGTCGGTGACCTCGAGGTCTGCCCCGCCGGTGTCGACCCCACCCCAGGACTCGCGGGCGAGTGACTGCAACGAGACCGGCCGCGGTTCCGTGACCCCCTCGCCGCGGGTTAACGCCAGCACGTCCTCGATGATGGCGTCCATCCGGTCGACGGCGTCGAGACTCTTTTCGAGACCTTCGAGGTCGCCGGTGGCCCGTGTCTGCTGGATGTAGCCCCGGGCGACGTTGATTGGGTTGCGCAGGTCGTGAGAGACGATACTGGCAAACTGGTCGAGTTTCTCGACCTGTTCCTCGAGGTCGCGCTCGCGGCGCACCCGCTCGCTCACGTCCTGCAAGAGCAGCGTCCAGCCGACCTGTCGCTCGCTGTCGTCGGTGATAGGCGTCGCCCTGACCTCGACGAACTGGCCGCCGTAGGCGACTGTCCGCTCGGATTCGCCGGCTTCGGCGGTCATCTCCTCGTAGGCCGACAACAGTTCCGGCACGTCCGCCAGCACCGCCGGAACCGGTCGACCGATCGGGGAGTCCTCGACACCGAGCATCCGGTTGGCGGCGGGGTTGCTGTCGGTGACCTGGCCCTCCGTGTCGACGACGAGCATCCCGTCGCGGACGGTGTCGAGTACCTTCTCGCGGGCGATGGGTGTGACCTTGCCCAACCCGTACCGGACCGCCGCGAACGCGAACAGCGCGACACTCACCCCGAGTCCGACCGGCGTGATACCGAGGTCGAAGTTGCCGGTCAGGTAGGCCACGTTCAGCGCCGCGGGCACGAACGTCCCGCCCAGCAGTGCCGCCGCCTGCCCGCGGTAGAACCGGCGCGTCGAGCGCAACACGAACTCGGTCATCAACAGGAGAGCCCCGACGACGAGCGCGTACAACACGGCGGCGTGGACCACGAACAGCGGTGCCCAGCCGTACTCGTAGTTGCCGACGGTCTCGACCGACTCCAGTTCGCCAAGCACCAGTCCACCCGGATTGCCCAGCAACAACCCCATGACGACGGCCCCGTAGGCCACCGCCGCGGCGACTGTTCGCCTCGTAACGTAGCGCTCTCTGCCGGTGTAGGCCAGCGCGAACATGAACAGCCCGGTGGTCGACACGAGGATACCCACGTGCATGAGCCGGTGGAACGGGACGTACCAGACCCGGTTGGCGAGTGACTGCGCCAGTTCCGCAGCGGACCAGAGCGCGACGCCGGTGGTCGTGATGCCAAGCAAGAACAGTTCCTGCCTGTGACGCCGGGACAGGAGCAACGCTCCCAGTCCGAGACTGCCAAGCGTGGTCACGACGTACGCGGTCTGGATTGCCACAGCAACCGATATCATCGCCCGGTGTGCCGGTGTACGACACCGGCCTACATATGTTTCGCGACACTCCACCACACGAGCGCAGACACACAGTCACGTCGGCGCGTGCACCAGGACTTTTGTACCCATACCGGTAACTCTCTAGTATGGCAGACACCATCCTCGTTCCGTTCGAGTTGCCAGAGCCGGAACCGCTGTCGCAGGTCCTGGTCGATGACCTGGCGTCGCTGGATGTCGTGGTGCTTGGTCACTACGGACTGCCCGAACAGACGCCCGCGAGCGCCGCCCGCGAGCAGTTCGGGGCGGAGGCCCGGGAGACAGTCGAGGAACTCGCACAGCGGTTCGCCGACGCCGGGGCCTCCGTCGAGACACGGCTGGTGTTTGGCAAGGACCGAGGCGCCGCCATCAGTCAGGTCGCCACCGAGGAGGCGTGTGCCGCGGAACTCGACCCCGCGCCGACAGAGGGAACCGAGACGATTCTCGTGCCCGTGCCGGACGTGCCGGAGTTCTCGCGGTTGCCCAAGTTCGTCGACATCCTCTGTGAGGATACGACAAACGAGATCACCCTCTTTCACACCGTCGAGGGCGAGGAGGACCGCGAGCGTGGCGAGCAGATCGTCACCGAGACCAGAGAGAAGATGCTCGCGGCGGGGTTCGACAGCGAGCGGGTCGATACGCGTCTCAGCGAGGGCGAGGAACACGACACCGAGATACTGCGCGTCGCCGAGGAGTACGACGCCGTCGTGATGTACGAGGCCGAGGCGCGGACGAGCGACCGTATCTTCGGCAGTCTCCCCGACCGAATCGCAAACCAGACCGGCGACCCCGTTATCGTGGTCCGGCGGGACTACGAGCCACGCGTCAGCGACGAAATCGACGCCGAGTGACCGGCGCCGACTGCGGGTCAGTCCATCTCGACGGGTGGGGTGTCCTCTCTGTCCCCGTCACGGCGACGGTCGAGAATCGTACCAACCGCACCGTTTCTGTCCGTCCGGGACCGGCCGTAGACGAGATAGACCACGACGCTGCCGGCGATTATCCCGACCGCGCCGAGAATCGGCAACCGCCCCATCTGCGTGATGAGACCGAAGCCAGCGACGACGCCGAAAATCTGGACGTACGGGTAGCCCGGGGCGGTGAAGTCGGGTTCGTAGGCGGGCACCTCTGCCTCCCGGAAGGCAATCAGTGCCACGTTTATCATCGAGAAGACGAGAATCTTGAACGCACTCGCCAGTTTCGCCAACTCGACCACCGGGACGAACGCGATGAGCATGAGCAACACCGCCGCGGTGAGCAGGATGGAGTTCCGGGGTGTGTTGAACCGGTCGTCGACAGTCTGCAGTCCCGGCGGCACCAGGTTGTCACGGCTCATCGCGAGCGGAAACCGCGAGGAGGAGAGCATCCCGGCGTTTGCCATACTCGTCAGCGCGACGATGGCGATAATCGAGATGACTGCGACACCGAACCCGCCAAACAGCGCGTCGGCACCGTCGGCCATCGGTGTCAGCGACGCCGTGTCGTTTGGTCCGCCCTTGATGAGCGTCTTCGGGTCGCTCAACCCGACCACCGCGGCCACGACTGCGATGTACACCAGTGTCATGATGCTCATCGACCCGATCATCGCGCGTGGGAGGTTCTTGCCGGGATTTTTCACCTCCTCGGCGATACTCGCGATTTTCGTGACGCCGGCGTAGGAGACGAACACGAACGCCGCCGCAGTAATTACGCCGGTGTTTCCGTGCGTGGTAAACGGCGAGAAGTTGCTCCCGTCGGCAAAGAACCCGGCGTTTACCGTGTACGCGGCCAGTCCAACGAGCACCAGACTGACGACAATCGCCTGTACGCGCCCGCTCAACTTTGTTCCGGAGATGTTCAACACTGTCACTATCACCCCCAGCGCGAGACTGACGAACACGATTGCTCCCTGGGAGAGTGGCGCGATGAGCAACAGATACGCCCCGAGGCCGACCAGCGCGAAGGCACTCTTGAACGTCAGCGAGAACCACGACCCGATTCCGGCGATTGTCCCGGCCATCGGCCCCAGCGCACGGTCGATGTAGAGGTACGTTCCACCCGACTCGGGCATCGCCGTCGCCATCTCCGCCTTCGACAGCGCCGCGGGCAACACCACGATTGCCGCCAGCACGTACGCGAGGATAACTGCTGGTCCGGCCTTCTTGTAGCCAAGCGCCGGCAGCACGAAGATGCCACTGCCGATCATCGCGCCCATACTGATCATCATCGTCGGGTACAGTCCGAGACTCCGCTCCAGTTTCTCTCCTACCATTGATACACTATCGAGAACCCCATCATATAATTCTTTTCGGATTGCGAAACAGAGACCCCTCAAATTTCGGTTCCCCGAGTACTGTAACACAGACGTCATTAATCCCCCGCCGTTCGGGAGAGAGCCACACAGTCGTCAGTCCAGGTCGGCCGGCGCGGCCTCGTCGTCGGTTTCGCGGCGACGGTCGAGGATGGTCCCGATAGCGCCGGTCCGGTCGGTCCGGGGCCGACCGTAGACGAGGTAGATTACCGCTCCGCCGACGGTCATCCCGGCCGCGCCCAGCAGCGGAATCGTCCCCATCTGCGTGAGCAGTCCGAGTCCGGCGACCAGTCCAAACACCTGGACGTACGGGTAGCCGGGCGCAGTGAACTCGGGTTCGTATGATGGCAAGTCTGCCTCCCGGAAGGCGACCAGTGCGACGTTGATAATCGAGAAGACCAGAATCTGGAACGCACTCGCCAGTTTCGCCAGTTCGATCACCGGCACGAACGCGATCAACAGGAGCAAGACGACCCCGGTCAGAAGCACCGAGTTCCGGGGCGTCTTGAACCGGTCGTCGACGACCGACAGTTTCTCGGGCAGGAGGTCGTCCCGACTCATCGCGAGCGGGAACCGCGAGGAGGAGAGCACACCGGCGTTGCCCATGCTGGTCAGGGCCACGATTGCGATAACCGAGATGACCGCGACGCCCGCGCCGGCGAACAGCGCGTCCGCGCCGTCTGCCATCGGCGTCAGCGACGCTGTGTCGTTCGGTCCGCCCTTTATCAGTGTCTTCGGGTCGGCGAGTGCGACCACCGCGGCGACGACGGCGACGTAAATGAGTGTCATGACCGTCATCGAGCCGAGAATCGCACGCGGCAGGTTCTTGCCCGGGTTCTTTACCTCCTCGGCGACACTCGCAATCTTCGTGACGCCAGCGTATGAGACGAACACGAACGCCGCGGCAGTGATGACACCGCCAGAGCCGTGTGTCGTGAACGGCGTGAACTTGCTCGTATCCGCGAACAGGCCGGCGTTGAGCGTGTACGCGGCCAGTCCGACGATGACGAGGCTGACGATGACCGCCTGGACCGTGCCGCTGAGTTTCGTCCCCGAGATGTTGAGCACGATAATCAAACCTGCGAGTCCCAGCGCGACCGCCGTTATCGCGCCCTGGGATATCGGGGCCAACAGGAGTAGATACGCCCCCAGACCGACCAGCGCGAAGGAACTCTTGAACACCAGCGAGAACCACGCGCCGATACCCGCAATCGTGCCGAAAAACGGCCCCAGCGCGCGGTCGATGTAGAGGTACGTCCCCCCGGACTCGGGCATCGCCGTCGCCATCTCTGCTTTCGACAGTGCCGCGGGCAACACGACCAGCGCGGCCAACACGTACGCGAGAATCACTGCCGGCCCGGCCTTTTTGTAGCCAAGCGCCGGCAGCACGAAGATGCCGCTGCCGATCATCGCGCCCATGCTTATCATCGTCGCCGAGTAGAGACTGAGACTCCGCTCAAGGTCTTCACCAGTCATTCACACGGTACAACGTTCTCTATCGTATAGTACTTTTCGGAATCCAAAATACGATACCGTCGTATTTTGTCTATACCAAACAGCGACCGGACGCAGTCTGTGCACGAACGAGTCCTGTCGTCGAGGGGCGCAGTCGCTCACCCGAACAGCCAAACACGGAGCGTGGTTCCGGTGTCGGCGGAACCGAGTTGTCACTCGTGTGGGTCGCGCCGCTGTCGTGTCTTTCGGGTCGTCGTAGCCAGTGGTATCTCGGCTACTGGAGTGCTCTGGTACCCGTCCGGCCGGGGCCTCGACGGCCGCCGCGGGCACCCCGTAACCTCACTCGATAACAAAGAGTAGGTCGCCCATATCGACGCTCTGGCCCTCCTCGGCGGCGACCTGGTTGACGGTGCCGCCGAACTCCGCGACGACGTCGTTCTCCATCTTCATCGCTTCGAGCACACAGAGCACGTCGCCCGGCGAGACCTCGTCGCCCTCGTCGACCTCGACGTCGAGAATCGTCCCCTGCATGTCCGCAGCGACGGTTTCGCCCTCCGTCGTGACGGTCGCGCCCCCGGAGTCGCCGCCGCCGGAGTTGCTCGACCCACCGCCACCGCCGCCGGCCTGTGGTTGTGGCGTGCCGCCGCCGGTGCCGACCTGTGGCGGTGGTCCACTCTCCTCGAGTTCGACCTCGAAACGCTTGCCGTCGACCTCGACGGTGAACTCGCGGGTGTAGGTCTCCTCGTCGCTCGATGCCGTCGTCTCGGTGCCAAACTGGTCCTGTGCCTCCTCGATGCGGGAGTGGTCGAGTTGCTGGTCGATGTACTTGGTGGTGTGTGTCCCGTTGACAAAGGGCGCGTCGTCGAGCATCAGTCGGTGGAAGGGGATGATTGTGACGATGCCCTCGATATCGAACTCCGCGAGTGCGCGCCGACTCCGGGCGATGGACTCGGTGCGGTCGCTGCCAGCGACGATGAGTTTCGCTATCATCGAGTCGTAGTCGGTCACCAGGTCGTCGCCCTGTCGGAGT
>CAZHPM010000010.1:0-58244 GCA_964534485.1 uncultured Halobacteriales archaeon
GCTCTATCCTGCCCGGCGAACACGACGGCCGCGAGATCACCATCCAGAACGTCTTCGAGGGTGTCGGTGCGGTCGCAGACGGCGAGATGAGCGAGAGCGAGTTCGACGAGATGGAGCGCTCGGCCTGTCCGGGTGCTGGCTCCTGTGGCGGGATGTTCACCGCCAACACGATGGCCTCGATTACCGAGGCAATCGGCTTCTCGCCGCTTGGCAGCGCCTCGCCGCCGGCCGAACACGACTCCCGGTACGACGTCGCCCGCGACACGGGGGAACTCGTCCTCGACGCCATCGAGAGCCACCGCAGTCCCTCGGAGTTTCTCTCGCGGGAGTCTTTCGAGAACGCCATCGCCCTGCAGGTCGCAATCGGCGGGTCGACGAACGCCGTGCTCCACCTGCTGGCGATGGCCGCCGAGGCGGGAATCGACCTCGACATCGAGACGTTCAACGAGATTAGCGCGCGCACGCCGAAAATTGCCAACCTCCAGCCCGGCGGCGAGCGCGTGATGAACGACCTCCACGAGGTCGGCGGCGTTCCGGTCGTGCTGAAGGCCCTCTCGGAGGCGGACCTGCTCCACGACGACGCGCTGACGGTCACTGGCAACACCATCGGCGAGGAACTCCGCCGCCGGGACCCGCCCGCAATCGAGGAGTTGGACGTGGAGTATCTCCACCCCGTCTCGGACCCGATTCACGAGCGTGGCGCAATCCGGATTCTGACGGGCAATCTCGCGCCAGAGGGCGCGGTCATCAAGATAACCGGCGAGGACCACCTCCACCACGAGGGGCCGGTCCGGGTGTTCGAGGACGAGGAGTCCGCGATGGAGTACGTCCAGGCGGGCAACGTCGAGAGCGGTGACGTGCTCTGCATCCGCAACGAGGGGCCACGGGGCGGGCCGGGGATGCGCGAGATGCTCGGTGTTACCTCTGCGGTGGCCGGCCAGGGCCACGCCGAGGACGTCGCGCTGTTCACCGACGGACGGTTCTCCGGCGCAACGCGGGGCTTCTCTATCGGTCACGTCGCCCCCGAGGCCTACGCCGGCGGCCCGATTGCCGCGCTCGCAGACGGCGACACCGTCACCATCGACATCGACAACCTGGAGCTCTCGGTCGACCTCTCGGAGGCAGAACTCGAGGAGCGTCTGGAAGACTACAGCCCAGAACCACCCTACGAGAACGGTGTGCTCGCGAAGTACACCCGGGATTTCGACTCCGCGGCAAACGGTGCTGTCACGAATCCGGGCGTCACCTGGGACTGACCGGACCGGGCGCCGCGAGCGGGCCTGTCAACTGCGCTCGACAGGGAGACTCTTTTATTCACCCCTCCGGTAAGAACAGGGAATGAGAGAGCGTAATCTCTTGGTGGTCTGCACTCTTTTGTTCGGACTGGCACTCGTTCCGGTGGCCGGCGGTGCGGTTGCCGACACCGGAACCGACAGGCCCGAGGACTCCTCCGGGTTCGGAACACTCGACGTGCAAGACCCCGACACCGTGACAATCACGAGTACAGTCGAGTCAGCGAGCGGCGAGACACAGCTGTTGGTGACGCTGTCGACTCCCGAGCGCGTCGAGAAGGCAAGCCAGTTGCGGGCACACGCACACGATTCACAGCGCGGTCTCTTGGGGTTCGTGAACAGAACGGAGGGAGTGACCGTGGAGAACCGGTTCTGGCTCGCGAACACGGTGTTGCTCACCGCCGACCTCGACCGCGTCACCACAGAGACCATCGCGCGTCTCGACGGTGTCGAGACAATCGAGCACAACGCCGAGGTCCGCGCACTCGACGGCGTGCGCGCCCGGGAGGACTCGACGGCGGGGACCGACGCACAGTCACCGACCGTCGACTCGACCCCGGCGTTGGATACGACGTACGGACTGGCCCAGGTCAACGCCACGGAGGCGTGGGCGACCTACGGGACGCGGGGCGAGGGGAGCGCGGTGGCGGTGCTCGACAGCGGTATCGACGCCAGCCACCCCGACCTGAATCTCACGGGGTGGGCGCAGTTTGGCACGTTCGGCGGGAGAGTCGATTCGGAGCCAAACGACCCGCACCCGAGCGGGCACGGCACACACACGAGCGGTACCGTCGCTGGCGGCAACGAGAGTGGCGAGTACATCGGCGTCGCACCGCGCACGGAGCTCTACCACGGGGGTGTGTTGCGAAGTTGTGACAGCAGTGGCTGCACGGGGACTCGCGCGCAGATTATCGCCGGGATGGAGTGGGCCGTCGAGAACGACGTCGAGGTCATCTCGATGAGTCTCGGTGCGGACGGGTACGCCACCTCGTACGTCGAGGCCGTCCGCAACGCAGAGGCCGCCGGCACCGTCGTCGTCGCCTCCATCGGCAACAACGGCGAGGGCACCAGCGGCAGTCCCGGCAACGTCTACGACACGATTTCGGTCGGCGCGGCCACCGAGAGCGAGGATATCACCGGATTCAGTTCCGGCGAACGTATCGACACGAACCGGGCCTGGGGGCCGGACGCTCCCTCCGACTGGCCCAGCGAGTACACCGTTCCGGTCGTCTCCGCGCCGGGGGCGAGTGTCAAGAGCACGCTCCCGGGGGGCAGGTACGGCGACAAGTGGGGAACGAGTATGGCAGCGCCACACGTCTCTGGCGTCATCGCGCTCATGCAGTCGGCGACCGACTACCACGTCTCGCCGGCACAGGTCGAACTCGCGCTCGAACGAACCGCCCGCAAACCACCTGACGCGCCCGCGCCGGCCGGCGAGCGCGACACCCGGTACGGGTCGGGTCTCGTCAACGCGCCGCCGGCGGTCGAACTCGTGAAAAACGGCATCGCGGCAGGGTTCTCGGTCGACCCCGGCAACGTCGCCCCCGGCGACACGGTCACCTTCTCCGCGAACGCCTCTATCGGGGCCACGGCCTACGAGTGGGACCTGACCGGCGACGGCACTGTCGACGCCACCGGCGAGGTGGTCTCGTTCACCTACCAGAGCGAGGCAGAGTACGACGTGACGCTGACTGTTTCCGACGGCGGGAGCAGCGCCTCGACGACGAGAACCGTCACAGTGCGCGAACCCGTGGTCGAGCAACGCTGGGCGTTCGACGCCAGCGACGCGGTGCAGTCCTCGCCGACAATCGTCACCGACGAGTCGGGTACGAGGACCGTCTTCGTGGGCAGTTCCGACGGCACCGTGTCGGCGCTCGACGCCGCCACGGGCGACCCGGTCTGGCGCTTCGAGACCGGCGGTGCAGTCCAGTCCTCGCCGGCGGTGCTCGACGTCCCGGGGACGGCGGGTCGGACGGTGTTCGTGGGCAGTTCCGACGGCAACGTCTACGCGCTCGACGCCGCCACGGGCGAGAAACGGTGGCAGTTCGAAGCCGGCAGTCGGGTGACGTCCTCCCCGACCGTCATCGGCGACGCCGTCGGCGACCGGGAGAGTCCGGCAGAGGGGGGTACCGTCTTCGTGGGCAGTTCCGACGGCACCGTGTCGGCGCTGAACGCGGCGACGGGCGACCCGGTCTGGCGCTCCGAGACCGGCGGCGCCGTGCGGTCCTCGCCGACGGTGGCGTCCGTCCCCGCGGGCGACGGTTCGACCGAACGGAGGGTCTTCGTCGGGAGCAACGACGACGAGGTGGTCGCGCTGGACGCGGCGACGGGCGAACGGGTCTGGCGTTTCGGAACCAACGGGAACGTGGTGTCGTCGCCGACGGTCGTGAACGTCACCGACACCGACGCCGGCGGGACGGTCGGCTGGACGGTCTTCGTCGGCAGTGGCAAGTTCTCGCTCGCGACCGACGACACACTGTACGCCATCGACGCGACGACCGGCACCGAGACCTGGCAGTTCGAGACCGGCGGCGCAGTGCGGTCCTCGCCGACGGTCGCGACAGTAGACGGAACACAGACCGTCTTCGCCGGGAGCGACGACAACAGCGTCTACGCCGTCGAGGCGGCAACGGGTGACGAGCGCTGGGCGTTCGAGACTGCGGGCTCTGTCGGGTCCTCGCCGACGGTGGTCGACAGTTCCACACCGGACAACCACGCGAGGGTCGTCGTCGGGAGTCTCGACGGCAACGTCTACGCGCTCGACGCGGTCACCGGCGAGGAGCAGTGGCGAGAGGGCCAGGGTGCGCCGGTGTTCCGGTCCTCGCCGACGGCCGTCGACGGCACCGTCTTCGTCGGGAGCGAGAACGACACCCTCACAGCGCTTGAGACCCGCTCACTGGGCACGAGCGAGGGGTCGCGCGTCGAGCGAGGGACACTCGGCCACACCGACAGTCGGGTAGACCAACCCCCGACGGCGCTGTTCAGCGCCAACAGGACCAGTGCGCTCACGAACGAGACCATCGCGCTCGACGCCGCGCCCTCGACCGGCGACATCGCGAACTACGCGTGGGACCTGACCGGTGACGGTGCCGTCGACGCGACCGGTCCGACCGCCAACGTCACCTTCGACTCTGCCGGCGAGTACGAGATCGTGCTGACGGTCACCAACGGCGACGGTACCAGCGCGAGGACGACGTGGACACTGTCGGTTTCGGAGCAGTCGTTACCGGTCGTCGAGGGCAACCCACCCCGGGACCCCGACGGTGACGGCCTGTACGAGGCCGTGCGCGGCGGAGACCGGGTCACGATTCTTGACGTGCAGTCGCTGTTCGACCACCTCGACAGCCCGGCTGTCACCGACAACGCGGAGGCGTACGACTTTGCCGGCACTGGTGAGGTGTCGATACTCGACGTGCAGGCGCTGTTCAACCTCCTGTGACGGCTGTACCTGTCGTCACCGGCACCGGTACCGGTTCAGACCCTCTTTGAGCCGTTTCGCGGCCGCGCCGGCGGCGTCGAAGTAGTCACCGGTCGTGGCGTTCTCGCCGGCGAAGATAATCCCGCGCGAGGAGTTGACCAATCCGACGCCGTCGGCGAGACCGTACTCGACTGCGGCCCGTTCGTCGCCGCCCTGCGCGCCGACGCCGGGAACCAGAAAGGGCAGGTCCGGAACGATGTCGCGAATCGCCTCGAGTTCTTCGGGTGCGGTCGCGCCGACGACGAGTCCGACGTTGTCGTGTTCGTTCCACTCCGCGGCGAGTCTGGCGACGCGCTCGTAGACCGTCTCGCCGGCGGCGAGGTCGCAGTCTTGCAGGTCAGTGCCACCGCCGTTCGAGGTTCGACAGAGGACGAACACCCCACACTCCGCTCGCTGGAGGAACGGGGCGAGCGCGTCCCGTCCGAGATACGGGTTGACCGTGATGGCGTCGACATCGTCGAGAACGGCGGCGTACTGGTGTGCCGTGTTGCCGATATCGGCGCGCTTCGCGTCGAGCAGGACGGGCGCGTTCTTTCCGTGGGCGTAGGCGACGGTTTCGCGGAGCGCGCGCCAGCCGTCTGCGTCCTCGTAGAAGGCGGCGTTTGGCTTGAAACAGGCCGCGTGCTCGTGGGTCGCGTCGATTATCCGGCGGTTGAACGCCCACCGTGGGAGTTTGGCGTCCTGCACGGCGGCGGGCAACCGGTCGCGGTCGGGGTCGAGACCGACCGAAACGACGCTGTCGACGGCGTCGATGCGGTCGCCGAGACGGTCGAAAAACGACATACTCGATGCACCGACCGCGCCGGACAAGAGCGTTCTCCATCCGACCGTCGAGCGCGGGGGTACGCGAGTTACGGTATCGCGGTCTTTCGCGCAACTGAAATACGGGCACGCCGTACCGACGGGTGTGTCACGGCAGGTCGCGCGGGTCGGTACGCTCTTTCTCCACGAGGAGGCCGGTGACTACCACGTCGTCGTCGAGCGCGACGGCGACCCACTCCTCCAGGGCCGGGTGGAACTGAAGCAGACAGACGCCGGGCCCCGGCCGGCGCGACTGCGCGTCGCCGAGGGAACCAGCGAGGAACTCCACAGTCCAGACGAGTTCGTCGACATCGCCCGGCGGGCCTCGCGTATCCGTATCTCCGAGCAGACCGACCCCACACACCGGAGACGCCTCCACGCGATGCTCGACGGCTACCAGCTCTCTGGAAAGACCGTCCGCACCTGCCGGCTCTGCGCGACGAACGGCCGTTACTCGCCGATAACCGACGAGACGGCAATCGAGACCGAAGACGAGCAAATCTGCCCCGACTGCGCCCGCGACCGCCTCGACCGCGAACTCGCCTACCACGGCGACATCTCCGGGCGCGCACAGGACCGACTCGAGGCACTCCTGCTCGACGTGCAGGACCTCGAACGCATCACGAATCTCATGCAGGGGAATCTCGACCCCGAACTGACGAAGTTCGACCAAATCAGCCCGACCGTCGAAGACGTCGACCCCGTTTCGGTCGACTCGCTGTCGCTGCACCCCGGTATCCAGCAGAAACTCGAGAGTCGTTTCGAGACGCTCCTCCCGGTCCAGAGTCTCGCCGTCGAGAACGGCGTCACGGAGGGCGTAGACCAACTGGTCGTCAGCGCGACGGCGACGGGAAAGACCCTCGTGGGAGAGATGGCCGGACTCGACCGTGTGCTCAACGGACAGGGAAAGATGCTCTTTCTGGTCCCGCTGGTCGCGCTCGCGAACCAGAAGTACCAGCAGTTCCGCGAGCGGTACGGCGATATTGCCGACGTAACACTCCGTGTCGGTGCGAGTCGCATCAACGACACCGGCGCGGGGTTCGACCCGTCGGCGGATATCGTGGTCGGAACCTACGAGGGTATCGACCACGCGCTCCGGACGGGGCGAGACCTCGGCAACGTGGGCACGGTCGTCATCGACGAGGTACACACGCTGGGCGAGGGCGAGCGCGGACACCGCCTCGACGGGCTGATATCGCGGCTGAAGTACGCCTGCGGGCGAGATGGTGGGGCGGGTGCCGGCGCGTCCGGGGACGACACACAGTGGATATATCTCTCGGCGACCGTCGGCAACCCGGAGACGCTGGCGCAGGCGCTCCGGGCGACACTCATCGAGTTCGAGGAGCGGCCGATTCCAATCGAGCGCCACGTGACCTTCGTCGACAGCCGCGAAAAGGTCGAGATCGAGAACAAACTCGTCGAGCGTGCCTTCGACAGAAAGTCGAGCAAGGGGTACCGCGGACAGACCATCGTGTTCACCAACTCCCGGCGGCGGTGTCACGAGATTTCGCGGCAGTTGCGATACGACTCCGCGCCCTACCACGCCGGGTTGGACAACAAACGCCGCGGGCGTGTCGAGAAAGAGTTCGCCGACCAGGACCTGGCGGCCGTCGTCACGACCGCCGCGCTGGCGGCGGGAGTCGATTTCCCGGCCTCGCAGGTGGTCTTTGACTCGCTGTCGATGGGTATCGAGTGGCTCTCCGTCCAGGAGTTCTCACAGATGCTCGGCCGGGCGGGCCGGCCCGACTACCACGACGAGGGTACGGTCTACCTGTTGGTCGAACCCGACGGCGTCTACCACGGTAGTCAGGAGATGACCGAAGACGAGGTGGCGTTCAAACTCCTCAGAGGCGAGATGGAACCCGTTCAGACGAGATACGACGGTCCCGCGGCCGTCGAGGAGACGCTGGCGAACGTCACCGTCGCCGGCGAACACGCGAAGGCACTCAACAACAGGATGGTCGGCGACCTGCCCACGAAGTACGCGCTCGGGAAACTGCTGGAGTACGACTTCGTCGACGGACTCGACCCGACGCCGCTGGGACGGGCAGTCACCACACACTTTCTCTCGCCGGGCGAGGCCTTCGCGTTGCTCGAAGCTATCCGCGCCGGCGACAGCGCGTACGAGCTCGTCGCGCAGATGGAGACCCGCGAGGACGACCGCTGAACCGCCTCGGGGTCGAGCCCCGAACCACCCGGTCTCCGCCGCCCGGAGACCGGACGACCACCTCGACAGCCACGGGAAGGCATATACTCCCGACGGTCACAGTACAGAGTAATGGGGCAGTACACCGCACAGGCCGGAATCGGGTCGGTCCCGACACCGGTCGAACCCGCGCCGGAGTTCGGGCGCGAACTCGGCGTCCCCGACCTCTACGTCAAACGCGAGGACGAGGCCGGCGAGGCGTACGGCGGCAACAAAGTCCGGAAACTCGACGGTCTGCTCGGCGACGCCCTCCTGCAGGGGTGTTCGCGGGTGTTCACCAGCGGCGGCGTGGGGAGCAACCACGTGCTCGCCACCGCGACGTACGCGGGGAGACTCGGTCTGGACGTGCACGCGGTACAGTTCCCACAGCCGCCAACAGAACACGTTCGGGCGAATCTCCGTGCGCTCGCGGGGCTGGGACCGACACTCACGTTCCTGCCACGGGAGACTCTGTTACCGGCGTACCTGTTGTGGGGTCGTCTGCGTGCACGGTTCGACGACGAGCTCTACTACCTGCCACCGGGTGGTTCCTCGCCGACCGGGATGGTGGGGTTCGTGGAGGCGGCGAGGGAGCTGGCAAAACAGGTCGAAGCCGGCGAACTGCCAGAGCCGGACGTGGTCGTCGTCCCGGCCAGCAGCGGTGGTACGCTCGCCGGTCTGCGCGTCGGGTTCGACGTCGCCGGCATCGACGCCCGACTCGCGGGCGTTCGTGTCGTCGAGCGCTACGTCGCGAACAGCCTCAGTATCGCGCGGCTGGCGAACCGGACGGCTGCGCTGGTCGACGACACCTCCGGGTCGTACAGTTGGCGCGACATCGACCTCGTCTCGGGCTATCTCGGCGGTGGGTACGCCGAACCGACGGCCGCGGGCGAGCGTGTCACCGAAACCGCCGCGGCGTTCGGACTCGACCTCGACCCCACCTACACCGCGAAGGCCGTTGCCGGTATCTCCGGCGAGTTCGACGACGAGACGGTGCTGTACTGGCACACGCTGAGCAACAGTCGTCCGCCGGAGCTCTCACGGGCAGACGCGGTCGACCGGCTTCCCTCGCCGTACGAGCAGTTCCTGTAGGTACGTGTCGGCAGGCGTACAAACAGCACGCTTATTATTCACACGCCAGCAAGTACGGGCAATGGGCCTCCAGTGTTCGATATTTGGGCACAAGTACGGCGACGTGCAGTCCGAGCGCGAGCGCAGGGAGAACGACAACGAGGTAATAATCACCGCAAGAGAGACGAAAACCTGCACCCGCTGTGGCGAGACGATAGTCGTCTCGGAGAACAAAGAGGTACGCACCGTCAGAACGGCGGGCGAGACACCGACACCGGACGGAACCGCCAGCACGAACGGGACGAGTACAGCAGAGGCGTCTGCCGACGTCGGTGCCGAGGTAATCGACTCGTCGCAAGACTCCGAAGACGGGTACACCACAGACGTGACAGAGAAGCAGGGCTCCGAGGGCGGGTACACCACAGACGTGTCGCGGGGTGTCGACGACGGTCACACCGCCGGTCGGTCACCGGACCGGGGGACAGCAGATGGTACGCCCGAGCAGTCGGGGAGTGCCGCGCCGGCGACGGAACCAGACGGAGAGAGCACGCCCCGAGAGCACGGCAGCGAGGACGACGAGACAGCGACGTACTCGAGAGACGGGATTCGGGACGCCGAAACCGGCGAGGAAATACCGGAGTCTCCCGGTGGCGGCCCACCACGGAGAAAGAACGACGCGGAGATTCTCGACAGCGAGGAGGGGCGTGAACCCGGCGAGTGGCCCCAGGACTGGTCCGGCGACGGGGCCGACGACGTCGAACCACCGGGGGAGTGGCCCGAGGAGACGACCGGCGACAGCGACGACTGGCGACCCGAGACCGACTTCGAGACAGACGAGACAGGCGGCGAGGAACCGGAGATAGAGCCGACCAAAGACGCACTGACGGTCCCGGATGGGGAGTTTTACTGTCCGGAGTGTGGGTTCGCCACACGCGTCGAGAACTCCTCGCTCCGCGAGGGTGATTTCTGCCCGCAGTGTCACGGGACGGCGCTCGACCACCGCGCGGACTGAGGAACGGACTGCCGGCCGTCTCCGGGACCAGAGTCCAGTGTGGGTGACGTGTGGAGAACACGGCAGGGTACGCTCGCCGGCAGCGCGGTCGGACGGGTTCCCGCGGCCGAGACGGTGTGTGGTGACACCGGCAGTTCGGTCGGAACGAGGGTTTTTATGTCTCGGGTATGAAAATTTCGTACACCGCTGAGGCCCGGTGGTGATGGCTGGGACCATGAGTGACCTATCGACCAAACAGCAAGCGATCGAACAGCTCCAACAGCTCGGACTGAAAGAGTACGAGGCAAAGGGTTTCATTGCGCTTGCGCGACTCCCGAGTGGAACGGCAAAGGAAATCAGTGAAATCGCAGACGTACCCCGGACACGGGTGTACGACGCGGTTCGGGTACTCGAGACAAAGGGACTGGTCGAAATCCAACACTCCAGTCCGCAGGTGTTTCGTGCCGTCTCTATCGAGGAAGCAGTCGAAACACTGCTCGGCGAGTACCGGGACCGGACCGAACAGTTACAGGGCGCACTACAGGAACTCGAGACGGTCAAGGAGGAAGTAGAGGAAGAGACAATCCACGAGGTGTGGACGCTCGCCGGACACAGAGCCATCACGAACCGGACACAGCAGTTGACCGACGAGGCGGAGAGGGAACTCGCGCTGGTCATCGGTGAGGAAGCCGTGCTGACAGACAGGCTGACGAAACGCCTGCAGGCCGCCCAACAACGCGGTGTGACGGTGTTCGTCGGAACGACCGAGGACAGCGTTCGCGAACAGATACAGACACAGGTTCCCGGCGCGTCGGTGTTCGTGTCGGGACTGGGGTGGGTTCGCGGGGACGGGGCCGACGAGACACGAATCAGTCGGCTGTTGCTCATCGACAAGGAGACGATTCTGGTGAGTTCGTCGTACGACGCCGGGGCCCAGCGCAAGGAGCAGGCCGTCTTCGGTCGGGGCTTCGAAAACGGTATCGTGGCGATTGTCCGCCGACTCATCTCGACCGGTGCCGGCTTCGACACGGGCGTCGGTCCGTCCGACCACTGAACGCCAGGCTCAGTTTGCTTCGAAGTGTTTTTATCCGGAGACGAAAAGACACAACAACTCGCTGGTGACGGGCTCCAGCGGGCACCTGCGTGTGCAGGCCGGGATGTGGTCCGTCTGGACTGAACCACTCGACGCCCGCGGTGAAAGACACATGACACGAAGTTTCTACTCGCACATCCGGGACGCGTGGAAGAACCCGGACGACAGTCAGGTCGCAGAGTTACAGTGGCAACGACAACAGGAGTGGCGCGACCAGGGCGCAATCGAGCGCATCGAGCGCCCGACCCGTCTCGACCGCGCGCGCTCGCTGGGTTACAAGGCGAAACAGGGTGTCGTCGTCTGTCGGATAAGTGTCCGGAAAGGTGGCGCGCGCAAGCAGCGGTTCACCGCCGGCCGGCGCTCGGCCCGACAGGGTGTCAACCGCCTCGCACGCCGGAAGAGCATCCAGCGCATCGCCGAGGAACGGTGCACCCGGGCGTACCCGAACCTCCGTGTTCTCAACTCGTACTGGGTCGGCGCCGACGGCAGTCAGATATGGCACGAGGCCATCATGGTCGACCCCGAACACCCGGCAATCGAGAACGACGACGACCTCGGGTGGGTCTGTGACGACACCCACACGAACCGCGCGCTCCGTGGTCTCACGAGTGCGGGCACCAAAGGTCGCGGACAGCGCTCGAAAGGAACGGGGTCGGAACACACACGACCGAGTCTCCGTAGCGACCGCAACCGCGGAAAGTAACGGGAGCAACACCGGGGACTCGGTGTCGAGGGTCCAGTTTCTTTGGAGTGACTACTGCACTGTCGGCGCGTCTGGCGGCGAGAGCTCGCGCCCGAACTCGTCGAACTCCTCGAACTGTTCGGGAAACGTTTTCTCGAGAGCCCGGCGGTCTCGGTTGTCGGGGAGTGGACCCGGTTCGCGGGCCACGGACTCCCACCCTGGCTTGACACGGACACTCTCGGCGGGTGCGCCGACGGCGACGTGGTGGTCGGGCACGTCACCACGGACCATCGCCGAGGTGCCGACCATCGCGTTCTCGCCGACGCGACAACCCGCACCGACCATCGAGTCGTACCCCAGTCGGACGTCGTCTTCGATGAGAGTCCGGTAGGTGGTCACGTCGGTCTGGTCGACGATATCGTGACTGTGGGTGTGGAGGTGGCTCCGGTCGGCGACCGAGACCCGGTCGCCGATTTCGAGAACCCCGCGGTCGTCCAGCAACACGTCGTTGTGGACGACGACGTTGTCACCCATCTCGATGTTGTGACCGCACTGAATCTTGATACCGCCAAACAGTCGGAGGTCGTCGCCGGCCTCCGCGAAGAGGTGGTCGGCCAACAACTGCCGGAACGGGAGTGCGAACGCGATGTTGTTCGAGAGGGGCAACTGGTCGAACGCGCGCCAGAGATACCGGAGATAGCGCGACTCCCGGAGGTCTGCCTCGGGTTGTTCGGCCCAGCGGTCGGTTTCGGTGAGGACGTTTCGCGGGTTGTAGCTCTGGAGGCGAACCACGGTCTGTTGTGGCAGGCGCTCGCCGGCACGGTACCGCTGGAGCAGTTGTCTGTCGCCCGCGAGGTCGACGAGTAGTTCCTGAACCGCAGTCGCGGTGTCTCCGGCGTCGGAGAGTCGCTGGTCGGCGGCCGCAATCGCGCTATCGATTGTCTCCTGTGCGTCGTCGGGCAGGTCGACGTGACGTTTGGTCATGACTTGTGGGGTGGATACTGCCCGCGGAGACGGCCGCGGGCGAGCGTGGAGGTCTGCGGTGGTGCGGCCCACCGGAGTGGGCACGAGTTGGCCGCCGGTGGGGAGTCGGTGCCGTGTGTGGTGTCAGTCGAGTTTGCCACAGGCGCGACAGCGCGACGCGCCCGCTTTCGGGTCGAACACGAGCGAACCTTCCTCGCAGTGACGACAACCCATGTAACTCGCCGAACAACGGATTTCTGGTTCCGGTGTCTCTACCCTCGGTCCGGTGTCCCCGGAGGAGCCTTGTGCGCTCATCAACTGTAACAGGTAGGGCCAGTCATATAAAACTACTGGACGTACGACCCGCAAAACCCGATATTCTACCCGGTCTGGTCTCGTTTGAGGAGTTGCAGTTGAAACACGAGTTTTATCGCGGCCAGAATGTGACCAGTGTGCCAGTTTTCGCCGCGCTCTGGCTCGCACAGTGAACAGACACCGACTCTCGGCGGTGAGCGCTGGCGTATCCGGGTACCGTCTCGCGGGACCGTCACGCACTGGTGTATCTCCTCGCGTCGGCCACGCGCCCGGACCGCGAGACGCTCCTCGTCGCAGGTCCGCCGGCGATTTATCACTCGAGTGTGAACTCGCGGGTGGCGATGGTCTCGCTCGCACAACTCGGCGTGGTGTTCCTCGCGGGACTGGCAACGGCGCTGGCGACGGGACTCGGCGCGCTCCCGTTCTTTTTCGTCGATGCCGTCAGTGACCGCCAGAACGTCGTTCTCTGGGGGCTCTCCTCGGGAATCATGGTCTCTGCGTCGCTGTTTGGCCTCATCGACGAGGGGTTGGCAGAGGGGTCGGTGGTCGAGATTGTCGCGGGGATAGTCGTCGGCGTCGCGCTCGTCGTCGTCGCCCACGAACTGCTCGTCGACGCGGAGTTCGACCCCCGAGAGTACGAGGAGGCCGAGTTCGGGAAACTCGTGTTGATTCTTGGCATCCTCACGGTGCATAGCTTTCCCGAGGGCGTCGCCGTCGGCGTCTCGTTTGCGGACCTCGGCCTGGAGGGTGGCACGCAGATTCTCGGGATGACACTCCCAGTGCTCGCGGTCTTTATGACGATTGCAATCTCGATTCACAACGTGCCCGAGGGGACGGCCATCTCGATTCCGCTGCAGTCGATGGGTGTCTCGAACTGGCGGATGGTCTGGTGGGCGGTGTTCTCGAGTCTGCCCCAGCCAATCGGTGCGGTCATCGCCTTCGCGTTCGTCCGCTTCGCCCGGGAGTTTCTCCCCTTCGGGTTCGGATTCGCTGCTGGCGCGATGAGCTATCTCGTGCTCACAGAGTTCGTCCCCGAGGCACTCGACACCGGCAAATCGCTGCGCCGGGGCGGAAAGCCAGAACTCGCGGGTGGTATCGCGCTCGGACTCGTGGTGATGCTCCCGCTTGCCTTTCTCTGAGAGCTACAGGACGGCGACGAGCACGCCGGCGAGTGTTGCGGCGGCCAGACACGCCAGCAGCGTCCCGAGCGCGTACCCCGTCGCCCGCAGGCGCTCGCCTCGCTCCCACAGCGCGACGGTCTCGACAGAGAACGAGGAGTAAGTCGTCAGCGCGCCACAGAAACCGGTGCCCACGAGCAACCCACCAGCGGGTCCGACGTCGGCGGCGACCACCGCGCCCAGCAGAGCGCTTCCGGTCAGGTTCACCACGAGCGTCGCGAGTGGCAACCGCTCGTCCACGAGCGTCTCGCCGACGGCGTACCGGAGGGCGGCCCCGAGCGCGCCACCGGTGCCGACGAGCAGTGCCTCCTCCATCAGGCCCCCTCTGCCGGTGTCGTGGTCAACCGGTGTGTGCAGGCGCGACCCGCCAGAACGGCGCCGAACCCGAGCGCGTAACTGCCCGCGAGATAGCCAGCAGCCACCGGCGGTCTGCTCTCGAGTGCGTCGACGACGAACGTGCTGTAGGTGGTGAACGACCCGAGGAAGCCAGTCGCGAGCGCGGCCCGCGTCGCCGGTGAGAGGCCGCCGTCGCGGTCGAGGGAGGACACGACACCGAGTGCCAGACAGCCAGCGACGTTGACCGTCGCCGTCGCGACGAGCGACGAGGAGACCGTCAGGCCCGTGAGATACCGGAGAACCGCGCCGGCGAACCCGCCGACTGCGACGAGCACTACCGCGCGCCCCCGAGTGTGACGGTCTGTCACGGCTGTACTTTCTCCCAGGAACAGTTGTACGTGTTGGAGCACCGGCCGTGTGACTCGGGAAAGACTAAATGCGAGGGGTGTGTGATAGGGACACATGAGCGAGCAGGGACGCGAGACGGAGTTCGAACTGGAGGACGTGACCGGCGTGTTCGAGGCACGAGACGACTACGCCGAGCCGCTCACCGCCAGCGAAATCGCGGACGAACTGGGCTGTTCCCGGCGTACGGCGCTGAACAAACTCCACACGCTCGAAGAGGAGACGGACATCACGAGCAAGAAAGTCGGCGGCCGGAGCCGTGTCTGGTGGATTCCGGTCCGACCGTAACGGAGAGCGGAGCCACTAAGCCCGGCGACACCGAACTGTCGGTGTGCGCGCGTACCGCATCGCATACGACGGTCAGCCGTACCACGGTTTCCAGCGCCA
This sequence comes from uncultured Halobacteriales archaeon, assembly GCA_964534485.1. Lineage (GTDB taxonomy): Archaea > Halobacteriota > Halobacteria > Halobacteriales > Haloarculaceae > Halovenus. The sequence continues at coordinate 15,178 of CAZHPM010000010.1, forward strand.
GCCCGACGTGCCCACCGTCGAGGAGGAACTCCTGTCGGCGCTGGCCGCGCTGGACGTCACGGACGGTCACCCACCGCCGGGGTACGCCGCGGCCGGACGGACAGACGCCGGTGTCTCGGCAGTCGCACAGACAATTGCCTTCGACGCGCCGGCGTGGCTCTCGCCGGCGGCACTCGACAGTGAACTCCCGCCGTCGGTTCGCGCGTGGGCGAGTGCTCCCGGCCCGGCGGGGTTCCACGCCACCCACGACGCCGTCGAGCGAACGTACACCTACTTTCTGCACGCGCCGGAGGCGAGCGACGAGCGTGCGCGCCAAGCGCTAGAGTTGCTGGCCGGCGACCACGACTTCCACAACCTCACGCCCGACGAGCGCGGGACACGCCGGACACTCGCCACCGCTGTCGACCGCGAGGAGGAGTTTCTGGTCGTCAGACTCACCGCCGGAGGGTTCGCACGGCAACTCGTCCGGCGAACGGTTTCGCTGGTCGCGTCCGTGGCGCGAGGTGGGTCGTTCGAGCGTATCGAGCGTGCGCTGGCCGACGACCCACTCCCCGGACCAGAGGGTATCGGACCGGCACCGGCCCGGCCGCTCGTGTTGACCGACGTCTCCTACCCGCAACTCTCCTTTGTCGTCGACGAGGAGGCCGCCGAGCGGACCCGCGAGTTGTTCGAGCAACTGCGGGTCCGTCGTGCGACTGGCGCGCGGGTGGCGCGGGAACTGACGGCACTCGAATAGCAACATTCCTAACCACGGATACCCAACGAGTAGCGTATGCCAGACGGACACGACCCGCCGCCGACAGAGGAGGGGTGGTACGCCATGCACGATTTCCGACGAATCGACTGGGACGCCTGGCGCGACGCCTCCGACCGGACCCGACAGCGCGCACTCGACGAGGCCGTCGACCACACGCAGGCACGCCTCGCGGTCGAGGACGCAGACGACGGGGCGTCGGCACTGTACTCGGTGCTGGGCGAGGGCGCGGACCTCCTGTTCGTCCACCTGCGCCCGACCAGCGCACACATCGGTGCGCTCGAACGACAGTTCGAACTGACGGAGTTCGCCGGCTTCACGGAGCGAACAGACTCGTTTGTCTCTGTCACCGAGGCGTCGGGGTACTCAGAACAGGCCCGCGAGTACTTCGAGGGCGACACCGACGGTGACAGCGGCCTCGCGAGTTACATCCAGACGCGACTGAAGCCGACGATTCCCGACGCGACACACGTCTGTTTCTACCCGATGGACAAGCGCCGCGACCCCGGACAGAACTGGTACGACCTGCCCTTCGACGAGCGGGCTCGACACATGGACGCCCACGGCGAGATTGGCCGGGACTACGGCGGCCAGGTCGTCCAGATGATAACCGGCGCAATCGCGCTCGACGACTGGGAGTGGGGTGTCACGCTCTGGGGCGACGACCTGACCGATATGAAGAGCCTGCTGTACGAGATGCGCTTCGACCCCTCGACCTCGAAGTACGCCGACTTCGGCCCGTTCACCGTCGGTCGCCGGTTCCCCCCGGAGGACCTGCCCGCGCTGCTCTCGGGGGCACCGGTGCCGACAGACGGCGAGAGCGCCGACGCGCTGGAGACGCCGGTCCACCCGGCCGACGCCGAGTCGGGCAACGAGAGTGGCGACCCCCCCACGGACCGGGCCGACGCGGCGACCGGCGCGGAGACGGCCCAGGGCACGGTGAACGCAGACGGGGGTGAAACCCGCACAGACGAGAGCGGGAACAGCGACCCGATGCCGGAGACGGACACGGGTGACGTCGAGACGGTCGAGGACGACGACATGGAGACGCGACTGGCGACACTCGGACTCCGGGGAGACGACTACGAGGCGGGTGACCACGCGCTGGTGCTGTACTCGACGGCGAGCGCACAGGAGCTCGTCGACGAGGTGGACGGTCTGCGCGGCAACTTCGAACACTACGACTCCCACGGACAGACCGTCGTTCGGGCACAGAGCGGCCGGTCGGCGGTCGTGAGCATCTGGGAGACCGAACGCGCCGCCGGTATCGCCGAGGGGTTTCTGACGGAGCTCTCGGGGGTGACACAGAGTGTCAGCGGGCCGCTCGGAGAGTCGGCGGACGGCGACACCGGCGACGAGGACGAGACGGCCAGCGAGGAGCGTGTCGCCGGCGAGTCCGAGACCATCCGCGAGCGGTTCGCGGAGATGGACCTGTACGCCGGCCAGCCACACGGCGAGGACATCTACGCGCTGGTGCTGTACTCGACGGCCGATACGGAGACGCTGCTCTCGGAGGTGTCCGAGTTGCGCGAGGGGTTCGACAGGTACGACACCCACGAGGCCACCGACGTCTACGACGACCCCGGAAGCAACACGGCTGCCGTTGCCAGTCTCTGGGCGACCCGCGACGCCGCCGACACGGCCAGCGAGTACCTCACCGACCTCCCCGAGGTGGAGGGGTGGGCCGAGGACGGCGACGGTTTCGGCACGATGGGGATGTTCTACACCGTCAAACCCGACCGTCGCGAGGATTTCGTCGAGAAGTTCGACACCGTGGGCGAGGTGCTGACCGGGTTAGACGGCCACCGCGAGACGGCACTGCTGGTCAACACCGAGAACGAGAACGACATGTTCATCGCCAGTCAGTGGGACTCGAAAGAGGACGCGATGGAGTTTTTCCGCTCCGACGCCTTCACCGACACCGTCGACTGGGGGCGTGACGTGCTCGCCGACCGGCCACGACACGTCTTCCTGGCGTGAGACAGACCGGGACGGAACTCGAAACCCGGAGATGTCAGTCTCCGTTTGGGAGTTCCGGACGGGTTAGTCGTCGCCGGTCTCGAACCGGTGTCCACAGTCGGGGCAGGTCACCTCGTCGTGGCGCAGTGCCGCGCTGTGTTCGCGCACCTCGCGCATCACCTCGGAGACGCGGTCCTCCGCCGCCAGTTCCTCCTCGACAGAGAGGTCGACCCCCTCGATTTCGAGGAGGAACTTCGCAATCTCCGTGGCCTCGTACATCACGTCGTCGAGTTCCTCCGCGGCGAAAAAGTCCGACATCGTCCCGTAGAGGAAGGTTGCGCCGGCTTTCCGGACCTTCTGCTCGAACGACGACCGCGCCTGGTTGACCGCCTGTGGCGAGTAGGTGTCGGTCATAAACGGGACCAGTTGTGGCAGATTCTCGCCGATTTTCGTCATCTCGACGCCCGTCTCCGTCCGGAAGTCGGCACACAACCGGGCAATCGCCCACTCGCGGGCGGTGATGTAGGTGCGCTCGCGCAGAAACTCGTTCGCCCGGTCGTAACTACTCTCCTCGACCTTGGTGAACCTGTCGTAGGTCTGCACGTCTGTGTCTGCTGTCTGCTCTGCCTGCGGTGTCGTCTCTGTGGTGTCGTCCGGGTCGGTCTCGCTCGGTTGCTCGCCGGGACTGTCCACCCCGGACGGCGCTGACTCGTCGGGCATTGTCAGGTGATGTCGGCGCCAGAAAAAAAGCGTGTCGACGGTCACAGACCCGACTGTGGGTGTTCCCGGCACTGCACAGCGGGCAGCCAGAGACGAGAGACGGTCCCGACCGCCGGGCGGTGCGACAGGCGGCCGTCTCAGGCGAAATCGGAGAGTCCCGACTGCTCGTCGTCAGAGTCGGCACCCTCCGCGCTCTGGTCGTCGTCGCTCTCTGGACTGTCCTCCGTGTCGTCCTCGTCCTCGATTTCGACCTCGAACTCGTGGTCACTCGACCCCTCGAACGCGCCCTGGGAGGCCTCCACGGAGGCTTCCTCGCGCAGTTCGCGGGCGTCTTCGACGATAGACTGGACCTTGTTGGTGTCCTCGCCGCTGCCGGTGACGAACGCGACGTGTTCGGTGTCGAGGTCGTACCTGGCGGCCATCAGAACGGTCAGTTCGCGGTTCGTGCAGTGGTGGGTCATCGCAGAGAGATGCGGGAGGACCTCCTGTCTGGCGGTGCCCATACTGATGCCGTTTGAGTCGGCAATCTCGCGGGCGACGTGGTCGCGAATCGTGCGACTGCCGCGCGACCGGCCGAGTTTCGACCAGTAACTGGGCGGGCCGTACCGCGTCCAGCCGCCTTTCTCCTGTTTGCGGGCGGCGGCGACGCCAGCGGTCATGTTGTCCCCGGCGTACCGCCAGTAGGAGTAGTTCTGTGTCGTCCGCACCCGCCCGAGCCACCGGTCGGCACGGGCGAGAAAGCTGTAGGCGGCTCCGAGTTCCTCGCCCTCGTAATCTTTGGGCACGTTGTCCTCGATCCAGTTGATGAGGTCGTCGGGCGTCTCGTCGACGTCGTAACTCGCCTCCAGTGCCTCCTGTGGGCCGGCCTCTTTTATAACGAGGTCGAGATAGTCGAAGATACCCCGCGTCTGGTCGCGGTCGGCGGTCACCACGTCCGACTCGTCGAGTCGGTTCCGGTCCTCTGCGAGTGCCTGCAGGTCGTTGACCGCACCCCGGAGGTCGCCGCTGTTCGTCTCTGCGATTACCTCGAGAGCGGTCTCCTCGAACTCGATACCCTCTGTACGACAGATGTCGCGCAACACGGGCAAGATTGAGCGCTTCGAGACGGAGCGAAACTCGATTTCCTGGCACGCGTTCCTGAGACCCCGTGACATCTCGTAGAAGTCGTTGGCGATGAGCACCATCGGCTGGCTGGCCTCCTTGACAAGCGCCGTTGTCGCGCCGCTCCCGCCGCGGTCGGCGTTGCCGTGGATACTGTCTGCCTCGTCCATGATGACCAGTCGCCGACCCGTTTCGCCGCCGGTGAGCGTCCCACTCTTTGCGGCCTCGCCGGCGACGCGCTCGATGACGTCTTTGGTGCGGGAATCCGAGGCGTTCAACTCGATGGTGGGCCACCCTCTGTCGGCCGCCAGCGCGTGGGCCGCGGAGGTCTTTCCCACCCCCGGTGGCCCGTGGAGCACCACCGCCTCGCGGTGGTCGTCCCACGTGTCGGTCCACTCCCGTAACTCGTCGCGGGCGGTGTTGTTGCCCCGCAACTCCGAGAGCGTCGACGGACGGTACTTCTCTGTCCAGTCCATTATCCGAGACCAGGAGTGTCCCGCGTTTAGAGGTTGCGAAGCCCCGGCTGTCGGTCCGAGTCTGTACCCGTCACCACCGGGTGTCTGACGACGCTACGGACCAGAGAAAGACAGTTGTATTCGCGTGTCAAAGGAATCTGTAATGGGAACCGGAGACGAGCAGGGCGTGGTCGGTCGACCGGTCGAGAGTTTCGAGGCCCTGATTCCCTCGCTGGCCGTTCTCGGTATCGCACTCACGCTCGGTTCGATACTGCTGTCGACGGCGCTCTCGCCGTCGTTCTCCTGGCAGTCGAACGCGCTGTCGAATCTCGGCGTGACGACCACCGACGCCGGCACACGGACGACGGCCCTGCTTTTCAACGGCGGACTCGTCGCGGGTGGCGCGCTCGGCGCGGGGTTCGCCGCGGCGAGTTACCGGCGACTGACGAACCGACAGGACCGGGTCGTCGCCGCGCTGGCCGGGTCGTCGCTCGTGTCGATGGCTCTGGTCGGTGTCTTCCCGCAGAACGTGGAGGGCGTACACTTCGCGGTCGCTATCGGATTCTTCCTGTTGCTCTCGGTCACACTGTGGGTCGATGGGGTCGGCCGTATTCGTGGCCGACACCGACTCGGTGGTGCGCTCACGGTCGCCGGCGGAACCGTCAACGTTCTCTCGTGGGTGCTGTGGATATCGCTTCGCGCCGACCCCTACGAGGGTGTCGCCATCCCCGAGATGGTCGGCGCTCTCGTCTTCGCCGCCTGGCTGCTCGCGTTTGCCTCCCGACTCGCCGGAGAGTTCGGGTAGGGCGTCGTGGCCCGCGTCAACCCGCCCACAGGGTCGAGACCAGCACCGCGGCGAGGGCACCGGCGAGTGTCCCGAGCCAGAACGCCACCGCCCGGTAGACGAGGACAGCCGCGCCGACGGCGGCGGCCTGCAGTCCCGTGACGGCGACGACCAGCGCGGTCAGTGTCGCCTCGACACCTCCGAGACCGCCGGGAAACGGGACCGAAGCCGTCGCGTACGACGCCGGCAGAACCGCCAACAGCAACAACGGCGAGACGGTGAGTCCAACGGCGTCGAAGGCCGTCCACAGCGCGGCGACGGCACAGAGATGTGTGGCGACGAGCGCGGCGACGACGCCTGCCACGTCACGACGCGGGCCACGGGCGACCCGCAGTACGGCCGCGCCGAAGCCAGCGATTCGCTCGTCGACAGCCTCGCGCTCGAGGGCGGGAACCCCCGGCAGACGGCCAGCGACCCGCGCCAGCGGTGCGAGAACCGCGACAGCGAGCGCCCGGGCACGGTGCCGGGCGGTCCAGGTGCCCAGGAGTCCAGCCAGGAGAACGGCCAGCAGGCCAACGGTCGAGAGCGCCGCAATCCGGAGTGTCTCGCCGACTGCCGTCGTCGCGACGAGCGCGCCGGTGCCGACAACACCGAACGTGAGCACGACCAGACTGCCGAGGATGTTGAGACTCAGGAGTGCGCCACAGCCCACCTCGTAGTCTGCCCCCGAGCCACGGGAGACGAACAGCCCGGCGAGTGGAGTGCCACCGGTCTGTCCGGAGGGGGTCACGGTGTTCGAGAACGTCACCGTGAGCTGGAGTGCAATCGCCCGCGGAACCGACACCGGATGGTCGAGAATCGCGAGTGTCCGCCCGATTGCGACACCACGCGCCGTGACGAGACCGGCGACGAGCGCGACGACGACCGCGAACTGGCGGAGACTGGTCTCGCCGAGCGCGTCGAGAACGCCACCGACGCCGATCACCCACAGCGTCACCGCGAAAACGGCCAACGCGAGCACGAACCACGGCACCGACCGGCGCACGTGTCCGCGGACCGCCTCGCGTGTGGTCACCATACCGGACCCCTGTGTCTCGCGGTATTTCAACGGTTCTGACTCCACTCGGGGTCCAAACGTCACACCGTCCTCGCAACTGCAGCGAGTGCCCCAGTCGGTCCGACGGTCCCGGGTCGAGAGTACCGGAGCCGCCAGGGAGCAATCGACGGGCCCGGTCTGTCGTGACCGGGTCCGGGCGGGTAACGGGTCACTCTACCGGTGTCGCAGACGAGAGCGTCTCGGCGTCGCGTTCTGTCACGCGGACACCCTTCTGGGCGAGATACCGCATCCGCTGGCGGGCGAACTCCTCCTCGCGGGTGCCCAGTGTCGCGAGCACGAACATCCGCGCGCCGCCGGTCGGTCGCATCGTCCGGCCGGCGCGCTGTGCCCCCTGTCGCCGGGAGCCACCCAGCCCCGAGGCGACCACCGCGAGTTCGGCACTCGGCAGGTCGATACCCTCGTCACCGACCCGCGACACCACGAGCGTCGACAGTGTTCCCTCGCGGAACTGCTCGAACAGTTTCTCCCGGCGGTGGTGGGGCATCTCGCCGCTGATAAAGGGCACGTCGAGTGTGTCGGCGTATGCCCGTCCCTGGTCGAGGTACTCGACGAAGACCAGCGCCTGCTGGTCGGGCGCACGCGCGAGCAGGTGTTCGAGTTCCTCGGCCTTCGCGGGGTTGGTCGCCGCGAGTTGCCGCCGTTCGTGGCCCTCCGAACTGACGTACTGGTTCTGTGCCTCCGTCGAGTCCCAGGGCACGTACCGTATCTCGACGGCCGGCTCCGCGACGTAGCCCGCGTCGAACAGTCCCTCCCAGTCGGTGCCAATCGGCGGCCCGATGAGCGTGAAGATGTCGGCCTCTCTGTCGTCCTCCCGGACGGGTGTCGAGGACAGCCCGAGTCGGTGGCGGGTCTGGAGGTCGGCACTCCGGCGGTAGACCGGCGCGCTGATGTGGTGGACCTCGTCGTAGACGATCAGCCCCCACTCGCGCTGGCCGAACAGCTGTCGGTGACGGTCCATTCCCGCGGTCCGGTAGGTCGCAATCGTCACCGGACGGACCGTCTTCTCGCCGCCGTGGTACTCGCCGACCTGGTCCGGGGTGAGTGTCGTCTTCGCCAGCAGTTCCTCGCGCCACTGGCCGGCGAGTTCCCGACCCGGCACGAGAATCAGTGTCGCGCCGCCGACCTCGGCCAGAATCGACAGCGCCGCGACGGTTTTGCCACTGCCTGGCGGCCCGACGAGCACACCCGACCGGCTGTCGAGGAAGTTCGACACCCACTCCTGCTGGTAGGCCCGCAAATCGAGGGTCGTCTCGACGTCGAGTTGCTCGCCGCTGTCGAGGTCGCGCTCGTCGCGAACCGGGTAGCCGGCCTCGTAGAGCACGCGCTTGAGTTCCGCGATGGCGTCCTCGGCGACCCAGCTCTCGGTGTCGGAGATTTCGGCCCGGAGCTGTCCGTCGTCGAGTTTCTGGCGCGCGACGTTGCCCATCAGGTCGGCCGACTCGCCCTCGAGTACGACGTAGCCATCCTCGTGTGTACGGAGCCGGAACCGGGTCGCGCGCCTGTACTGTGCCTCCAGCCACTCCTCGAGACCGGGATACTGCTCGGGGAGCACCGACCGCACCGTCCCGAGCAGGCCCTCGACGGAGTCGTAGGGGGCCTGCCAGATGTCCTCCTGGCGAATCTCGTAGAGATAGCCCCCGGAGCCGGTGGTGTCGACGAGGTGGGCGAACTGCGAGAGTTGCGCGCGGGTGAACTGCGTGGGCTGGTCGGCGACAATCTCGTGGCGCTCGGGAAACACGACCAGTCGCTCGCGCTGGGCGAGTTGCGCCCAGTCGCTGGGATACCAGACCACGGAGTCCGCCGAGACGTCGAGACGCTCGGCGGCACCCTCGCTCGCCAGCGCGTCGAGCTGGTCGGTCGCCGCTGACTGCGAGAGGTCCCGGACCTGCGCGTACCGGGTCGCGGTCACGACCGGCCGGCCGACGGCCTCCAGCGCGTCGTAGAACCTGTCGGTCGCCTCGCTCGGTCCCGACCCCCGGTCTGGCGAATCGGGAGCCTCCGCCGGGACGGCCGATTCGTCGGCGTCTGTTCGCTCCTCGGGGGGCTCTTTGCTCTCGCCGTCGGTCGGTGACGCCGCGTCGTCTGTCACTGTCGACGGTAGCCGCCGTGGATACAAACGGCTTGCGTCACCGGTCGTCACCCCACCCGTTGATATGCCACCAGAACGGACCGACGGACGTGGCAGACGTTCGCCTGCGATACGAGGAGGGAACGGTTCGCGTCGAGACAGCGGCCGACCTGCCGGAACTTCCGGCGACCGAGCGGGACCCGCGCTCGGAGACGCTGCGCGCGCCGGCGTTCGCGTACGCTGGTCTCCGTGACACACTCGCCGCGACGGACCTGACCGTCGACGACCGGGTGCTGGACCTCCCCGAACTCGGCCTGAGGTCGGCGTACGAACTCCGCGACTACCAGCAGGACGCGGTCGATGCCTGGACCGATGCCGGCGAGCGCGGGGTTGTCGAACTCCCGACTGGGAGCGGGAAGACCGTCGTCGGTATCGCCGCGATGGAGCGCTGTCAGACGCCGACGCTCGTCGTCGTCCCGACAATCGACCTGCTGGAGCAGTGGCACGAGGAACTCGACCGGGAGTTCGACACGGCTATCGGACGACTCGGCGGTGGCACACAGCGCGTCGAGCGCGTGACCGTCTCGACGTACGATTCGGCGTATCTCCGGGCCGGCGAACTCGGCGACCGGTTCGGACTGGTCGTCTTCGACGAGGCCCACCACCTCGGTGGCGAAGGCTACCGCGATATCGCGCGGCTGCTGGCCGCGCCGGCGCGTCTCGGCCTGACGGCCACCTTCGAGCGCCCCGACGGCGCACACGAGGTCGTCGCCGAGTTGCTCGGCGAGCGTGTCTATCGACTCACCACAGAGGACCTCGCTGGCGACCACCTGGCGGCCTACGACATCCGGCGCATCGAGGTCACACTCACCGAGGCGGAACGAGAGACCTACGAGCGCCACCAAGAGGTGTTCACCGACTATCTGTCGCAGTCCTCGATAACGCTCACGAGCGGGAGTGACTACCAGGAACTGGTCAAGCGCTCGGGCACCGACCCACAGGCACGGGAGGCACTGCTGGCCAAGCAACGCGCCCGCGAGGTGATGATGAACGCCCAGCGGAAGGTCGACCGACTGGCCGAGATTCTCGACGACCACCGCGGGGACCGGGTCATCGTCTTCACCGCACACACCGACCTCGTCTACCGGCTCTCCGAGCGGTTCCTGATGCCGGCCATCACCCACGAGACCGGAACCGACGAGCGCCGCGAGATACTGGGGCGGTTCCGCGAGGGGACCTACTCGCGTGTCGTCACCGCGAACGTCCTCGACGAGGGTGTCGACGTTCCCGACGCCACCGTCGCCGTCTTGCTCTCGGGGTCGGGCAGCGAGCGGGAGTTCACACAGCGTCTCGGGCGCATCCTGCGCCCGAAGGCCGACGGCGGACGCGCACTGCTGTACGAACTCGTCACCGAGGAAACCGCAGAAGAACGGGTCGCGCGCCGTCGCAGATAGAGCGGGTCGGTCTGTTCGTCCGTCTCAGTTCCGTTGGCGCCGGAGCGCGAGCAGTGCCGCGCCGACCAGCGCGAGGGCCGCGGCCACGACACCGAAACCGGGTCCGCTCCCGTCACCGCTGTCGCTCTCGTTGCCGTCGCTCTGGTTGTCGTCGGGTCCGTCACCGTCGTCGGTACCGTTATCGGGTCCGCTCCCGCCGACAGCCTCGGTCGTTTCGAAGGCACCGCTCTGGCTCATACTGTCCAGGTCGACACGGCGGTACTCTGCACTCGACAGTGCCGTCGGGTCCTCGGCGATGTCGACTGCGTCGACAGTGCCGTCGTCACCGGTCGGTGTGGCCCGTCCGACACTGACGGTGGCGTCGTACTCGCCCGTGGCCGCGCTGTCGTTGGCCCACGAGACGGTGGCCGTTCCGGTGTCGCCTGGCGCAATCGGGCCGACGTCGGCACCCTCGCCCGTGTACTGCTGGCCGCTCGGTCCCTCGAGGGTGTATGTGAGGTGGTACGCCTGCTCGACGGGCGCGTCGTTTCTGACCGTCACCGTTGCTTCGACGCTCTCACCCTGGGGCGTGGAGTCGTTCTGGAGTTGCATACTCTCGACTGTCGCGTCGTTGTTGCGCCACTCGGCGTAGGCGTTCCGGCCGATTCGCTCTCCCTGCTCGATACTCTCGTTGCCGTATGCCAGCAGTGACGCCATGTAGATCAGCGACTGCTGCCAGATGTGTGGCTGTGAGACCGCAGCGTCGACCTCGCCGTCGGCGTAGGTCTCTCGCACCCACGCCTCGCCGACGTGGTACGTCGACCCCGACCGCGCGGCGTTGTTCGCGAGCCACTCGACACCGCTCTGGAGTTGCTCGCGGTCGACCACGGTGTCGTCTGTCACGCGCTCGGCGACGCCGAGTCCGATGAGACTCTTTGCCTCGTACTGACCGGCGTCTTTCTCGCCGGAGAAACTCTGGTTGACGTTCTCCCACCGTGCCTCGAGTTGGCCCTTCATCCGCGGGTCGTCGAGCGGTCTGAAAAACGCCGGGAACGCCGTCCGGGGACTGCCGTAGGTCTCCCGCGTCTCGTTCCAGTAGTGTTCCTCCATGGCGACGCCGAGTTCGTCGCGGCGCTGTGCGTAGGCCTGTGCGTCCTCGGCGTAGGTTTCGTTACCGGTTATCTGGTACATCTCCGCGGCCGCCCTGGCCGCCGAGTTCAGCCCCGCGTACGCGGACATCCCGCCGGTCGCGGTCTGTGTGAACTCGATGTTGTCGTCCTCCGGTCGCGGACACTGCAGACCGGTCTCCTCGTCGACACAGTCCTCGGTGAGACGGTCACCGACGAGACTGATAGCGGGGTAGATGCGCTGCAGGTAGCTCTCGTTGCCGGTGACGGCGTAGTGGTCCCAGAACGTCCACGCGCCGTAGGCGGTTTCGTCGACCTCGCCGCCGAGCGGACCGGCCGGAATGCCGTCGGCGTAGTAGTTCATCGCCCAGGCACCCTCTGGAACGTCACCGGTAAAGGGCAGTTCCCTGAACGCGACGTCCCGAAGCACCGGGTTCTCCGGGAGAATCCCCAGACCGAGGTCGTAGTGTTCCATGTTGTCGTTGCAGTGCTGGGGACAGTCGCCGTCGCGGTTCTGCTGGAGCGACATGTACCAGCGGTTGTGGTCGTTGACCCAGTTGTGCTGGCCACTCGCGTTCTCGCCAACGTACCGGTCGAGCATGTAGTTGAAGTACGCGCCGTCACGAATCCAGTCGGCGCCGTAGGGGGCCTGTGTCGCGATCGAGGCGACGATGTTGCCGCTGAAGCCGTGCTCGTTCTCCGTCTCGCCGTCCCACACCTGCACCAGCGAGAGGAGTGCGCGCTGTGCGACCCTCGTCACGTTCTCGGGCGCGTTCTCGGGCATCGGCGCGTCCTCGACGTACTGTCTGAACCACTCCTCTTTCTCCTCGGTGACCCGCTCGAGCGAGAGGTCGCGGGCCGCCTCGACCTTGGCCGCCGCCTCCTCGCCCAGCGTCGCGTTTGGATTCTCGTCGTACGCTGCGGCGAGATAGACCCGCGCACTGCCCTGTCCGTTCTCGAAGTCGAGGTCGCGGGTCATCGCCGTCGACACCTGCCCGTTGAACTCGTCGTCACCGGGCAGGTCGGTGGTCCCGTTCGTGAGCAACTGGTAGGGGTCGTCGGGGTGGTTGCCCATGTAGTCGTCACCGGCGACCTGGTGCTGTGTGCTCTGGCCGTCGAAGGCCATTGCGGTGCCGATGGCGAACTGCGGGCCCGCCTCCTCGACCAGTTCTGCGGGCAGGTCCGGTCCGTCGTTTGGTGTCTCGTAGACGATGGCGTCGGCGTCGGACTCGTAACTGACGTTGGCGTCGTTCTCGGACTCGTCGGCCCAGTCCTGTGTCGGAATCAGTGGGTCTTTGTTGTCGACGAGATTGAAGTTGGCGTAGGAGGCCACCTCGACGTCCTCGACTGGCGAGTCCTCGTCGGCCTCGACGGTCACGTCACGGATGAACACGTCCTGTTCGAGCGGCACCGCGTCGAGCACTCGCACGTCCAGTCCGAGCGAGTCGTTGCGGTACTCTGTGACCATCGTGTCGGTGAACTGTGAGGTGTATCGCTGGTCGACGGTTTTGCCGTAGCCGGGGTCGGAGGTCGAGACCGGCCCCCACTCCCGGAGCCAGTAGAACTCCTCCGAACCGTCGTCTTTGGTGACGGTGACACCCAGCAACGCACCGGCGTTGGGGTCCGAACCCATATACGGGTCTCGCCGGTCGAAGGCGTGGTGTTTGACCTGGTCCGCGTAGGAGGGGTTCGGGTACTTGAACACCGTCACGGTGCCGAGTTGGTTCGTCGACACCATCAGGTCCTCGTTGCCGATCTGGCCGTTGCCGTCGGTCGGTCCCCAGTTCTCTCTGCCGTTTCTGTTCTCCTTTTCTGGCGTGTCCGCCGCACGGGCGAGAACGGCCGGAATCTCCTCTGGCGGGTTCTCGAGCAGGTCCTCCGGCGGGTCCTCGAGGAAGTCGTCGGGGATGTTCGCGAGAATCTGGTCGATGAGGTTGTTCAACACCCCGTCGGGGAGGTCCTCGATTGTCTGGAGTTGTTCCTCGATATCGCCAGAGAGGTTGTCTGGGAGCGCCCCCAGCACGGTCTGGACGAGTTCGTCGGGGAGTTCCTCGAAGACCCGCTCGGGCAGCGCGTCCCGGAGTGCCGGCGGAATCCCGTCTGTCTCGTTGGTACCGTTCTGTTGTTGTGTCGTCGATAGCTGCACTGTCTCCGTTGTCGTGTGGTCCTCGGCCACGGCTGTTCCCGATGGAGCGTCGACCGAACTCGCGCCCACCGCTCCCGTGGCTGCGAGACCGACTACCGTGAAAGCCAGCAACAGGAGGAGAGTTCCTGCCGCTGTTCTCGGTCTGGTCATGTGAATCGACACCTGTCTTCAAGGTATATAAATGCTGCCAAACATATTCTAGCACCGTTCCGGTGTATACCTGGACGTCCGTTTTCCGGGACCCCGAGAGACGGTGCGAGCGCGGGACTGGAGCACAATATTGACCACCGGGCCCACACAAACGAGTGTATGGAGGAGTCACAGCGGGCGTTTCTGGACGCACTACTCGGGACAGCGACCCCCTCGGGGTTCGAGACGGCGGGTCAGCGGGCGTGGGTCGACCACGTTTCGGGGTTCGCAGACCGCGTCGAAACCGACGCATACGGCAACGCGGTGGCGGTCGTCGAGGGCGGCGACCCGACGATTGCGCTCGCGGGTCACGGCGACGAAATCGGGTTCATGGTCCGGGACATAGACGAGAGCGGCGCGGTCCGACTGACCGCAATCGGGGGGGCCGACCGCACCGTCTCGAAGGGACAGCACGTCCAGATTCACACCGACGACGGCGTCGTGTCGGGGGTAGTCGGACAGACCGCCATCCACCTGCGGGAGCGAGAGAACGACTCGGTCGACGACATCAGCGAGCAACACGTCGACATCGGCGTCGACGACCGCGAGGCGGCGGCCGAACTCGTCGAGCGGGGTGACCCCATCACGTTCGAACAGCGGGTCACCGAGTTGGCCGGCGAGCGCGTCGCCGCGCGTGGACTTGACAACCGTATCGGCATCTGGGCGGCCGCCGAGGGGTTGCGCCGTGCCGCCGAGCGCGACCCGGCGGCGACGGTCTGTGCGGTCAGCACCGTCCAGGAGGAACTCGGACTGCGTGGCGCACAGATGGTGGGTTTCGACCTCGCGCCCGATGTCGTCGTCGCGACGGACGTCACCCACGCCACCGACGCACCCGGGACACCGGGCAAGCGCACGACGGGTGTCGAACTCGGCGGTGGTCCGGTAGTCGCGCGCGGCAGCGCGAACCACCCGGTCGTCGTGGCGGCGACCCGCGACACCGCCCGCGAGGAGGAGATCGACGTCCAACTCCAGGCAACGGGGAGCAGAACCGGCACCGACGCCGACGCCTTCTACACCTCGCGTGGCGGGATTCCGTCGCTGAATCTGGGCGTTCCGAACCGGTACATGCACACGCCAGTCGAGGTACTCGACCTCGAGGACCTCGACGCCGCGGCCGACCTGCTGGGTGCCGTCGCCGCCCGGAGCCACGAGTACGAGTTCGCTGTCGACCTCTGACCCTCCGTGGGGTCACGGAAGCGTCGAGCACGTCGTCGACTCCCGCGGGTCGCGGGGTTCGACGCCGTGTTCCCGGCGGGACAGGCGAACGCGTCGACTCACGCGGAGACCGGCGGTGACGTCACAGCCACGCCGGGTGGCCCACGCGCAGTCGGTCGGTGTGTCCGGCGAGTCGAAACGGGAAAATACGCGAGCGTCGTAGCGCCGATATGACCGAGGACTCTGAGGACGGCGGAGAGTCGGCTACGGCCGGTGATGCGGAGGACCTGCTCGGGATGTACGAGCGGACCGACGAGACGGAGGAGGGGTCCGGGGACGTGGACGGCGAGACGGGGGACGACAGCCAGTCCGGCGGCGAGAGTTTCGGCGTGTCGGAGGCGGAGACGCCGGCGGGCGGGGAGTCGGAGACCACGGAGCGGGACACCCCGCGGTTCGACGCACCACTGGTCGACGAGGGTGGTGGGCCACCGGACACTGCCGCCGGCACCTTCTACGTGAAATACGCCGAGGAGAGCGCGGTGACACTCCACGAGGTGGAGAGCGGACAGATATTCACACTCATCGAGAACCCGGGCGTGGAGGCACACGACATCATCGAGGCGTCACTGGTCGCACAGCCGCCAATGGAGGTGTCGTATCTCGTCGACGAGATGGACGACCACTACTCGATTCCGGTCGAGACCAGTCCGGAGCCCCCGACCAGTCACGTTCGGGATATCGCGATGGACCTCGATTTCGGCGAGTCGATTCCAATCGACCGCGAGGGAGAGGGAGAGATTCACATCCTCAGAATCGAACCCGACGACGTCGAGCGGGTCGCCGATGAACTCCACACCGACGAACTGACGTACAAAAACGCCGCGCGCTACGCGGTCGGGCGCGTCGAGATACGAACCGACGACGAGGACGGAGTCGTCAGTATCCGGTATCTGCCCTGAATCCACGGCCACGCCCGGAGTTCGTGTCACCACGCCTCGACAACGGCGGGAGAGGGCGAGTGTCGGACTGCCCGGCGTCGAGTGCCGAGTGGAGTCGTATCGGGCCGACGACCCCACGGGACGCGCCCGGACCAGCGCCCGGCGGGTCGGTGTCGCCGTGGTTCGGCGGCGACGTGGACCTGGACGGTCCGTCAGGACTTTCTCGGGGCCGGAACAACAGCGGGTATGCCACCGAGCGAGGGCGAGCAGGTTCCGGAGTTCGAGGCGCTGCTCTGTACCGGCGAGACGTTCCAGTCCCGGCAGTTGACCAGCGTGCTCGAGGGAGGCGGTGTGGTTGTTTTCTTTGGGTTCGCGTTCAGTGCCGTCGCCGAGAACTGGTGGAAACGCTACGACTTCGCGGGGTGGGACGAGTTCGACGTTCCCGTTGTCGGGGTGAGTCGGGACGGCCCCTACGCCCAGAACGCGTTTATCCGGTATCTCGACAGCCCGTTTCGGATGTTCTCGGACACCGACGGCGAGGCCGCCCGGGCGTTCGACCTGCTGACGGACCGCGAGCAGATGGCCGGCACCTCCACCGCGCGCCGGTCCGTGTTCGTCGTCGACGAGACGGGAGCGGTCACGCGGCGCTGGGTCGCCGACGACTGGATTTCGCCCGTACCACGCGAGGAGATCGAGGACGCCGTCACAGAGTGAGAGGCGTACTGACAGACGTGGCCGCCCGAGCGTGACGCGAGCGAGCACGACACGTATCAGCCAATATTAAGGGGGTCACCGGTGAAGATGGAGTAGTGCGGCTCAGAGCGTTGCCGGGGAGAATCAGACAGAGGGTGTCGGGGTTACGCGAGTTGCGACTCCGGACACAGTACGCGCTGGTGTTGCTCGCCATCCTGCTGGTGCTCGCGACAGTCGTCGTCGGCAGCGCGGAGTTCTTCCAGCGCCAGACAATCCAGCAAGAGCAGGCGGACCTCAACGAGACTGCCGGTCTCGCCGCCGACCAGATTGGCGAGAGTGTCACCGGGAGCGAGGCGTATCTGCGCGGACAGAGCAGCAGTTTCGGCGTGAACCTCTCGAACCGGACCGAGGTGCTCGAACAGACCGTCACGAACTCCGAGTTCTTGCTCGCGCTCGTGACCGACCGGAATGGAACGGTGCTCGGGTTCAGGGGTGATATCGAGAACGAGAGCATCCGCAACGAGACGATCGGCAGTGACCTCTCGGAGGAGAAGTACATCTCGGCGGCACTGGAGGGACAGACGTACATCCAGGAACCGAGCAGAGGCGACGCCGGTATCACCCTCACGATGAGTACGCCAATCACCATCGCCCAGCAACCCCGGGGTGTGCTCGTGGGGACGGTGTTGATCGGCACCAGCGCCGGCGTCGACGGCACCGGTCCCGCGGGACTGGACTACTTTGGCGCACTGCAACCGCTGAACACCTCGACACAGTCGGCGACCGTCGAACAGGCGACCGACGACGGCCCGCTCCAGATTCACAGTGCCGGCGACCCCTTCGAGAACAGTCTCTCGGGGGAGGCAACGGTCGACTCGACAGGGTGGACCGTCACCGTCCAGCGCGACCGCGCTGCGCTGACCAACCGCCTCCAACTCTTCCAGTACATCCAGTTCGGGAGTCTGGTGGTGGTGTTGCTGTCGGTGTTTGGACTCGGATTCTACCAGTACCGGACGAATCTCCGCCAGACCGAGCGACTACTCGACGGATTCGACGCGCTGACCAACGGCGAGTTCGACCACAGACTGGGGTTCTCGGGTGCCCGCGAGTGGGAGCAGATAAGCGCCGGATTCAACACGATGGCGGGTGGCCTCGCCGAGCGCGAACAGACCATCCGCGAGCGCGAGCGCCAGATTCGCGAGCGCGAGCAACGACTCAGCGTCCTGAACCGCGTGCTCCGGCACAACATGCAAAACGATATGAACGTCATCCAGGGGTACGCGGATATCATCGCCGACAGTGACTCTCCCGAGAAGCAGAGACAGTCGGCGGAAATAATCAGCGAAACCGCCGAGGGACTCGTCGAACACAGCCGAAAGGCGCGTCGCCTGGAGACGGTCATCGAGAACGCACAGGAGGGCCACTCCGAGATCGATATCGTCAGCGAGGTCGAGCGGATACTCACGGAGTGTGCCCGGGAACACCCGGAGGTCACCGTCGAGGCCGACGTTCCGGACCGGGCGCCCGTGGTCGGTGTGGCCGGCGTCGAGTTCGGTGTCGAGAGCCTCGTCGAGAACGCCTTCGAACACGCCGGCGGGAGCGACCCCGAGGTCCGTGTGACCGTCCGGCGGGACAACGGCCAGACACACGTCGAGGTCTGCGACAACGGACCGGGGATTCCGGACCACGAGCGCGAGGTGTTACTCCAGGACGAGGAAACCTCGCTCGAACACGGCAGCGGTATCGGGCTCTGGCTGGCCTACTGGGCGACGACAAAGTCCGGCGGACAGCTCCAGTTTGGCGACCAGACAGACGGCGGCGTGGTAACGGTCTCGCTGCCGAGTGCCGACCCCCCCGAGAACCCCGACGCCACTGAGTAGTACCACTCGTGAAACTGCGTACACGAGATTTAAGTTACTGTACGCAGAACCGCAGAATATGTTAGGGAAGCAGTCAGAGGGGGGACCTCCCTACGCTCGCTGTTGTTCTGCCGGTATCGGCACACGCCCGGGCACTCAGAGACGGGTAGCACCACCGTACCGAACACCAGAGGAGACGACGTCCGTGGAACAATCGGGCTGAAAACAGATGGAGACACCCCACTACGACGAGAGCAGGCGGACCGACGAACCACTGCCGGCGACGACTGTGAGACGTTCGCCGGCCACAGACGCCCGGCTACCGGTCGCCACGGTGGACGGGAGTACCGGACGTGTGGCAGAAACTCGCCGGTCGGGAGACCACAGGAGCTAACGTATGCGTGATAGAACACTCCTCTCGGCGGTGCTCGTCTTCCTGGTGGCGGGCGTACTGTTGGCACTCACCGCTCCGGCGGCGGCACAGGACCCGGGACCGGGCGAAATCAACCTCACCCTGTCACCGTCAGACCCCGAGGTCGAGCAGGGAGGACAGTTGAACTACTCGGTGATAATCGAAGGTGCCGACGCAGGTGTCGATGGCTACCTGCTCAATCTCGAACTCGAGGACGCCTCGGTCGCCAACATCACTGCCGTCAACGAGAACAAGACGGAATTCGGTACCACCAAAATCGGGGGCAACAACTCGTCGGTCGAATTCAGTCAGGCTATACCCAATAACAGCTACGACGGAGCCAACTCGCCGTTCAATATCGCCAACGTTACTGTCACCTCGACCGGCCCTGCTAACGCCAACACTACGTTCGCGTTCAATCAGAGCGCGGACCCGGGGGTCACGAAGAACAGCAGCAACCAACTCTACAACGTGAGCGCGTTCAACGACGCGGCGTTCAACACGTCCGGGCCGACGCTCAACTTCAACGACCAGCCACTCGGCGACGATGGCACAGTGGAAGTCGAGAACATCGACCAAGACGGTATCACCTCGGCCGTCCTGGTGACGTTCCCGAACCCGACCGGTGGCAACCCGATTGTCGCAGGCGTCAATGCGCCAGCGAACGTCTCCGACGGTAGCATCTCCGTCGCTATCGAGAGCGCGAGTGGGTTCCCTGGTCCTCACACCGCCCACATCATCCCCGCGAGTGGCGTCAGTTCGCTCCCAGCGCCAAACGAGACCGTCCCGAATGCGGCACTGGAAAACATCACAGAGAGTGAAACCGCCTTTATTTCGCAGGCAGCACAGACGAACATCGAGAGCGTAACAGTCTCGGGTGACGAGACTATTCTCGATGACTACCCGCAAAACGGGGCGTCGATTTTCCAATCATCAACCGACTCACCGGGCGAACCCGGTAACACCCTCGACAGCGTCTATCAGAATACGACGCTACCGACCGGTGTTCAAAACGATTTCAACGCACTCGACGAGCGGTTCAGACCTGCTGTGACGGGTCAACACACGGGTATCGTCGGTCTGCCGGTCCAGACTGACACCTTCTCGGACGCCGAAGACCTGCTGAACTTCCAGCAGACGCGTCTGCCCACGAACAGCACCCAACAGCAGATTACCGTCGACTTCGAAATTGTTGCCACTGAGGGCGACGAGACCGTCACAATCAATTTCGACGAGGTAGCCCAGGCCGGACTGGAGATAAACGCCTCGAACTCCGGGGTCGTCAGTACGACTCTCGGCGGTAACAGCCTCAACGGCACGTCGGTCAGTAGCGGGGCCAACGAGATTACCGTGACCTACGACGCTTCGGCCGACGAGGCAAATGCACAGATTGTCGCCGACGTCGTCTACCAGCCGGCCGACCCGGTCGAGGGTCTCGACGTTGACGGCGGTGTCAACGACCTCGCTGTTATCGCAGAGGGACCAAACGGTGACTCGGAGCGCGACCGATTCCTGGCCGCAGAGGTCGGTGCAACGGCAATCTCGCACGCCGACGTCGACCGTGCGAACGCTTCGGGCAACAACGGGTTCATCGGCGAACCCGTCGAGAACGACACTGGCATCGGCGTCAACCTCTCCTCGGTGAACGACCCCGATGGGCAGGCAAACCCCGGGTCGTTCCTGATTCACCAAGACCAGGTCGTCACCTTCGAAACCGCGGCGCGTGGCAACACCATCGACATCTTCGAGTCTGTCCAGCGACAGGACGGCAACGAAGTGGTCCACGCAGAGGGTGACCGCGTGGCGCAACTCGGAACGGCACCTGGCAAGGTCGCGAATCTGAACACCAGCACGCTCGACCCGGGCCAGTACTTTGTTGACTTCGAGAGCAGTGACGACAACAACGCCGTCGTGCTCGACGTCAAGGCACTGAACCTGGACGCCTCGGCGCCGACCGACATCGTCTCGGAAACCGATACTGTCGGTATCGACGTCACCACCGACGACATCACCGGTAGTGACATCCAGGCACGAATCCTCGAAGCGGGCGACAACGAGGTCGAGGACGTCATTCACGTCGAACGGGACACGCTACCGGGCACCGGTGACCGGACGATTCCCATCGACCCCGAGAACGACCTCAACGGTGAGGGAACCTACTACGCGGTCGTCGAACACTCCGAGTCCGAGGTGACCGCCACCACGGACACCTTCGAGGTTGGACAACCGGCGAACTTCTCGGTGAGTATCGACAACGCACCGAGCAGCGTGGTTGTCGGTGACCAGATTGCCGTCGACTTTACAGTTCAGAACACCGGTGACGTCGCCGGCACCCAGAATATCACCTTCGACGTCAACAACACACAAGAGGAGGTCAACACGAGCGTGACGCTGGGGGCACGTAACACATTGAGTGATACGTTCACCTTCACGGCGAGTAGTTCCGACACGCCGCAGGTGACCACGACAGTCGCCAGTGCGGACGATTCAGCAAGCGACACCGTAATCGTGAACGAACCGTCGAACTTCGACGTCTCAATTACCAACGTCCCCTCGGCGGTGACCGAGGGCGAGACGGTGGTCGCTGATTACGAGGTGACGAACACGGGTGACCTGACGGACACGCAGGATATCGTCTTCACCGTCGACGGAGCAGTCGAGGCCACCGAGGCGGCGGTGACGCTGAACGGGAGCGAGACGTTCGCCGGTCAGTTCGACTACAGTACGGGTGCCAGTGACGTCCCGCAGGTGAACGTCAGCGTGTCGAGCGAGGGTAGTTCGGCAAACAGGACGGTATCGGTGACCGAACGGGCCAACTTCTCGGTGAGTATCGACTCGACGAACGCGCCAGTCGTCGCGGGCGAGACTCTCACGGTCAATGTGACGGTGAGCAACACCGGCGGGCAGTTCGGCACGCAGACGCTCGGACTCAACGTCGGGAACCTCGGTAACAGTTCCACGACGGTGAGTGCAGATGTCGGCGTCAGCAAGACGAAGAAACTCTCGATACCGGTTGCCAGCGGTGACACAGGAGTCTTCACCGCGACAGTCTTCACGGCCAACGACTCCGACAGTACCAGCGTGACCGTGCAGGCACCCGCCAACTTCGCGGTGAGCATCCTCGATACCAACACGCCCGTCGCGGGCGAGCAACTCAACGTCACTGCCAGCGTTCAGAACCTCGGTGACGTCTCCGATACCCAGACCATCGAACTGGACGCCGGGGAACTCGGCACTGACTCGACCAGCCTGACGCTGGGCAGTGGTAGTTCGACCAACCTCACGCTCTCAGTTGCAAGCAGTGCTGGCGACGCGGGAGAGGTCACCGCGACGGTCACCTCGGCCGACGACTCCGCGAACGCCAACGTGACCGTGCAGGCACCCGCCAACTTCGCGGTGAGCATCCTCGATACCAACACGCCCGTCGCGGGCGAGCAACTCAACGTCACTGCCAGCGTTCAGAACCTCGGTGACGTCCCCGATACCCAGACCATCACCCTGGAACTCAACGAGCGTAACCCGTCCGACACCAGTGTCCTCGACTCGACCGACTCGGCGAACGTGACACTGCCCGGCGACGGTTCGACCAACCTCACCCTCTCGGTCGAGACCAGTGCCGGCGACGCGGGAGACTTCACCGCGACTGTCTCCAGCGCCGACGACACCGCGAGCGTCGACGTGGCTGTGCAAGGACTGGCGAACTTCTCGGTGAGTGGCGTCGAACCGGCAGACGCGACGGTGGGCAGCGGAAGGGAAATCGACGTCTCTGCCGTAGTGGACAACACCGGTAGTCGGGCCGGAGCGCAGAATATCACGCTGCGCATCGAGGACAACACGGGCACAGAAGTGCTCAACCGGTCACGGATCCGGCAGTTGGCCGCGGGCGGCAACACCGTGGTCGTGTTCAGTGGCGTCGACACCAGCGCGCTGGGTCCGGGTGAGTTCACGCTCACCATCTCCTCCGCGAACGACTCCGCCAGCGGTACCCTGACCGTCCAGCGTGTCGCCTCCGTGACCTTCGACGACCAGTCGGTACCGGCGGGGAGTTCCACCGTGACTGTCGACGCCGACCTACCCGACGGTGGATTCGTCGCCATCCGTGAGAACGTGGAGCAGAGAGACGGTATCGGGAACTCCACGTTCCTCCCGGCAGGCACCAGTCAGAACGTCAGTATCACACTCGACCGCCAACTCGACCGGAGCAGTCAGACGCTGACCGCGGTGGCCCACCGCGACACGGACGACGACCAACGGTACGACTTCGCCAGGAGCGCAGGAGAGGTCGACGTCCCGTACTTCGACCCCGGCACGGGGTCGGTTACCGACAGCGCGACTGTCAACACCACAGACGAAGCCGACACGGCGAATTTCACGGTGACGATTCTGCCAGCGGAGAGCACACTCTCGGCGTCGGCCGGCGGACAGGTCGAGGTCGTCGCCGACGTCGAGAACATCGGCACCGCCGGCGCAGCACAGACCGTCGAACTCCTCGTGGGCACCCAGCAGCGAGCCCAGCAGACGGTCGAACTCGGCCCCGGTGGGCGAACCACGGTGACGCTGGCCGCCGGGGTGGGAGTCGGTGACGACGGCGCGACGGTCAGTCTCCGGACTGCCAACGACACGGCGAGCGCGACCGTCGGCGTCCAGGCACCGGCGAACTTCGAGGTTTCGCTGGCGGGACTCCCCGGCCGTGTCACCGTGGGAACCGAACTGACTGTCGGCTACGAGGTCACGAACACCGGCGAGACAGTCGACAGACAGGAGATACTGTTCCGTGTCGAGGGCGACATCGTCGAGAGCGTCACGGAGAGACTGGCGGTCGGTCGGTCGGTTTCGGGTGAGTTCACGTACAGGCCGGTGGAGCCATCGACGGCCCTGGAAGTTACCGTCGCCAGCGGCGACGACGCCGCGAGTGCGGACGTGACCGTCGAACGGCCGGCACCGAGCGCACGAGTGCCAGCGAGGGTCCAGTTCGGTGAGACCACAGTCGAGTCGAGCACCACCCGCGAGGTCGAACTCACGAACACGGGCGAGGTGCCACTCACTCTCTCGACGGTCGAGGTCGTCGAGGGCGAGGCGTTCACCCTCGAGAACACCGCAGACAGGGTCGAACCAAACGAGAGTCGCACGCTGGCGGTGACGTACGCCCCCGAGACCGTGGGGAACGACTCGGGGAGACTCCTCGTGACCGGTTCCGGCGGCGAGTTCGAGGAGACAGTGACACTGTCTGGAACCGCAGTCCCGCCCGACCGCGGAGTTGCACTCGACCCCAGTTCCGTGCAGTTCCCGTCGGTCACGGTTGGCGACTCGATAACCCGCGAGGTCGAACTCACGAACACCGGCGAGGTGCCCCTCGCTCTCGACACGACGGCCGCGGGAGAGGGTTTCTCCGGTACCGGCGTGGGAACGGTCGCGCCCGGTCAGCGCGAGACGGTGACAGTCACATACGCGCCGGGAGCGAGCGGGCGCGACACGGGGTTGGTCCGGGTCACCGACACGGAGGAGAGGGTCAACCGCACAGTGTCGCTGTCTGGTACCGCACTGTTGCCCGACCCGGAACTGCGCGTGGACCCCGAGTCGGTGCAGTTCCCGGAGACAGCGGTCGGTGAGACGGTCACCGAAACCGTGACCGTCGAGAACGTCGGCGACGCGGCGCTGACAGTGACGCGCACTCGAATCGACGAGGGCGAGGTGTTCGCGCTCGTGGACGGCGGGACAGACGGCGGATTCACCCTCGGGGCGGGCGAGTCTCGCACACTGACCGTCTCGTTCACCCCCGATGCCGAGCAGTCGTACACGGACTACCTGTCCGTCGAGAGCACCACACCGGCCGTGAGAGACCGGACAATCGCGCTGACCAGCGCCGGAGTGAGAGCCACCGTCGAGTCCAACGGCACGGCCGATACACTGAACGCGAGTGTGGCGGCAAACGCGGGCGAGTCCACGGAGATTTTCTTTCCCGACGCGCCCGACAGCCAGCAGTACCGCACCGAGAGCCTCTCTGTGGTGCCGGTAAACAACACCGACATCGAGATTAGCGCCACCACCAGCAACGAGACACTCGAGGAGGTTCGGGAGACGACCGGCGGGACAGACGCCGGTTTCTCCGACAACACCACACGACTCGGAAACATCAGCGTGTCGGCGAGCGTCGACAACGAGGACATCGAACGGGTCGAGTTCACCGCGACAATCGACCGGTCACAGTTCGAGACAGACGACACGAACGCCAGCGACATCTCGTTTTACCGGTTCGACGAGCAACTCCGGGAGTGGGTGGAGCAGAACACCACCGTCGCGGAGAGAACCGAGACGACAGTAACAGTCACTGTCGTCGGCGACGGTTTCTCGGAGTGGACGGCAGCGGCCGCCAGACCGGAGTTCAACATCGACAACGCGGAGGTCAACGTGACGACCGCGACGGTCGGTGAGGTGGTCGAAATCGACGTGTTCGTCACGAACACCGGCGGCACAGACGGAACCTACGTCGCAGAACTGCTGTTGAACGGTCGGGTCGTCGAGGAACAGACCGCGATTATCGCCAGCAGGGGTCAGGAGAACTTCCTGTTCCAGCGCTCCATCGACAACCCCGGGGAGTACGAGGTGCAGGTCAACGAGGCGTTTGTCGCGACGGTCAACATCACCGAGTCCGGAGCAGAGGTCGAAGACCAGCCACCGGATAACGACACCGACACCGGCGGGGGCGACGGGTTCGGTCCAGGGTTCGGGATTCCGATTGCCGTGGTGGCCGTACTCGTGGGACTCGGGGCGTTCTACGCCCGGCAGCGCGACACGGGGTCGTGAACTCAGAGGACGAACGCGGAGACGGTGATGAAGATGACCATTCCGGAGACGTCGACGGCGTTCGTGACGACGGGGATGGTCGTGTCGTCGGGGTCGACGCCGAGACGGTACGAGGCGTAGGTCGCCACGAAACTGAACGCGACGGCGATAGTGGCCACGGAGAGGCCACTGACCAGCGAGATAACGAGCAGTTGTCGAAAGGCGAGCGTGGAGTCGACGGCGGCACCGAGGAGTGTAGCGCCGGCGGCGAGCGCGGTGAAAACAGAGGCCGCGAGGGCGAGAATCGCGGCGACGTTGGCCCACAGCACACGGTCACGGGGGTCGAGCTCCGCGGTGCCGAGGTGGAACCGCGTCGAGAGCCGGGAGCTGAGCATCGCGCCGAGATTCCCGCCCATATCGACCATCGTCGGCACCATCACCGCGAGAATCGGATACTCCGCGAGCAACGCCCGTGCGTCCTCGAGTGTGACGCCGGCGAGCAAGACTATCACCGAGAGCACCACCAGCAGCGGGAACATGTTGCCGACGATGCGACGCCACTGCCAGGTGCCGAGGTCCCGTGCTACCACACCGGCACCTCCAGCGCGTCGACGAGCCACACCGACAGCAACAAAAAGAGCATTCCGAAGATGTCACCGAGCGTCGTGACGATAGGACCGACCAGGTTGTCCGGGTCGTAGCCGTACTGGAAGCCGGCAAAAATCAGCGCCAGCAGTCCGACGACCAACACCACAGAGGTCAACACGCCGGCGACGAGCATGATTGCGACGAGTTCGACGAGCAGCGCAGAGTCCCAGCCAAGCACCAGCAGTGCGAGCCACGTGATGACACCGATGACGACGGAGATACCGACACCGTTGACGAGCGACGCGACCACGGCGTTTGCCAGCCGGTCGTCCCACTCGAACCGGGGTTCGATCAGTCCCTGGTGGAGTCCGCTGGCGATGCGCCCGCCCAGCGCCCCGTAGACGTTCCCCCGTGTCGCCAGAAACACCGGCACCATCACCAACAGCCCCGGAAACCGCTCGACACTGTCGAGGAGGCCCTCGAGCACCAGTCCGGCGAACAGTCCCCCGGCGAGCGAAACGAGCAACACTGGCAGTGCCTCGCGGTAAATCTCCCAGAAGTCGCTCCGAACGCCCATACCCGAAGGTCGGTAACTCGTCTGTTAAACCTGTCGAGACGTCCTATCTCGAGCGCGTGGACCAACGACCGATTTATTGACGAGGGGCACAACTCGGGGAGTGAGAAAGCGTGACAGAGGGAAGATACGTCGGCGCAATCGACCAGGGAACAACGGGGACGCGGTTCATACTGTTCGACCACGACGGGAAACAACTCGCAAACGCCTACCGGCGACACGAGCAGTTCTACCCGGAACCGGGGTGGGTCGAGCACGACCCGGTCGAAATCTGGGAGAACACCAGACGTGTCATCGGGGAGGCCCTCGACGAGGCAGGTATCGACGCCGACCAACTCGCCGCGCTCGGAATCACCAACCAGCGAGAGACGACGGTGCTCTGGGAGGCAGACACCGGCGACCCGGTCCACAACGCCATCGTCTGGCAGGACCGCCGGACGACAGACCGCGTCGAGCAACTCGAAGCGGAGGGGAAAGCCGAGTGGATACGCGAGCGCACCGGACTCGAGTGTGACGCGTACTTCTCGGCGACGAAAGCCGAGTGGTTGCTGACAGAGGCCGACCCGGTCGGCACCGACAGAGGGAGCGAGCGCCTGCGCCGGCGGGCCGAGCAGGGTGAACTCATGCTTGGCACCGTCGACTCGTGGCTCATCTACAACCTGACGGGCAACCACGTCACCGACGTGACAAACGCCTCGCGGACGATGCTGTACGATATCCACGACTGCGCGTGGGACGAGCGTCTGCTGGCGGAGTTTGGCGTTCCAGAGGCAGTCCTGCCGGAGGTGCGCCCCTCCGCAGACGAGGCGGTCTACGGCTACACGGACCCCGACGGCTTCCTCGGCGCGGCGGTGCCGGTCGCGGGGGCGCTTGGCGACCAGCAGGCGGCGCTGTTCGGACAGGCCTGTTTCGACGCCGGCGACGCGAAAAACACCTACGGCACTGGCTCGTTTTACCTGCTGAACACCGGCGACCAGGCCGTCGCCTCGGACCACGGACTGCTGACGACGGTCGCCTTTCAACTCTCTGGCGAACCCGTCCAGTACGCCCTCGAGGGGTCGATTTTCGTCACCGGCGCGGCAATCGAGTGGCTCGAAGACGTCGACCTCATCGAGGACGCCAGCGAGACGGCGGACCTCGCGCGCTCGGTCGACTCGACGGAGGGGGTGTACGTCGTGCCGGCTTTCACCGGGTTGGGCGCGCCACACTGGGACGGCCGCGCCCGCGGGACGGTCGTCGGACTGACCCGTGGGACCCGCAAGGAACACGTCGTCCGTGCGGTGCTCGAGTCGATTGCCTACCAGACCCGCGACGTGGCAGAGGCGATGGAGGCCGACGCCGGCGTCGAGACACAGACACTCCGCGTCGACGGTGGCGCGGTCAAGAACAGCTTCCTCTGCCAGTTGCAGGCCGACGTCTTGGGCACCGGCGTCGTCCGGCCCGAGGTCGAGGAGACGACGGCACTCGGTGCGGCATACGCCGCCGGTCTCGCGGTCGGCTACTGGGAGAGCGTCGAGAGTCTGCGAGAGAACTGGCGGGCCGGGGAGAGCTTCGACCGCGAGATGAGCGGTGCAGAGGTCGACCGCCGGTACGGCCGGTGGCAGGAGGCCGTCGAGCGCTCGCTGGACTGGGCCGACGAGTGAGCCACGGCCGGGCGAAAGCTACATATCGGGACCACCACACCGAACGGTATGGAGCTGGATATCGACCGGGAGCTGACGCGGCGCGGGGCGCTTGCGGGTGTGCTCGGTGCGGGCGTCGGGGCCGGCTTTCTCTCGCCGGTGAGTACGTTTCTCGGGCAGTTCTCACCGCTGTCTGGTTCGGTCTGGAGGCCCGCACGGACCGGGATGCAGTCGACCGTCGACAGTCCACACGGCCCCGCCGAGGTTCGCTACGACGACTGGGGTGTTCCACAGGTCAGTGCCGACGACGAGCGGGCGCTGTATTTCGCCGTCGGCTACGTCCACGGCAGGGACAGACTGTTTCAACTCGACCTCCAGCGCCGTCTCGTCAGCGGCACACTCTCTGCGGTGGTCGGTGACGCCACGCTCGACTCCGACCGGTTCAACAGGCAGATGCGGTTTCGCGAGGCCGCCGAGGCCACCGTCGACCACCTCGAAGAAACGAGAGTGATGCCACTGCTCGGGGCCTACGCCGACGGCGTCAACGCCGCGGTGGAGGGCGAGACGCTCCCGGTGGAGTTCCAGTTGCTCGACTACGAACCCGCGCCCTGGAGTCCGGTCGACTCCGTCAGTATCGAGAAACTCATCGCGTGGGGACTCAGCGGCGGCTTTCGCACACTCCAGAAGAACCGTCTGCGCGAGGAGTTCGGCGAGGAGATGGCCCGGCAACTCCTTCCGTTTCGGTACGGCACCGAGGACACCATCATCCGCGACCACCACGACCCCGGGGTGTTCGGCGCGGGTCTCGACGGCCCGGGCGCGGCAGACGGACCCGACGGGGAGGAAACGGCAGGTGTCGAACCCGAGAGCGAGACGGGCAGTGTCGGGCCGGAACTGGTCGACTGGCTCGGTCGGTTCGAACCCGCACGGCAGTTCGGGTCGAACAGCTGGCTCGTCGGCCCGGACCACGCCGCCGGTGACGCGCCACTGGTCAGCAACGACCCCCACCTCCAGCTCCAGGCGGCCCCGGTCTGGCAGGAGGCACACCTCGATGGTCCCGACCACCGTGTGCGCGGTGTCATGTTCCCCGGGGTTCCGTTCGTCGTCATCGGCGAGAACGACCACGGCGCGTGGGGATTCACAAACACGCCGACCGACGTCATCGACTTCTACAGCTACGACAGCAACGGCGGCAGCTACCGGTACGACGGCGACTCCCGCGAGTTCGACACCGAGACCGACGAAATCGAGGTCAGCGGCGGCGAGAACGAGTCACTCGAACTGAAACGCTCGGTCCACGGCCCCGTTATCGAGGAGGAGGGCCAGGAGGTCGGTGTCGCCTGGACCGGGCACGCGGCCACGGAGACGTCGCTGGCAATCTACGAACTCACCCACAGCGAGGGCGTCGACGAGGCGCTCGCGGCCGTCGAGAAGTGGGAGGCCCCGCCACAGAGTTTCGTCTACGGCGACAGAGACGGCAACACCCGCTACCAGGTGCTCGGTCGCTTCCCCATCCGCCGAGTCGACGGCCAGACCGTCCGGGGTAATCGGGTCTTCGACGGCTCCCGCCCCGGCTGGGAGAAGTTCGACCCCTTCCAGCGCCCCACAGCGTGGGAGGAAGACGAGTCCGGCGACGAGAACCCCGCCTTCGTCCCCTTCGCGGAGAACCCCCACGTCGAGAACCCCGACTACATCGGCACGGCGAACCAGCTCATCGCAGACGACGACCGCATCAACTACTACCTGGGGTGGGAGTACACCTCGACATACCGGAGCAGGCGACTGTACGAGATGCTCGACGAGGCCGTCGGCGCCGACGAGCCAGTCGACCTCGACACGCTCCGGGAGGTCGGACAGGACACCGTCGACAGTCGGGCAGCACAGGTGGTGCCCGAGAACGAGGACGGCCAAGAGGGTCCATCGCTGGTCGCGGCCGCCCGCGCCTCCGACGACGACGACCTCGTCGCGGCCGCCGACACCCTCGCAGAGTGGGACCACCGGATGGACACCGATTCGGAGGCCGCGCTGATTTTCGACCGCTGGGTGGAGGCCTACTGGGAAGAACTGTTCGAGGACGCCCTCGAGGAGGCAGAGATCGAAGACGAGTACGACCCGCCCGACCAGGCCGTCGTCGAACTGCCCCCCGACAGCGGCTGGTTCGGGCCGGAGGGCCGCGCCGCGGCGGTACGCCGGGCACTCCGGACTGCACTCGAGAGAATCGACGAGGAGGGCTGGGAGGTGTACGGCGACGTCTCGACCACGAGCGCAATCGAGCACCCACTCCACAGCGGCGCGCCATTTCTCTCGTACCCCGACCACCCACGCGCCGGCTCCGAGCACACCCTCCAGAACTTCGACTACCACGAGCCCTGGGGGAGTAGCTGGATGATGCAGGTCGACCTCCGGGAGGGCGGCGAGTATCTGGGTCTGCTGGCCGGGGGCAACTCCGGGCGGTACTTCTCCGAGCACTACGACGACCAGGTCGGCCGGTGGGCGGACGCCGACTACCGCTCGCTCGCCCGGGAGATAACGGGCACTCTGGCGATTACGATGGAGGAGGAGCGATGAGTGGACCACTCGCCGCCCTGACCGAGCGGTGCAGACTGCTCCGCGAGGACGCGACCTACCACTGGGTGGGACTGGTGACGGCTATCGTGGTCGGCCTCGTTCTCGCCGCGGTCCACTGGGTGGGGCTGGTCGCCGGCGGCGCGCTCGTGGGACTGGTCGCCTCGAGTCTCCGGCGGGCGGTGCTCGCCGGGGTCGGGTTCGGGGTTCTCGCGGTGCTTGGCTGGCTGGCGCTGCTGGCCGTGGCCGGGTCGCTCGGTGAGGTGCTCGCGACCGGGCGACTGGTCGTGCTGGCCGTCGGGATGGGTATCGTCGCGCCGGCGTTTGGAAGTCTCGCCCGTGGCGTCGTCTGAGGCCGTGTCCTGCCCCGGGCGGCTCAGAACTGGTACCGGCGGTCGTCGTTTTGTTGTTGCTGTGGGAACTGTGACCCGGCCATCTCGTCGAAGGTGACACCCGAGAGGTACTCGTCGTAGGTGACGTCGTGTTCGGCCCGGAGGTTGAAATCGAGTCGTCCGGTCTCGACGGTGGTCTGGAACAGCATGTGGACGGCCCGCCGGACCAGTTCGTCGGTCGTCTCCGGGTCGAGTGCAACCGACAGCATCGCGAGTTCGTTGCGTGTTTCGCGGTCGAGGTCGACCGGCAACTCGTCACCGAGGTCGGTGTACTGGCTCTCGATATCGTCTCTGAGGTCGTCGAGACTCATGTTGGACAGTTGTACAGTGCGGAGGAAACCACTTTCGACGTCCGGGCAGAGTCAGAAGGCAATTTCCGCCGGTACTGAAGTAGTTATATGTCCTTTATCGGAACACAGGGCCACTCAGTGGGGAGTAATCGAAGCTTTAAATCCGGCGTAGTCACAACTCCGCGCTGAAGCAAAATGAGTCAGTTCAATCCCAACCGACGGAAAGTGTTAGCGGCGACTGGTGTCGCACTATCAGTAGGTCTCGCCGGCTGTGGTGGCGGCGGCGGCGACGACAACGGCGGCGACGACAGCGGTGGCAGTGAACCCGACAGCGTCGACAGTTACCTGAGCGACAACAGCGCAAACGGCTACGACGGCAACGTCGCAGACGAGACAGGCAGCGACTCGGTGACCGTCATGGTCGGCGGCGGCAGCGGCGGCCTGGCCTACCAGCCTGCCGGCGTCAGAGTCGACTCCGGAACCGAAATCACCTGGGAGTGGACCGGTAACGGCGGCCAGCACAACGTCAAACCCGACGGACGGCCAGAGGGTGCGGTCGAACTCGACAGCGGCAGTCCCGTCAGCGAGGAGGGCAACACCTACACGGAGACACTCGAGACAGCGGGAACGTACGGCTACGCCTGCGGTCCACACCGCAGTGCCGGAATGTACGGTGCAGTCGAAGTGGTCGGTGGCAACGGCGGCGGTAACGGCGACAGCAACAGCAGCGAATGAGACAGAACTCGGGCCGGAGATGTGCGCTGTAGCCGTTCTCACGGCCCGAACAGAGACAAAACATGAGTGCAGACGATACACCAGACAACGATGACCCGGCACACCCCTACGAGACCGAAGACTCGTTCCACCCGATGGGCGAGCAGTGGGAGGGTCAGATGCGTGCAGAACTCGAGGACACCGACTACGACGCCGACCTCGGGATGGAGATGGCACGCGACGCCCAGCGGCTCGTAGCGGGCGAGATAACCGAAGAAGAGTTTTACGCCGAGTACCACGACGACGTCGAGGCGGAGTTCGAGGGCGACGAGCGGCCGGTGTTCGACGACATCGACGCCGCGGAGTTCGACGACCTCGGTGACGACGGGTCGGTGCTCGAAGCACTCGCGGATATCGACCTCGAGAGCGACGACGCCTCGCGGCGCGAGGTCATGAAGAAGATGGGCGCAGGCGCGGCGTTTCTCGGTTACGGCGCCTACTCGAGTTACGAGCAGAGCGGTCAGGTGCCAGAGGACGTCAGCGGCATAAACGCCGCCGGGGAGGACGAGCGCGAACACCGCTGGGGGATGGTCATCGACCTCGAACGGTGTGATGGCTGTCTCGCCTGCGTGGCCGGCTGTGTCGACGAGAACGGCACCTCGACCGGGGCCAACTGGATGTACGTGTTCCCCTACCAGAACGAGGACACCGACCAAGAGAACTTCCTGGTGCGGCCCTGTCAGCACTGTTCGAACGCGCCGTGTGCGAAGGTCTGTCCGGTGCGTGCCCGGCACGTCCGTGACAAGGACGGACTCGTGTTGACCGACTACGAAACCTGTATCGGCTGTCGGTACTGTCAGGTCGCCTGTCCCTATGGCGTCAACTACTTCCAGTGGGGCGAACCCGACGTCCCGATGGAGGAGTACCCACACGTCGACGAACTGGACAGCGGAAAGCCGGCGACGCCGGACAACGTCCAAGCACTCGGACAGGAGGAACGCGACCGCCAACTCACCGAGGCGAAAGACCACGTCTACGACACTCGTGGCAGGTGGGTCGACGGCCGACCCCCGCAGGGCGTGATGGGCAAATGTACGATGTGCCCCACGCGACAGGACGGACACTCCGACAGGCCGATGGGAACAACGGCCTGTCAGGACGCCTGTGACGACCAGGGGATGAGCGCGATTCACTTTGGTGACCTGGAGGCCGACGAGGACGCGGACCCAGAGATTCGCCGGCCAAAAGACTACCTCGAACGACGCTCGGAGAACGGCAAGAACCGCCGAGACATCAAGTTCGACGCGGACGTGTCGTTCACCCTCGGTGACTCCGCGGGCGTCGAGGACGGTTCCTACACGGTGGCGTTCGTCGAGCGCCGCTCTGCGGACGAAAACTGGGCGTTGCTCGACACCGACGACGTTATTCTCACCTCGGGGCCGGCCTTCGAGGAGAGCAGCGACTTCGCGCCCAGTTCGATAACCGTTCCCGGCGTTCCCGTCGACGGCGCGGGCGTGCTGTACACCGACGAGGACACCGAGATTCCGACGACCCTTTCGTTCGACGACGACGAGTTCGACGACGCCAAACAGCGCGACGTCGACGTCGAACTCCGGCTGTCGGGTGCCGGCGAGGACGTGACAGTCGCGAGCGAGACCGTCACCCTGAGTCAGGCCGACGACCTCGACTCCGGGGAGAAAGGCCGCATCGACACGGACCTGTCGCTCACGGTCACCAGTGACGACCTCGCTGGCGTCGAGAGTGACGTGCACGCGCTCTCGCTGGTGGTCGCAGAACCAGACGGCGAGGAGACGGTCAAGCGCGTGGCCACACGGCGGCGCGTGTTCGTCACCGACGACCGACCAGAGAGCGTGTTCCCCGAGGCCGACTACGAGCAGAGCCGTCTGACCGGCGAACTCGGCACAGTGCCGACAGTGGTCTCGACACAGAACGAGGTCGACATCGAGGGCACCGTCCAGTACCCCAACCGGCCACAGACCCGCGCGATGGAGCTCCGGCTACTCGACGAGGACGGCGAACAGACCGCCGACAGCCTCGAGTACGAGTTTACCGACGCCAACACCTCGAACACGCAGTGGGGCGGCAAACAGTCGTCGTTCAAACTGCTCGAGAACCTCGGCACACAGCCAAACGTCACCTACCTCGGCAACGAACCGGGGCCAAAGGCCGAGCAAAAAGAGGGACCGGTGACCTACGAGAGCATCAGCAGTGACAAGTGGGACGAGCATATGAACATCGTGAGCGAGCGCAAACACCACCTCGACTACGGCGCGGCAGCCAACAGCCGGACAGACGAGGGAGGGGCCGACTGATGAGTTCGAAAAAGGCCTCACCCACGGACATCTTGCGCCCGATGCAGTCGACCGCGCGGTGGTACAAGGCACTCTTTGCCGTCGCCGCGGTCGTCGCACTCGTCTGGGTCGTCCTCTGGGGTCGCCAACTCCAGGAGGGGTTAATCGTCACCAACCTCGCGGACTGGGGTAGTGGTGGCGGCGTCACCTGGGGTGTCTACATCGGCGCGTTCATCTGGTGGGTCGGCATCGCCCACGGTGGAATCATCCTCTCTGCGGCGGTCCGGCTGTTCGGGATGGACCGCTACCAGCCCGTTGCACGCATCGCGGAGTTACTCACTCTCGGTGCGCTCGCTATGGCCGGGTTGTACATCGTCATCCACACCGGTCGGCCGGACCGACTGGTGACGAGTGTCGTCCCGGCCTACCCCTGGACCGTCCAGACCTCGCCACTGGCGTGGGATATCACCGTCATCACGCTGTATTTCGTGCTGACGGCGACCTATCTGGCGCTGACACTCCGGTACGATATCCACCGACTCCGTGACCGGATGCCCGACAAGTTCGGCCCGCTGTACAGTATCATGACGCTTGGATACAGCAAACGCGAGGACGAGATTATCGAGCGGATGGTGTGGTGGCTGGCGCTTGGCATCATCATACTCGCACCGCTCTTGCTCCACGGTGGCGTCATTCCGTGGCTGTTCTCGCTGCTCCCGTCGATGCCCGGCTGGCAGGGCGCAGTTCAGGGGCCACAGTTCCTGAGTATCGCGCTCACCTCGGCAATCGGCGGTGTCATCGTCATCTCGATGGCACTGCGACGCGCGTACGACTGGCACCACATCCTCACCGACGAGATGATCCGTGGGCTGACGATGTGGCTGGGACTGTTCAGTCTGCTGTTCATGTGGCTCCAGCTCCAACAGATCATAAACGGCATCTACGCGCCGGCGACAGACGTCAGCGCCGTCTTCTCTGCGAAACTGGTCAATCCAGTCTACATCTTCGCTATCGGGACGATGGTCGTCGTGCTGGCGTACATCTTCGCGCAGGCGGTCAGAGAGAGCGTCTTCACGCCGCTGCGGTCGCTGACGGTTTCGCTTCTGGCGCTCGCGGCGACGCTCTCGGAGAAGGTGTTGTTCGTCGTCGAGGGACTGGAGTACCCGACGTTCTCGCTGTACGAGGCGGTTCCGGGACACTACTTCCCGAGCATCACCGAACTCGCGTCGGTCGCCGGAACTATCGCGCTGTGTACGCTGTTTTTCCTGGCGATACTGAAGGTGTTCCCGGTGATAGAGTTACACGCGGTCGAGGACGAACACGGCGACGACGAACCGGAGGTGTCCTGACCGATGGTGACGTCACTCACCGAACTGGCGCTCGCAGTGTCGGCGACGCCGCTGGCGTCGGGTTTTGACCCTTGGGAACTCGCACCCCCGGGCGTCTGGCTCATCTTCGGTGTGATCGGTCTGCCGGTGTACATCGCGTTTCTCGGGTGGTTCCTGGGCAAACCCCGCGAGATAAAGACGTCGGTGCTTGGCAGTGTCACCTTCCTCAGCCTCGTGCTCCTGTTGTGGGGTGGCCTGTACGCGCTGACGATGGGCATCCGACTGGTGTTCTACTGAGTCGCCGTCACGAGATTCTCTCACCCGGTTCCTGTGGTTCCACACGGCTAAGTACACGGACCGTCGACTGTCGTCCGTGGGGCCAAACGACCGGTCGATTGCGCGGTTCACGATGCTCGGTCACGGACTCGTCCACTGGTTCGAGATGTCGATTCCGGTTTTTCTGGTGGTCTGGCGGGAGAGTTTCGACGTGTCGATTCTGGTCGTCGGGTTGGTCGTCGCGCTCGGCTACGCACCCTTTGGTCTTGGCGCAGTGCCCGGCGGTCTCCTCGCCGACCGCTTCGGGACACGGCGGGTCATCCTGGCCTGTTACGCCGGGATGACAGTCTCCTTTCTGGCGCTGGCGCTCGCGCCCACCATCTGGGCCGTCGCCGTCGCGCTTCTCCTGTGGGGGGCCGCCGCCAGCGTCTACCACCCGGCCGGCAACGCGCTGATAAGCACCGGCACCCGGCGGCGCGGGACGGTCTTTGCGTACCACGGGGTGGCCGGCAACGCCGGCATCGCGCTTGGACCCTTCGTGACGGCGACACTCCTGGTCGCACTCGACTGGCAGGCCGTCGCCGCCACGCTCGCCCTGCCCGGGGTCGTGGCCGTCGCCTACGGTCTCCACACGACCTTCGACCCCACCGCTGCCGTCGAGCGCGACACCGACGCCGGGACGCCGCTCTCGCTGTCGACGGTCCTCGCCAACAGTCGCCGCCTGCTTGCGGGTGCCTTTCTGGTCGTCTTCGGACTGGTCTCCTTCGAGGGACTGTTCTACCGGGGGGTGCTCACGTATCTGCCCGAGATTCTACAGGACGTGGACGCGCTCGCGGGCGTCGGGTTCGGGGCGGCGCTGACGGGTATCGCGCCCGGCGACTACGTCTTTGTTGGCCTGCT
The DNA here is from genome assembly GCA_964534485.1 of uncultured Halobacteriales archaeon. Taxonomy (GTDB): domain Archaea; phylum Halobacteriota; class Halobacteria; order Halobacteriales; family Haloarculaceae; genus Halovenus. The sequence continues at coordinate 52,432 of CAZHPM010000010.1, forward strand.
GGTGGTTGGGGTGGCCGGTCAGTACGTCGGCGGCAAACTCACAGAGCGGGTGGCCGTCGAGCGGGGGCTGGTGGTCATCTTCGCCGTGCTCGCGGTGCTCGCGCTCGCCTTTGTTCCGGCGGCGAGGGTCGGACTCGGACCGCTGTTGGTGCTGTGTGGACTGCTCGGATTCTTTCTTTTCGCCATCCAGCCGTTCTACCAGGTCGCGGTTGCGGTGTACACGCCCGCCGACACCCGGGGTCTCTCCTATGGCTACACATTTCTGGCGGAGTTTGGCGTCGGCACCGCGAGTGTCGCAGTCGGGGGAGTCCTGCTGGGCGAGCGCTCGCTTACCGCCTTCTTCGCCGTGCTCGCGGGGTTCGCGCTCGTGGGCGCGGGACTGTCGGTCGCGTTGCTGGCTGGCAACCGGTCCACGACCGGCAAGCCGACCGGCGACAGCGCCGACTGACGCCGGCCACGGACTGACACCGCGTCCGTCCGTCTCCGAGAACACGGCTCCCGGCCGCCAACGGGCCCGCGAACTATCTCTCTGTGAGCACGACCTGCACCGGTCGGAGGATTCGGCCAAGGAGGGTGCCAAAGCCACCCGCCGCCTGCCGGCCGAGTCCGGTCGCCCCCAGTTTCTGCTCGTCGACCGCGTACCGCGGGGTGTCGGCCGCCGGGTCGACCGGGTAGAGTGTGTCGTCGCGACCGAACAACTCGACGACCTGTCTGACACGCGACTCGGTCAGGTCACACGCCTTTGCGAGTTCGGGAACCGTCTTCGGTCCCGCCCGCAGTTCGTTTGCGACCAGACTGCCGTGTTGCATCACGAGCATCGTCTCGGCGCCGTCGAGTTCCTCGAACCCGTCGTCGGTGTCGAGAGTCCGCCCCTCGAGGAAGTCGGCCCAGGTGTCGAGGAGGAGCCAGCCACTCGCGAGGACGGCGGCGGCGGGCAGCCAGACACTCTCGACTGTCGCCGACCGCGAGAGGGCGGTCCAGAGCCAGACGACACTCGCGACACCCGCCACTGCGCCGGTGCCGGCACCGACCCACCGTTCGTCGACGCCCGGGACGGTCCGGAGGAGGGCTATCGCCTCGGCGTACAGGTAGGCAGACGAGAGGAGAGCAACGACCACCACGTCACCCGTGACCGCGAGGACCACGGTGACCAGCAGCACCCACGCGGCGAGGCTGACCGGCGAGAGCCGCTCCCTGAGGACGGCGGCGAGTTCTGCGAGCATCTGCCTGCCCGAACGGGGCAAAGCAGTGTAACTGTATCGGCCAGTTTCGGAGGCAGAGACAGTCCGTCTCCGGTGTCGGCGTGGTCACGCGGTTTCGGCTCCCGGAGGCAGAGTCGCGCAGCAGGTGGCAGGTATTTTGGTGACGGAACGCACATATCTCCGTATGGAGTACGAGCCAGCCGAAATCGAACCGCGGTGGCGCGAGCGGTGGGCCGAGTCGGGTCGCTACGAGGCCGACCCCGACGGCGAGGAGCCGACTTTCATCACCGTTCCCTATCCGTATCCCAGCGGCGGGATGCACCTGGGCCACGCGCGCACCTACACGGTTCCGGACGTCTACGCGCGGTACCGCAGACTGCAGGGTGACAACGTGCTCTTTCCGATTGCCTGGCACGTCACCGGCACGCCCATCGTCGGCGCCGTCGAGCGTCTGCAGAACCGGGAACCCGACCAGGTCGACACGCTGACCAACGTCTTCAACGTGCCCGAAGAGGACCTCCCCGCGCTGGAGACGCCGATGGGCTACGCGGAGTATTTCATCGAGGACGGCGATGCCAGCTACAAGACGGGAATGAAGTCGCTGGGACTCTCCATCGACTGGCGACGCGAGTTCACCACCAACGACGACCGCTACTCGCAGTTTGTCTCCTGGCAGTACGAGTCCCTGCGCGACCGGGGCCTGCTCGAAGAGGGGCTCCACCCTGTGAAGTACTGTACCAACGAGAACAACCCCGTCACGACCCACGACCTGCTGGAGGGCGAGGACGCCGAGTACCAGGAGTACACGCTGATTCGCTTCGACCACGAGGGAACGGTGGTTCCGATGGCGACACTCCGCCCCGAGACCGTCCGGGGGGTGACAAACGCCTACATCCACCCCGAGGCGGAGTACGTCCGCGCACGCGTAGGCTCACCGGGCGAGGACGGCGACGACGAGGAGTGGCTCGTCTCCGAGGCCGCCGTCGAGAAACTCCGCCTGCAGGAGCGTTCGGTCACCGTCGAGACGGAACTCACCGGCAGTGACCTGGTCGGCGAGTCGGTCACCAACCCAGTCACCGGCGAGGACGTGCTCGTCCTGCCGGCGACCTTCGTCGACCCCGACAACGCGACCGGTGTCGTGATGTCGGTGCCCGCACACTCACCGGACGACTACGTCGCACTGCAGGAAGCAAAGGCCGACGACGAGCGGATGCGCGCGTTCGGCATCGACCCCGCCGACGTCGCGGCAATCGAGCCAGTGCCGGTTCTCGAAATCGAGGGGTACGGCGAGATTCCGGCCCGCGACGCCGTCGAGGCCGCGGGTATCGAGGCAAGTGACGACCCAGCGTTGCACGACGTGACCGCCGACCTCTACCAGGACGAGTTCCACAGCGGTCGACTGCTGGCGGCGTACGACGACTTTGCCGGCGAGGTTATCGAGGACGTGCGCGACCGGTTCCGCGATTATCACGCGGGCGGGGCCTTCGACACGATGTACGAGTTCAGCGAGGAGGTCGTCTGCCGGTGTGGCGGCGACGTCGAGGTGGCCAGACAGCAGACCTGGTTTCTCAGGTACAGTGACGACGACTGGAAGGAGAGGGCCCGCGCCGCGGCCGACCAGTTGACCGCAATCCCCGAGACCAGTCGCGAGCAGTACGACCACACCATCGACTGGCTCGACGAGTGGCCCTGCATCCGCAACTACGGTCTCGGGACGCGCCTGCCGTGGGACGACGAGTTCGTCATCGAACCGCTGAGTGACTCGACTATCTACATGTCCTACTACACCGTCGCCCACCTCATCCAGGACGTGCCCGTCGAGGACCTCGACAGGACCTTCTTCGACACCCTGTTCTACGGGGCGGAGGCCGTCGAGAGCGGCGAGATTCCCGGGCGCGACCCCGCGGAACCGCGCGAGCGCGCGCTCGACCTCCGCGAGGAGTGGGAGTACTGGTACCCCGTCGACGTCCGGTGTTCGGCGAACGACCTCATCCAGAACCACCTGACCTTCTTTCTCTTTCATCACGCCGAACTGTTCGACGAGGCCAACTGGCCACAGGGTATCACCATCATGGGGATGGGACTGCTCGAAGGAAAGAAGATGTCCTCCTCGAAGGGTCACGTGATGCTGCCGGGCGAGGCCATCGAGGAGTACGGCGCGGACACCGTCCGATTCTTCCTGCTGAACTCCGCGGAACCGTGGCAGGATTACGACTGGCGGGGTGACCGCGTGGGCAACACCCGCGACCGACTCGACCGGTTCTGGGACCGGGCACAGGGTATCATCGACCGCGACGTGCCGGCGGACCCGGACCTGGCACAGATCGACCGCTGGCTGCTGTCGAAACTCCAGCAAACTATCGTGGAGGTAACCGACTCGCTGGACCAGTTCGAGACCCGCTCGGCCAGCCAGACGGCCTTCTACCGGTTCGAAGACCACCTGAAGTGGTACCGTCGCCGTACCGACCTGGACCGGCCGGGGGCGGCGTGGACGCTCCAAGAGGTGTTGCGCACGCGTCTGCGCCTGCTCGCCCCCTTTGTCCCGTTCCTGGCGAACGACCTCCACGAGCAACTGACCGGCCAGCCAGCAGACGACGCCGACTGGCCGGAACCAGACGAGGACCTGCGCTCGCCGGTCGTCGAGGCCCGCGAGCGACTCGTCGTCGACACGACCGACGACATCAACGACATCGTCGACGTGACTGGCACCGACCCCGACCGGATTCGCCTCTACGTCGCGCCCGACTGGAAACGGACGGTCTTCGAGACGGTTCGCGCGGTTGGCCCCGACGTGGGTGCGGTGATGAGCGAGGTGATGCAAGAGGAGGGGTTGCGAGAGCGTGGCAACGCGGTCAACGACCTCGCGCAGGAACTGGTCGAGTTCGTCCGCGAGCGTGGCGAGGACGAACTCGCGGCGCTGGCGGCGGTCGACGAACGCGCGGTCTACGAGGACGCGGCCGACTTCTTCGCCCGCGAGTTCGACGCCACCGTCGAGGTGTACGCCGCCGACGAGGACCCCGAGGACCCCGCCGGAAAGGCCGGCGACGCCGTCCCGTTCCGGCCGGCTATCCACATCGAGTGAGCACGCCGCTGTCGCGTGGTGTGTGACGTCTCGGCGAGTCGGCTGTCACGAGCCCACCGACCGAGACTCGCCGCGCAGACCGGTCGGTTGTGAGTTCTCAAGCATTTTCAGTCGTGAGTAAAGTACAGTTCGTATGAGCGACAGTGGGGGACGTCGCCCGAGCGACACGATGCGAGAGCGTGTGCCCGAGAGCAGTCGCAAGTTCTGGCTCCTGTTGAGCGCGAACCGGTGGCTGGTCGCCGCCGGAATCTCGGGTGGCCTGTTCCTCGTGCTCGCCACCGTCGGGCAGCTCCATCCGACCGGGACGCTGGCGCTGTTGAGCGGTGCCGACCCCATCGAGACACTGTTCCAGGGGCTGCTCACGGGCATCATCACGGGCGTCACGCTCGTGCTCACACTCAGCCAGCTCGTCCTCGCCCAGGAACTGGGGCCCCTCGGTGACCAGCGCGAGCGCATGGAGGGCGCGATGGCGTTCCGGAGGGATGTCGAGGACGTCATCGAGGAAGCCGTCAGTCCCGCCCAACCCTCGGCGTTTCTCCGGGCGCTCGTGACACTCACAGAGCAACGGGCCGAGGCTGTCTCGGACGCCATCCAGGGTATCGACGACGAGACTCTCGACGACCAGGTGGCACAGTTCACAGCGAACGTGAGGGGGAACGCCGACGCCGTCCAGCGCAATCTCGAGGGCTCACAGTTTGGCGAGTTCGACGTCGTGTTCTCCGCGCTGAACTACAACTACTCGTGGAAGCTCTACGCCGCCCGCCGTATCCGCGCGGAGAACGAGGCTGTCCTCACCGAGGAAAGCCGGGTCGCGTTCGACGAACTCATCGACGCGCTCGAACTGTTCGGTCCTGCCCGTGAACACTTCAAGACACTGTACTTTCAGTGGGCGCTAATCGACCTCTCCCGGATGATAGTGTACGCGTCCATCCCCGCACTCCTCACGGCAGTCGCGGGCATCCTCTATCTCGAACCGGCGCTGTTCCCGGGAACCGTGTTGGGCGTGCGCACGCTCGTCGTGGTGGTGAGCGCGGGCGTGGTCGTCGCCCTGCTTCCGTTCGCCATCCTGTTTTCCTACATTCTCCGTATCGTCACCGTGGCGAAACGCACCCTCTCCATCGGGCCGTTTGTTCTCCGGGAGACCGACCGGTCCAGCGACCTCGACTGGGACGGAACAAACAACGAGAAAAGCACCGTCAGCAGCGGGGATGAGTAGCGCAGACGTCGGCCACTTACCCGGCCACGGACGCTCCCGTCGCCGGGAGTGTAGCGGTTTCTACGACGCTCGTGGTAGACAGAGACGAGACAGCGCAGTCCTCGGGCCGGTCAGAACGGGTCGTCGAAGGGGTCGTCGTCGATATCGTCGTCGAGGTCGGGGTCGTCTTCGGTCTCGAAGGCGTCGGGCGGGCGGCCGGCCTCCTCGACGACCTCGTCGGTGACGATCAGCGGGCAGTCCACGCGCAAAGAGAGCGCGATACCGTCGGGGGGCCGGCCACCAAGACCAGCTGCCTGCGTTCCCCGCCGTTGTA
>CAZHPM010000011.1:0-49383 GCA_964534485.1 uncultured Halobacteriales archaeon
CTTAGGACGCTGTCCCGTAGGGGTCCGCCGGTTCAAATCCGGTCCCGCGCATGAGAACGGAAAACCGCGAGCGTAGCGAGCGGTTTGGAGTGAGAGCAGGACCGATTTGAACCATAGAGGACGAGCGTCAGCGAGTCCTCATCCGGTTCAAATCAGGTCCCGCACACTGTGGAGGGGTTGCCGGCCGGGTTACGCGCGAGACGGGGGTCTGGAGTCGTCGGGTCGCGCGTTCACAACTCCCGACGGACGAGCAACAGCGCCAGCGCCAGTCCGACGCTGTCGAACCCGGCGAGGACCAGAAAGACGGTCGTCGAAGAGCCGTACGTCAGCGCCGCCCCGACGACGGAGGCACCGAGCGCGCCGACCCCGAAGATAGCCAGGTAGGTGTAGCCAAACGAGAGACCGCGGTGTTCGGGCGGGGAGTACCTGGCGATGGTCGCCTGACTGAGTGGCTGGATGGCAAACAGCGCGAAGCCAAGCGCGACACTGACAAGCACCAGCGTCGGCAGTGTCTCGGAGGCGGGCACGAACAACAGCGCGATGACGACCAGCAACGCGAACACGACCGCGAGGCCACGCTCCGGTTCGATTCTGTCGGTCAGTCTGCCGCCGACGTACTGGCCACCGACACCGACCGCGAGCAGACCCGCGTACAGGTACCGCGAGAGGTCGAACTCCGCCCCGACGGGTCCGTCTGGAATCGGTCCGAGTCCCTCCTCTGGCGCGATATCGACGAGCGGGTCGAGAAACTCACCCAACAGTCCCGGGAGGAAGGTGAGGATACCACGGTAGTACAGGCCACTACAGAGCACGAGCACGAGCACCACCGAGAACCCGCGGGTGAACAGTCCACGCGACGCGGCGAGAAACTCTCCGAGGGAGTCGACATCCGCCGAGGGTGACGCCCCGCCGTCGGCGGCGACCGCCGCCCGCTCGTCGAGGTCGGCGCGCAGTCCGGCGACACCGGCAAGCAGTGCCGGGCCGGCGAGCACGATTGCTGCACTCCGCCAGTCGAACACCAGCAACAGCACTGCGGTCACGAACGGGCCGCTGGCGATGCCGACGTTGCCGGCCATCCCGTGGTAGGCAAACGCCGACCCGCGCTGTGTGACACCGTTGCTGAGCAGCGCCAGTCCCGCTGGATGGTAGAGGCTGGCCGCGACACCCCAGGCCGCGAGCGCGACCGTGATGCCGGCGACGCCCGGGAGGAGACCCAGAAGCAAAAACGAGCCACCCATCCCGAACAGCGAGGCGACGATGAGCGGGCGAGAGCCACACCGGTCGGCCAGAATCCCGCCGGGAACTGCCCCGAGGCCGAACAGTCCGTAGCCGACGGCGACGACGGCCCCCAGTGTCGCGGCGGTAACGGAGAACTCCGCCAGCCAGACGGTCAGGAAGATTGGAATCGCCAGTTCGTACGTGTGGACGACGCCGTGTCCGGCCATCGTGAACAGGGTTATCGCGCGGTCGTTGCCGTTCATCGACGCTCACTGGCGTCACCCGCCACTGCCTGTCCGTCCATCTACCAGCCATTACGGAACGGACGGCTAATGCAGTTGCTCTTTTTGCCCGCCGTTATCGACCCCGAGACGGTCCGGAGAGCGAACTCGCGCCCGCGCCGGCGCTTGGAAACGAACCCTATCCCGGTCCCTCCCGGTCGAGAACCCCCGCCCGACGCAGCGTGTCAGTTCTGTCAGAGACCCTCTCGTGTCTGCCCGGCGGTCGGCCGTGGCCCCGCCCGCGCCGTGATAGCAAGACCTGTACAACTCGCCGACCTAGTGAGGGAAACCCGATGACCCCGCCAGACGAGAGTGACGACAGACTGCTCGCGGAGATCGTCGAGAAGTCGACGGTCGGTATCGGGGCGTTCGTCGGCGAACGCGCTCTGCTGGCGGGATTCGCCTACCTCGTCACCGTCGGACTCGGAACGGCGGCCTACGGCTTCGTCTCGGTGTTCGTCCGCGGGGAGACACTCTCCCGGAATCTGGTCGCCGGACTGGGTGATGGCTACTCGCGGACACTCCCCAGCGCGTCCGCCTCGACGCGGCAGACACTGCTGAGTGTCGGCTCTGCCGGGTTCGTCGGGGTGTGGGTCGTCACGGCGGTCCCGCTCGTCGTGTTTCGCGACGTCGTCGTCGACGTGACACTGCTCGAACCCCGCCACGAGAACCTAGTCGTGCTGTTCGCCGCGGGGTTGCTCCCTTTTTTGTTGTTGCGAAACCTCCGGGACGTGTTTCGCGGACTCCGGCGCATCCGACTGGCGGTGTTGGTCTCGCGACTGTTCAAACCGATTGCGCTCCTCGCCGGGGTACTGTTCGTCGTCCTCCACACCGGAGACGACTCGCTGTTCGCCCTCTGGGGTGGGGTCACCGCGAGCGCGCTCGTGCTGTCGGGGGTCGGTCTCGTGGTGTTGTTCTCGACCACCGAGTTGGGTTTTGGCAGTCTGTTCTCCAACGGGGCAGCGGTGCGGGAGTTTCTCGCGTACACGACGGCGGCAACCGGTGTCGCGGTGCTGGAACTCGTCCAGCGACGGGCAGTGTTCGTGGTGATGGCGGTCTTTCTCTCGCCGGTGGCCGCCGGCGCGTTCAGTCTCTCGGTGGTCGTCGGCCGCGCGGTGCGGTGGCCACTGAGCGGTGTGAACGGTATTCTGCCGCCCATCGCCGCCGAACTGTACGACGAGAACAGACAGCCCACACTCCGGCGACTCTACCGACAGACCAGTCGGATTGCGACTGTCGTGACGACGCCGGTGTTCGTTCTCGGGGTCGTCTACGCGCCGGACCTGCTGGGGGTCTTCGACAGTGCCTACGTCGAGCAGGCGACCGTCCTCCGTCTGGTGTTGCTCGCACAGTACGTGGCGACCGTGTTCGGGAGCGTCGGACTCCTGTTGTTGATGACCGACAACGAGCGCGCGAGTCTGCTCACGCAGGTTGCGAACGCGGCCGTTGCGCTGCCGTTGATGGTCGTCCTGACTGTCCGGTTTGGCCCGCTCGGACTCGGTGCCGCGTTCTTGCTGTCGCTGCTGGTGAACAACACCACCGAACTGCTCGTTTTGTACTTCCGAGACGGGTTGACACCGTTCAGCCGTCAACAGGGTTACGCCGGACTGTCTGCGCTGTCGGGAATCGGAGTGCTCCTGGCAGTCCGGGCTGTCGCCGGCGTGTCGGGGAGTGTACTGGTGGCGGTGCTGGCACTCGTGGCCTACGCCTGGTTCGGACGCCGGATACTGTTGCCAGAGACGGACAGAGCGGCCATCCGGGCACTCCGGTCGGGCGACGGCTGACCACCCGGTGTCGTCGTCCCGTGGTCGGGTCTGCTCCCGTGTGGCGGTCAGCAGTCGTCCTCGTCGGACCGGTCGGTGTCCGCTGGCGGCCACTCCGTGTCGCCGGTGTTGCCACCGGTCGCCGGGTGGTCGGGGACCGAGACCAGGTAGCTCGACCGCAGTGCCCGCCTGAGCCTCTCGACAATCCCGGAGAACATACACGACAGTCCGGGCGAGGTGGATATATCTCTGTGGGTTCGGCGAGACGAGTCACCGGTCCCGTGGTCCGGACGCGAGTCGAAACGACAAACCGGCTGGACCGCGAGTCGGTACGTGATGACACAGATAAAGGACAGTGTACACGACTACATCGGGCTGGACGAGGTGGCAACGGCCCTCGTCGACACGCCGGCACTGCAGCGACTCCGGCACGTCAAACAGCTCTCGACGGTGCGACTCGTTTTCCCCTCCGCGAATCACACCCGCTTCGAGCACAGTCTCGGCGTCTACCACCTCGCGAGTCAGGCGCTCTCACATCTGTCTGTCGACGCCGACACTGCCGCGCACGCGCGGGCCGCCGCACTCCTGCACGACGTCGGACACGGGCCCTACGGCCACCAGACCGAGGACCTCATCCGCCGGCACACCGACAAGGACCACGACGATATCGGCTGGCTGCTGACAGACAGCGAGCGCCCGGTCTGTCGGGCGCTCGAAGGAAACGGCCTCGACCCCGAGCGGGTGGCGGCTCTCGTCGCCGGCGAGGGGACTGTCGGGTCGCTCGTCTCGGGCGAACTCGACGTCGACCGGATGGACTACCTGGTCAGAGACGCCCACCACACCGGGGTCCCGTACGGCACTATCGACCACGGCCGCCTCGTGCGCGGACTGCGCATCGAGAACGGCGACCTCGTTCTGGCGGCGGGGAACGTCCCGACCGCGGAGTCGCTGTTGCTCGCGCGGTCGCTGATGAACGCCATCGTCTACCACCACCACGTCTCGCGCATCGCCGGCGGGATGCTGGCCCGGGCCTCCGAGACGTATCTCGCAGAGACCGACACGACGGCCACAGAGTTTCGCCGGATGGCAGACCACGACCTCCTGGTCGAACTCCGGGAGCAGGTGCCGGACCTGGGCCGCCGCATCGAGCACCGAGACCTCTACAAGCGTGCCGTCTGGGCGGAGGTCGGGGACGTCCCACAGGGCACCATCGAGGCCGGCCACGAGGAGGAACGCGCCGCGGAGCGCGAGATTGCGGATATCGCCGGCGTCGACCCGGCCGCGGTCATCGTCGACATCCCCGACAGACCGGCGCTGAAGGAGGCCGCGACGAACGTCGTCATCGACGGCGTCGTCCAGCGCCTCGAGGACGCCTCGCCGCTGGTTTCGGGCATCCGGTCGGCAGAACGAGCCCGGTGGCGACTGGGCGTCTACTGCCCGGCAGAACACACCGACGCCGTCGCGTCCGCGGCCGCGAGTGTGCTCGGACTCCGCAGCCAGAGTTACTGACCGCCGACACCCCGGAACAGACGCTGTACCTGTGTCCGGGTCGCCGCTCGCTCGCCGGAGTTGTCGACGACGGCGTGGTCGATTTCGACCGGTTCGAACTTCTCTTTGAACAGTCGGTAGACCTCGATGTCGGCGTCGCTGACACCCTCCCGGTCCGTGATGCGGCGCCTGACGACCGACCGGTCACAGACCACCCGGACGAGTTTGAACCGGACGTCGTGGTCGTCCGCGAGCGTCCTGGCGAGCTGTCGGTGTCTCTCGCGTGCGAACGTCGCGTCCAGCACCACCGACTCGCCACTCGCCAGACAGTCGCCGGCCCGACCGCCAAGCTCCCGGTAGACGGCGTCGGTCTCCGGTTCGGTGTACTCGGGCTCCCCGAACAGCTCCTTCCGGACGATGTCGGTTCTGAGCCGGACGGCGTCGAGCTGGCTGGTCGCACAGCCCGCGACGGTCGATTTCCCGACGCCGGGCAGTCCACAGAGTGTCACGAGCCACTGCCCTGTCGTCGTCTCCGGGGACTCGTCTGTCCGGTCTGTGGGGGCACTGTCGGCGGCGGGCCGGTGGGTCACGCCACGTTCACCCCGGTCGGTGCCATCACGCTCAACTCGTGGCTCGGGGACAAAATATCTTCGACTCCGTCGGCCCGGAGGCGAGCGCTACCGGACGTGACCCGGCCCCTCGTGTCACGACCGCCCGGAGAGTGGCCGGCTACTGCTCGACCATCGGCGTCGAACACCGCATGCAGAGCACGTTGTCGGCGACCCAGTTGACGTCGTTGGACGCGCAGTTCGGACAGCGAAACGTCGCGTTGTCGTACTCTGTGGTCCCCCGCGGTGCGGCCAGGTGTCCGTCCGCGACGACCCGCTCGACCAGTCCCGGGAACCGCTGGCGCTTGAACTGTGCGCGGCCAGCGAGAAACCGTGCCCCGTCGTCCGGGTCCGGCCCGTGGAGGTCCTCCCAGGTCACCGCAATCTCGCCGTTCGAGACGGTTCTGGCGGCCTGCTTGAGCGGTTTCGCGGCCGCCTGAAAGAGTGGTGTCGTCGTCACCGCCTGGGGCGAGTCGACCGCGTCCGCGGCCGCACGGTAGGCCGATTCCACCCGGTTGTAGGCCGCCTCGACGTCGTCCAGTCCACCCACGGCCCGGAAGTCGGCGCCGAACTCCCGGAAACAGACCCGCTGTTCGGGCCGCTCCAGCGCGTAATCCAGGTCACGGGCCACGGCCACACCCTCGCGTGCTCGCGCCCTGGCGCGGTCGTCTGCCCCGGCCACCCGGTAGCTCAGTGCCGACACCACGAACCGCTGTAGGGCGATTCCGACCCAGCCGCGCTCGTTGTCGTCGAACGGTGACTGCCCCTCGCGTGGCTCTGCCAGTCGACTCCATCCCGCCCGCGCGTACGCGTCACCCGCCGCCCGGTACTCCCGGTCGGCCAGCGCCTCCACCGCGACACTCCGGTAATCGTCGTCCATACCTGTGTGCAGGGACCCACCGGTAGAAACGTTCCGGCACGACCGTCACACCCCTCGACCGCGTTCTCGACGCCTCACCACGAACCGGGCCCTGCGGTGTGTGGTCGCCGGCGTCGTCTCGTGCCACCGCCGACTCCGGCGGTTGCGCCCGCCTGTGGCGTTCCACCACGTATTTACTGCCAGGTCGGCTAGTACGGACAATGACAGCACAACCCCCTCGAGACGTGGCGAGTGACGAGCAGACACCGACCCGCGAGGTGGTCGTCGTCGGCGGCGGGCCGGCGGGGCTGACGACGGCGCTGTACACGACGCGGCTCAACCACGACACGACGCTGGTCAACCGCGGCGGCGGCCGCGCGGCGATGATGGCCGACACCCACAACGTCATCGGCGTCACCGAGGAGACCTCCGGCATGGAGTTCCTCCAGACGGCCATGGACCAGCTCGAACACTACGGCACCGATGTCCGCCGTGGGAGTGTCACCGGGGTCGAACCCACGGGCGAGACCAGCCCCCGGTTCGAGGTGACGACCACCGACGAAACGCTGTTGACGGATGCGGTCGTCCTCGCGACCGGGTTCTCGGACGTCCACCCCGACCCACCCCTGCCCCGGACGGGACGGGGACTGCACTACTGTCTGCACTGTGATGGCTACATGTTCCGCGACGAACCGGTGTACGTGATGGGCCACGACGAGGGCGCGGCCCACGTCGCGATGATTCTGCTGAATTTCACCGACGACGTCGACCTGTTGTTGCGCGGCGAGGACCCCGCCTGGAGCGAGGAGACCGACGCGCTGGTGCGTGGTCACCCTATCGAACTCGTCGACACCGAAATCTCGGGGATGTTCAAAGACGACGAGGACCCCGAGTGGCTGGGCGGCTTCGAGTTCGAGGACGGCACGACCCGGGAGTACACCGGCGGATTCGCGATGTACGGCTCGGAGTACAACGCCGACCTCGCCGACCAGTTGGGCTGTGAGCGCACCGACAGCGGAACCCTCGCTGTCGACGAGGACGGACAGACCAGCGTCGACGGCGTCTACGCGGTGGGCGACATCACTCCCGGCAACAACCAGATTCCAATCGCGATGGGCGAGGGCGCACAGGTCGGTATCGCCATCCACAAGCGCCTGCGCACCTACCCACGCTCGCTCGAGGAACTCTCGGTGGAACCCGGCGACGCGCTGAGCGCACAGTCGGCGGCCGACGACTGAGCGGCCGACACTGCCGGGACTCTCCTCCAAACTGCCCCCGGTGACCCACGAGTGTCACGCGACCCCGAACTGGCGACCGCTGGACGTCTCCGGGCAGAGACGACTCTCCTATCCGAGACGGTCGACTCCGCAGTCACACCCACCCCGGGTGCCACTCCCCGGCGGGACCCGCTCGGGGTCTGTGGATGAGGACCCGCGAGAGGGTCTCGGGGTCTGACCCGCCCGAGGCGGGGCGCGGGTCACATCCCCATATCCTCGGCAGCGCCGGGAACGGGAATCTCGTTTGGCGAGACACCGACCAGTTCGGCGGCGTGGTCGAGTGCCATGTCGAACCCGTAGTAGCGCTCGCGCTCGTCACCGGTGTCGTCTCGAACCTTGAGCATCGCGTACCCCTCGATGTTCTGCGCGATGGTCGCCTCGCGGCCGTCGGTCGTCACCACGAGCAACCGCTCGCTCTCGGTCTCGTGGTAGCGGGCGGTGATACCGCCTGCGCTCGCGGTTTCGGCTGTGGTGCTGTCGGCCTCGGTGTCGTCGTCGCTCATACCAGACAGTAGGTCGCGCCGACCCAAAGTCTGCCGGTCCCCGGCTCACAGCAGTCGGTAGACACCCCGGTGCTCGCTGGCCTCGCCGGCACGGACGAGTTTGGCGAGCGCGCGCTCGGTGTACGACGGCGACACGTCACGCGCCTCGGCGTACTCACAGATAGCCGCCTCGGTCGGGTCGTCGAGTTCGCGCAGCGCCGCCCTGACGATATCCTCGCGGCTCCGAGTGCTCCGGGTGCGCTCTCCGGCCTCGGCCACCACGTCGGGGTCGATACCCGACTCCTCGAGGTAGGTGTCGTCGTCGATACCGGCCGACTCGACCTGGGTTTCGAGTTCGGCAAAGGACTCTATCTCGGCAAAGGCCTCGTCGTTGTCGCTGCGGGCCGCGAGCATCGAGGCCCGGACCTCGCGGGCGTGGTCCTGGTCCTCTGTGGTGACGAACTGGCGGCGCTTCTCGAAGGCCCGTGTCGTCTCACACCGGGGACACTGACTGGTCTCCTGGCGTCCCTCGAGTATCCAGAGCGCGTCGCACTCGCTACAGCCGACGACCGCGTACATACCGTATCGTTGGACCGTGACCGTATGTATCTCCTCGGTTCTCCGGCCGTGCTCAGATACCCCACTTGCTTTTCAGTTTCTCCTCGTAGTCCTCGATTGCCTGGTCGTAGTCGGAGTCGAAGATGGTGACTTCTCCGACGTATCCGGGGATACTGTCGCTGTTGTCGTCTTCGAAGAATTTCATATTGGACCCGGCCCCTCCGAACTGAACCGTGCCCGGACCGAATACGGCGTCCTGACTCCCCCGACTATTGGTGATGTTCAGCCACGCGTCGCCGTCAGCGTCGACTTGTGCGGTCACCAGCGTCGGTTCGTTGGCCGTCTTCACATCTGCGTTTCTGGTGTCGCCATCAATGTTGATTTTGTTCTGATCTGTGTTGCCTCCTTCCTGTAGAAACAGGTTCAGTAAGTCCGTACCGCCCCCATCTTGGTCGAAAAGCGGTGCGGCCTGCCCGGTTTTTGTTATGTTGACCACAGCGATGTAGGTCCACGACGGTTGGACTCCTGTGTTGGTGTCAAAGTCGAGTGGGGCACTGCCAGCCGCGATGTCGAACCCATCAGAACCGCTGATACCGGTATTGATTGTGTAGTTGTTCCCTGGAGAGTCGTCTCGATCATTGAGGTCTGCAGTACCCTCTTGGTCGATGATTGCTCCATTACCACCACTGTTTTCGAGTTTCCCGTCAGGTTGCTGTGTCGCGTCGTAGTGGTGCGCGGCGTCGCCCGGAAGACTGACAGATTTCACGTTGACTGTCATCTGGTCGCGGGTGCCGCCACCGCGGACGGTCACCGTCGTCGACTTGTTGTTGTTGGGTGAGACACTCTCTGATTTGAACGTGGCGTTCGTATTTCCTCCTTCGAAGGTCGTCTCGAACTTTTGATTGCCGTCGTCGTCGACGAACGTCCCGGCATTGTTGTTGTTGACGAATAGTTCGACCTTTCCGGACGGGGGAGTGCTCGACCCCGAGTTGATGCTGATATTCATCTCGCCGCTTCCGCCAGAGCTGATATTACAGACTCTCTCCGGGACGTCACAGTCGAAGGCGTCGGTTTCGTTTATGCCAGTGACGTTCCATCCGACGTCGAACGACGACTGCTCGGACAGCGGCGGGTCGACGGTGGTGTTGATGTCGACGCTGGTCCCGGCCGACCCCTCGAACGGGGTCGGATTCTCCGCGGAGATGTTTATTGTCGCGTTCTCGCTGCCGTTGAGATTTGCCGTGTTGATACCCGAGGTGTCGATTGTGAACGTGGCCTGTCCCTCGGTGTTTGTCTCGACTTCCGTTGGCGTGACGCTGAGACCGGTCGTGTTCGTAATCGACGACGTCGCCTCGAGTCCGACGTTGCTGACCGGATTGTTGTACGTGTCTCGCACCTCGACGGTGACTGTCTCGTTCTCGTCGGTCGAAATCGGTCCCTGGTCGTCGACACCGGCACCGGAGACACCGGCGATGTAGGCCGGGTCTGGCTCTGTCGCACCGGTCCCGATGCCGACTCTGGTCATCGTGAGTTCGTACTCGCCGGGGTCGAGTTCGATGACCACGGAGTCGTTCCGGCCGTTTTCGATGACCTGCGCCGGTTCGTTGGTGAGTGACTCGTTCCACTGGCTGTTGCTGAGCCCCGTCGACAGGTTGAACCTGACCGGTTCGCTGGCACTCTCGTTCGTAATCGTCACGCTGCGTGACTGCGTGCTGATCGGTTCTACGTCGACGGAGACGCGACTGCTCCGACTCTTCTCGAACTGCCCACCCAGCGTGACGAGGTTGATTCGGTCCCCGTCGACCAGCGTCTGACCGGTCACCGCGGAGGTGCTGTTGAGTCGGTCGAACTCGTTGTACAGTATCGTGTGCTCGTAGATGGTCTTTGGCGCGTTCTGCAGTCGCGCGTAGTCTGGCGAGTACTCGAACGACCCCGTGTTGTAGGTCCGGTTCGTCCCGTTCCAGAACGACTCGACCCCCGGATTCGAGTTGTTGACCGCGGTCGCGTTGTCCAGAGAGATGGAGAAGGACTGGTCCAGCGTGTTGTTCGTCTGCACCAGTCCCTCCGACGGCGGCGGATTCGCGAAGAGCAGTCGCGACGGGTACCGGACACCCAGCGCGAGTGTCGTGGACTGTGGTGTCTGCTCGCCCGACATCGAGACGATCGTGCTTCGCAACTGCGTCATCTGCTGTTGGATGTCCTCGTTGTGGTTGAACTCTATCTGCTCGTTCTGGTCGGGAATGATAAACGACTGCCAGAAGCTGAACAGGATGATGAGTATACCGAACAGTAAGACGGCACCGACCTGTATTGCCTGTGCCCTCTCGTCAGTGAGGAACCCCATTGACGGCCATTGTGTACCGGCCCACAAAAAACTACTGTCGCTCCTGTCTCTCGATTCCCCGGGCCAGACCCACCCCGGACGGGGTCGGTCCGAACGGGTACCAGCGGCTCGATACCGCCGTTTCCGGGCGGGGAGAGTCCACGGCGGCGGTGTCACGGACGACACACCCTCTTGACCCCGGGAGCCGACCGTCCGCGCTCGCCCAAATGGTTAACTGTGACTGTTTCCAAGCAGTGCCCGATGAAACGGAGAGCATTTTTTATCGCAACGACACTGACGGCAGCAGCGGCGGGCTGTCTGGGCTCTGGTGACTCAGACGACGAGAACAGTTCGGGTAACAACACCTCCGGCAACGGGAACGCGACCGGTACCGAGAACGAGACTGCCACCGGCAACGGGGAGGAACCGGAACCAGAACCGGACCCCGCCGAGGCCGCGTTCAGCGTGCGTCCACAGGGGTCGTACCAAGAAATCGTGACCGACCTGCCAGTCACGTTCGACGCCTCCGAGTCGACGGGTGATGTCGAGAGCTACGAGTGGAACCTGCCGGAGGGAACTGCGAGCGGCGAGACGACGACAGTCACATTTCCCGAGGCCCGCGAGTACGAGATTGGACTCACTGTCACCGGCGTAGATGGAGAAACAGACGAAGCCAAACAGACGGTCACCGTGCTGGAAGACCTCTCGGCTAATTTCAGTATCACTCCACCAGACCCGGTACCGGGACAGGAGGTCACGCTCGATGCGTCCGGCTCCACTGGTGAGATAGAGAGCTACGAGTGGCAGATAAACGGTCGTGAGGAAAGCGGCGTGACGACCAGTATAACTGCCGATACAGCCCAAGAGTACACTATTTCACTCACTATCACCGACGTCAACGGGAGGAGTGCAACCGACGGTGAAGAACTATCGGTCGACCGGACACTCACAGTTCAGGGAGACGAACCGCTGCTGTCCGGTCAGGAGGTGACCTTCAGCGTCGACGGAGCAGTGCCGGACGGCACAGAGTACCAGTGGGACTTCCAGGACGACGGAACGACCGACACGACCACGGACGACGCCTCCGTGACACACGTCTTCGAGGAGGCGGGAACACGAACAGTTGCCGTCAGATTGCGCCGGGACGGGGCAGTGTTCGACACGAAGAGCCGCGAACTGACGGTGACCGAACCGGTAGAGGCGGCGATAGACGCACTGACCGAGGTTGCCGAGGTCGTCAACGAATCTGAATTGGTGGATGACTCTGGTTTAACGACAGCACGGAACCGACTCGACGAGGCCCGGAGTGTCATCGACACTGTGGAGAACAGGAGCGGAACTGCCGGAGGAACGACGGTCGAACCGGACACGTTACGCGGAATTGCAGAGTTCCAAGAGCGATTGCTCCGCGACCTCGACCTGACAGTGAGTGTTATCCGCGCTATTGAGGAGTCTCGCGATGGTTCGGTAACCTCGAACGTGGTCGATGGCAATCCACAGGGCATCTCCGACACGGTAGAGAGTCTGGAACTCGACGATACGCTCCAAGAGATTCGGTCGAACCGGACCGGGATGGAGTCACTCCGGCGAGACGTCGCCGGCGAGGTCGACGAAGACCCGCTCAGTTACACCGAACAACTGGACGAATACGTCGTCTACGGGCAGACCGAAATCGACGGGCTGGGACAACTAACCGAGATGTTCCGCGAACTCCTGACGGTACTCCGCCAGTTGGCCGCCGGTAGAGCGGCGTTCACGGACGAGGACTGGCAAGAGGCGGCGGACAGTTTCTCCGCGGCAGAGAGGACCGCAGAGAGTTACGCGACACTGAGACAGCAGTACGACGGTCCATCTGCCGGTGAACTTCTCGGATTTCGCCTCCCACCGAACGCGCCGACAGAGACACTCACGCTCCACAGCGAAGCAGCGACTGCCGCCACGGAGGGTGACATCGAGACTGCCCGGAGCAGATTCTCCGAGGCTACTACTGCAATAGAGAACACGAGCGCGTGACTGCACGCGGTACAGCACAGCACGGGCCGTGTGATGGCTGTGAACCACTACAGATTACACCACCTGAGTGGCTGTAACCCAGACTCTCGAATACCTGTAGATACTCGCGTGTCTGCCACCGGACTCCCTCTGTACGCGCACAGAGCAGAGATGAGACGACAAACGGTGTGTGCGACTAGTTACGTGCCAACCCTGTTCTACGACGGGTCATTGTCTATTTGGGATGAATCCTTTTCGTCGTCACCCCTGTTAGCATCAGGCAAGTCGAAGCAGTTGCCCTCGCCATCACACGCTTGTACTCTGACGCTGTGTAGGTCTGCATCATTATTATCTTCCGTGTACGACAGGTCCGCCGATACGGTTCTAGTACCGTAACCGCTCACATCCTTGAGGACTGTATCCTGTATGCCATCGTCATCGTCGCCAAATCCTATATCATCATCGTCCAGTTTGAACTTTATTTTCTCGACCTCGTCGCTGATATCGACCGTTGCACTGGCGTCGAATCTCCAATAGGTTGTATAATCGGTACAGAAAACTCCACAATCACTGCTGGTTTGGTACGAGCTATCGTTGCTGATTGAGACGCTGGAGACCTCTGCTTTGTAAGAGTTGACAGCATTACTGCCGTCTTGCGCTCTGCCGATATCCGAGACACTAACGGATCCATCAATCTGCTCGACACCACTGCCCGTGGTGTAGTCTTCCAGACGGATTTTCTCGCCATCGAGAGTGCTTCCACCATCAAGGTTGTTTCCGAAGGCGAGCCAGTAGCTGACGTCCTCGTACGGGTCGTCGAGTCCGTTCGGAATATCGTACGCAGGTATCGTGAACTCGTCGAGGTCGAACGCCTTCCCGCCGTTGAGCACGTCGCTGGCAGCGCCCTCCTTGACCCTCCAGTCAGTGTATATTGTGCCGTCCCGGTCGCTCGCGTCTACCATCCTTATCGCGACATCGTCCGGGTTCACGTTCACTATATCGGGCGAATTCACAGTGGATGCCTCGATATCTATCTCTCCGTTCGCATCGAGTGTCCCGTCACCACCGTTCTTGGGGTCGTTGTAACTGGTGGAACCACCGACGTTGTCGGTGTACGCGATGGAATCGAGCTCTATCAAGTAGTCGGTGAAGCTACTCTGTTCCACGGCTCCCGACCATTTCACTTTCTTGTTGACGTCCTCGCTGGAGGTTTGGTCTATACTGTCCCCGTCGTCGACTTTCAGCGTGTCGACAACGTCGCCCGACTCGTTGATGAACCTGAAGTTCAGCGTGACTGCATCTCCCGCGTCGGTGAGGAACTCTGCCTCCACGCGGCCGTCCTCCAGACTATCGATCTCGTTAGTTTCTGGGTCGTAGACTATGTCTCTCTTCGGACCACCGACCGCGTCCGTCGCAGTCACGTTGCCCCAGTCCTGAGTTGAGTCTACGGTGTGTGCGGGTCCACGGCCATCCGTATCAATCAACCCAAAGGCAATATCATTGCTTGCATCGACCGGAGTGATGGCAACCCTGTCGATGTCGCTCGTAACGTTTGCGTCCCACTCGATTACCGCGTCAAGGTTGTAGTTGTTACCGTTGTAGGACGTCCCAATATCCTGCTTGACACTGATCGATTCTCCGTTGATGTCGGCATCGACGAGTTCGCCGTTCTCTCCGTTGATGACCCGGTAGTCCTCGCTGGGGTTTGCGTTGTCGACGGGCGTAATCTCCTCGTTGTGCGGTGCCGGTGCCGGAAGCGGATTGTTTTTGTTCTCGCCGTCGTCAGACACCCTTCCACTGTCGTCGATGACAGTGAAGTTGACATCGAACTCGGCTGCGTTGTCGCTGACGTAGCCCTCAGCGAAACTGATACACGCCTGCAGGCCACCTGCGGGGTTCCCGAACGTGTCAAATCCGGGGCAGTAACCGTCCACGTTCTCATACACACTGAGTTGTCCGCTTTCGCTGGTACTACTGGTCACCAGCGTCTTATCGCCCTCCCAGTTGTCCGTGTCTGCGACCCTGTCGCGCGGTCGGTGCGTGTTGGTGACGTTGAGGATGATTTCTTTGAAGTCGTTTCCTGGGTCGTCTATCTCGTAGTCGTAGCTAGCGTCGAATCTGTACTCCCAGAGGTCACCGCAGAAGCCTCCGATTTTGCCTATCCAGCCCCCGTCGCACCGCCACACGTCCTTGTTCCGTCCCTCATCGCCGTCGGCCGACTCGATCAGCGGTGGCGCGTAGAGTTCGAGACCGTCGTTTCCGAAGATAGTCGACGGATTACCATTTGGTTGGTACGTGTTTCCGGTCACTTCCAGAGCGACCTCGCTCGCCTCCAGTCTGTCTCCGACGTCGACGCTCGTGTTGCCGGGTTCCAGGTGTCCACGCTGTGGGTCGTATCTGAGGGTGCCCGTGTCGTCGCTGCTACTCACAGTCGTACTGTTGACCACCGTGCCGTCGACTGTGAGTTTGAGTGTCGCGGTTCCGGGGATGGACTTATCGTTCACCTTGTAGTCGGCGACGAGTTCGTCTTTGCTGTCCCAGTTCTTGGTGGCGAGTTGACCGTCACCGTCGTTATCATCGTGGATGAACTCTGTCTGCCCGTTGGGCAGGTCGAACGTAGGTCCGTTCACCTTCTTTGTTGCACTGGCGCTGGCACTGCCGTACGAGACTGTCAGTTCGTACGTACCGCCGCTGGTGATTTTGTCCGTGTTCCCGCTGTTAGTTATCGAGTCTCCCGGCAGAAGCGTCACTGGATTGCTACTGACGCCGTCCGCCACGACAGTTGCGCTGTTGTTCACGCTCACAGACACGTCTCGTTCCGCCGAGAAGTCCGCGCCTCCGCCGTTCGACACCGTGTAGCCGAACGCCAGTTTGTTGTTACCGTTCAAACTGAGACTGTCCACCGTCACGCTGATCTGTGGCGGCGTCACCGACAGTGTATCGGTGGCGTCGTTGCTGGTGCCGCTACCACTGACAGTGACGGTGAAGTCACCGTCGCCCGGCGGCGAGAGCGTGCTACTGGTCAGCGTTCCGGAGTCTGGACCCTCGCCTGGGGTGAGAGTCACGCTGGAATTGGTGTCCTCACCTGTATTGCTACCGACGTCGAGGACGATATCCTGCGTCCCGGTGAAATCACCGGTGTTCTCGACCGTGTAGTCGGCCGAAACCACGCCCGTACTGATGCTCGTGTCCGTGATGGAGATGTCGAACGTCGGCGGCGTCACCGACACTGTATCGGTGGCGTCGTTGCTGTTGCCGCTGCCCTTGACCGTGATGTCGAACTGGCCATCTCCCGGTGGCGAGAGCGTGCCACTGGTCAGCGTTCCGGTGACGGGACTGTCGCCCGGATCGAGACTCACACCACTGTCGGTGTCCTCCTGCGAGCCTTCGATGTCCAGGATGATGTCCTGCGTGCCGGCCAGGTCACCGGTGTTCTCGACCTCGTAGCCGACCGAAACTTCCTGATTGTTGATACTCGCGCTCGTGATGGAGATGTCGAACGTTGCTGGCGTCACCGACACTGTATCGGTGGCGTCGTTGCTGTTGCCGCTGCCTTCGACAGTGACAGTCACCGGATTGCTGACCGATGGCGGAATACTACTAGCCGTCAGCGTTCCGGAGTCTGGACCTTCGCTCGGGGTGAGAGTCACACTGCCGTTAGTGTCCTCGTCTGTTCCCGCGATGTCGAGGGCGATATCCTGCGTGTCGGTAAAGTCACCGGTGTTGTCGACCGTGTAGTCGACCGAAACCACGCCACCACTGAGACCTGCGCTCGTGATGCCGAGGTCGAACGTTGCCGGACTGAACGACTCGCTATCACTCGCACCGCTCGTGTAGCTACCGCCGGAGACTGGCGTTATGTCGACGGAAATCTTCTCGGTACTGGGCTGGGCATCGGCCTCGATAACCGGGAGACCACTGCCCGAACTCAGGTTGTCCTTTGGACCGCCGAAGTTGATATCACACTCGGCGACGCCCGTCCCGGTGTTCGTACAGTTCGAGTTGCTGCCACCGGCCCCGAGTGTTATCGGGACGTTTCCACTCTTGTCGGTGACAGACACCTTCACCGTGGGACTCGGCGCGAAGTCACCGTTCGAGTCTGCCGACCAGTCGATATCGACCGTGTTGTCGGACTCGGTGGGACCTGCGTTGGCGCTGATGCTGTCGACGGCCGTCGCAACGTCGAAGTTCGGCTCGGTGACTGTCACCGTCACGACGTTCGACGGGATGTCGTCGTCGACGGCCGGGTTACTCGGGTCCGTAGTGACGCTGAGGTCGACTTCCTCCTCGGTGCCACTGGGCGCACTGGCCTCTATCGTCCCACCCTTGTCGTTGGTGCTCACGACCGATATCGTCGAAGAAGACGTCGTCATCGAATCCGTGCCGCCGGTCTGGTTCCGCCAGCCCAGGCCGTCGTCGTATTTCACCTGCACGCGGTAGTTACGCTGAATCTTGTTCGGCGTACTGATACTGTCTGCACCCGGCATCGTGATATCGTTCGTGGTGTAACTGGCACCGGAACCCGGCGGTCCGTCTTGCACCTGCAGACGCACGTCCTGAATCTTCACCTCGTGTGTCTGGTCGTGCAGAACCGTACTCGATTCCTCGTCGATGACGAGCAGCCGGAACTCGCCGGCGAGAGTCAGATTACCGTCCGTCCACGTATCTCCCGGCGAGAAAGACTCGTTGTTCTGTGCTGGGTCGCTGAACTCAGAGAGTGTCTTTTCGTAGGACGTGTCACCCCGCAGAACAACGGAGACGTTCTCGGGTTCGAACGAGTCCCCGCCCTGGTGTGTGATCGTGATGTTCTGTGAGGTCACGTCGCTCTCGACAGTCGCTAGCAACTGTTCGTCGTTTGCTTCGGAGGTGAAATCCCCGAATATAAACAACGCCACCGTCGCGACGAGTATCACGACGATTGCTGTGAGCAGCGCGACACCCAACACCTCCGATTGACCCCGGAGTTTGCTCTCAATCCGCTCGCGCCAGTTACCAGTCATAGGTTGCGCTATCTACAATCACCTACTTGAAAGCAGTTTTGGTCTCTACTGTTACCAGTATTGATACCGGTGCCGAAATCGGGCTGTATCGCGGCTGTAGACCCGGGAGAGCAGTCCGCGAGTGCCCGCGCTCGGGCCGCTTCTCGGGGTGAGTGCCCTCAGGGCTGTGGTGGAGTGCCTTCGTAGGCATCACGGTCGCCGTAGAAGTTCAGCAGACCGAACTTCAGTTTCTCCGGGTCGATATCGACGATTTCGGCGCGTTCTTGGGCGGGAAAGGCACTGCGGACGGCGTACTCGGGGTTTTCCACCTCGGCGCGTTCGGTGTAGCGCGCGTCCAGCAGGAGACGGACGCCGAAATCCTCCGGCGACCGGATAACCCGCCCGAGGGCCTGTCTGGTCTTGCGGACCGTGGGAATCTCGACGGCGTACCGCCAACCGGCGTCGTCGTCTGTCCGTCCGTTCGACGCCCCCGACTCGCCAAAAGCCCCGCTGTAGGCGTCCTGGACGGCCTGCATCCGGTCGTCCAGCCGCGGGTAGGGGACACCGACGACCACCACGGTCCGGGCGTCGTCGCCGTCGTAACTGACACCCTCGCCGAGTGTCCCCCACAGCGAGGTGAACAACACCCCGTCGTCGTCGTCGGTGAACCGCTCGCGCAACTCGCCGGCCGACGTTCCGGCCTCGTCGAGATAGCCCGTGCCGGCCTCGACACGGCCGTGGTAGCGGGCAGCCTCGGCGTAACTCGGGCAAAACACCAGCGTGTTTCCGGGTGTCATCCTGACGGCGTCCTCGAGGGTGTCGGTGACCGTCTCCTGGACCCGGCGGTCCTCGCGCCGACTCGCGAACAGCGCGGGGCCGTCGACGGCGTAGGTCCGCCGGCGTTCCTCGGGGAACTGTGGCCCGTAGGCCATCGTCTCCGGACTCTCCACTCCGAGCACGTCCTCGGTGACGTCGAACGGTCGTAGCGTCGCGCTCATCAGCACACTCGCGTGCATGTCGTCAAACAGCGACCGCGTCACCCGCTCGGGGATACAGGTGTACAGCTCTGCACGGCCGTATATCTCGCCACCCGTGGCCGCCCCGTCGGCGCTGTCGGCCTGCTCTTCTCGGGTCTCCTGGCGACGGACACTCACCACGGGGTAGGTGTCGCTGTCGTCGCTGCCGTCGAACCACGCCTCCAGGAAACTCGCGGCCTGCAGTGTCTGACACTCCTTGCGCGTGCTCGTCTCGCCGTTCTGGTAGGCCCGCTCGTAGCGGCCGTCGAGTTGTTCGCCCAACTGCAGCGCCCGGTCGAGGTCACCCTCGTACCCCGGCCCGGAGTACGCCCGGAGAAAGGCGAGTGTCAGGTCGTCACGCCGGTCGTCGTTGTCGACTGTGAGGTCGTGCCAGTCGTCGTCGACCTCGGCACGCGCCGGCCCGTCGCCCGCGCCGAGACGGTCCTCCGACACCGCCCGGAGCGCGTCGAGAAAGGCCCCGACCACGTTCTCGGCGTGGTCGGCAGCGGGCTCCTCGACACTGTCGATTTCTTCGAGCGCACGCGCGAGCGTCGTCTCCGTCAGCGTCCGGCGGGCGTGGTCACGGGCCGCGGACTCGACGTTGTGTGCCTCGTCGAACACCGCGATCACCTCCTCGGGGTCCCGCCCGAGCCACCGGAAGAACTGCTCGCGGATCAACGGGTCGAGCAGGTGCCGGTAGTTACAGACCACCAGGTCGACGCCCTCGACGCCCTCTTTCAGGAGTTCGTACCCACAGAAGCCCCGCTCGTGGGCGAACTCGTAAATCTCGTCGGGCGTGCGCACGTCCTCGTACAGCCACGAGAAGAAGTCGGTGGTGTCGCCGGTCAGATTCTGGTAGTAGTACTCACAGGTCGCCCGGTCCTCGAACTCGGCGAGGTCCGCCTCGAGGCGGTCGAGTTCCTCCATCACGCCCGCACGTGCCGCCGTCGCCTCGTCGTTACCGGCCCGACTCTCGGCCAGCAACTCCCCCTGTTTCTGTTCGAGTTCGGCCCGCTCTGTCTCGGTGTCCACGAGGTCACGGGTCGTCTCACGGAGCGCCTGGCACTCCTCGTAGCCGACGTCGATGTGACACATCGACGACTTGCCACGGAAGACAACGGCACGGATGTCCTCGATGTCGGCGATGTCGCTGGCCTCGCGGCGGAACTGCCGCATCTGCTGGTGGACGTTTGTCGTGATGACAACCGTCTTTCCTGTTCTCTGGGCGTGTGCGAGCGCGGGCGCGAGTGCGGTCAATGTCTTCCCCGTTCCAGTTGCGCCCTCGAAGAGGATGTCCGACCCGTTCTCGAGCGCGTCGGCGATTCGCGTCATCGCCTCGCGCTGGTGTGTGTACGGGTCGTGTGGAAAGTACCGGAGGTACTCCGCTGGCACACACGAAGGTAGGCTGTTCTCGCACATAAACAACCGCCCCGGAGCGAACGTAGTTGCGGAGGTCAGGGCACGGTCTCGAAGGGGTGAAAGTCCCACTCGTCGTCGCGGTAGGCCGCCAGGTAGTAGACGACACCGGGTTGGTGGGCGGCGCCCGTCAGCACGTGAACCGAGTCGGTCTCCCCGCCGTGAGAGAGGACGTACTCGGCGATGCGCTCGTTGCGGGCGTGTGTGACCAGTTCGAGTTCGGGGTCGTGTCGCCGGAGCCACCCGCGCTCGATGGGCTGTGGCAGGAACACCTGCCGGTAGTACTGCTGGAGGGCCGGCAGTTTCGTCGGGTCCCGGGCCGCGGCACGAGACCGCCGGAATGCGTCGAAGTCCCTGCCGGTCGCGATTCGCTCGTCGGTCATCAGAAACTCCGAGGCAACGTCGCCAAGCGCCGCGGCGAAGCGCTCGCCGTACACCTCACGTCCGGACTCGATGAGCGAGAAAGCCACCTCGCGAAACCGGGCGGCAACCGACTCGAACTCGACCCCCTCGCCGAACACCCGCTCGACCTGCTCTGGCACGCGCGAGTCGAGACTCTGCTCCCGGCAGTGGTACATCGCCCACCGGTAGTCGTCGACCTCGCAGACGCCGTCCATATCCCCGAAGTACATCGGACGCACCCCCTGTTCGCAGTAGACCGCGCCACCGGTTTCGCGGATGTCGGCGACGTGGCGCCGCAAGAACGCACGCTCTGCGTCGGTGTCTGCGTGTGTGATTCCGTGCACGTAGACCGGTGTCCCGTCGACGACGACGCGGTCGCCGGGCAACCGTTCTCCCGGTTCTGGCTCGTCGAGTTCTCTCTCCCGGAGCTGTCGCCACTCGGCTTTCGCGTCGAGGTAGGCGTCGTGTTCAGACTCCGCGTCCGTCAGCTCCACCAGGTCGGCCAGCGTCCGTGCCGACCGGAGGTCGCCGACTCGCGCCCGCTCTCGGGCGGTCAGCGAGCGGCACTCGCCCGACTCTGAGTCTGCCATCGGTAGGAGTTGGGCACCCACACGGTAAACGGTGTCGTGGGTCCCGACTGTCACCGACACTCTGTGGGACTGGCCGTGGCCGGGGGAAAACAGGGGGATGGGCGCGCTGGAACGTGTTGAGTCGAGGAGACACTACTGCCCGTGGTCTCTGCCGAGCACGAGACCGGCGGCGTTGGTCACCACCAGTCCACCCCACAGCAGCGGCTGCTGTGTGGCGACGCCGGTGGCGAGCAGAGCCAGCAAGACAAAGGGTGTGAGAACTGCGGTCCAGAATCCGACAAACCGGAGGTGTGATTCGAGACTGGCTCCGACAGCGCTGATGACTCCCCGAAGGGACTCGATACCGGCACTCGCGGCAGTGTTGTAACGGGACGTCGACATCGTGTGTCTCCTCACTCGGTCAGTGGGGGGCTACCGTGATATAAGGGGTCGACGGTTGCCGTGAGTTCGCGTCGTTTTCCCGATACTGTGGGCCGCCGCCGGGACATTTTAGCGTTTCCAGTTCGTTTCAGGAATGCTCGTGTGACTCTTAGAGAGTTTATGACGCACTCTGAAACCGTGTGGGCGAAACGCTGGTCTTTAGTCTGGTCGGACCCAAAACAGTGTAGATGGCCCGCTATCACATCGAGACCTACGGCTGCACCGCGAACCGCGGCGAGAGCCGGCAGATAGAGCGGGCGCTGCGCGAGGGGGGGCACCACCCTGTCGAGGAACCGACGGCCGCCGACGTGGCGATTCTCAACACCTGCACGGTCGTCGAGAAGACCGAACACAACATGCTCCGGCGGGCCAGGGAACTCGACGAGGAGACCCCGGCAGACCTCGTTATCACGGGTTGTATGGCGCTGGCACAGGGTGAGGCGTTCGCCGAGGCCGGCATCGACGCCGACGTTCTCCACTGGGACGACGTGCCAGACCACGTCCGCAACGGCGAGTGCCCGACGACAACCTCCGACGCCGACCCGGTGTTAGACGGTGTCGTCGGTATCCTCCCCATCGCACGCGGCTGTATGAGTGACTGCTCGTACTGCATCACCAAGCAGGCAACCGGCCGAATCGACTCCCCGCCCGTCGAGGAGAACCTCGAGAAAGCCCGGGCGCTCGTCCACGCCGGCGCCCGCGAACTCCGGCTCACCGGGCAGGACACCGGCGTCTACGGCTGGGATACCGGCGAACGGAAGTTACACGTCCTGTTAGACCGCATCTGTACGGAGGTCGACGGCGACTTCCGGGTGCGCGTCGGGATGGCGAACCCGAAGGGTGTCCACGGTATCCGTGAGGAACTCGCGGCAGTGTACGCCGAACACGACAACCTGTACAACTTCCTGCACGTGCCCGTCCAGTCGGGCAGCAACGACGTGCTCGGGGAGATGCGCCGCCAACACAACGTCGAGGAGTTCCGCGACGTGGTCGAGACCTTCGACTCCTACCTGGACGACTGGACGCTGTCGACGGATTTCGTCGCCGGGTTCCCGACCGAGACGGAGGCCGACCACCGGGAGTCTGTCGCGCTCCTGCGCGAGACCAGCCCCGAGAAAATCAACGTGACGCGGTTCTCCAAACGGCCCGGCACCGACGCCGCGGAGTTGGACGGACTCGGCGGGCAGACGAAAAAGGACCGCTCCTCCGAACTGGTCGAGGCGAAAATGGAGGTCGTCGGCGCGGCCCACGAGCAGATGGTGGGCGACCGCCGGGAGGTGCTGTTCGTCGAGGACGGCACCGACGAGTCACTCGTCGGCTACGACCGCGCCTACCGACAGGTCGCGGTCCCCGGCGCGGAGCGGGCGGGTGTCGACCTCGGCGACACTGCCACCTGCGAAATAACGGGCCACAGCACCGTCTACGCGCTTGGCGACCTGGTCTGACCACACGCCGGCACGCGCCGAGCGCAACGTTATTCTCCCACACACCTGTAGTGCGTCCACGGAGTGACCTACTGCACCAACTGTGGCACAGAGATTCGCGACGAGGGACAGTTCTGCGGAAACTGTGGCGAACGACTGTCCGGTGACACCTCTCAGAGCGACCCCGGGCACTCCTCCGAGCGTCGAACTCCCCGACAACAGGCGGGTGGTCACCACTCTTCCGACCGGCAACAGCGACGTCGGCGCCACCCGACCCCGCAGAGACGGCAGTCGGGGCCAGCGCACGAACCGCCCGGCCCGACCCACAGCGATACCACGCGCTCACGCGAGACGGTGCCGGCCCCGTCCGACCGGCACAACCAGGGTGTGGACCCACAGTCACGGCGACCGGCGGGCCCCGACGGCCGCGCTGCTCCGTCTCCCCCGTCGGGATACGACTCCGGACGCGGTTCCGACGACCCCTCCGACCCGGTGCAGGACTCGTTTGCCGGCGAAACCGACCTCTACGAGATTGCGACCTGGGAGGTTCGCTCGCCACTCGACAGGGTCGTCGCCTCCCTCGCCGGCGGATTCAGCAGAGCACGGCGGGCACTGCTCGTCGTCGTCGCGGTGTTGCTCCTGCTCGGACAGGCAGGCACCGCCGTCGTGGCGGTGCTGGAGGAACCACTGCTCGGTGCGCTCGCGGTAACCTCACTCGCGCCGGCGCTGGTCGTCGCCTTCTACATCTGGTACGACGACCCGACCGCACGGGAGCCGTTCGTGACGCTCGCGGCGACGTTCGTGCTGGCTATCGCGTTCTCGCTCGTCGCCGCACTCGTCAACTCGACGGTCGGCCCGGAGTTCGAGGCCTTCGGCGCCGTCGGTGTCGTCTCGCTTTTCTTTCTCGTGGTCGGACCAATCGAGGAGTTCGTCAAGTGGCTCGCGATTCGCGTCTACGCCTACCGGACAGACATCTTCCAGACCGTCGTCGACGGCGCGGTGTACGGCGCCGTTGCCGGACTCGGGTTCGCGGCTATCGAGAACTTCATCTACATCGCCACGGTTTACTTCGAGGCCGCACCCGACGGCACCACCCGGGTCGAGTCCGCCGTGGCGGTCACCACACAGCGACTCTTTGCCGGCCCGGGTCACGTCGTCTTCTCTGCCTGGGCGGGGTTCTACCTCGGACTGGCGAAGTTCAACCCCGAGAACCGTGGCCCGATTATCCTCAAGGGACTGCTGATTGCGGCGTTCATCCACGGACTGTACAACACGCTGGTGACGCTCCTCCCGCCGTTGCTCCCGGTGACGGTCCTCACGATGTTCGTGTTCATCATCCTCTATCACGCGGTCTGGTTCGGTCTGCTCTACCGCAAGGTGAGCAGCTATCAGCGACTCTACAGGCAACGACTCTCCGAGGGGGCGACCCCGCCACGGCGGTGATCAACTGTCTGTCTGTGCCGACTCCTCGTCGGTGTCGTCCGCCCGGCGTTTGCGGGTTATCTCGCGTGCCTCCTCGACGATTTCGCGCAGTTCCTCGGCCGGAATCTCTGGTGTCGCCGCCACAGAGTCGGCGGTCCGACCGCCGGGAACGCGCCCGTCTCCGGTGTTTGCACCCTCGTCGTGGGCGCTGTCGGCCGTGTCCTCGAACACCTGCGGGTACTCCGTCTCGTCGGCGTACTCGGTTAGCCGGGTCGCCAGTTCCTCGTCGCCGAGACCCTCCCAGTCGGTGACGCGGTCGTCGAGCCACGCCTCGTGGTCGCCGCCACGGAGCATCGCGGTAAAGGCCAGGTGGTTCGCCAGGTGGACGTCGTCTGCCTGCGGGTCGTTACAGACTGGACAGCGGTAACCCATACTGAAACCGTGGCCCCCGGTACTGATAGCACTTCGTGTCCGACACCCACGACCCGCCCGTAGGAACGGTGGCTCGGTGTTGTGGCTCTCATCACACGGGGCTGAGCGGGGGTAACGTCTCGTCATCGCCACCACTGGCCGATAGTCGGCCCCGGAGAAAAGCCCCGCGCTCGCGCCGTCACCGCAGCGAGTCGAGCGCCTCGCTCGCCGTCGCCGTCGTCTCGTAGCCCCGTTCGCCGGCGACGCGTGTCTCGGTCAACAGACCGGCGGCCTGCAGTTCGACGAGCAGTCCGTGGAGGTCGCTCTCGCAGATGTCGTACGCCGAGAGCAGTGCCCGGACGCCGGTGGGACCGCCCGTCTCGACCTCGAGGAGCAGTCCGAGCGCGCGCTCGTCGGGGACGCCCGCGAGGAGTTCGACGACCGCCGCCGGAAGCGCGTCCGTCGCCGTCGTGAGCGGCGACTCACCCTCGACCAGTTCGAGGCGCTCGTTCGAGATGTGCCGGCGCTCGCCGGTCTCCGGGTCGCGCACTCTGCTCGCCTCGTCCGAGCGCTTCTCGAGTACGTACCGCCGTCCCGTCTCGTCGCGGACGGTGCGTCGTCTCATCTCTCACCGTCCTGTGCTGTGGCCTCCGCGGGTACGGTGTCGACACCGTCGTCCGGTCGGCCGTCCCCTTCGGTGTCGAACTCGCCGGCGTCGATGCGCTGTTTGCCGCGTCTGGTCTGGTACAGTGTGTAGCCAAGCAGTCCAACACCGCCGACAAACAACGGCAGTCCGACACCCGACCCCGGCTCGAAGACGAGAAACAGTGCTCCGAGTGACGTCCCGAGTATCGCGGCCTTGTACAGGAGCACGAGCTTCCAGAACAGCACCTTCAGCCCGGTGTCTGCGTCCTCGTAGTCGACATCTGGCGACGGCGGTTCTGGCGCCGACACCTCGGGCGGGGAGACCTCCGGTGGCGACACCTCCGGCACCGCCGCCTCTGGCACAGACGACCCGTCGGTCTCCGCCGCGTCCTCCTCTCCAGTGTCGAAGGGGCTGTTCACACCCCGAGTACGGTGTCGAGAACAAAAATCCGTTCGGGTCGGGTGCTCGCGACAACACTCCCGCCTACCGGGACACGGGTGCACGGCCGACAGCGCGACAGTTACTCCCCGGCGAGCAGTTCCGAGGCGGTGACCAGGGCGTCGAGTTCGACATCGTGGTCTGTGAGCAGCTCGTCTGCACCCTCCTCGCGGTCGACCACGACGAGCACGCGGTCGACGAGCGCGCCGGCCTCCCGGAGCGTCTGGACGGCGTCGAGGGCGCTCTGCCCGGTGGTCGTGATGTCCTCGACGACGACCACACGTTCACCCTCGTCGAACTCGCCCTCGATGCGGTTGCCGGTGCCGTAGGATTTTGTCTTCTTGCGGACGATGAGGTACGGGGTGTCGGCCGCGATACTGGTCGCGGCAACGAGTGGAACGGCACCGAGTGCGACACCGGCGAGTCGCCGGTCGTCGACACGCTCGGCGAACGTCTCGGCGATGGCGTCGAGACAGGTCGGGTCGGTCTCGAAGACGTACTTGTCGACGTAGTACTCGCTCGTTCCGCCGTGGGCGAGTTCGAACTCGCCAAACCGGACCGCGTCGGCCGTCTTGAGGCGGTCGACCAACGACTGCGTGTCCATATCCCGGCAGACAACACGACGGCTCTTTGCTCTACCGGTCGAGACTCACCGAGTGGACTGTCCGGCTACGCGCTCGCGTCCTCGAGCGCGGTCTCGATCTCGGTTGCCTGTGTGAGACCCTGGAAGGTCTCGACGATACCGTCGTCGTTCTCGACGACCAGTGTCGGAATCGAGCGGACCCCGTACTCGTTTGCGACCTCCTGTTGTTCCTCGACGTCGATTTTCTCGAACTCGACGTCCCCCCACTCCTCCTCGAGGTCCTCTAGAATCGGGTCCTGTTGCTTGCACGGTCCACACCAGTCGGCGTAGAAGTCCTTCAGCGTGACACTCATATCTGCCGTCTTACGCTACTCTGTGGGCCCAGATAAGCGTTGCTGTCGCCCCGTTCTGTGGCGGTTGTCTGCCGGCACTCGCTTCTCGACTCCGCCCAAAACGTTTACAACTCCCGGCAGTGAACAACCAGTTATGAGTTCACAACAACCCGGCTCCGGTATGATGTCGAGTGCCGGTCTGGTCCGGTACTTCGACTCGGAGGACAACAACGGTATCGACCTGGACCCGAAGACGGTCGTCGCGTTCAGCACACTGCTCGGTGTTTTCGTGCTCTTTCTCAACGCCTTTGGCGCGTGACCGGTCCGCCGACACGCCGGAGAATCGCCCGGTAGCGCTCCGTTGCGGCCGCGAAGTCGAACTCAGACTCGACCCGCTCGCGACCGGCGGCACTGACCTCCGGCAGGTCGTCGCGGTCGAGAACGGAGAGCAGTTGTCTCCGGAGCGAGTCGGGGTCAGTCTGGTCGAGGTGGAAGCCGGTTTCGCCGTCGACGACCACGTCCGGAACGCCCGAGACCGGCGAGGCACAGACCGGTGTCCCACAGGCCAGCGCCTCGAGAATCACCGTCGGGAGTCCTTCGGTCGGCTCTGAGGGTAACACGAGCAGCCGGAGTCGGTTCAGTTCCGCGGGCACCTCCTCGTGGTCGACCCAGCCACGCATCTCGACGCGACCGCTGTCGATGTCGGCGGCGAGTTCCGTCTCCAACCACCCGCGCAGGTCGCCGTCGCCGATGAACGTGAACGTGACATCCGGCGGCAGTTCGCGGGCGACCGCCGCGAGTTCGCGGACGTTTTTCTCTTCGTCGAGACGACCGAGAAAACCGACGCGGCGCTCGCGTCTCTCGAGGGGCCTCTGCACGTCGAAGGCGTCGGTGCGGACGTACCGCGCTCCCGTCGGGTAGACGCCGGCCGCGTCGGGGTCCAACCCCAACTGCTCGGCCATCCCCGGCGTGTAGGTGACCACGCCGTCTGCGAGCGCGAAACCGGCGCGTTCGAGCACCCGGACCCCGCCGGCGAGGGCGCGCGCGAGCGCCGCCGGCATCCGGCGTTCCCAACTCACCCGCAGTGTCAGCGGCACGTCACCGCGTGGTTCGACCAGCACGCGCTTGCCCCGCAGTCGGGCAACCGCAATCGGGAGCACGTACGACGTGGCCCCGTAGAACAGAACGACCGACTCCTCGCGTCTCGACACCACGACCGCCATCCGCACCTGATTGCGAACGAACCGGACCGCGGCGACGGCGACCGACTCGCCCGCGCTCTTCTCTGTCAGTTCGACGACCGAAAACCGGTCACGAATCTCCGAGTCGGCCGGCAGGTCGGCGGTCACCAGCACGACAGCGGTGAGCGCACCGAGAATGTCGAGCAGACTCCGTGTCGCGTTCTCGCCGGCCGCGGCCAGCGGGTGTGTCACGACACAGACCTCGGGGAGTCCGTCGGTCTGTGCCGTCTCGGAGGCGTCTACGGACACGCTACCCACTCCCCGTTGCTTGCGGTCCCGGAACGACGAACGCCGCCGGAAACGAACCCGGCGAGTCGACGACCGGCGGTTGAACTGTGCACGTCTCCCCTACCACGTGCGTGTCTGAAATGCGTTTCCGTTGGACGACTCTCCCGGGCCCGGTTACCGTCTGTTCCCCGCTCAGAGACGCTGTTACTCCCGGGAGTGCCGGAACACGCTTTGATAATGCGGGAACACGCTTATGAGCGAGCCACGTCAAATCCGAGTAATGAGACAGCACAGACAACAACGACTGCACGAGATTACGGCGGTATTTCTTGGGTTATCACTGGCAGTCGTGCTGACGACGACCGTCTACGCACACCTGTGGCTCGGGCAGTACTCCCCGCAGGGGTCGGCCGACCTCGCGACGGTGTTCACCGACACGGTAGAGCAAGAGCAGTCGGTGATGGAGGACCTGCGGCTGTTCGGTGCCGTCGGCTCTGTGATGATACTCTCGCTGGGTATCTATCTCGTCTCCCGGTACGTCCCGTTCGTCAGGAACCCACGCTGGG
This sequence comes from uncultured Halobacteriales archaeon, assembly GCA_964534485.1. Taxonomy (GTDB): domain Archaea; phylum Halobacteriota; class Halobacteria; order Halobacteriales; family Haloarculaceae; genus Halovenus. The sequence continues at coordinate 28,964 of CAZHPM010000011.1, forward strand.
AGGCAAAAAAAGCACTCGCCGTCTGTCTGTTTTTCAACATCACTGGCATCGTCTTTTTTACTATCGTCTCCGGGTTACTCCTGGACGCGGTGTACCTGACGCTGGTCGCGCTCACCGGGGTCGGAATCGTCGGCACCGGGTCGTCGATACTGCTGACCGGGGACACCGACGACGGGGACGAGACGACGACCGACGACCTGCCACGCTGTCCAGAGTGTGGCACTGTCGACTCTGGGGAACACCCGTACTGTCCCGAGTGTGGACAGGAACTGTAGACCCCCGTTACAGCAGCGCCACCACGGCCTCGACTGCCGTCATCTGCTCCTCGGAACCGACGTCGGAGGCGGCGGTGACGTAGAGTCCAGTGACGAGAATCGAGTTGTACAGTCCGTGTGTGAGCGCCGCCACGACGACGTTACCGGTGTACTCGTAGACGCCGCCGAGTGCCACCGCCACCGTCGAGAGAACGGCAATCGTCGTCGCCATACCCGCGGCACCGCCGCCGCCACCGAGAGCGAACAGGTGGATAGAGCCAAACACCACCGAGGCGATTGCAATCGCGCTCCAGGCCGGCAGTCGCTCCCGGAGTCTCCCCTGGATGACGCCACGAAAGAGGAGTTCCTCGGCCGGACCGACGACCAGAAACATCAGCAGGATACCGCCGACCAGCAGCGCCGGATTGGGGTTGTCCTCGAGGATCTGTGTCGACTGGTTCTCCGCAGGTTCGACGTCGAACCCGAGCAGTTCTACGACTTCCAGCAACACGCTACTCAACACCCCCGCGGCGACTACCATGGCGACTGCGGTGCCGATTATCAGTCCGACCTGTCGGGCCGTGGGTCGCTCGATACCCAGATAGGAGACGATCTGCTCGCGGCTGAATCCGCGCCGCCGGAGATACCAGAGTCCGAACACGACGAACCAGGCGAACTGCGCGAGCACGAGCACGATTACGACGGCGGCAACCGCGACAAAGGGCGGGTCGGTGAGCAGCGACGGCGCCAGAATCCCGACGAACACTCCGCCCACGAGCGCCAGCCCGATACTCACGACGATGGGCGCGAGGATGGCGGCCGCGGCGAGTCCGACCGCCACCACGACGGCCCACAGCCGTGACTCCTCGTCCGGTCTGACCTGCCGCGGGAGATACGCCCGCCACTGTGGCAGGTCCGCGTGCCCGGGCCCGGCACCCATCTCGCCGTGTGCCGCCCCCGCTTTTCGTGGCCCCGTCACGTCGACACTCTCCTCGACCTGTGTGGTCTGGTCTGTCTCCCAGGGGTCGTCTCCGGCGGGGTCTCTGTTCTCGCGCTGTGGGTCGGTGTTCCCGACGGCCTCGGTCTGACCGTCCGACCCCGCTCTCGGGTTCGGTTCACCGCAGTTCCGGCAGAAATTCGCCGTCTGCTGCATACGCTCGCCACACGACGGGCAGTAGATATCACCACTGTCCTCGGGGGGACCAACCATACCAGTAGTACGGGACGACGAAAAAAGAGTGTTTGGCGTTGTGTCGGTCCCACACACTCGAGCCAGTTACCTCGACCGTCGTGCGTCTGTCTGACGCAGAGTTTTGTGCCACGAGTGTAGAGTGTGACCTATGCCGAGTCTCGACGAGGCGTACGACCGGAGGTGGCCGGGCGTGCGCGACCCACACCGGGTCGGGAGCGGACTGGTACTCGTCGGTGGTGGCGCGCTCGCGGTCGCAGCGGCGCTCGGGGTGCTCGCTGTCGGCGGCGACAGCACGACGACGAAACGGTTCGCCGGCGTGGCGGCGGGACTGGGGATTCCGGCGATGTTGTTCGGACTCGTCGTCGTCTTGCCTGCGAGCACCCAGAACCGCCGCCGGGTGTTTCTCGGAGCGGCACTCGCCGCAGTGGGTGTCGTGCTGTTCTGGATTGCCTACCCGGACCAGTGGACACGCACCGGAGACTCGCTGGCCTTTCCGACGCTTTCGCTGTACGGACTGGGCTGTATGGTGGCTCTCTGGTTCGTGTTCGACGCCCTCGTCTCGACGCGCCTGCGCAACAATCCACAGGGCACTGTCACCCTCGAAGTCGTCCGCGAGGACGACACCACGACGGTCGAGGTGAGCCGTGACCGATACCACGAACTCGTCGGTGACGGCGGCGACACCGAGCAACTGCTCGAAGAACTCAGAGAGGAGTGACCGCGACCACCCGTTCCCGTTGTCCACCGGCGCGCCCGCCCGACGACAACCGGATACGCCGTCAGCAACGGACCCGACCCGGACAGCGCCCACGGTGACCGCCGGCTTTTTGCGCGCCCGTGCACAACTGGTCGGCGATGGAGCAACGCCACGCCCGGTACCCGTTTCTGAAAGACGCCCGGGAAGCCGTCGATGCCGCAGATGTCGACATCGGCCGCGTGGTGAGCGGGGAGTCGGCGGTGGTCGACCGCGCAGTCGAGCGCGTCGAGGGCGCACTCGACAACGGGACCGTCGGCCAGCAACACCGTCGACCGCGCGTGGAACTGCTGTCGTACCCGGTTGCCCGGGTGCTGGTCTCGCTGGTCGACGAACACGTTCTCACGCGCAAGTACGCCCGCGCCGAGGCGACAACGGCCCACGACCGCTTCGAGCGGGACCTGACCGAGACGACCGAACTAAAGAGTACTGGCCGCGAGCGTGTCAGCCTCGAGGGACTGCTCGCAGAGTTCGACCTCTCGGGGGCCGTTCGCGAGACTGGCGACGACTACCACGTCGACGTCGGCGCGTACCTCGACCTGGCCGCCGACCAGCGCGGCGACGAGTGGCGACTGGTCAACCGCCCGCTGTGGAACGGCGAGGTTCCGCTGACCGAGCGCGAACTGCTCGTGCTCGTCCGGCAGGCCGTTCGGCAACAGGTCACAGACGGTCTGCCACTCTCCGTGCCCGACACCGTCGCGGCGGAACTCGACGACGAGCGCGAACACGTCCGCCAACTGCTCGCCGACCTCGACGTGATGCGCGACATCGACACGGTCGTTCCCGAACTGTTCCCGCCCTGTATGACCTACCTCCTCGACCAGGTCCAGAAGGGCGCACACCTCGAACACCACTCCCGGTTTGCCATCGCCTCGTTCCTGACGAGTATCGGCCTGTCGACCGACGAAATCGTCGACCTGTTCAAGGTGAATCCGGGCTTTGGCGAGGACGTCACCCGGTACCAGGTCGACCACATCCGGGGGGCGACCAGTCCGACACAGTACTCCTCGCCGTCGTGTTCGACGATGCAGTCCTACGGCGACTGTGTCAACATGGACGACCTCTGTGAGACCATCTCCCACCCGATGGGCTACTACGAGGCGAAACTCGACGACGCCGACGAGGAGGCACTCGTCGACTGGCGCGAGCGCGAGACCGGCGACTCGTAGCGGTCTGCCCGGAGATACTCCCCTGTGGCCGCGTCGCCCGCGAGGAATCGGACCCCGGTTCTCGCTGTGGACGTGCTTTTATAGTAGAGTGTCCTAACAGGCAGGCAGAGCGGAGGGGAGATACAATGCAGGAGAGAACAGAGCCGCCGTGGCTACAGGCGGAACGGGAGTACGAGGACGACCTCGAGGAGTACGGGACGATTCCCGAACTGTACGAGACGAGCGCGGAGCGCCATCTCGACGACGACGCCCAACTGTACAAGGGCGGTGTCTACGACCGGACGATGACGGGTGTCGTGCCGGAGGCTCCGGACGGAGCGTTCCGGTCGCTGACCTACCGGCAGATGCGGGATATCGTCAGGAACCTGGCCGCGGGGTTCCGGGAGACCGGACTACAGCGGGGGGACCGTGTGGGTATCTTCGCGAACACCCGTATGGAGTGGGCGCAGGCGGACCTCGGTCTGCTCGCCGCGGGGTGTGTGGTGACGACGGTGTACACGGACTCTTCGGCGGAGAAGGCACAGTACCTGCTGAGCGACCCCGGGGCGCGTGGTGTCGTCGTCGAGAACGAGAGGCTGCTGGAGCGGTTGCTCGCGGTCGAGGACGACCTCGCACTCGAGTTTATCGTTCTCCTCGACCAACCCGACCGGGAGTACGACCGCGACGACATCTACACGCTGCGAGAGGTCCACGACACCGGTGCGGAGGTCTTCGACGAGACACGGTACCAGAGATGGCTCGACGAAACCGACCCGGCGGAGCTGGCGAGTCTGGTCTACACCTCCGGCACCACCGGCAAGCCAAAGGGGGTGCGCCTGACCCACTGGAACTTCCGGTCGAACTTCCACGCCGTGCGCAAGCGCGCCGGCCCACGAGAGGACCCCGACCGGGTGGCTATCGACAGCGACACCACGACGATCTCGTTTCTGCCCCTCGCTCACGTCTTCGAGCGTCTCGCGGGACACTTTCTCATCTTCGGCTCCGGGGGAACCGTCGGCTACGCCGAGAGCACCGACACGATTGCCGAAGACATCAAACAGCTCGGTCCCACCGGCGGCGGCAGTGTTCCCCGCGTCTACGAGCGCATCTTCGGCAGTATGCGCGAGGAAGCCAGCGAGAGCCCGGTCAAAGAGCGCATCTTCGAGTGGGCACTCGGGGTCGCACAACAGTACCAGACGGCGACCAACCCCGGTCCGGTGGTGAGGGTCAAACACTCCATCGCCGACCGTCTTGTCTACTCGAATATAACGGAGGAACTCGGCGGCAACATCGAGATGTTCGTCTCGGGCGGGGGCAGTCTGAGCACCGACCTCTGTCGGATTTTCAACGGGATGGGACTGACAATCGTCGAGGGGTACGGGTTGACCGAAACCGCGCCGGTTATCTCGGTCAACTCACCAGAGGACATCCGTCCCGGGACGGTCGGCGTCCCGCTGACGAACGTCGACGTGGCGGTCGACGAGTCCAAGGGCCACAGCAGTGAACTGGACCGCCGCCACGAGGACAGTGTCGTCGGCGAACTCCTCGTCCGTGGTCCGAGCGTCACAAGCGGCTACTGGAACCGTCCGGGCGCCACAGACCGGGCTTTCGTGGCCGACCCGTTCGACGAGACAGACAGCGTGACCGCACCCGGCGAGACGGTCGCCGACGGCAGCGGCGAGTGGTTCCGCACCGGCGACCTCGTCGAGCGCACACCACAGGGATTTCTCGTCATCCACGACCGACTCAAACAACTCATCGTGCTCGACACCGGCAAAAACGTCGCGCCACAGCCGGTCGAAGACGAGTTCTCGACCGACGACCGCGTCGAGCAGCTCATGGTCGTCGGCGACGACCGGAAGTTCGTCGGCGCGTTGGTCGTCCCCAACTTCGAGGCCCTCGAGGAGTGGGCCGCCGAGAACGGTATCGACCTGCCGGCGGACCGCGAGCAGAAAATCACCGACGAGCGCGTCAGCGAGTGGGTCGGTGACCGTATCGAGGCGGTCAACAGACGACTCGCCACACACGAACAGATAAAGAAGTTCGCGCTCGTCGCCCAGGAGTGGACCCCGGACAACGAGTTGCTGACACCCTCGATGAAGAAAAAACGCCGCGACATCCTCGCGACCCACGAGCAAAAGATCGAGGAAATCTACGGCGACTGACCGGTGTGGTGGGTCCCGCGAGCCCGGTGACACGACCGCCCGGCGGCGGGTGTAGGGCGAACTCGTGACGGGCGATACGGGTCCGTGGCAGAGGGGTCAGACCGGCAGTGCGGTGGTCACTGCCAGTTCGTCCGGTCGAACAGGTGCCGGGAGAGTCGGGCAGCCAGGTCGCGCGCCTCGTCCTCGTTCGCGGTGTGGAGGTCGCCCGACACCGGGCCGAGTTCGCCGCCGACGCCCTCGGACTCCGAGACGGGGTCGGCGCCCGCGGGGTAGGTCCGCCAGCGCCGCGTCTGTGCGCGCAGTCGTCGAACCGTCTCGGGCGCGAGTTCGGCGTCCAGATGCTGGATGTCGTACCGGACGATGTAGCCACGGCGGGCGTCTCGAATCGCCACGACGGGTTGCTGTCGGTCGAGACACTGCCCCCAGATAGCGCGGCGTTCGCTGTCGCTTTCGTACACTGGAACGTGACTCGGTGTGAGTTGGTCCATCGTCTGTAGTTGGGTCTGGACCGATATCTGTCTGTTGCTCGCCGCTGTCGGCTGCCGGGCGTCGCTCCCCGCGCTGTCACCGGCCATTGCCAGCCCGCCGCCGTGATGCCCTCCCGGCTCCGGCGGCGAGACAGGCCACGGTCAGAGAGCCCAACCGGTCACGGGCCGTATCGTCACGTTGTTTTGCCTGCGCGCCACAACGAGAAGTAGATGGAGATACGTTACTGTCCCAGGTGTGGACAGGAGGTCGAACAAACCGACTCGTTTTGTTTCGAGTGCGGGGCAGACCTCGACCCCTCCGGTGGTGACACGGGCAGTCTCCGGGCACTGTGGGCCACGGTGCTCGTCTCGGTGCTCGCGGTGCTCGAGAACGTCCTGAAAATCGTGTACGCCGACGAGATACTCGAGCAGACCGAACAGTCCGGTATCGGTGGCGACCCGGGACGTGAGGCGCTGATGCAGGTTAGCGCCATCGGCGCGCTGGTGTCGCTCACCGTTCTCACGGTGTGTTACTACTACTACCGCGAGGGGGCCCTCGATGGACGATTCTTCTGGGGACTGATACTCGCCGGCGTGGTCGGTGTCCTGCTCGGCGGGACACTCCTCAGTCTCCCGCTGGTCGGAATCGGTGCCTACGGACTGTTGTTCAGGGGTTAGTCGTCGGTCTCTCCGCGTGGCCGGGCGCGCACCGTCGCGACGCGCATCCCCTCGACGGCAGTCACCTCGAACAGGTACGAACCGACGTCGACGCTGTCACCGGTCTCGGGCGGGCGTCCCAGTCTGTCCAGCACGATGCCGCCGACAGTCTCGGTTCCCGTCTCGGGCAGTTCGATGCCAAGACGGTCCGCGACCGTCGACGCGCGGACGCCGCCGTCGACCGTGGCCGTACCGTCGTCGTGGTCGGTCACCGAGGGTTCGCTGTCTGGTTCGTCGAACCGGTCGCGGAGGTCGCCGACGACCTCCTCGAGGACGTCCTCGACGGTGACGACCCCCTCTATCGCGCCGAACTCGTCGATAACCGCCGCCATCTGGACGTGTTCGTTCCTGAATCGCCCGAGCAGGTCGTCGACACGGGTCGTCTCGGGCACGACCGGCATCTCGTGGGCTATGTCGGCCGCCGTGAGCGAGTCGTCCTCCGCCGTCAGCACGTCCTTGACATCGACGAACCCCGACACCGCGTCCTCGCTGTCGACGACCGGATACCGCGTGTGTCCCGTCTCCGCGACGCGTCTCCGCAGGTCCCCGAGCGTGGCGTCGGGTCGAACCCCGGCCACGTCCGGACGCGGAACCATCACCGACCGGGCGGTGATGTCGTCGAGTTCGAAAATCCGCTGTATCATCTCCACCTCGTCGCGGTCGACCAGTCCCTGCTCCCCGGAGCGGGAGAGAATCAACAGCAACTCGTCCTCGTCGAGACTCTCCTCGCTCTCGGAGGCCGGTTCGACACCGAGCAGGCTGACGAAAGCGTTCGCGGCGCCGTTGAACGTGACGATTCCCGGAATAAACAGGTAGTAGAAGAGTTTCATCGGCGGAGCGACCAGGAGCGCGAGTCGTTCGGTGCGCTGGATGGCGATCGTCTTTGGTGCGAGTTCTCCAAACACCACGTGCAGGAAGGTGATGAGGGTGAATCCAACCGCGAACGCGACCAGGTGGAGCGCGCTCTCGGGGAGAACCGACTCGAGCACCGGCTCCAGCAGCGCCGCGACGGCGGGTTCGCCGACCCACCCCAGCCCCAGCGACGCGATAGTGATTCCCAGCTGTGTGGTGGCGAGGTAGTCGTCGAGCTGTCCGAGTACGTCTTGGAGCGCACCAGAGCCGGGCCGTCCGGCGTTGGCCATCTGCTCGACGGAGGTGGACCGAATCCTGACGAGCGCGAACTCCGCGGCCACAAAGAAGCCGTTCAGACCGACCAACACCAACGCGAGTGCGAGTTGGCCCGCAGAGAGCGCGAGATTTACCATCGAGTGCCTCTGCCGTGTCGACAGGTGATTTCTCGTCGAGACAGCAGGGCAGAGAGACGACACCCGGCGTCTACCGGCCGTTGGTGACTGCGTAACACACGATTTTGTTTCCGTGCGCGAACAATTAAGTGTGTGGGATGCACCCGCAGACGGTGTGCGACGAGGCGGTTACAGCGAGTCGAGTTTCCACTCGAGTAGTTCCCGCTGGCGCCTGATGTCCTCGATGTCGCCCGAGCGAAACTCTTTCGTGAGGTCACGGGCGGCGGCCAACTGGTCGAGCGCGCGCTCGTACTGGTCGCGGGCAATCTCGATGCGGCCGCCCTCGGCGTCGTTGTCGCCCTGTGTTTCGAGTTCTGTGGCGTACTCGCGGCGCGCCTCGATGAGGTTGCCGACCGTTCCCTCGACGAGAAACCGGATGTCGTCGGTGTCCGCGGACCCCTCGAAGGGAGTTCCCCACCCGGCGGTGAGCGCGTCCCGGTAGTGTTCGAGCGCCGCCTCCCAGGCCTCGACTGCGACGTCGGCGTGGTCGGTGCCGCGGGCCCGCTCGGTGGCCTGCCTGCCCAGCGCCATCGGCCGAACCTCGAGATTCCGCATCCGGCTCTCGATTGTCTCCAACTCCGAGCGGGCAACTGTCGGTTCGTCGAAACCGTGGTTCTGTGCAATCGACAGCGCCAGTTCGAGGTGGGTGCCGGCGCGGTCGTAGCGCTCGTAGGCGCCGTTGTAGTCGGTCGCGTCGGTCTGGTGTTTGGCCTCGGCGACGAGCGTCTTCGCCCGCGCGATGTGTGCCCGCATCCGTGTCCGGTAGAGCGTCCGCTCTGCCTCCTCGACCCGTGGGCCGATAATCTCCTCGAAACCGTCGCTTCTGATTCGCTCGTGCAGCTGTTCGAGCGTGTCCTGTGCGTCCCCGAGCACGGTCTCGGCGTCGTTGAGCCGACCCGCCTCGGTGTGCTCGCCGAGTTTCGTCGTCAGTCCCTCCAGTTCGTCGAGCAACGCGTCGGCAAACTGCCAGCACCCACTCGCCTGGTCGACGTAGTCGACCGCCTCGGTCAGCGAGTCACTCGAGGCGAGTTGCAGCCGGTACTGTCCGTCCTCCCAGACGTCGACGACGAGCACGGTCTTCAGCAGTCCACCCTCTGTCTCGACACCTCTGAGCTCGGAGTGTGGGAGTTCGACCGTCTCGTTACCCTCCGGCGAACTCACCACGAACAGGAGTTGACGGTTCGTGACGACACACATCGAGTCGGTTTCGCCGGCCACCCCGATGTTGTCGGTCCCGTTTGTTCGCTCGTGGGTCAACACGTCCGTTCCGGGCAACTGGTACTGCAGTCGCTCGGCCGGGTCGAGGTAGGCCGCCAGCGCGCCCTCGACTTTCTCGGTTGGCTGTTTGGCAACAGACCCTCCGGAGAACAACCGCCGTAGTGTGCCCGGTTTGTTCGACATCTCTCGGTAACGTCTCGTTATCTCCCGTGGTGGTTAGTCATTTCGGCTCCTCACGGGGTACCGACAGGTCGCCCGGCGACCCGACACGGGTCGTGTGGTCGACCCGGGAGTCAACGCGCAACGCTTATTCGCCGGTCGGCCAACCCACGAGTATGCAGATTGCACTTCTGGGTGGCACCGGCGACATCGGCGAAGGGCTGGCACTGCGGTTCGGGCGTGACACCGACCACGACGTGTTGATTGGCTCGCGCGAGCGGGACCGCGCACGCGACGCCGCGACAGCGTACACCGACACGCTCGCCGACCGCGGTGTCGACGCCGACATCGAGGGCGACGAGAACGCCGCGGTCGCGGCGCAGGCCGACGTTGTCGTGCTCTCCGTCCCGGCGTACTACCTCTCCGACACTATCGAGGCGGTCGCAGACGACCTCGGGGACGCGGTGTTGGTCTCGCCGGCGGTCGGTATGCAACGCGACGAGGACGGCGTCCACTACAACCCGCCGGCTGTCGGCAGCGTCACCGAACTCGCCGACGGCGCCGCACCCACAGACGTTCCAGTCGTCGGCGCCTTCCACAACCTCGCGGCCGGCGCACTCTCCGACCTCGACGAGACGTTCGACTGGGACGTCCCCGTCGTCGGTGACGACACCGCCGCCAAAGAGACGGTACTCGGGCTCACAAACGAACTCGAGGGTGTCAGGGCGCTCGACGCCGGCGCGCTCGGCAACGCCGCCGAGGTGGAGTCGCTGACGCCGTTGCTGGTCAATCTCGCCGCGACCAACGACGACCTCCACGACCTCGGCGTCAAGTTCTGGTAGCTCCGCCGGCAGTTACTCCCCGTCGTCGCTGTCCATCGGGTCGACACCGGGCAGCGTGATGAGGTTCTCCCGACCGATACGGAGTTTGTCGACCCGTCCCTCCTCCTCCATCGACGAGAGAACCTGCGAAACCTTCGCGTCGGACCAGTCGGTTCGTTCGACGACTTCGGCCTGTTTCACCCGGCCACCCTGTTCCTCGAGCAGACGCTCGACGCGCTCCTCGTCGCTGAGCAACTCGTCTCCGGTCTGGTCTTCGGTAGACGCCGCACCCGCCGACTCCGGTGCCGGCGGTTGCTCCGTCGCGGGCGAGTCGTCGTCCCCGGGGCCGGCCAACCGGTCGCGCCAGTCCGAGCGGGCCAACACCACGGCGACGGCCACCGCCACCGCGATGCCGGCGACGAGCCACGGGAGCACACCCGTCCCCCCGTCGGACCCGGCCGACTCGTCCGGACCGCCGTCGGTGGTGCCGCCGTTCGAACCGTTACCGCCGGGGTCGGTGCCGTTCGAACCGTTATCAGAGCCGTTGTCGCTGATGCCGACGAACGTCGCGTCGAGTGTCCCGCTGTCGAAAGTCGTCGGGCCGCGCCAGCGGAGTTGCCCCTCGTCGGGCGACACCGACGCGTCGCGGACGCCGTACCCGTCGGGGATGCTGATAGTGAGTCGCTGGTCGCGGGTGAGTCCCGGCAGCCAGAGGCCCCTCTCGGTGTCGAACACGCCGTCGAGGTAGAGCCGTGACCCCTCGACCCGCGCGAAGTTCTCCCACCGGAACTCGGCGGTCAGCGTCCCGGTGGTGTTGTCGCCGGCGAGTGACGACCGGCGCTGGATGTCGGTGGTCGACATCTCCCGCTCGACGCTCCGTTCGACCGCCCGGGAGGCGTTTACCACCGCGGTTGCCCCGACGGTGAGTTCGCCGTCTTCGAAGCGCCCGGCCACCGTCCGGAACGCCGCCCGCTCTGCCTCGGTCGCGAGTGTCTGTCGCTCGTGGACGCGGACGACCGCGTCGCCGCTGTCTTCGAGGGCGATGACGAACTCGGTCGTGGCCCCGTCAGACGACCCGTCGACCGCCTGTGAGGCGACCTGGTTCGTGGCCGCCGCTGGCACGGCGCATCCAGCCAGCAGTAGGACAACCAGCAGACCACCTGCTGACCACCGCCGGGAGGGCATATCACCCAGTCTGCCCCGGGTGTGGAAAATGTTTTTCATACCCCGGTTTGGCTCAACTCTCGACGCCGAGGTACGCGCCGACAGTCTGTAACTCCTCGACACCGACCCCGAAGGCGTCGATACTGTTGTCGTCGGTGGTGTTGTCGAACTGGAGTGAACGGTACTGGTCGGCTCCCATCGGAACGCCGGGAATCACGCCGGCGACGGACAGTCCGATACCCGCAACCGCCATCGGCACCGGAACGACCCGCACAGACTGTCCCTGTGCCCGGCGAACCAGACGGGACAGTTCCGCGAGTTCGAGTTCCTCCGGGCCGCCAATCTCGTAGGTCTCCCCGACGTGGTCGTCGTCGAGTCCGTCGGCGACCATCGGAACGAGGTCGTCGACGTGAATCGGCTGGAACCGGGTCGTTCCGCCGCCGGGCAGGGGCGCGACCACCGGCGGCGTCAGCGCCCGCGTGAACGAGAGAAACTGTCCGTCCTCGCCAAAGACCACCGACGGCCGGAAGATGGTCCAGTCCAGGCCGGAGTCCCGGACGAGTTCCTCCGCGCGACCTTTCGCGCGGATGTAGTGGGTGTCGCCCTCGGAGTCGGCCCCGAGCGCGCTCATCTGGACGAACCGGTCGACGCCGTTCTCGGTCGCCGCTCTGAGGCAGTGTTCGGTGCCACGCCGGTGTACCTTGTCGTGCATCTCGTTTCCCCCGGAGGGTTCGAACAACGGCGAGAGCGCGACGAGGTTGACCACCGCGTCCCGGGTCTGGAAGGCGCTCTCGATCGAGTCGTACGCGCTCACGTCGCCAACCGTCGTCTCGACGTCTGCGGGGACCACCTCGGGGTCGGGGCTGCGCGACAGCGCCGTCACGTCGTGGCCGCGACTGTCCAGTTCCGCACAGAGACTCCGCCCGATGAAGCCGGTACCGCCGGCGACGAGCACGTCCATACCGACCTGTAGGTCAGGACGGCATTAAAAGTGGTCGATGCCGTCGAAACGGTTAATTGGGACGGCCTGAACCGTTTCGTATGCTCCTGACGCTCGAGGGTATCGACGGCAGCGGGAAGACGACCTGCTGGGAGCGACTCCGGGAGGCGGGCCCCGAGGCGACGTTCACCAGAGAGCCCACCGAGTCGTGGTACGGTGAGGCCGTCAGACGGTCGCTCGCCGCCGACGACGCCGACCCGCTGGCGGAACTGTTCCTGTACACGGCAGACCACGCGGCCCACCTCTCACGGACGGTTCGGCCCGCGCTCGCCGGCGACGAACTCGTTGTCTCCGACCGGTACTCCGACTCGCGGTACGCCTACCAGGGGGCGATGCTGGCCGACCGGTTCGACGACCCGGTGGCGTTCGTCCGCGAGACCCACCAGCCCTGGACGCGCCCGCCCGACGCGACGGTCTACCTCGACGTCGACGCCGAAACCGGGGCCCGACGGAGCGGCGAGACAGACAAGTTCGAACGGGCCGAGTCGCTGGCCGCCGTCCGCGAGAACTACGAGCGTCTCGTCGCCGCCGAACCCGACCGGTTCGTCCGTGTCGACGCCAGCAGACCCGTCGAACAGGTCTGCGAGGAGGTCCTCGAGGTCGTCAGAGAACTGGTCTGACCGGACTCCCGGGACCCCCCGGACCACCCGGTGACGGGGGTCGTTACTCTCTGCCGGTCACCTTCCGGATACACGAGGAGCCAAAGGGCCCGTGTTCGCCGGCCTCGAACCGGATGAAGTGGCCCGTCGAGAGCGAGGCCCCACACCGTCTGCAGGTAAACTCGCCCTCGCGGCGGAGGACGTCGCTCTCGAAGTTGACGAACGCGCCGGTCTGGACCCGGACCAGACCGTCCTCGCGGTCGATTACTCCGCGCATCTCGGCGGTGTCGAGAATCTCGCGGGTGAGCGCCGGGTCGCTGGTGACTGTCTCGACGCGGTCGACTGTCTCGTCGAGTGACATCGACTCCTCGACGTGGGCCAGCAACGCCACGCCGAGTTCGACGGTCTCCTCGACCGGGTCGTCCACCGCCGGCCGCCTGTACGGCACCGTTTCCTCGGACTCTCCGCTCTCCGTACCGGCCGACTCACTCCCGGTGAGGTCGTCGAGTCGGGTCTGTTCGCGCTGGGAGTCGTCCACGGGTGAGACGAGGGGAGCAGACCACAAAACGTTTGATGGAGCGCGACAGTGTCACTCCTAATGGAAACCGCGACCTGGCGCCAACTCGTGGGTGTCGCCGTGCTGGGGGCGACTGCGGCGGTCGCCTCGGTCGTCCTCTCGCCGGACGCGGTCGTCACCGAACTGGAGGCGCTGGCGACCCGCCCGCTCCTGTTCGCGCTCGCGGTGGTCGCCGTCTACCTCGTCAGACCCTTTCTGTTGTGGCCCGTCTCGTCGGTGGCGCTGGTGCTTGGCTACCTCTACGGGCCGGTGGTTGCGCTGCCGCTCGCGCTCGCCGGTGCGGCGCTGACGGCGATGGCCCCGTACCTGGTCGGTCGGTACGCACAGACCGGTCTCGGCCTGTTCGGGTCGCTGGGGCGCTCTGGCGCGCGGTTCGTCGAGGCCGTCGGTGAGACCCGTGGTGTCGTCGCCGCGCGACTCTCGCCGGTGCCCGGCGACCCAATCTCGTACGCCGCCGGCCTGTCGAACGTCTCCGTGCGTCCGTTCCTGGTCGGAACGGTCGTCGGCGAGATTCCGTGGGCGCTGGTTGCGGTGGTCACCGGCGCGTCGATGCGGACACTCTCGGTGTCCGAGTTCGCGCTCAGCCCCGCCTTTTTTCTCGCGCTCGCCGGCCTCTCGATTATCGTTCTCGCCGGCCCGGTCTACCGGCGGCACTCGTCGGCGTGGCTGTCGTAGTCTCCGCCCTCGCCGCCACACACTCGACAGCGTGTAAGAGTTAAATGTGCGGGCGACAAGGTAGAATCAATGAACGGGAATCGGTTCGGGCGTCTGTTTCAGGTGACGACCTTCGGTGAGTCACACGGCAAGGCAATGGGGTGTACGGTCTCTGGTTGTCCTGCCGGTGTCGAACTCGACGAGGCGGCGATACAGGCCGAACTCGACCGGCGCAAACCCGGCCAGTCGATGATTACCACCTCTCGTGGCGAACCGGACAAGGTCTCGATAAAGTCCGGTCTCCAAGACGGCTACACCACGGGCACACCCATCGGGATGGTCATCCAGAACAAAGACGCCCGCTCGGGCAAGTACGAGCCATTCGTCACCGCGCCCCGCCCCTCGCATGGCGATTACACCTACTCGGCGAAGTTCGGCACCCGCAACTGGGGGGGTGGTGGCCGCTCCTCGGCCCGCGAGACCGTCAACTGGGTCGCCGCCGGCGCGATTGCGAAGCAGGTGCTCGACCAGAGCGAGTACGACATCCAGATAAAAGCCCACGTCAACCAGGTTGGCGACATCGAGGCGCCGGAGGTCAGTTTCGAGCAGATGCTCGAACACACCGAGGAGAACAACGTCCGGTGTGCACACCCCGAAACTGCAAAACGGATGCGCGACGCGATCGACGACTACCAACAGGAGGGTGACTCCATCGGTGGGTCGGTGTACTTCGAGTGTCGTGGTGTCCCCCGCGGATTGGGTGCGCCGCGGTTCGACTCCTTTGCCGCCCGCCTCGGTCAGGCGATGTTCTCGACCCCGGCGACGACGGGCGTCCAGTTCGGCAAGGGCCGGGACGCCCGGGAGATGCGGGGTGTCGAGCGCAACGAGGACTGGGAGTTCGACGACGGTTCCCACCCCGACACCGTCAGCGACCCCGGCGACCCGGTGCCCGAGGGGAACGACCACGGCGGTCTGCAGGGCGGTATCACGACCGGGCAACCAATCTACGGCGAGGCCACCTGGCACGCGCCGACGAGTATCCCGAAGACACAGAAAAGCGCCGACTGGGAGACCGGTCAGCGAAAGGAGATTACCGTCGTCGGCCGCCACGACCCGGTGTTGATGCCCCGGGCCGTCCCGGTGGTCGAGGCGATGCTCCGTCTGACGATTCTCGACTTCATGCTGCTCGGCGGGCGAATCAATCCCGACCGTCTCGACGGCCGACCCGGCGAGTACGACACCGACTACCACCCGACCAGTCCCGTCAACGACCCCGACGACGCCGACACCCGCGCCGAAACCGTCGACGAGTGATGGTCGACCCTGCCAACCGGTTGCTGTCGACCGCGAGCGAACTCGTCGACGACGCGTACGCCGAACTCGCCCCGTTCCAACCCGACCGGTCACCCTCGTCGCTCGAGCAACAGTACACGACCGAGGCCTCCGAGTTTCTCGACCTTGGCGACGCACGCGTCCACTACCGCGACGAGGGGCCACGCGACGCGCCGGCGATTGTGCTGTTGCACGGCACCTACTCGTCGTTGCACACCTGGACGCCCTGGGTCAGACGCCTCTCCGAGGAGTTCCGACTCGTCCGTCTCGACATGCCGGGGTTCGGACTGACCGGCCCACGGCGCGGGCGACACACGCTGTACGAACTCGTCCGTACGGTCGGTGTCGTCTGTGACGAACTGGGACTCCAGGAGGTCACCGTCGCCGGTAACTCGCTTGGCGGTGGTGTCGCGTGGCGACTCTCCATCGAACGCCCCGACCTCGTCTCGGGGTTGCTCTTGCTCAACGCCGGCGGGGCGACACTGATTTCGACCCTCTCGGGGAATCTGATGGCTCTGACCGGGCCGACGGTCCAGCGCTACCTGACACCACGGCTGTTCGTGCGTCTATTCTTGTTGGACGCGTACGCCGACGCCTCGGAGGTAACGGACTCGCGGGTCCGGCGCTACCACGACCTGATGCTCCGCCGCGGTAACCGCCGTGCTGTCGTCGAGATTGGCCGCAACTACGAGACCGACCACCTCGATGGCTCTGTCCAGGAGATCGGGACACGCATCCCACAGGTCCCCTCGGCGTACGAACCAGAGCCGTACGTCTGGGACGACTACGACATCTCCGAGGTGGACGTTCCCGCGCTGTTCCAGTGGGGCAGCGAGGACACGTGGCTGCCGGAGTCGTTTGGCCGCGAACTCGCCGACCGCGTCCCCGACAGCCAGTTTGTCACCTACGAACCGGTCGGTCACATCATCATGGAGGAAGACCCCGACAGAACCGCCGCCGACGCCGCCGACTTCCTCCGCAACCGCGTCTCCTGACGCCACTCTACCGGTCTCCGACCCGCACTGTCTAACACAGTGTCGACTGTGTCCAACCGACTCTACCCGCTCGCGTCAAATACTGACGGATGGTGACAGGGTATTGAACAAACCGACAGCGACTCCGGGAGTTCGCACCCGAAAAACCGAAGGATTGAAATCACAACGGACGAACAGTGTGCCAGAGATGGTAGGCAGCAGTCAACAGCCCCACGCTCGCGTCGACGGGTGTGTCAATATGTACCGTTTGTCAGGCGAGCGTGATGCGGGTGGCCGGCTCTGTACGGCCACGAGCGACCAGGGTGAACACGGATGCCGCTGACGCCGCTCACGACGGGACTCTCGATTGCGGAGTCTGTCGCGACACGGACGTTCAACGAGTTCTCGCCGTTCCAGCCCGACAGACCACTCTCGGCGCTGGAACAGAAATACACGAACGAGGAGTCGCGTTTTCTCGACCTGCCGGGTGTCTCCGACGTCCACTACCGGGACGAGGGGCCCCGAAACGCGCCGACGCTGCTCGCCCTGCATGGCACGTACTCGTCGTTGCACACCTGGGAGGACTGGGTGGACCGACTCGCCGACGACTACCGCGTGGTCAGCCTCGACATGCCGGGGTTCGGACTGACCGGTCCGCCGGAGGGCCGGCACACGCTCGAGCGACTCGTCCAGAACGTCGGCCTGTTCTGTGACGAACTCGGCCTCGAAGACGTCGCCGTCGCGGGAAACTCACTCGGCGGCGCCGTCGCGTGGCGGCTCTCGCTGGAACGACCCGACCTCGTCTCGCGGCTGGTACTCGTCGACGCCGGCGGGGCGACACTGCTCTCGAGTATCGCAAGCAACTACCGGGCGTTCGGCACCGACTACCTCCCCCGGTACGCGACGCCGAAGGTGGCGATTCGACTGATGCTGAACGACGCCTACGGCGACACCTCGAAGGTGACACCGGAACTCGTCCAGCGGTACTACGACCTGCTCCGCCGGAGCGGCAATCGCGGCGCTGTCATCGACATCGCCAGCAACTACCGCGACGAGCACTACCCCGAGGACGACTTCTCGGAGATGCACGCGCCGATGCTCCCCTCGGCATACGAGTCCTCGCCGAACGTCTGGGACGACTACGACATCTCCGAGGTGGACGTTCCCGCGCTGTTCCAGTGGGGCACCGAAGACAAGTGGCTCACCGTCCACTTCGGCCGCGAACTCGCCGACCTGGTTTCGGACAGCAGATTCGTCGCCTACGAGGGTATCGGGCACGCGCCGATGGAGGAGGCTCCGGTCCAGACGACCTCGGACGTCACCGACTTCATTCCCACGCGGTAACTGTTTTTGCGGTCCTCTGTGCGTTTCTGTTGTTCCGTTTACTCTCTGTTCGCGCTCCCGCCGTCGGTCGCAGTTGCGCCCTCGTCTGCTCCCGGACTGTCGGCGTCGTCGATACCAGACGGGTAGACGCCACGGTCGAGTACCAGGTCTGATTTCGGGCGCGCCATGCAGGTCAGCGCGTACTCCCCGCGTTGGTCGTCGGTGAGCGCGTGCGCCGCCGGCTGGGTGACCTCGCCCTCGATTATCTTCGCCGAACAGGCCAGACACATCCCGACACGACAGGAGAACTCCTGTGCGATACCCTCCTCGATACAGCGCCCGAGAATCGGCTCCGTCTCCGCGACGGTGACCGTCTCGCCGGTGCCGACGAACTCGACGGTGTGTTCTGTCATCGCTCCCGGTAGGGCAGTCCCGGACTAAACTCTGCGGGTCTCGACGGTTCGCCCGTCGTTCTGCCGAGACTCAGGCGAGTGGCGACTCGTCGCCGGCCAGTCCACGAATCGACTCGGTGAGTACGTCGACGCCAATCAGGAGCGACTCCTCGTCGACATCGAACGTGGCAGTGTGGTGGCTGCCGGGGTGGTCGGTGCCGACACAGAGGTAACTGGCGAGGCCGCCCTGTTGCTGGACGCGGCGCATCAGGTAGGTGGCGTCCTCGCTTCCCCCGAGTTCGTCGCGGCGGCGGACGCTGTCGACGCGGTCGATATCCGCCGCGACACCGGCGACGTGGTCGACCAGCGGTTCGTCGCTCTGTGCGCTGGGTGCCTCCGCGCCGTGGTCGATGGTCGCGCTGCAGCCGTGCATCTCGGCGGCCGACTCGATGACCTGTTCTGCGCGCTCGCGGGTGTACTCCATCAGGTCGGTCGTCTCGCCCCGGACCTCGCCGTGGATGAACGCCGCCTCGGGGACGATATTCGAGGCGGTGCCGCCGCCGACGCGGCCCGCGTTCACCCGCGTCGGGCCGTCCTCGTGGCGGGGAATCCCGTACAGGTTCTGGACTGCCGTCGCCATCGCCTGGACGGCGTTCGCGCCACGGTTTGGCTGGCCGCCGGCGTGGGCCGGTTCGCCCTCGAACCGGGCGTCGAACTCCGCGACCGCGAGGAAGCCGTCGATGCCCGCGACCACCTCGCCGGTCGGGTGGTCCAGGCCGACGTGGACCGCGAGCAGGGCGTCGACGTCGTCGAGGCGGCCGCTCTCTGCGACGGGTTTGCCGCCGGCGACGCGCTCCTCTGCTGGCTGGAAGAGCACCTTCAGCGTGCCAGCGAACGCCTCGTCCTCGGCGATGGCGCGCAAGACACCGAGACCGAACACCGCGTGTGCGTCGTGCCCGCAGGCGTGCATGTACCCCTCGTGTTCGGAGCGAAAGCCTCCCGCGGCCGGCGCGTGTGTCTCGGCGCTGGATTCGGTCTGTGGGAGGCCGTCGATGTCGACTCTGAGTGCTATCGTCGGGCCCTCGCCACGCTCGATGGTCGCAACCGCACCCGTGTAGCCGCCGTCGAGTCGGTCGAGTACGTCCGGGTCCGTCCCGTCCTCGCGGGCGCGGTCCAGCCACGTCTGTAGTTCGGACTGTTCGGGCACTGCTGCGCGTGCGTCGCCAGCGAGTATCTCCGGGCCGACGAGCAACTCGTCGACGCCGATGCTCTCGATTTCCTCGACAATCCGCGCGGTCGTGTAGAACTCTCGCCACGCGGGTTCCGGTCGCCTGTGGAGCTCCCGGCGGGTCGAGACGAGCCAGTCCCGGTAGGCTGTCGCGTTCATACCTCACGGAATGGGACGCAGTGGTTTATACGACCGGGGACACGAACCGTCACGCCCGGATGGTACCTGATACCTCTCTTGTAGGGACCCCGGTCACCGTTGAACTGCGAGCGACAGGCCTCGAACAACTCGACGCTGCCCGTCGTCCATCTCGACAGCGAGATTCGTCTCCAGAACCCGTTCGGGACGTTTCAGCCGCCGTATCTCGTCGGAATCGACATCGAGAACGGCCGCCCCATCGCCAATCTGTTCCTGAAGACTCTCGAAGGGATTGGCCTCGTCTGGCAGTAAGAGCCATATCGGCAAGCCAGTGCAAAAACGTGTCGACCGCGCGAGGTTCGACACACCCGCCGGTGTCTGTCACCCGGGCGAGGCGACGCCACGCCGTGTTCCCGACCGTCCGTGGTCGTGGCGACCCGATTCGCCCGACGACTGTCGGTTCGAGAGAGAGGACGACAGGCGGTCACGCTCAACTGTGGATGCCCATCGCCTCGATCTGCTCTTGGTACCGGTTGCGAATCGTGACCTCCGTCACCTGTGCGACGTCTGCGACCTCGCGCTGTGTCTTTTTTTCGTTGCACAGCAGCGAGGCGGCGTAGATGGCCGCGGCCGCGTACCCCGTCGGGGACTTGCCAGAGAGGAGTCCCTTTTTTGCCGTTGTCTCGATAATCTCGTTTGCCTTTGTCTGTACCTCCTCGGAGAGTTCGAGTTCGGAGCAGAACCGTGGCACGTACTTTTTCGGGTCGACTGGCTCCATCTCCAGACCGAGTTCCTGGGAGATGTACCGGTACGTGCGGCCGATTTCTTTGCGCTCGACCC
>CAZHPM010000012.1:0-48008 GCA_964534485.1 uncultured Halobacteriales archaeon
GCGGCACTGCTGGCGATTCGCCGCCAGAGCGAGTAAGCCGACGACTGCGGTTGCGGTTCGACTGACGGACGCTTTTTTTGACACGATCCGATAGCCACGCTCTTGGCCCGTGTCGATGTACTGTTAGCACAGTGTAACCGACGTGTTCACGCTCGCGGGGCCCGTCACACTCCGCGCATCCAGTCTCCGAACCACTGTGGGACGTGTCACTCTGTGTCTGCAGTAGCGTCGGCGTGCCCTGATTACGAACGAGACGGCTCGCTCTGAGGGCACCATTCCACGAGACGGCTCTGCCAGTCGTCTCCACATAGAGACGACACACCGAAGACTGTGAGTGTCTCGGTGAGTGTCCCCAGAGTGTGTCGATGCCCGTGAGCGTCGTCGTGACGGTGCAGCGTTACCGTCCGAGGCTACCGGCGTCGTGAGTCTCTCGCCGATGTCCTCGCCACGAGTACACTGTGCCGAGCACGGAGTGGTCAGTCGTGTGGGTGGAACCGCTCTATTGCGGCGTGAACGACGTCGGTACGCCCGATAACTGTGAGGTGGTCACCGTACTTGACCTCGTGGTCTTGTTTTGGCACGGTGTTTTTTTCCTCACGGGTGACCAGCGCGATTATACACCCTTCTGGCAGTTCGTCGTTGAGTTCGCCGATTGTCCGGTCGACGAGACTCTCGTCGGTCACCTCGATCTCTTGCACGTCACCGCTCCGGCCGAGTTCGGTCATCCAGCGCGACAGTGCCGGGCGTTCGATGCGGTTGTCGATCGCCCACGCCGTCGAACTCGAGGCAGAGATGGTCTCGACGCCGAGTTCACCGTAGGCATCCTCGTTGTCGGGGACGTTCACGCGTGTGATGACGCGCTCGACACCGAACTTCGAGTCGGCCAACTGTGCCACGAGAAGATTCGTGTCGTCGTCACCCGTGGCAGCGACGACGATTTTGGCCTGCTCGACACCGGCCGCCCTGAGACGGTCGACGCTCGTTCCGTCGCCCACACGAACGGTGAACCCGCGCTGCCGGAGTTCCTCGACGGTGTCCTCGTTCTCCTCGATTATGACGACGTTCTCCCCGCGCTCGTCGAGTCGCTCGCCCAGTTGCTGCCCGACACGTCCGCCGCCGACGATGAGTACACGCATTGGTATCACTCTGAGTTGTTCGGCAATCTGTCGCGCCAGTCCGCCCTCGGAGACGACTGTCAGGAGTATTACGAGAAAAACCGTTCCTACTAGGATGTTCGCTCCCTCGGGATTCGTGTTCTGTAACTCGATTGCGAACAGTGTCGCAACGCTGGCGGGAATAATTCCTCTCGGACCGACGAAACTGATAAACAGTCTCTCGCCAGTAGTGAATCGGGTGCCGACAGTCGACAGAAAGACCAGTGCCGGTCGAAGTACGAGTGCCACGACGGCGACTACGAGCAACCCGCCAGCACCGAGTTCCAGCAACGAGTCGAACTCGACCAGCGCCGCGAGTGCGATGAACACGAACGAGAGCACGATTACCGTCACGTCACCTTTGAACTGCTCGATTTCCTCCTCGTAAGGGAGATTCGCGTTCCCCAGCACGACGCCGGCGACCGCAACGGCAGCGACGCCAGACTCTGCCGCGAGCGTGTCGGCGACACTAAAGGATAGAACCGCCCCGGCGAGTACCACCAGACGGACGTTCTGTGGGGACAGTCCCCGGGGTAGACCGGCCCGAACCAGCACGAACCACAACACTCCGGCCGCGAGCAGTCCGACGAAGATACCGAGACTCAGTCGCTGGACGAACTCGGTCAGATACGTGGCCGGGTTGTCCTCCTGTGCGACGAGTAGTTTGAAAATGACCGCCGCGAGTACCGCCGCAGTCACGTCGTTGACGATTCCCTCCGTCTCCATCGCCGCGGCGACCCGGTTTCGGACCGGCACGACCGAGAGAATCGGTGTTATCACTGTCGGCCCCGTCGCAACCAGCAACGCGCCGACGAGGGCAGCGATTCCCCACTCGGCCCCGAGCAGGAACCGGACCGAGACTGTCGTCCCGACGAACGCGACGACGGCCCCGACTGTGACGAGCCGGATCGCCGCCGACGGAGACTCGCGTAGCTTCTCGACTTTGAGATGGAACGCCCCCTCGAAGACGATAATCGCCACACTGACGCCGACAATCGTCGACAGTGTCTCCTCGCCAAACACATCGAGTGTGACAATCGCCACCCCCTCTGGACCGACGGCGATGCCGGCGAGAATCAGAAACAGCACGCTCGGCACACGAAACCGGTCGGCGACAACCTGAGCCGCGACCCCCAGAGCGAGCACTACCGCGACGATTATCAGCGTGTCTGTCCCCCCTCCGGTAGCCAGCGGAGGCGGGGTCTGGAACAGGCTGGCGACTGTCTGGGTATCCGCCACACGCGGGTGGATTCACCGGACAGATAAAAGCCCACCGTCGTCTGTGGACGGTATCGACTGTCCGTCTGCTCTTGGTCGAAGCGCTCGCTGTCACTGACTGTCTTGACGTCTCCGCTGTCGTCAGTTGCCCTGCTCTCCGGAGTTTGCTTTTTCGACGGTTTCTTCGAGGTTGGTTCGGAGATTCTCGATGCGCTCGCGGACACTCTCGATCTGTTCGCGCTGTTGTTCCACCTCGTCGGTGCCGCTTGCGTCCTCGGTGGATGTAACCGTGTCGTCGAACCCCTGGAACTGTGACTCGAGTGTCGCCGCGAGGTCGTCGTAGCCGCCGGCGACACCTTCTACCTGGGAACCCAGTTGCTCGTTGAGTTCGAGCACGGTCTCGACCTGTTCGGTCAGGGTCTGGATTGTCTCCTCGAGTCGGTCGAGTGCCTCCTCGTAGCTCTCGTCGGCGCTCTCGTAGACAGTCTCGTGCTGGTTGAGCAGCGTCTCGAAGCCGTCGTCGACGGCGTTTTGTACCTCGTCGAGGTTCTCGCCTGCGCCGGCCGCTTCGACGGTGTCGAGGACCTGCGTGACCGCGTCGTGGCTCTGTTCGAGCGTCTCCTGCTGGAGTTCCCGCTGTTCGTCGAGTGCCTCCCGGAGCGTGGCGCTCATCTCCAGTGGAATCTGCATCGTCGTCTCGAAGAACTGCTGACCGTTCTCGATGAGTTGGCGCTGTGTCTCGAACAGTGACCCGGTCGGAGCGGAGTTGTCGTCGCTCATTACCAGTTTTCGAACCCGCAGGGGTTTAAATTCGAGGACGCGGACGACGCCCGCGAATCGCGTGCAACACCGCCGTGTCGGTGTCCACTCTCTGTACCGGTGCGAAACGCCGTTGTTTTACACGCAGAACCGGTACAACTGGCAATGAGCCGAAAGCCCGCAGACCAACCCGAAGGAGACCTCCGCAACACCGGGATGTCGCTGCGCCACGACCGCGAGTGGGATTACGAACTCGACCGCATCACGACCGCCGTAACCGAGCGCGACGCCGACTCGGTGGGACTCCAGTTCCCGGAGGGCCTGAAACGCCGTGGCCCCGGCGTTGCCAGCGACCTGCGGGAACTGCTGCCCGACGACGTCTCCGTGTTACTCTCCGGGCAGCCCTGTTACGGTGCCTGTGACCTGGACACGTACCTGATGCGGCGAACCGACGTGTTTGTTCACTTTGGGCACTCGCCGATGAAAACCTCGAAAGACATCATCTACGTTCCGCTGTTCTCGAACGTCGACGTGTTACCGATTGTCGACCGCGCGCTCGGCGAGGAAATCTCCCCCCCCGAGGTCGACCCCGACGTGGGGTTGGTGACGACCGCACAGCACCGCAACAAGTTCGACGCGATGCGCGACCGCCTCGACGACGAGGGGTACACTGTCCACACGCGCCGGGGCGACGAGCGCCTCACCCACGAGGGACAGGTACTTGGCTGTAACTACGCCTCCGCAGATGTCGACGCCGAGCAGATTCTGTACGTCGGCGGCGGCAAGTTCCACCCGCTCGGCCTCGCGATGGAACACCCCGAGAAACACGTCGTCATCGCGGACCCCGTCAACAACGCCGTCTCCGTTGCCGACGCAGAGCAGTTCATGAAAGAGCGCTACGCCACGGTCCACAAGGCGATGGACGCCGACACCTGGGGTGTCATCTACTGCACCAAAATCGGCCAGGGTCGCTGGGACCAGGCCGAGGAAATCGTCGACAGCAACGACAACGCCCACCTCATCACGATGGACGAGATAACCCCGGACCGCCTGCGGAACTTCGGCCTCGACGCGTACGTCAACACCGGTTGTCCGCGCATCACGACCGACGACGGCCCGCAGTTCCACAGTCCAATGTTGACCCCCGGCGAGTACGAGATTGCCGTCGGCGAGAAACCACTCGACGAACTCGGCTTCGACACCTTCCATGGCACGTGGTGAGGCCTGGGTCGAGGCAGTCTACGGCGCGTGACGAGACGGCGGTCTGTGTCTTCACACTCGCAGAGAACGCGACGGAGTGCTGGTGTCGGCGACCACCACGACCGTTTCTCGGCTGGAAACCGTGCAAAGAACGTGTTACAGTATGGAAAGTACAGTTTACATACGATGGTGTCAAACAGTCATCCACTCGAACGAATCGCGCCACAAGGACTCCGAAACGTGCTCGCAGGACTCCTCGCGGCCCTTGGCTTTGGACTGATTCTCGGACCCGCGGTGGTCGACGGGTCGCTGGAGCAGACGGTCCAACTCGCGGCTCTCGGACTCGGGGGCACACTGCTGTTCGTCGGTTCCCTCTGGGACGCACAGCTCCGTTACGCGGCCGGGGTGGACGAGCGGATAGCACAGATTTACTACCGGTCGGCGTGGGTTGCTCTCCTCGGACTGGTCACGGTGTCTTTCACGCTCACAATCGGCCTCAGCAACGACATCGTCTCGCTCTCCCCACAGACAGTCTTGCACACCGTCACGGGGCTGGTGTTTGGAACCTTCTTCCTGGCACAGTGGGTGTACCGGTGGCTGATGTGACCCATGGAGAACAACCTCACCGTGTGGCGGGCGAAACACGACCTCACACAGGAGGAACTCGCCGAGGACGTCGACGTCTCTCGGCAGACGGTGAACGCAATCGAGGCCGACCGGTACGACCCAAGTCTGGAACTGGCGTTCGAACTGGCTGCCAGGTTCGACTGTGCTATCGAAGACATCTTCACCCACGAGTGACCGGGCGTCGCGACAGGTAGGGGCCAAAGCGCCCACGGGACGTGAGGCAGTCTCGCTAACTGCTGTTGTTGGCCGAGACGTCGAACTCGATTTGGCCGTCGGAGACGGCGACCCAGATTGGGTCGTCCAACTGTACGTCGGAACCGGCGAACTCCCCTGCGAGGTCGTTCCTCCCGGAGCCGAGGCCGACCACGATGCTCTGTTCTTCTGTGTCCGACACCGTCACCGTCTGCTCGGTGCTGCTCACACCCCGAATCTCGCTTTCCTCGTCGAGTTCGACGGCGACCGTGTACTCGCCCGACCCGGTGAAGATGTCGGAGTAGGTCGCTGTCGGGTCCGCACTGTCGCCGCTCGGGTTGTCCGTCGTGTTCTCGCCCGTCCGGTTGCCCGTGTCTGTCGTCGCGTTGCCCGTGCCCCCGCCCGTTGTCGTCTTCACCGAGAGTTCGAACGTCTCGTCGAGCACTGTCCCGTCACCGGGGTCCTGCGCCGTGATCGACCCCGAGACCGGGTGTGGTGTGTCGTTCGAGACGAGGACGTCGTCGAGATTCAGGTCGACAGTGCCAGAACAGCCCGCGAGTGTGACTGCCCCCCCGACCCCGGCGACGAGCACTCGCCGCCGAGTGACTCCGACCGACTCCTCTGACGGGGCCGTGCTGAGTCGTCTCATCTGCTCGCACTGTTCAGCGTCCGGTGTGAAAAATCTACCCACCTGACAGGCCTCTCCGGACGGACTGCCCCGACACTGCCCGGTTCACTAGTTGCCGACGTCACCCTGACCGATACCGTCGAGGTCGCTGAAGTCGTTTATCGCGGTAATCAGGAACGGCCCGTCTCGTTTGCTCTGGTCGGCGTCGGCTGCGCCGAGGAAGACCATGATGTGCTCGTCGCCGGTACTGTTCACCTCGACGGTCTGTTCGCTCTCGCGCCGACCCCAGATTTCGCTCCCCTCGTCGAGTCCGACCGACACGGTGTAGGACCCGCTCTCGGTGAACACGTTGCTGTAGGTCACACCGCCGTCCACGTCCTCGTTTTTGTTGCTCTCGTTACCGCTCTCGTTACCGCTCTCGTTGCCACTCTCGTTGCCGCTCTCGTTTCCGGACTGGAGCGGGGCCACCTCCGGAGTGTCGTCTGTTCTACTGGTACTCTGTGTACTGCTGTTGTTGCTCTCGTTCCCCGGCCCGTTCGAGGGGTCGGCACCCTCGCTGTTTGCCGCCAGGGAGAAACTGTCCTCGAGAACGACCTCGTCGCTGGGGTCACGAACCACGATACTGCCAGACACCTGCTTGCTGACGCCGTTGAAGACGTTGACGTCTTCGAGGACGAGCCCAGCGAGGAAATCGACAATCTGCGAACAGCCCGCGAGTGCGAGCGTTCCCGCGCCAGCGCCGGCAGCCAGCAGTCCGCGCCGACTCAGCGTCGGCTGGTCGTCTGTCGTCCGCGTGGAGTTTCGGTCCATCATCTGTACCCCGCAGTTCGAGGCCCTGTGTAATGAGTCGTGTGGCGACTCTCTGTGCGTGAAACAGTCGACTCAGGCGTTCTCGCTCGCCCTGTCTATCTCCCCGAGCAGGTCGTCAATCTCTGGACGGTCCCACGTCGAGGAGCCCTCGTGTGTGTACGCGACTGTCGGTTCGTCGCTGCGACTGTCGAGCAGGACCGCTTTCGGCATCCGCCCGAGGAGGTCGCTCAGGTCACCGAGTATCCCGAACCGGACGGGTTGGTCGTACGCGCCGCTCGTCTCTGCGTCGGGGTCGGCACACAACGGGAACGGCAGGTCGTACTTCGACTGCCAGTCGCGCAGTTTCGCCGGTGGTTCGGGGACAATCGAGACAACCTCGGTTTCGCGGCGCTGGAACTCGTCGTACCGGTCACCGACCGCCTGGACCTGGCTCCGACAGTTCGTGCAGTGGTAGTCGCGCTGGAACAGCAACAACACGAAGTCGTTGTTGTCGGTCACTGTCCGCAGGGAGAGTGGGTCCGCGCCCGCGGCGACGTTCGTGAGTTCGAATCCCGTGGTCGTGCTCATACCGTACGTGGGTGCTCCACAGACAAAAGCCCGACTGTGGCGCGTGGCTCTCGCGAGAGAAACGGTTTGAGCGCACCCCCCTACCCCGACAGCACGCGCACCACACCCCTGTTCTGTGTGGTGCCCCCGTACCGAGTACACACACGACCCTGGCCGGGACCAGAGACGGGTGGCCCGACGGCCGGTGCTGCCCGCGTCGACATCACACCCGACACCCGGCGGTCGCTCCAGGGTCGTGTCCGTCCGGACGTACGCGCGGGTGGTGTCGGTATCCCGGATGGTGTCGGTATCCCGGATGGTGTCGGTATTCGGCTGCTCGCGCGCGGACGGTGACACTCACTGTCGGCAGTGTCGACGAGGTAACGCGGCCGCCGAGAACGAGGCCGGGTGAGGGCCCACCGCCCGGTCGGTTGTGTTTGGCACGTGGCCGTTCTGACCGGTTACTCCCTCACTGCCCTCTCTTCTCCGTCACCCTCCTCGTCCACGCTCTTTTCTCTGTCACCCCCGTCCTCGCTCACGCTCTCGTCGTCTGTCTCCCCGGTATCTACCCTGGTCCCGTGGTCTATCTCCTCGAGTGTCTCCTCGACGGTCTCCTGTACGGTTTCCCCGACAGTGTCCTCGACGGTTTCTTCGACAGTGTCCTCGACGGTTTCTTCGACAGTGTCCTCGACGGTTTCCCCGACAGTGTCCTCGACGACTTCTTCGACGGACTGTTCGACGGTGTCACCGACCTGTCTGTCGACGGCCTCCTCGACGGTGTCGCCGACCTGACTGTCGACGGCCTCCTCGACGGACTGTTCGACGGTGTTGGTAACTTGGCTGTCGACGGCCTCCTCGACGGACCGCTCGACAGTGTCACCGACCTGGCTGTCGACGGCCTCCTCGACGGACTGTTCGACGGTGTCGGTAACCTGTCTGTCGACGGCCTCTTCGACAGACCGCTCGACGCTGTTGTCGACCTGTTTGCCGACGGCCTCCTCGACGGTTTCCTCGACGCGGGTCATCCAGTCGGGGTCGAAGCGGGCCATCTTCCAGAAGACGTGAATCAGGTACGAGACGAGGACGCCCACCCCGAACGCGACACCCGTTGCGCCGCCGGCGAGGAGCATAACGGCCACTGCCACGAGGATGAGAACGCCGTAGGCACCGTCGACGAGTGCATCGATGTGAACTGGTTTCATACGGCGACTTCGCCGCCTGTGAGTTAATCCCTTGTGAACTTTGCTTTCCTCTGACGGGAGCGAGCATACAACTACTTTACCCTCGGTGTCTATTGCTCCGACTGTATGGCAGAGACGCTCGAAGAACTCGACGAAGTTGTCTACGAACCGACCCGGGAGGTTGTCGAGGGCAGTAACGTCTACGAGTTCATGCAGACGTACGGTATCGACGACTTCGAGGAACTCCACCGCCGGTCGACGACCGACACCGGCGCGGAGGCCTCAGGGCTCGACTGGTTCTGGGACGCCGTTGTCGACCACCTCGACCTGGAGTTCTACCAGGAGTACGACACTGTGCGAGACGACACCGACGGCCCGCAGTTCACCGACTGGTACGTCGGCGGCGAACTCAACATCGCCCACAACGTGGTCGACAGACACGCCCGACCCGACTCCGGGACGCGCAACAGCGTCGCCTGCATCTGGGAGGGCGAGGACGGCGACGTGCGCGAACTCACGTTCCACGAACTCCATCGCCAGTCGAATCAGGTGGCAAACGCGCTCGAGGCCCGCGGCGTCGGCACCGGCGACACCGTGGGACTGTACATGCCGATGGTGCCGGAGGTCATCTCGATTCTGTACGGCTGTTTCAAAACCGGCGCGATTGCCGTGCCCATCTTCTCTGGTTTCGGTGTCGACGCGACGGCGACCCGCATCGCCGACGCGGAGTGTTCGGTGTTGTTCACCGGCGACGGCTTCTACCGCCGTGGCGACGAACTCACGCTGAAACAGTCCACCGACGACGCCATCGCGGAGGCCGGTCACGTCGAGCACACAATCGTCTACGAGCGACTCGGTACCGACATCCCCTGGAACGACGAGCGCGACGAGTGGTGGGCCGACACCGTCGCCACACAGGACGACGACTACGAGACGAAGTCACTCTCCTCCGACCAGCCGTCGATGCTGCTGTACTCCTCGGGGACGACCGGCGAACCGAAAGGCATCGTCCACACCCACGCCGGCGGTCTGGTCCAACCGGCAAAGGAACTGTACTTTTCGTTCGACCACAAACCCGAGGACCGCTTCTTCTGGGTGTCCGATATCGGCTGGATGATGGGGCCCTGGACGCTGATCGGTAACCACGTCTTTGGCGGCACGATGTTCATGTACGAGGGCGCACCGGACCACCCGCAACCGGACCGGTTCTGGCAGATGATCGACCGCCACGGACTGACCGTGTTCGGCATCTCGCCGACGGCGATCCGCGCGCTCCAGAAACGCGGTGACGAGTGGCTGGAGGGGTACGACCTCTCGACGCTGCGTCTGCTCGGGTCGACCGGCGAACCGTGGGACCCCGAATCCTGGCACTGGTTCTACGAGAACGTCGGCAACGGCGAGACGCCGATTATGAACATCTCCGGCGGCACGGAGGTGTTTGGCTGTTTCCTCCAGCCACTCCCGACACACTCGCTGAAACCCTGCACGCTGGGCGGGCCAGCGCTCGGGATGGACATCGACATCGTCGACGCTCAGGGGACTTCGATTGCCGACGACCACGACCGTGGCTACCTGGTGGCGAACTCCTCGGCGCCGTCGATGACGAACTCGCTCTGGAGTGGTGACGAGCGATACCTCGAGGAGTACTGGAGTCGTTTCGACGACACCTGGGACCACGGTGACTGGGCGCAGAAAGACGAGGACGGCTTCTGGTTTCTCCACGGTCGCTCGGACGACGTGCTCAACGTCGCCGGCCGCAAGGTCGGCCCCGCCGAGGTCGAGGGTGCACTCATCGACCACGAGTCGGTCAACGCCGCGGCCGCAATCGGTGCCGACGACGAGACGAAAGGCACTGCGGTCGTCTCCTATGTCGTCCTCGAGGAGGGGTACGAGGAGAACGACGAGTTGCGCTCGGACCTGCGTGACCACGTCGGCGAGGAACTGGGCAAACCGTTCAAACCCCGCGAGGTGCTGTTCGTCGACGAGTTCCCGAAGACACAGAGTGGCAAAATCGTCCGCCGACTCATCCAGTCTGTCTACGAGGGCGAGACGATGGGCGACCTCTCGAGCATCGAAAACCCCGGCGCACTCGACAGAATCGCCGACGCACGGTGATTCGCTCCGAGCAACGCGCTACGGTCTGCCGGTGACGTCGCTCGTGGTCGATTCGAAAAGTCGAAAATTGCGGCGTCGCGTCTGCGACGTAGTTACTCGCGGACGACGTTGTTCGCGCGGGGACCTTTCGGCGCCTGCTCGATGTCGAACTCGATTTCCTGTCCTTCTTCGAGATCCGGACCGCCGACGTCTTCCATGTGGAAGAATACGTCTTCGTCTGCATCCTCTGTCTCGATGAATCCGTAACCGCCCGTGTCGTTGAAGAAATCAACCGTGCCGTTTGCCATTGCAAACAAACGTACAACAGAGACGGGTATAACCTTTCCGGTGTCGTGACGGCGACCGGACACACGAGACAGCGATACCCACACCCCGCTGGAGATTCCCGGTGGAACCTAACGCACGTCCTGCCGGACACATAGCACGCAACTGAATGTCGTCTTTTGGAGCAAAAGTACCACATATGTGCACTTCTGTGGGCGTATCGTGGTCACATTTCCACCCTCGGAAACGAATGGCAATCCACATTAAGCCCGATATCTAACGGATAGTATATGGTTACGTCGTACGTTATCGTCGGCGACGGAATCGCCGGAAGTTCCGCGGCCGAGACACTCCGCGAGGAGGACACGGACGCGGAGATAACGGTCATCACCGACGAGGGTGAGGCGCTTTACAACCGCATCCTGATAAAGGAGTTCGCAAAGGGAAAGCTCCCGGAAGCGCCAATCTCGATCCACGAACCCGACTGGTACGCCGAGCGCGACATTGCTCTCGAACTCAACACGCACGTCACTGGGGTCGACCCGGCGGCACACGAACTACAGACGCACGCGGGCGAGACACACGAGTACGACAAACTGCTCGTGGCGACCGGCGGGACGCCGACACAGTTGCCCGTCGCGAACGGTGACGCCGACGGTGTCCACCACTTCTGGACCTTCGAGGACGCCCGGGCGATTCAGGACCACGCCACAACCGCCCAGACGGGTATCGTCGTCGGGGCCGGACTGCTCGGAATCGACCTCGCGGCGGTCTGTGCCGCACAGGAACTGGACACACACTACCTGATGCGGGGCAACCGCTGGTGGCGGTACGCGCTCTCTCTGGAGGGGGCGGAGATAATCCACGACGCGCTCGAAAAAAAGGGTGTCACTCCCGTTCTCGACTCGGGCGTCGAGCGGTTCGAGGTCGACGACGACGGGCAGATAGAGGCGGCAATCGACCCGAACGGCGACCGGTACGAGGGCGAGTGGTGTGGCGTCGCCATCGGGTTGGATTTCAACACCGAGTGGCTCCACGGAACCGGTGTCGAGTTCGACGACGGCGTCGTGGTCGACGAGTACATGCGGACCGGTGTCGAGGATATCTACGCCGCCGGCGACATCACGCGCTTTTACGACACGATTCTCGACGACTACGGACAGAACGGTTCGTGGGGGTCGGCAAAGGAACAGGGTGCCGTCGCGGCCAGGAACATGATTGCCGACGACACCGTAGAGGAGTTCCGCTGGGTCTCCTCGTACTCTATCACGCACTTCGAGTTCCCGTTTCTCTCCTTTGGTCACCCTACGCGTGGCGACGACGAGGCGCAGCGAAAGTACGGCGACCACGAGTGGCGGCGCCTGGCCTTCGAGGACGGCCGAATCGTCGGTGGGGTTCTCATCGGCGACCTCTCCCCGCAGTCGACGTACAAGCAACTCATCCAGGAGGAACGACAGGTCGCCGACCAGAAGGACCTTCTCCTCGAGGAAACCGTCGAGATCGACAAACTCGAATCCTCGCCGCGGGCGGACTGAGCGGGTTCTGTGCCCCTGTGACCGGCGTCAGCCGTCCGTGTGGAAGTCGACGGCCTGTTCGAGCAGTTCGTCGGGGATACCCGGCACCTCGTCGTCGCGGACCGGACCGGCCTCGGCGACGTGTTCTGGCTCTCGCGGGAACTCCCGCAGCGAGAAGTGAATCGAGATACCCGCCTTCGCGCCGTCACCGACCGCGTAGACGTTCTCGACTGTGGTCTGTCCGTCGTCCTCGACAGCGACGGTGCCGTCGGTGTTGCGGTCACAGCCCAACGCCTCTGCCAGTTCGTTGCCGTACTCTGCGCCGTACATCGCGAACCCACTCTTGTACTCGCGGACTGACCCGTCTGCGAACTCGAGTGCCTCCAGTCAGCCCTCGACGCCGCTCTGGACGCCGGTTACGTCCTCGTGGAGTACGTCGATAGGGTGTGAGGCGAGCATCGCGTCGCTCTCCTCGCCCCACTGTGGGTCGTCGCCGCGGGTGAGCAGGTCCACCTCGTCGGTGAAATTCAGCAGGATGCCGGCGACGTGGACCGCGCTCTCGCCGTTCCCAATCACGTACGCCGACTGGTCGACGAACACGTTGGCGTCACAGTGCAGGCAGTAGTGCAGTCCGCGCCCGGTACGTGGCAGGGGCGGGTCCGGGCGGATATCGTTGAATCCTGTCGCGAGGACGACGTACTCCGCGAGAAAGTCGTCGCTGTTGCCACAGAGACGGATTTTGCCGTCCTCGTGGCTGCAGGAGGTGACCATCTCCCGGCGGATGTCACAGCCGTACTCCCCGAGTTGCTCCTTGCCGGTCTGGATACTCGTTGCCGCTCGTCTCCTCGGGGATGTCGACCACGTTGTGAACCTCCTGCACCATGCCGCACGGCCGCCGCCCCGGTCGAGCAGCGCCGTCCGGTGCCCGAGTCGCGTGCTGTACATCGCTACCGTCTGACCCGCCGGCCCGCCGACGGCCGCAACCTCGTGCTCTGCTGTCATACAGACCGAACGCCGGCCGCCGTCTCGAAGTAGTTTCGGCGGACCTGGTTCTCTCCTGCAGGACCGCGACAGTTAGTAGTCAGATTCCGCAAGTTATAGTTGACTGGCTTGAATCAGTAGTCGTAGAGTACACGTATGACACGACGACTCGACGAAACAACGGGTAACGAACCAGCACACGGTTCGACCGGAACAGTCTGTGGTGGTCGACAGTGAGCGGAGTTGTCGACACCAGCCGGCATCTTGGCGTTTTCCTCTCTCTCTTGGCGCTGCTCGCGCTCTGTGCGTGTGGTGCAGTCGCGGCAGACGAGACTGCCGCCGGCACTGCCGTCGAGAACGTCGACCAAGGTCAGACCTTCGACTCGATTCAGGCGGCCGTCGACAACGCCAGCGCCGGCGACACCATCGAGGTAGAGGCGGGCACGTTCACCGAGTCCGTAACTATCGACACGCAAGGACTGACACTGACCGCGGCCGCTGGCGCCGACCCGGTCGTCGTGGGACAGTCCGCACGGGCGGTGAACATCGACGCCGACAGCGTGACGGTATCGAACCTGACGATTCGGAACCCGACCGGTGCCGGTGACGGGAACACGTCACGCAACGCCGTCGGCATCAGGATCGACGACAACTCGACCGGTGTCACCGTCGAGAACAACACGATTACCGACATCGGAGTGGATGTCAACACGAACACGCGCGGAATAATCGTCTTCTCCGGCGCGGACGACACCGCAATCCTGAACAACGAGATTTCGAACATCAACGGGACGACAGACGACGAGGACCGGTCACACGCGATTCAGTTCTTCGAGTCGGCGGGACCGGATTCGGCACTCACCGGGGTGACGGTTGTCGGCAACAGTATCGACGGCGTGTTCGACCAGCGCTCCGCCGCCGGGGTCCATCTGAACGGCAACATCACCGCCACCATCGCCGACAACGAGATTCGGAACCTGGGATTCGACGACACTGGCTTTACTGACGGCATCTTCCTCGGAGCGGGCGGGGCCGCGTCGAGTCCGCCGGACGACGTGGTGATTACCGACAACAGGCTGGAGAATATCGCGGGGACGGGCGTGCGAGCAATCGCAATCAGTGGAGCACAACCGCGCGGTCCGGAGAACTTCGAGGTGACCAGAAACACGATCGACAGTCTCGACGGGGCGACAGAGATTCGTGGCGTTCTGGCGGAGGCGGCGATGTTCGTCGGTCCGTACGGGACGCTCGGCGCCACCCACAACTTCACCCAGAACAACGTCCTCGACGGCAGTGTCGTGCGCTCTGCCCCCCGCAACAACCCGGCCGAGTTCATCAACGACTCCGCGACGGACACGCTGAACGCCACGGGCAACTGGTGGGGCAACGAGACCGGGCCAAGCGGTGCCGGGCCCGGTTCGGGTCAGCCGGTTATTCCCGGTCCGGAGAGAATCGACATTCAGGACCCGCAGGACGCTGTCGAGTTCGAACCGTTCCGCGAACTGCCAGCACTCGACCTGAACAACAACGAGAACGTCGCGAACGACTCCGACAACGACGGTAAACTCGAGGACGCGAACGGCGACGGCACGCTCGACGTTCTGGACGCGCAGACGCTGTTCGACAGACTCGACACGGCGAGCGTGCAGGACAACACCCCGTCGTTCGACTTCCTGGAGGACGACGAGGTGAACATCCTCGACGTGCAGGCGCTGTTCGTCGAATCACAGAACTGACACCCTCGTCGTCGTGGGTCCGACAGTTCTGGAACAGATACTCTCCGGCCGGCGGCCACGAACAACGGGCCGCGGCGAGCACCTGTGACGCGTGTGTCGGTCGACCCGTCTGCCGACTCCGCGCGACGGTGCCGGGTGACCGTCGACCACTGTCATCTGTTCGCGTCGACAGATGCTGTCCTCCCGGTCGGTACGCACTGTCACCGGCCACTGGGCGCTGGAAAGTGTTTCAAAGGACGATAAATATATATTGTCCCCCCACGATGAACAAACGAATCTGGTGAACTCTGACAGTTTGACACCGTCAGACAGGAAACCACAACCGAAAGATATCCAAACGATTCATTTCAAACACATATATGACAACTCAATCCAACACAGTTCGAACGGGGCTCCTCGGAGCAGTACTGGCTTTCACACTGCTGGGACTCTGTGCCGCCGGCACTGTCGGTGGCACGGTGACAGAGGAGGCGGGGAACAGCGCGGCTACGACAGTCGAGAACGTCAACCAGAGCCAGTCGTTCACATCGATTCAGGCAGCCATAAACAACGCGAGCAACGGTGACCGCATCGAAGTGCCGAGCGGAACTTACGACGAGGCTGTCACAGTCAACGTAACGGGGCTGACACTCGCTGGCCCGAACGAGGGGACGCCGGGGACCGGCACCCGTAGCGCTGAGGCGACAGTCAACCAGACCGCGTCCGACGGCGGGTCGGCAATCGAGATTACCAACGACAGTGTGACCGTCGACGGCCTGCAGGTCGAGACTGCCGGCCAGGACGGCATCACAGTCTCGAGGCCAGTCGACGACGTGACGATTGCCAACACCCGCATCACCCGTGTCGACGGCGGGACGTTCGGCAGTGCCAACGGACCACGGGGGGCCGGCAACGGTATCAACCTCCAGTTCCCCACGAGCATCAGCGGACAGACCAGCAACAACGTCGTGGTCAGCAACAACCTCGTCAGTAACGTCACGACGCCCGACACCGACGCCCGTACCACCGCCGTCGGCCTGCAGGTGCTCCCGCGTTTCAACAACGTGACGGGTCTGACCATCACAGACAACACGTTCACCGGCATCGAACCCGGCACCTCGACGAGCGCGCCACTGGGCAACAGGTCCGAGCGCGCGCGTGGTATCGTACTCGGCACGCAGTTCAACAACGGGACTGTCAGTGGCGCCACGATTGCGGACAACGAGTTCGACGATATCTCTGCCCAGACGACCCGCGCAATTGCGCTGTTCGAGTCCTCGGAGGAGGTAACTCCGAAACTCGGGCCGACGAACGTCGAGATTACGCGCAACACGTTCACGAATCTCGCCGCGACGACAGGTTTCGGCGAGCAGGACATCCCACTCGCACTGTTCGTCGGGGCGTACCAGGACCTCGGGACCGACCACGCGTTCATCGAGAACAACGTTCTGAGTGGTGGTGTGTCGCGGTCCATCAACGAGAGCGACCCTCTGGCCTTCCAGAACAAGCAACTCGACGCGCGGAACAACTGGTGGGGTGACGCGAGCGGTCCCAGCGTCGCCGGGCCCGGTTCGGGCCAGCCGGTGATTCCCGACCCCACGCAGTCGGGCCTCACTAGCGACCCAGAGGCGTTAGTGTTGTTCGAGCCGTTCCTCGAAGCGCCAAGCAACGAGGCTGTTGTCTCCATTCAGCGTGAAATCGACGCGGCCGACCCCGGAGATACGGTCGCGGTTCCGCCAGACCCACTCGTCTCGGACGACAGAACCGCGTACAACGAGACCGTGGTGGTCGACAAACCCGGTCTGACGCTCACGAGTGCCTCCCAGAGCGACCAGCCAGTTATCACCGGCGACGCTCCGACGAGCAACGCGGCCGTCGACATCAGGGCCGACAACGTGACTGTCGACAACGTGGAGGTCGACACCCAGGCACGTGACGGTA
Source organism: uncultured Halobacteriales archaeon (assembly GCA_964534485.1). Lineage (GTDB taxonomy): Archaea > Halobacteriota > Halobacteria > Halobacteriales > Haloarculaceae > Halovenus. The sequence continues at coordinate 16,846 of CAZHPM010000012.1, forward strand.
TCCTGGTGAGCGAACCGGTCGACAACGTGACAATCAACGACACGCGAATCACCGGCGTGGCCGGAACGGCCGGCAACAACAAAGCCGCCGGCAACGGTGTCGAACTGCTCTACAACGGGAGCGGACAGACAAGCAGCGACATCGCAATCACCGGCAATCTAATCAGTAACGTCTCGACGCCAGACGCGTCGGTCGAGGCCGACGCAATCGGCGTGCAGGTGTTGCCGCGTGGCAACGATATCGACGGGCTGACAATCTCCGACAACACCGTCACGGGTATCGACCCCGGCGAGACGACCGGCGCCCGGTCGGACGGACGTGGGTTGTCGATCAGCACGCAACTGCCAAGCGGGACGAGTGGCCTCGGCAACGTCACCGGACTCAGTGTGACGGACAACGAGATTACGGACGTGAGCGGCGAGGCCGTTCGTGCAATCGCACTGTTCAACTCCACCACCAGTCCGCCGGTGGGGCCACAGGACTTCACGGTTGTGCGAAACACCTTCGACAACCTCGACGCCGCCGGTAGCGAGTTCGCGAACGAGACTCAGGGTGGTGCGGCGTTCTACGTCGGGCCGTACAAGAGCCTCGGCAACAGCCACCAGTTCAGCCAGAACAACATCCTGGACGGCAGTGTCGTGCGCGACGCCGACCCCGACGACCCATCCGGTCTCGACGCGCTGAACGCGACGAACAACTGGTGGGGCAACGAGACCGGGCCGAGTGTTGCCGGGCCCGGTTCGGGCCAGCCAGTGATTCCCGACCCCACGGAGTTTGGCGCCCCCAACTCGGAGTTCTTAGTGGAGTTCAACCCGTTCCGTGGGACGCCAGCACTCGACCTGAACAACAACGAGAACGTCGCGAACGACTCCGACGACGACGGTAAACTCGAGGACGCGAACGGCGACGGCACACTCGACGTTCTGGACGCGCAGACGCTGTTCGACGGACTGGACACGGCGAGCGTGCAGGACAACACCCCGTCGTTCGACTTCCTGGAGGACGACGAGGTGAACATCCTCGACGTGCAGGCGCTGTTCGTCGAATCACAGAACTGACACCCTCGTCGTCGTGGGTCCGACAGTCTGGGGCACAACGCTTATTTTTCACTCGGCGGTACGACCGGTGAATGCGGGTTTCTGTTGTCATCTGCACGTACGCCGACAACCGGTACGACGACTTCGTCGAGGCCGCCGAGAGTGTGCTCGCACAGAGCCACGACCCGGTGGAACTCGTGGCCGTCGTCGACGGCAACGAGGAACTCTCGGAGCGCGCCCGCGAGCGGTTCGGCGACCGGGAGAACGTTCTCGTCCACTGTAACGACGAGAACCGGGGGCTGTCATACAGCCGAACACGCGGTGTCGAGCGTGCCTCTGGCGACATTATCGCCTTTCTCGACGACGACGCGGTTGCGGCAGCGGACTGGGTCGAGCAACTGCTCGTGGGCTACGAGGAGACCGACGCGCTCGCCGTCGGCGGACGGATGGTTCCCGACTGGGTTGCCGGCCGGCCCACACACCTTCCCGAGGAGTTTCTCTGGTTGGTCGGCGCGAACTACGAGCGACGCCTCGAACCCTGGACGGAGGTGCGAAACACGCTCGGGTCGAATCTCTCCTTCCGGCGGGAGGTCTTCGAGGAGGTCGGCGGCTTCGACGAGCAGGTCGGCCTGACCGGCGACGACCAGATTCAGGCCGAGGAGACCGAACTCTGTATCCGGATGTACGAGGCCTTCGGACGTGGGGTGTTGTACAACCCCGACGCGGTGGCCAAACACAAGGTGTTCGCCTACCGGACGGAGACGGCGTGGCTGTTGCGCCGGGCGTTCTGGCAGGGGTACTCGAAGCGGGCCGTCGAGACACTCGGCAGTGAGGGTCCGGGTGACGCCGAATCTGACTTCCTCAGACACCTCGCCGCCGAGGCCGTCCCCGACCGTCTGCGGGGACTGGTCCGGAACCCCGCTGTCGCGGGCGTACAGCAACTGGTCATGCTGTTTGCCCTGACCGCCGCGGTCGGGTTTGGCTACCTCTACGGGTTCCGGAACTGGTGAGCAGACACCCCGCGGTCTCTCGCTGGCCCCTTTACCGACGGACCTCGCCGCCGGGGACGCGGGGACTCTCCACGGCCGGTGTACCGGAGAATCACGCCGGAGGAAGACCGGCGCTCGTACTCTCAGGTCGGGTCGTCGTGGCCGCTGCCGAGGCGACTGACCGTGACGCGGTCGGGGAGCGCGTCGAGTGCGCGCCCGGGCCAGTCGTCGTGAAACAGCGTGAACGCCGTCTCCGGATTCGCCTCGACCAGTCTCTCGACGCCTGTGGCGGCGGTCTCGTACGCTCTCGCGTCGAGTCGGTCCGGCGTCTCCGCCGTGAGCGGGTAGACATCCGAGAGGGCGGGCGGAACCGGGCCAAACGGCGCGACCAACTGCCAGGACGTGTCGTACCCCTCGCTGTGCGTGCCGGCAGTCAGCAACACCTCTGCCGGTGTCGCCAGGCGCGCGAGACGGTCGTGGTGGCGCTCGATCTCGGGACGGCGTGCCGACTCCGGCGACAGGTAAAAGAAGGCGTCCTTGGAGACCGGGTCGGTCGTCTCGAGTCGTGTGGCGTCGTCGAGCAACCGCTTGTAGCCATCGACCATTGCCGGGTGCCCGCGCGCCCGCGTCTCCACGAGTTCGAACAGGTTGCCCCGCTTTATGGCCTGCCGTATCCGGCGTATCTCGGCAAAAGAGACCGCGAGATTGTGCTCCGCCAGCAGTTCGTGTCGCCGGGAGTCCGGTTCTGCGCGCAGTTTTGCTGGCGTCCACTCCTCACAGACCGGACACTCACACGGCAGGTACGACAGTTCTTCGAGGTGTTCTGTGCCACGGACCGTCAGGTACCGCTCGTCGCGGGCGTACAGCGCGTAGGCCGCCGAGTCGAACAGGTCACAGCCCAGTGCCGCCGCCAGCGCGAACGTCATCGGGTGACCGGCACCGAACAGATGTACCGGCGCGTCGGTGTCGAGACCACGCTTCGTGGCGGCAACGACCTCCACGACGTCGTCGAACCGGTACGCGTTCAACAGCGGAACTACCGCACCGACTGGGAACAGGTCGAGACTGGTGGCGGCGGCCTCCCTGGCAGCGCGCTCGCGGAGGTCGGGAAAGACACTCCCCTGGACTGGTGCGTTTATCAGCATCTCGCCGGTGTCGACGGTTTCGGCAACCTCGAGTCGTTGCTGTGTGGTCGCCTGCTCGCTGGCGGCCCGTTCGCGGGTGGCGTCTGGCGGTGTCGGCACGTCGACCGGTGTACCGATGTCGGCGCCGATATCCCGCTGGAAGCGCAGAATCTCGCGGGTCGTGACGTCGATTTCGCCGTACTCGGCCAGTTGAAACGACCCCGAATCGGTGACGACCACGCCCGAAAACTCGAGCAGGTCGTGGACCCCCTCGTCGAGAACGGGCTCGTGGAGGTCGTCACTGCTGTGGAGGATGTAACCGTTCGTAATCAGCATCTGCGCGCCGAACTGCGACTTGAGGGTTGCCGGCGACACCGTCTGGACGTGTGGGTTGACCACCGGCATCAGCGCCGGTGTCTCGACAGTCTCGCCGGCCCGTGGGACCTGCAACTCGCCGAGGCGACCCGCTCCGTCGTAGTCACGCACCTCGAACTGGTCCCGCATTACCCTTTGTTTGCCCATCACGTCGGTAAGGGTTGTGTTCTCGCCGGCCGTCACCGAGACCGGACCGCCGCTCGGTCCGCCCGCGTGGCCGGGGTCACCGTCCCGCCCGCCGGTCTCTGGGTTCGCCCTCTCTCCCAACGAAGTGGTTTTACGTGTCACGTCCGTTTACTCAAGGCAGATGAAACGAGGCGGAGATGTCGACGAGACAAAGCGCACGACACTCCGGCGATTCGCCGCGTTCGGCGCGGCGAGTCCGCTGGTGTCGATCGCGGGCGCCAGCGAGAGCGAGAGCGACACCCCCGAGGCAATCGTGGGCTACGTCGCGGCGACGCCGGGTGCGCACTTCTCGAAAATCCGTGACGACCTCAAACTCGGCACGGGCGAGACACAGCACCACCTCCGCCGCCTCGAGAGCGACGGCGCAGTCGAGAGTCGGAAAGACGGCGACTACCGCCGGTACTTTCCGGCAGACAGGTTCGACACCTTCCAGCAGGTGGCGCTTGGCTACCTGCGCCGCGAGACGCCGCGTGGAGTTATCGTCGCGCTCTTGACCGACCCCGACCGCTCCGCGGGCGAGATTGCAGACCACCTCGGCGTCTCGCGGCCCTCCGTGAGCAAGTGTGCCGCGCAACTCGAGGAGGCGGGTCTGCTCTCCCGTCACGACGGCTACACCGTCGAGAACGCCGAGATACTGCTCGTGTTGCTCGTCAGGTACGCCGACTCCTTTGGCGAAGACGCCGCACGACTGGCGGAGTTGGCTCCCGAACTGGTAACGTACGAACCCCGGTAGGGCCGACTTGGCCGACGACCCGCCCGGGCCGGGCGAGACGCTCACCCACCCAGGTAGACGTCTCTGACGTACTCGTCGTCGCGGAGCACGGCAGGTGGGCCCTCCCTGACGATAGCACCGTTCTCGAGCAGGTAGACGCGGTCGGCGTGGTCCATAGTGAACGTCACGTTCTGCTCGCAGACGACGACAGTCGTGCCGGCCTCGGTCACCTCCGCGAGCGCGTCGCTGATGTCGTCGAGTACGATCGGCGCGAGTCCGAGCGTCGGTTCGTCGAGCAACAGCAGTTCCGGTTGGCCCATCAGCGAGCGCCCGATGGCGAGCATCTGCTGTTCGCCGCCACTCAGCGTGGTGGCGTTCTGGTCGGAGCGCTCCTCGAGGACCGGGAACAGGTCGTAGACGAACGCCTGTTGCTCCCCGGAGTCGAGCCAGTCACGGCTGTAGGCCCCCAGCAGCAGGTTGTCCTCGACGGACATGAACTCGAACAGGTCGCGCTTCTCGGTGCAGTGGACCAACCCCTCCTCGACCAGTGTAGCGGGTCTGTACCCGCTGACCTCCCGGCCGCGGTACTGTACCGACCCGGTGTACTCCTGGAAGCCGGTCACCGCGTCCGCCAGCGTCGATTTGCCCGCGCCATTTGGGCCGATAAAGCCGACGACCTCGCCCTCCTCGACGTGGAAGTCGACGTTCTTTATCGCCTCGACCGTGTCGTAGGCCACCGAAACCTCCTCCGCACGGAGTATCGTCTCCCCGGCGATATCGCTCACGCGCCATCACCCCCGAAGTAGGCGTCCTGTACCACTTGGTCGTTCTTTATCTCCGCGGGCGTTCCCGACGCGATTTTCTCGCCGAAGTTCAACACGACCGCCCGGTCGATCAACTCGAGTAGTCCGCGCATGTTGTGGTCGATGACGACGAACGTGTACCCCTCCTCGCGGAGGTCGAGAAACAGGTCGACAAACTCGTTGACCTCGCCGGCAGCGAGGCCGGCGAACACCTCGTCGACCAGCACGAGTTCGGGGTCGACCGCCAGCGAGCGCGCGAGTTCGAGTTTGAGCAGGCCCGCGTGCGGGAGTTCCGCCGGCTCTTTCTCCAGGTCCTCCAACTCGAAGCCGACCGTCGCGGCAATCTCGACGACGCGGTTGCGAAGCGACTCGCTCCGTCTGGTCAGCGAGAACAGGCTGTCGTCCATCAGCGCGAAACCGACGTTCTGGGCGACGGTGAACTCCTCGATGGGACGGGCGGTCTGGAACGTCCGGGCGATGCCGCGGTCGACGACCTCGTGGGTGGCAAGCCCGGTGATATCCTCCCCCTTATAATAGACCGAACCCGAGGTGACGTCGTGGGTCCCCATCACGCAGTTGAACGTCGTCGTCTTGCCCGCGCCGTTTGGCCCGATAAAGCCCAGAATCTCGCCACGACCGACCCCAAACGAGAGGTCGTCGACCGCGGTCAGGCCACCGAAGCGCTTTGTCACCCCGTCGACGACGAGCAGGTCGTCCTGCCCGGTTCGTGTCGTCTCGGCGTGTTCTGTGTCAGAACTCATGACTCACCCAGAATCCTCGTCCGCACCCGTCTGCCCTGTGTAGTGCCCCACCGCAGTAGCCCACCGGGAAAAGCGTACACGGCGAACAGCGCTGCGATGCCCAACAACAGGAACGACAGCTCCTGAATCTCGGAACCGACGAGACCGTCAACCGTGTTCCCGAGGCCCGTATCGCCGACCGCGTCGAGAACGACCTCCTCGAACGCACGGACGAAGAGACCGCCAAATGCCGCGCCGGTAATCGTCCCCATCCCACCGATGACCGACGCGACGATGACGAGCAGGCTGATTTCGAGGTTCAACAGGAGACTCGGCGACGCGCCGCCCACGTTCGAGTGCGCCAGAAAGCCACCCGCGAGACCGCCGATAGCGGCCGAGAGCACGAAGACGAAGATTTTGAACTTCGCGGGATTCTTTCCCGTCGCCGCGACGACGTCCTCGCCGCTGCGAATCGCGTAGAAGACTGCGCCGGCGTTCGAGCGAGTAATCAACAACAAGAACAGCAAGATGACCACGAACAAGACCAGCGCCAGGTAGAAATCCAGTATCGTCACCACCTCGGTGTTCTGTAGCGCGCCGACGTTCTCGCTGATTGTGAACACCGCCTCCTCCTGTGTGCCGACGATGGCCGGTTCGCCACTCAGTCCGCGCTCGCCGCCGAAGGTATCGCTAAAGAGGAGAAACACCTGTGCGAGCAACAGCGGCGCAATCAGCGTTATCAGGGAGAGATAGGGGCCGCTCACTCGCAGCGCCGGCACACCGATGAGCAGGCCGCCGAGTGCGGCGACGACGACACCGAGCCCGATTGTAACCAACGGATTCAGCCCGAACGTGGTGCTGATAACCACCGAGGAGTAGCCACCCAGGGCGAAGAAGAAGGCGTGTCCGAAACTGATCTCGCCGGTGTACCCCGAGACGACGTCCCAGCTCATGGCGAACATCCCGAAGTAGAGTGCGACGGTCAGTCGTCGCACGGTGAGTAGGTCGGTCAGGAAGGGGGCGACCGCGAGTACGGCGACGCCAGCCACCCCAAGCAGGTGGCGCGCGGAGAGCGGTCGCGGGTCGAGTAGTTGGAGAAGCGATTCGTCCACGTCGACGCGTTTCTGTCCTGTCATGGTCACTCACCCGTCTGTAGTTCGCGGCCGAACAGTCCCTCTGGACGCACCAGCAACACGCAGACGACTACGAGAAACGGGGCAACACCGCTGGCGCTCGGGTCGAGATACGTCGTCGTTCCAATCTCGAGGAATCCGATGATGTAGGCCGCCAGTACGCTCCCGCGTATCGAGCCGAGTCCGCCCAGAATCACGACAGCAAAGGAGATGACCAGCGGACTGCGCCCCATCGTGTGTGTCGCGGTTCCGAAACTGCCCAGAAAGACGCCGGCGACGCCGGCGAGTACGCCCGCAAGCACCCACGTCACGACGTACAGCCGCCGGATATCGACACCGACAATCTCGGCCCCCCGGCGACTCATCGAGGCCGCGACCAGCGCCTTTCCCAGCCGTGTGCGCTCGATGAGCACGAACAGCCCCCCGATGACCAGCCACGAGAGCACGAAACCGACCAGGAGGTTCATCTCGACGTTCGTTCCGGGAATCACGCCGTCGACGAACGACGGCACCGAGCGGGGCTGTGTCCCGAAGTGGAGCCGGACGAGTTGCTCGATGACGAGCGCGAACAACAGCGTGACGATCATCACCGTCAGGGAGACCTGTTCGGCGGTCTCGTAGACCCGCTCGAGTCCGCGCACGAACACCAGATACAGGACGGCGTTGAACACCGCGATGACGAACAGACTCGCCAGGAACACGACCAGCAAAGCGACCGGCTCCGGGACCGTCCCCTCGACTGCCCCGAACCACGCGAGCGTGAGAAACGCGCCGAGCGTGATGCTGGCTCCGTGGGCGAGATTGAGGACACCGCCAACGCCGAAAATAATAGTGAACCCAATCGCAACCAGCGCGTACAGTGCGCTAAAGGACAGCCAGTTCAGAATGAAGTTGCCGAATGTCCCGACCATGCTGGAGTTAGCGTTCGACTGACTGGTAGTCGGCGGTCGCCTGACCCTCCGGCGCGACAATCTCGAGCGAGCCGTCCTGCCACTGGTTGATAATCGGTGCAGAGTTGCCGTTCTCCAGCCAGGCGGCACGGTCGTAGGCGACGTCGTGGGGGTACGTCTCGCCGTTCTGTGTCTCCTCGCCGGGTTCCCAGAACCGGAAGTTCTCGAAGGTCGAGGTGGTGACGTCGAGTTCGTTTGTCTCCATCGCGTCGACGAGGTCGTCGTCGTCGACCGAGCCAACCTCCTCGGCGTAGGCGGCGAGCAGGTGCACCGCGTCGTAGGCCAGATAGCCGGTGTAGACTGGTGTCTGCCCGTGCTGGTCGAGATACGACTGCGTGAACGGGTCGGTCTGGTCGGTGATTGTCGCCCCCTGTGAGGCCGTGTTGACGGTCCAGACGTTGTTTATCGCCGGACCCAACTGGTCGAAGATGTTCGGTAACTGCGCCGGCACGTGGATACCACCCATCCCGAAGTCGTAGCCGCCGGCGGCCCACTGTCCGGCGACCACCGCACCGCTCGACGCCATCAGTGTCGTCACGCCGTCGACACCCCGGCTCTGTACGTCGCCCAGAATCGGGTTGAAGTTCTCCGTGGTCGGCGAGTAACTGACCCGGTCGACGACGTCGAACCCCAGGTCGTCGAGTTGTGCGTCCAACACGTCGGCAGCAGCCGGCGTCCAGGCGGCCTCCTCGCGGAGCACCACTGTCGACTCCCACCCCAGCGTGTCCTGGTAGTACGCGTCGGCGAAATCCACCAGTGTCTGCCCGAGGTAGACGTTGTTGAACGGCCCGACCCGGAACAGGTACTTGTACCGCTCGTAGTCTTCGCGGATGTTGTTCGACATCTCGACGGTGCTGGCACCCGTCACCAGGTGCAACTTCTGCTGGTCGGCCACGCTGTCGAGAATCTCGATCAACCCCTCGCTGAAGAAGTTCCCGATTGTGACGTCGACCTCCTCGTCGAGCACGAGCGAACTGTACGCATCGCCCGCCGCACTCGCGTTCTCTCCTGCGTCCCCGACGACGATTTCGACGTCGCTGGCTCCCAGCACACCGCCGTTGTCTGTCAGTTCCTGTGCCGCGGTCTCTGCACCTTTGACGATGGAGTCGGTTATGGGGTCGTTTCCCGGGTCCGAGGCCACTGCCCCGATAGTGAGCGTGTCACCGAGCTCGCTGTCCCCACTCCCCGAGAGCATCTCCGTACACCCCGCCAGTGATGCCGCCGCGATACCTGCTCCCGTTGTCTGTAACACTCTCCGTCGTGACGGTTTCGTGTGGATTGTTGGCAATTCTTGCGTCATCCTCTAACTCTACAACTTCACTCGAGTACTTATAATTTGCCCCAAAATTCCAGTATTGATTCAAGTCAAAAAAAGAACGTCTGAGAGCAACAGCACAGTGCCGTCACCCGGTCGGACCGCAACCCGGCGGTGTTACCCGTCGGACTCGCTCGCGGTCCGTGCCGCCTCGACGACGTCGACGGCGGCGGCGTTGGCCGCGACGTCGTGGACGCGAACGATATCGGCGCCGCGTTCGGCGGCGAGTGTGGTTCCGGCGACGGTCGCCTCGTAGCGGTCGTCGCTGCCTCGCCCGGCCCGGTCGAACATCGACTTGTGGGAGTGCCCCACGAGCACCGGACACCCGAGTGCTCGAATCTCGTCGAGACGGTCGAGCAAGACGAAACTCTCGGTGTTGGTCTTTCCAAAGCCGAGTCCGGGGTCGACGATTATCTGCGAGCGGTCCAGTCCCGCCCGCTCCGCGAGCAGGACACGTTCTGTCAGGGCGTCTATCACGTCACCGACGACGTCGTCGTACTCGACCCTGTTGTCCGGGTCGACCGGCGCGTCGATGGAGTGCATCACGACGACCGGCACGTCGTACTCGGCGGCGACGAGTCGCATCTCCGGGTCGGCGAGTCCCGAGACGTCGTTGAGGATGTCCGCGCCGGCGTCGAGCGCCGCGCGTGCCACCTCTGCCTTTCGCGTGTCGACCGACACCAACGCGTCGAGGTCGTTGATGCGCTCGATAACCGGCAGAACACGCGCTTTCTCCTCTGCCACGGGCACCGGGTCGGCACCCGGTCGGGTGGACTCGCCGCCGACGTCGACGATATCCGCGCCGGCAGCGACCAGTTCCTCGGCGCCGGCGACGGCGTCGGCCTCGGCCTCGAACTCGCCGCCGTCGTGGAAACTGTCGGGCGTGACGTTGAGAATCCCCATCACTGCGGTCCCCTCTCCCCACGGGTAGCTCTCCTCGGACGTTCGTGACCGGCCGTTGGCCGGCCGGGAGAGACTGCTACCGCCCGTCTGACCGTCGTCGGCGAGACCGAGCGACGCGCGGAGTTCGTCTGCCAGCACACCGAGTCCGTCGGGTCGGCCGTCGAGACGGGCACAGAGCCGCCGGAACTGTCTGCGTGTCGCCATCAACACCACCGGAATCCGCTCTTCCTCGTGGGCGTCGAGCGCGGCGACGGCACACTCGCCGCCGACCGCGCGGAGGTCGGCCTTGATGGCCCGCGCCTGCCGGGGCCGGACGCGCGTCGTGTACACCCGGTGGACGGCCCCGGGCGCCGACGCTGTTGTCTCTGCCCCGTCGACGTGGGCCCCGGCCAGCGCCGCCCGTGCCGTCTCCGGCGAGTCGACCCGTCTGGGTACGGTCGTCCGTGTCCACCGGGTGCGGGCCTCCGCGACGGTGTACAGCGACCCCGTGACGAGCACGCAGTCGTTCTCTCCGGCCCGGTTCAGTGTCTCTGCGAGCGCGCGCGTGACGTCCGGGCGTGTCGAAACCGCGGCCTCGGTTTCGCGCTCGAAGGCGCGGGCGAGGACTTCGGCCTCTTCTGCGCGGTCGTGTGCCGGTTGACAGGCCACGACGCGACTCGCCTCGCCCAGTGCCGTCGCGATTCCCTCGTGGTCTTTGTCGGTGAGCGCGCCCACGACGAGGTGCAACTCGTCGACGGAGAACTCGGCGAGTGTCTCGGCCACGCAGGCACAGCCACGCGGGTTGTGCGCACAGTCGAGCACCACCAGCGGGTCGCGCCCGAAAATCTCGAACCGTCCCGGCCAGTGTGCGTTGCGTAACCCGCGCTCGAGCGACGCAGTCTCGATGTTCCGTCCGAGCGCGTCGCCGACCTGTTCGACCAGCGCGACCGCGACGCCGGCGTTGCGCGCCTGGTGCTCGCCAAGCAGCGGTAGTCGCGTCTCGACCTGTCGTCTGTCGGTTTCGACCCCGAGGACACCCTCGACCCCGCTGCGACCGCGGTAACTGACACAGACGTCGGCGGTCTGTCCGGAGGCGACGACGGTCACGTCCCCGGCGGCCTCGCGGACTGTCTCCCGGGCCGTCCCGTCGGTGGCGGTCACGAGCGGGCGGTTCGCTGGCGCGACGGCGGCCTTGTCCCGGGCAATCGTCTCGATGTCGCCGCCGAGCACGTCGGTGTGTTCGAGCGTGACCGTCGTGACGGCGCTGGCGGCGGGGTCGACGACACTCGTCGCGTCGTGGCGGCCGCCGATACCGACCTCGAGCACCGCGACGTCGACGTTCTGACGACCGAACTCCCAGAGCGCGAGCGCGGTCACCGTCTCGAAGAACGTCGGCGGGTCGCCCTCGGCCGCGTGGTCGGTGATGTACGGCCTGACGCGCTCGACGAACGAGGTGAGGGTGGCCTCGGTGAGTTTGCGACTGTTCACGCGGATGCGCTCGCGGAGGTCGTCGAGGTGTGGCGAGGTGTAGAGTCCGACCTCCAGGCCGGCCTCGGACAGTACCGACTCGACCATCCGGGCGGTCGAGCCCTTTCCGTTCGTCCCGGCGACCTGCACGAACACCGGTCCCTCCTGTGGGGTACCGAGGTGGTCGAGCAGGTCTGCCGTCGCGTCCGTGCCCGGACGGGGCTCGAACCGCCGCAGACCGGACAGGTAGTTTGCCGCCTCGTGGAACCTCATGCACGTTCCAATCGGGCCGGCCACTTTTGGCCCTGACGGTCTCTGTCCCGTCCGCCGTCTCCGTGCCCGTCGTACCCGTCGGGTAGGCGGGTCGTGGTGACGCCCACTGCCCCCGCGGGCGATTCCAAAGGCTTTGTATCGGCCACTACTGAGCACTCGGTATGACCGCGAAAACTGTCGTCCTCGGCTCGGGTTACGCCGGTGCAGGGGCAGTACAGAGCCTCGAACGGTCTGTAGACGGCGAGACCGAGATAACCTGGGTCTCTGACATCGACTACCACCTCGTCTTGCACGAATCTCACCGCTGCATCAGAGACCCCAGTGTGCAAGAACACGTGAAAATCCCCATCGACGAGATAAAGTCACCGGAGACGGAGTTCGTCCAAGCCACGGTCGAGGGTATCGACACCGACGACCGGGTCGTCGAACTCGACGAGGGCTCACTGGAGTACGACTACCTGCTGGTGGGACTGGGCAGTCGGACGGCGTTTTTCGGTATCGACGGGCTACAGAGCCACGCACACACGCTCAAGTCTCTCGACGACGCGCTGGCGATTCACGACGACCTGCAGCGGGCGGCACGCGAGGCGACCGAGACAGACCCCGCGCAGGTCGTCGTTGGCGGTGCGGGACTCTCGGGCATCCAGACGGCCGGCGAGGTTGCTGGCTTCCGTGACGACCGTGACGCGCCCATCGAGATTCACCTCGTCGAGGGTCTCGACGAAATCTTCCCGGGACAGGACTCGTCGATTCAGCAGGCGCTGCGCTCGTTGCTCGAGGAGCGCGAGGTGAACATCGTCACCGGCGAGTTCATCCAGCGCGTCGACGAGAGCACCGTCTACGTCGGCGACGAGTTGGAACTGGCGTACGACGTACTGGTCTGGACCGGCGGCATCACCGGTCGCGACGCCGTCCGTGACGTCGACCTCGACAAGCACGAGCGCAACTACCGACTCACCGCCGAGCAGAACTTCCAGACCTCCGACGAGCGTGTCTTCTCTATCGGTGACGCCGCGATGGTCGAACAGGACGACGACCCGGCCCCGCCAACCGCACAGGCCGCCTGGCAGGCCGCCGAAGTCGCCGGCGAGAACATCGCCCGCGCGATTCGTGACCAACCACTGAAAAACTGGCAGTACAAGAACAAGGGAACCACCGTCTCTGTCGGCACAGACGCCGTCGCACACGACGTCTACGTCGTCCCGTTTGTCTCGACGTTCGGCGGGTTCCCGGCCCGGGCACTGAAGAAGATGATCGCCACCCGCTGGATTCGTGACCTCACCGATATCTCCACCGCGGCAAAGGCCTGGTCCGAGATGTAGCCACTGTCGCACCGACCCCGTCACGACGACTGCCGACCGGGCGCGGTGTTTTTTGCTACGGTCGACGCCCGGAATCCTCGCGGGTGCTGCCAGCGACCTGTTCGTTCGGTGTCGGCCCGGCGACAGTTCGTGGCCGTCGGCGCGTCAGACGTACCGCTCCAGCGCCGGATTGTCCATCGATTCGATTACTTCCGTGGCAGTCTCGTCGAGGAGCCGTTGGCCGTCTGGCGTCACTGTCCGGCCCTCGCCCTCGGCAACCTCGACGTAGCCGGCCTCCGCGAGCTGTTGGAGCGCGGTACGGATGATGTTTCCAGAACCGCCCGTGGTCTGGCGCGGGCGGACACGGTACCGGTTCGACCCCTGTTTCGCGTCGCCGTAGGCCACCCTGAGACTGCCGACGCCGACGGGACCGTCGACGGCCACCTTCCGGAGCAGACTCGCGGCCCGGCGCTCCCAGAAATCGTCTTGCTGTGGCGGGAGTTCCCGGTCCGCGCCCGACTTCACGAACCGTAACCAGTCCGGTTGCTCGATTGCCGCCTCGTCGGCGAGCGTCTCCGCGAGTGCCTCGATAACCTCCGTGGCAGGCGCATCGTAGAGTGTCGTCATTACGTTTCTTTTCCGATGCCGTCATTTAACCGTTGTGAAGGGCCACGTTCCGCCCCGGTGACGTGTGGTGCCCTCACGGGTGTGCCGGCATCTGTCTCCGTGTCTGGCGTCGCAGAGACCGCTCCGCGGGACAGATGCGGCGGGATTTTTACCGCCGCCGCCCGACTGTGGGGGTATGATACTCGTCTACGGTGCCTACGGCTACACGGGTGAACTCGTCGCCCGCACGGCCAGCGAGCGCGGGCTCGATTTCGAGGTTGCGGGCCGCAACGGGACGAAAACCCGCGGTCTGGGTGTCGAACTCGGTGTCGAGTCCCGGGTGTTCGACGCCACCGACGCCGCCGACAGTATCGACGGCGTCGAGGTGGTGCTCAACTGCGCCGGTCCCTTTGCAGAGACGTACGAGCCACTCGTCGAGGCCTGTCTCGCCACCGGAACCCACTACGCCGACGTCACCGGCGAGCTATCGGTGTTCGAGGCTATCGCCGAACGCGACCGCGAGGCCGAGAGAGCCGGGGTCTGTCTGCTCCCCGGTGTGGGGTTCGACGTCACCCCGACGGACTGTCTCGCCGGCCACCTCCACGAGCGACTGCCCGACGCGACCGACCTCGCGCTGGGATTCGACGCACACACCACCCTCTCGGGCGGGACACTCGCCTCGGTGGTCGAACACGCCGGTGACGGCGGCAGAGTCCGGCGCGACGGCCGCCTCGAGACGGTGCCGGTGGCCCAACACGCCCGGAGTATCGACTTTGGGACCGGGCCGAGAAACGCCGTCTCGGTGCCCTGGGGCGACGTCTCGACGGCGTACTACACCACCGGTATCGAGAACATCGAGACGTACATGGCCGCCTCGCCCTCGCTCGAGCGCGTGATGCGGGCGAGCAACTACCTGGCTCCGTTGCTCCGCCTCCAGCCGGTAAAATCCGGTCTGCAGACACTCGCACGGCGCTTCGCCGACGGCCCCTCCGAGGAGATGCGCGAGACCACCCGGGTGTTCGTCTGGGGCGAGGCCAGCAACGGCGAGGAGACCGTCACCTCGCGGCTGGTGACCCCGGAAACGTACGCCCTGACCGTCGACGCGGCCACGACGGCCGCCCGACGACTCGACGACGAGGACGCGCCGACCGGCTACCACACGCCGGCCTCCGCGTTCGACCCCGAGTTCGTGCTCGGACTCGACGGCGTCGAGGGCTTTCTCGACGAGGAACTGCCCGACGACCCCCTGCCGACACGCCGCCACAGCGGTTAGACGGACGAACCAACGAGGCTTTGCACCGCCCGTATCTACGGCGTGTATGGTCGCCTCCCTGTTTGGCACGGACGTCGCGCTGTTTTTGCTCATCGGGTTGCTCGGGGGGGCCCACTGTATCGGGATGTGTGGCCCGCTGGTGACCATCTACGCGAGCAAGATGGACGCCCCGAGGGCCGACGGCGGACACGCGCGACAGAGCAGGCGGGGACATCTCACCACCCACGAGGTGCGCCAGCACATGCTGTTCAACGTCGGACGCGCGGCGAGTTACACGCTGCTGGGCGTTCTGATGGGCACGGTCGGTGCGGTCGTGTTCGTCGGCACCGGCGAGGTGGCCGCGACGGCACAGACAGTCCGTGGTGTGGTCGGCACCGTCGTCGGCGCGCTCGTGGTTCTCATCGGCGGGAAGTACATTCTCGGGCGCATCTCGTTTGGCACGCAGTTGCCGGGCACACAGCGCGTGACCCGCGTGCTCACCGCCTGGGTCGAACGCCTCGCCAACGGCCCCGGTATCGTCGGACTCGGGGCCGTTCACGGACTGCTCCCGTGTCCGATTCTCTACCCGGCGTACCTGTACGCCTTCGCCAGTGGCTCCCCCGCTGCCGGCGGTGTCGCACTCGCCGCGCTCGGAGTCGGGACGATTCCCGCGGTGTTTGCCTACGGCACCATCATCGACAGTGTCGACGCCGTCCACCGCCGCCGCCTCCACCGCGTGCTCGGTGTGGTCTTCGTCGCGCTGGGTTACATCCTGCTGGCTCACGGTCTGATGGGCCTTGGCTACCGTATTCCACACGTTGGACTGCCGTTCTGGGACCCACTGACCGTGCTAACGCCGTTCTGACTGGAGTCCCCCGGCTCAGAACCCGAAGACCGGAACAAACTGGAACGTCGCGTACGCGCCCACGGTCGCGACGATGGGAACGACGTTTTGCAGGACGACCACGCGGACGGTCGTCGAGGGGTCGAACAACTCCGCCGCCGCGGGGATATCTTCGGGTTCCTCCTCGCCGATGGCCGGGAGCTCCTCGCCGCCCTCGTCGCCCGCGAGCGCCCCCACAGAGACCGCGGGTTCGTCCTCGGTGCCCAGGCCGCTGACCGTCGCCGTCCGGGTGGCCCGACCCCACCCCAGACCGATGATACTCATCGTGGCGATGATGACGAAACTCGCCGGAATACCGATCGCAGAGAGCATGACGACGATCGTCGCGCTGACGGTCGCCACGACGATAGAGGCCGTCAGCGGGAGCGAGGTGAGACCACTCCCCAGCGTGTCGAGTGTCCGTCGCCCGATAGTGAGTGCGCCGGCACCGACGGCGACGGACCCGATGAGGATGCCGACGTCGATGTCGAGGTCACCACTCCCCACGAGCGGCGCAATCGCGTTCGCGATGTTCGACGTCCCGGAAGAGAACGCCATCAGACAGCCAATCCCGACGAGTACGAGCGTGCCGAGGAACTCCCTCCGTGTCGTGCCCGGGCCGGGAACGAGTCGCGGGACGAGACTCGACCGGTCGAACTCGACGAGTGGCCCTTTGCTCTGGACCAGCGCAATCCGGCGGTTCAGCGCCGCGTAGAAGTACCGGCCGATCATACCCGACACCCAGAACGCGACAATCGGCGCGACGACCCACCAGGTGACGATCTGACCCATCACCGTCCAGTCGAGTTCGCCGGCCGCGAGCGCCAGACCGGCAATCGCTCCTACCGCGGTCATCGACGTCGAGGCCGGTACGCCGGCGTAGTTGCCCAGAAACAGCGCCCCGCCGATGAAAAACAGCACCGCGACGTTCGCCTCGAGGGTGAAAATCGCCGTCGACGTGACCAACTCCTCTCCGAGCGTGTCGACGACGCGCCTGCCGACGGTCCACGCACCGACAGCAAAGAACGCGGAGAACAGTGCCGCCGCGAGCACCTTCGAGACGACACCGGCCCCGACTGCCGGCCCAAAGGCCGGTCCGGTTGTCGACCCACCGATGTTGTAGCCGACAAAGAGTGTAAAGAGAATCCCCAGTCCCAGTAGTAACTCGGTCACGTCCGGTAGTTGACCGGGGGTCGATTTAAGAGTTGTACCTTCGCCCGGCCCGAGGAGTGACGACGGGCCACCCACCCGTGTGCGGGTGAACCGACAGCGATTTGTGGCCGCTGGCTGCAGTAGTGCCATGTTCCGCAGCGGGCAGTTCGTGGCCGACCACCTCGACGACCCGGCACAGGCACAGGTCCAGCCAACCGGTGTCGACCTGCGTCTCGGGGCAGTGTTCGAACAGACCGGTCGGGGCCGGATTCGACAGCACGACAAGACCGTCGGTGACCGGCGCGAGGTCGACCCCGTGGACGGTCGCTACCGACTCGAACCCGGCGGTTACGTCGTCGGCTACGCCGACCGAATCCGGATTCCCGAGGACCACGTCGGCTTCCTCTACCCCCGGTCGTCGCTGCTGCGCAACTCCTGTATGCTCAACACGGCCGTCTGGGACGCCGGCTACGAGGGCCGTGGCGAGGGCCTGCTCGAGGTCTACCACGAAGTCGAACTCGAACACGACGCCCGTATCGCACAGCTCGTGCTCGCGACGGCCGCCCACGAGAGCCAGTACGACGGCTCGTACCAGGGCGAACGAGTCGACGACCAGTAACAACCGACGAGTACACCATCTACACTACACTGGGCAAGAACGTTTCGCGACTGTCAGGAAACAGTGAATATATGTATGTGGAGTGTGAATATATAAAGTGCCGCGTTGGGGGGAGAGTAAACCGGGTCGTGCCTCTGGACAGACCTCAACCACGGGACATCGCCTCCAACCGGCCTTTTTGAGAACGCGTCCACGCCTCTCAGGAGTCACACGCGGGTTGTTCCGCGCGTCCTCGACTCTCCTGGCGTGTGGTGACGACGACAGTGTACCCCTCGACAGGTCCCGGCGGCCTCGCTCCGAGGTGAATAGCTCTCTAGACACCTATGTAGGGTATGTACCTTTCATAGTGTCGTATTTACGTGTGGCCGAGATACAGTGCCTCGATGACAGGTAGACGGACGCCCACTCCGGGCGGTTACCGGTCCCCGCTCGCTGGTCCGTCTACCGGCGAGACAGTCCGGTCGAGCGCGTACGCGGGCCGAGAGACCGAGCGCGACCGGTCGGTAGCGGACGACAACTCTCACCGAAACAAATGAGTCTTGAAAACACGACCGACGTCGAAGCCGAGACAGACCAGACGACCACAACGGAGTCACTGGTCGACTCACAGGTGACCGCGGCGGACACGGCCGCGACCAGTCAGTCGACCCGGACGGTACTCGAGGCACGGAGCCTCGACGTACAGTACGGCGACACGCAGGCGCTACAGGACGTCTCCCTCGAGATTCCCGAGCGACAGGTGACGGCGCTCATCGGACCGTCCGGTTGTGGCAAGTCGACGTTTCTGCGCTGTATCAACCGGATGAACGACCTCATCGATGCCTGCCGGGTCGACGGCGAGATTCGGTTCCACGGCAAGAACGTCTACGCGAGTGACGTCGACCCGGTCGCACTCCGCCGGAAGATCGGGATGGTGTTTCAGGAGCCAAACCCCTTTCCGAAGAGCATCTACGACAACGTCGCGTACGGCCTGCGCGTCCAGGGAAAAGACGACAATCTCGACAAAACGGTCGAACAGGCCCTGCGTCGGGCGGCGCTGTACGACGAGGTCAGCGACCAACTGGATTCCTCCGGACTGGACCTCTCTGGCGGCCAGCAACAGCGACTCTGTATCGCCCGCGCGATTGCGACCGACCCCGAGGTCATCCTGATGGACGAACCCGCGTCGGCGCTGGACCCGATTGCGACCTCGAAAATCGAGGACCTCATCGAGGAACTCGCCGAGGAGTACACCGTCGTCATCGTCACGCACAACATGCAACAGGCCGCGCGCATCTCCGACCGGACGGCGGTCTTTCTCACCGGCGGCAAACTCGCAGAGGTGGGCGACACGCACAACATCTTCGAGAACCCCGACCAGCAGCGCGTCGAGGACTACATCACCGGCAAGTTCGGATAACCGTCCCGAGTGGGACCGGGTTTCAGGTCACCTCTCCGGCGGCCTCGTCGGCGAGTCGCGTCGGTTCGGGCAGTTTGTACCCCGAGGCGTGTCTGTCGACGAGCTCCGCGGCGGTGTCGGCGCCGACCCGGTGACCGGGACTCGTGTACACCGGGTTGATGTACCTGTTGTCGGAGTCGTACTGGCGTGTCTGGACCGCGTGACCGATGACAGTTCCGTCGGTGGCGGTCACGCTCTCGTCGGCCTCGACTGGCACCCGTGTCCCCTCCGGCAGTGACTCCTCGAGCGACTCCTGTGGTCGTCCACAGAGGAGACTCTTCGCGACACCGACAGTCGGGACGTCGAGGGCGACACCGACGTGTGTGGCAAGTCCCGCCTCGCGGAAGTGAATCCGGCCGCTCCCGTCGACCATCACCAGGTCCGGGTCGACGGTGAGACACTCCAGTGCCGAGAGAATCGCGCCCCCCTCTCGGAAACTCAACAGCCCCGGAACGTAGGGAATCTCCGCGGGTTCCGTCGCGTGGACGCGCTCGACGACCTCTCCGCCCTGCAACGCGACGACCGCACTCGTCGCCCGGCCGTCGTCGAACGCCTGGTCGACGCCGGCGACCACCGGCCGCGTCTCCGGCGACGTCGGGTCCGTCTCGAAGTCGTCGCCAAACGTCGCCGCCGCCGCAATCTCGTGTTGGAGTTGCTCCATCTCTGCGCGCGAGAGCGAGGCGTCGGGACGGAGTTCCGGTCGGACGACCTCCATCAGAACGGTCCCCGTCCGGGACCACCGGGACCACCCGGCCCACCGGGGCCACCCGGCCCACCGCCAAACTGGAGTTGACTGGGCACGCGGACCCGGTCGCGGACGTGGTAGCCGTAGGCCAACCCCAACAGGACGCCGACGAGGTGTGCGATGTGTGCGATGCCACCGGCGCTTGCGGCACCGGTGACGATGAGCAAGAGACTGACCGCCACGGTTCCCCCGGTGAGCACCCAGATGGGCATCGGAACCACGAAGTAGAGATAGACGGTCAGACTCGGGTTCAGAATCGTCAACACGCCCAGCAGTGCCAGTGCCGCGCCGCTCGCGCCGACGACGCCGGTGTCAGTGCCCTGCAGAATCTGGAAGCCGACCTGTCCGAGACCCGCGAGGATGCCACTCACCAGAAAGAGCACGGCGAATTTCTTCCAGCCGATGTAGCGCTCGACCAACCGGCCAAAAAAGTAGATGACGATGCTGTTGAACACGATATGGAGAAAGCCTCCGTGTGCGAACACGGAGGTGACCCACGTCCAGACAAAGAGCGGGTTCTCCGAGGAGAAGACAAACAGCGTCTCGTGGAGGCTCTCGCTGACCGCGAGCACGACCAACTGCAGCGCGAAGGTGACCCACATCGCACCCAGAAAGACGTACGTCATGTTGTTCCGGACGTACGACAGCGGGCCGCCGGGACCGGTGTCGATGCCGAGTCGGTCCGCGAACCCGCCCGACTGGGAGCCGCCCGTCTCGACGGTGTCGTCGAAGGTGCTCTCGAACACCGCGCCCTGTTGTTCCCACTTGTCGACTGCCGGACAGCTGTGTGACTCCGGCAACCGGTGTTCCGCGCAGTAAGTGCCGCCACAGTGACGACACTGGTAGGGCATACTCACCTGTTCGCCACAGACATCACACTCTGCCATTGTCGGTCGTAGTGGTGGCTCTTGGATAGGGGTTGTGCTTGTCTCGTTTGGGCCACACGCCGACCGACCCGCCGGACGGACTGTCGTGTGACTCTGCTCCGCCCCTCGCGGACGATTCTGTGGACTGTGGGCGGCGAACGGACCCGCGTCTGCCCGTCCACGACACGGGGTGTCACCGGATGAGCGACAGCTCGATGCCGTGGTGGACGACGTAGACAGTCTCGGGATTCTGGACGCTGCAACTGACGGTCTCGACTGTCGGGTCGGTGCTGCAACTGAGCGCCGGGTTCTCCTCGAAGTAGCTCTCCCAGGTCTCGAACCGGGGCGAGGCAATCTCGACGGTCAGACTGCTGTACCTGCCGCGGGTGTCGGATTCGATTACTGTCGTGCCAGTGTGCTCGCCACGGAGCAGTACCGTCGTGCTACCGACGCTCTCCGTCGCCGGCGCAGTCGTCTGGACGACCGGAACGTGGACGCGTTTCTCCGAGAGCAACATCGGTGGCTCTCGAACCATGACTCCGGTCTCGCGTTGCTCCCGGATGACTGCGCCGCCCGCGTAGACGAAACTGGTGTCGTCTGTCACGCGCATCTTGACCGGGCGTACCCGGTACGAGGCCAACTGTGTTCCGTCACCGGTGACGGTGATACTGATGTTGTTCGCGTAGAACAGGTCTGCGTCACCGAGGTCGATTTCGGTCGCGCGACTCGGTGCGCTTCGCTCGTAGATTGCGGCCATGTTCTGGGCTGCCACGTCGAACGCCCGCTGTGCGTTTTTCTCCTGCTCGCTGTCCCGGACGTCCTGGATGACGCCGAACGCGCCGGTCACGAGCAGAATCGACGTGATGACGAGCGAGAACACCACCACGTACCCCAGCACCTCGCTGATAGCACGCTCGTCAGACATCGTCGACCACCAACTTCCCGTCTCCCGAACCGTCGGGGTCGTAGTACGTCGACATCTCCCCGCCGGTCGCAAACGAGTCCGTGTCGAGTGACTCGCTCACCGAGACGTTCACGCGCACGACAACCCCGGGCCGTGTCGAGGCGAGTACGACCTGGTCGGGATTTCTGGTCAGTCGCACGGTGTACGACGACCCGGTGACCGAGCGCTGGAGCGACTGGTTGATGTACGCCGCCTCCGGGTCGCCACCGGCGGCGGCGAACCGGTCGACCTGTTCGAGGTTGCTCGCCATGTGGTTGCCGATTACCGAGAGTTCGCTCCGGATGACCTGCTCGCGCTGGTCCTCGACGAACGACCCTCCGGCGAGGAGCAGTCCGGTGACAAGCGTCGTCGAGATGGCGATCACCAGCACGTAGTTGAGTGTCACTGCGACGCCGCGCTCGTCACGACCCCGACCGGCAGTGCTCACGCTGCTCTCACCCCGGGACTGTCGCCTCGCCGCCGACACCGGCAGTCGGGGCCGCCCACCAGGTGTTCCCTGCCAGTCCGGCACCGTCTCTCCCCGCCGACTCGCCGCGGCGAGCGTATCGCTCCCGGTCGCGGTCGACACACCGAGTCGGAACGGTCGACCGGTTCCGTCACGAGACAACACCCAGTTCGTCACTGGCAGTTACCGTGTTTCCGGACTTGTCTCGCAGTGTCTCGACGGAGGACCCCGCGAGTGGGTTGTCGACGTACTTTATGTTTCCACTCGTCGCGATGTAGACGACCTCGAGGCCGCCGTCGCCGTCGACGTCGGCGGCCGTGACGGGACTTTTCTTCGCGTCGGTGCTCGTGAACGTCTTCGACGACTCGGCATCGCCGACGATTTTGACGTTGTTGCTGCCGTCGACAACAACGACCCGTACGACACCGTCGCCGTCGAAGTCCGGTGGCTGTCCCGTCCCGATACCGTTGTTCGACCCCGACTGGCCGCCACTGAGCGGTGTGACGGTGCCGTCTGGTTCGAGATACTGGACCTGCTGGCTCGCGTCGCCAAACAGCAGTTCCAGGGTCCCGTCCCCGTCGATGTCACCGGTGCCCATCACGGCCTGTGCGCCGTCACCCGGTTTCGCGACGACTGTCGGCGTGCCGCTGTTGTTGACACGGTAGATGGCGTCGTTGTTCTCGTTGGCGTAGAACACCGACCTGTCGCTCCCGTTCCACCGTCCGGTGGCCATCAGTGTTTTCGAGGTTTCCGGGTTCGAGGGGTCGGAACTGCTCACCAGCGTCTGCCCGTCTCCGTCGGCGTCGACAATCCGCAGATTACCGCTGCTGTCGATGTACGGGAGGTCGTTTGCCCCGTCGCCGGTCAGGTCCGTATCCAGCGGTCCCAGGGCGTTGACGTTGCTTGGGGGGAGAGACGTCCGGTTCCCGCCGTCACCGGACACCGCCTCGAGTCCGGACCCGGACGAGAACACGACCGTCTTTGCACCGCCGAACAGTCCGGTGTCGTCGTCGGGGAAGTTGGGGTCGAACGGCGGTACTTCGCCGGGTGCGACCCTGATGTCGGTCTCGTAGCCCACGTCCGACGTGTAGTAGCTGTACTCCAGTGTCACGCTGTAGAGCGCGGTGGTGAAGTAGGGGTCGTCGTTGTTTTTGTTGCTGCGCAGGTTGCTGTCCAGTGGGTCGCCCTCGATGACCATCGAGTACGTTCCCTCGAACTCCCGGCTGTTCTCGAACTCGATGTCGTACTCCGAGTCCAGCCCCGTCTCGAGCCACATCGGTGTCCCGTCGGCCAACCGCGACAGCGCGCGGCAGAACGTCCCGTCGACGGTCGCCTCCACGAGGTCGACGGTGAGCGACCCGCTCGTGGTGAGTGGCTCGGTGCCGACACAGGTCGCACTCGCACCCGTGGCTGTCGTGACCGTGACGTTGACCTGGTCCCGTGTCGGACTCTGTCTCTGTACTGCCATCTCCCAGGCGACGCTCCCGTTGTCGAGTTCCATCTGGAACGTCTCTGGACTGGCGGGATCGCCGATTACTCCCCTGTCGACATCTGTGAAGTTGAACTGGACGTCACGCGTCTGGTTGACCTCTTCGGCGAGTGTCCAGTCGGTGCTGTTGTCGGTGCTGGTCAGGTTCCGACTCCTGTTGTCCTGGGCGATTCGGTTCCCCTGCGTGTCGCCCCCGTAGTTGACACTGACGACTCCGCCGCTGGCCGACTGCTGTCGGCCGCTCTGCCGGCTGATGTTGTCGACATCCGCCGCGACACGGGCCCGGAGTGTCGGGTAGTTCGTGTCGAGATTCGTGTTGAAGTAGGTCAGTACCTCGCCGGCACTGTCGGCCACCTCGGCGCGGTGTTCGAGTGCCTCCTGTGAGCCGGCGACGTCGTTTCGCGTCGAGAGGTTCTCTGCGAAGATTGCGGAGTTGACCACAATCGCGAGCACGACGAACGTCGCTGCCAGGAACAGCGCCGCCAGGAGGAGAATCTGGCCGCGGTCGTCTATATCCGCCACGCGGTCACCTCCACGCGGACGATGTTGTACAGTCCCTCGTCGACGAGTGTGGTGTCGGGGATATAAAACGACGTCTGGTCGGCCCGCTGTCCGGGCGAGCCGTCGCTCTGGACCAGACGGTCGTCGTCGACCACCGTGAGCGTCCGCGAGGCACTCACCGCGTGGTCGCTCGGACTGCCCTGACTGACCATCTGCTGGCTCTGTACGTCTCCGTCGAACGTGTTGTAGTAGACAACGACGTTGTACGCGACGTTACGCGACTCCAGTGACCGCTCGAGTTCCTCCCCGAACCCGTTTGGCGGCGCGCCAGACCGGTAAAACGAGGTGTCGCCTGCTCCGTGGAACTCGTCCTCGTCGGGGTTCCAGTAAAGAACGGCGTCTTTCAACGTCCCGTTCTCCGCCGCACTGGCGAGCAGTCCGTCGACCGAGGCTTCGAGTTGGTTCTCGACGTGTTGGCTCGACGTGCTCGGCGAGAGCGGCGTGACTGCGGTCACCTGCAGCGCGAACCCGATTGCCGCGAGCACCAGCACCGCGGCCGTGACACCTTCTAGCGTGAGTGCCTGCCCCCGGTCTACCATACGACCACCGTGAGTGTGACCGACCTGTCGTGTAGCGAGACGGTTCGCCGGGCCGTGATCGTCGTCTGTCCGATGCTTGGCTGTTGCTCCCCCGCAGAGAGCACGACGTCACCACCCGAACAGCTCTCGGTGAGGCCCGGGCCACCGGTCGCGGCAGTCGACTCCGTCCAGCACAACTGCGCGTCGCTGTCACCGGTAACTGTGACGTTGACCTGCTGTGCCTCCGGCAAGCCGAGTCGCTCCCCGAGCGTCTCTCCCGCGTAGTCACAGCTAGCGGGCGCCGTTCCCCCGTCCTCGAAAAACTCGACCGTGCAGTACCGGTCGAGTACGTGTGGCTGTGTCGGGGAGCCAAGCAGGTCCTGTGAGAGCGTATCGGCGTACCGGTCTGAAAGTGTCGGGTTCTCGTTCTCGACGGTGTCGAACGGCTCCAGCAACCCCGGAACGAACCCGAATGTAAACAGCACCGCTGCCAGAAAGATGGCGACACCGATGACAAAGTCGAGGGTTGTCTGTCCTCTCATACACTCACTCCCTCGTGTGTCACCCGTGCTGTTGCTGACACACCTACACTGAGCAACGCACTGGATTCTCTTACCTGTTGTGGCCGTTCACCCCAGTACGTCGACGTGATAGCTCCGGCGGTGGGCCGTGTGCTCACCGGCACCGATTCCCGCTGTCGAGACGCCACGACTGCCACACCGGCCGACGGGTGGGGTCGGCGCTCAGGATTGGCCCGCCTCGGCGGGGCTCTCGGCGTCGCCGCGGACGACAGTCGCGTCGTGGCCCGCCTCGCGCACGGCAGTCAGGAGCGCCTCGCTGTCGGTGCTCGCCTCGTAGTAGAAGACGACGTCGAACGAGCCGTTCCGGAGGAGTTGCTGGCACTCCCAGACGAACGCCTCCTCGGACAGGGTGCGTCCTTGGTGTTGGTTCGAGGCGAACTCCGAGTCGTCGGTGCCGGAGTAGACGAACGTCTCGCCGGGGTCGAACCCGGCGTGTTCGGCGATCGAGTTCCCCACCTGGACGGTGGCCTGGTGCATCTCCGGCTCTTGACTCCCGTCGAACTCCGTGTGGAGAATCAGTCCGTCGAGGTCGATTTCGCCGGGCTGGAGGAGTTTCCACGTCCGCTGCCGGAGGTCGACATCTGACCCGTTGCTCATACACTCTCTCCGGTGCGCCCGGGCTTACGGCTCACGGTTCCGAGAGCACTCTCAGTCTGCGGATTCGAGTTCACGAACCAGCAGACCACAGACGTCGTCTTCGGCGGCGAAACAGTCCGGACACTGTGGCGCGCGGTTGACGATGGTGTCGAGGCGCTCGGCGACGGTTTCGTCGATGACTGGCTCCAACTGGCGTGCTTCCGAGCGAAACTCCTCGACCTCGAGCACCTGGAGGAGGAACCGCTCGATGATGCAGTAGTGTTGGAGTGCGTCTCGTGCCCTGAGAATACCCTCCTCGGTGAGTTCGACACCCCGGTACTTCTCGTGGTTGCACAGTTCGCGGGACTCTAGCTTGCCGATCATCTCGTTGGCGCTGGCGGCGCTCACGTCGAGCATCTCCGCGATCGACCCTGTCGATGCCGGTCCGTCTTCGAGCTCTTGGACGAGGTAAATCGTCTTCAGGTACTGGTCTGCTGTGTTCATGACGCCCCTTGTTCCATCAGTTCTGTTACTTCCTCGACACCCTCTTTCTCCTCGGCACGAATCTCTTCGAGGATGTCGAGAATCCTGTCGCGGTCGATACTAAATGTTACCTCGGAGGACTCGATTGCCTCTATCAGGTCGTCGTAGAACTTGTACGCGGTTTCCTCGTTGCACAGCTGGTCGTAGAGGATACCGTCGAACTCCTGGTCGGCCTCGTACTGCTGTTCGACGAGTTCCTGAATCTGTTCGAAGTCGACGGTTTCGGCGTCGAGTTCCGCCACGAGTTTCCCGACGCGCTCGCGGTGTCGCGCGGACTCTGTTTCTGCCTCTTCGAGCAGTTCGCGCACCTCGCTGTCGAGAGTGTCCGCCTCGGTCGCGTGTTTTGCCGCCCGGGCCTCGACGACCTCCTCCAGCACGAGGCCAATCTGGAGCATACGGGCGAGTTGATGGTCCGAGACGAGTTCTGTCCGCAGACTCATCGGCGCTCACCACCGGTCCGGGTCCTCGATTGCCGCCTCATACGCTACTCTGAGAGATGTGGCGACTTAAGACGTTTCTTGTCCCGTCACCGGCTCCGGCCGGCCAGACTCCCCGTGCGGGTGGAAGCGAACACTTTTTGCGCGTGTCGGAGAGAGTTCAGTACACGCGATGACGACCGACCCGTCCGGGCAGTCAGACCCCACAGAGCACGAGAGCAGCGACGAAAGAGGAGAGATACCGCCAGACGATGCCGTGTGGCGTGACCGGGGCGTGCGGACCGACGGCGGCGCGGCGGACGTCGACGACGTCGCGCTCGACCCGTGGGGGTCGACGACGGTTTCGGACTACCGCAAACTGTTCGAGCAGTTCGGCATCGAACAGTTCGACCAGATAATCGACGGAGTGCCGTCGCCTCACTACCTGATGCGCCGCGGCGTCATCTTCGGCCACCGCGACTACCGCCCGGTGGCACGCGCAATGCGCGAGGACGACCCGTTTGGCGTTCTCTCGGGATTTATGCCAACCGGCGACCCACACATCGGTCACAAACTCGTCTTCGACGAGATAATCTGGCACCAGCAACAGGGCGGGGACGCCTACGCGCTCATCGCCGACCTGGAGGCCCACAGCGCCCGCGGGCTCTCCTGGACCGACATCGACGAACACACACGCAACTACGTGCTCTCGTTGCTCGCGCTCGGGTTCGACCCCGAAGACGGCTCGCTCTACCGGCAGTCGACCAACCGCGAGGTGCAAGACCTGGCGTTCGAACTCGGTGTAGAGGCGAACTTCTCCGAACTGGCGGCTATCTACGACTTCGACGGCGAGACCGACGTCTCGCACATGCAGTCGGTCGTCACACAGATGGCGGATATCCTCTCCCCACAGCTCGAGGAACCGAAACCGACGGTCATCCCCGTCGGCCCCGACCAGGACCCCCACGTCAGACTCGCGCGCGACCTCGCCGCCCGGGTGCGTTACTTTGGTGTCACCCGGGCGTACGCGAGTTTCGAAACCGGCGACGCCGAGCGCACACTCGTCGAGTACGCCTACAGCGCACTCTCGGAGGAGCAAGAGACCGTCCGGTGTACCGAGGCCGCGGACTTTCTCGAACGCGAGCGCGACCCCGGTGCCACCGACGTCGAGGCGACGACACTCGACAGCACCATCACGACGCTCCGCGAGGCGGGAAAGGAACCACTCCGCCCGCGGGTCCGGGTCGTCGACCGCAACGCCACCGACGAGGCCTTCGAGACACTCATCGAGCGTATCGACGGCGAGAAACGCGTCTACGACGAACACGTCGACGCGTTCGACCTCTCGCGCGAGGCCGTCGAGGAACTCGCCCGCGAGGTGGAACTCGACACCGGCGGCTACGGCTTTCTCCCGCCCTCCTCTCTCTACCACCGCTTCATGACCGGTCTCACCGGCGGCAAGATGTCCTCCTCGGTGCCGGCCTCTCACATCAGCCTCCTCGACGACCCGGAGACCGGGTACGACAAGGTCCAGAGCGCGACGACCGGTGGCCGCGAAACCGCGGCGAAACAGCGTGAACTGGGCGGTCAACCCGACGACTGCCCGATTTACGAACTGTACGCCTACCTGTTGACCCACGACGACGACGAGTTCGCCAAACGTGTTTACGACGAGTGTGCCGACGGTGACCGGCTCTGTGGCGACTGCAAGGACCAGGCCGCCCGGCTGATGGAGGAGTTCCTCGAACAACATCAAAAGAACCGCGAGGAGTGGGAGGAGAAACTGGCGGCGCTCGATATCGACCTCGACTCCGACCGGAAACGGTAGACGACCCCCCGACCGGCCCGACACCACGCTCGCCGGGAGCGGTGACCGCCCGACTCACTGCTGGCCGAACAGTCCCTCGACGTCGCTGTCCCGGCTGGCACGCCGGTCGACGTGTTCGCCGAGACGCTGGAGAATGATACCGCTGTTTGCCGGTTCGCGCACGAAATCGAACACCAGTGTCACGAACGGACTCGAGGTCTCCTCGCGCTGGATGTCCGTTCGGGCGTAGTCGACCGCCGCCTCGATGAGTTCCTCGTCGTGACCGTGTGCCTCGGCGAGCGTGTCGGCAGCGACGGCGGTTGCCTCGAACCGCAGGTCCTCGACCGTGACCACCGCGCCCTCGTGTGTCAACTGTGGTGGCCGACGCCGCTCGACGCGCTCGGGGTCGGCCTGCAGTCCCGCGAGCGCACTCCTGACCGCGCCCACGTTGACGTCGTGGTAGTCGGCGGGCAGTCCGGCGAGATACGCCCGGCCGCTCTCGGCCAACCCTGTCGCCCCCGACCAGTTCTGTCTGCGCGCGTGGAAGACGGCGGCGGTGAACTGTATCAGTCCGTGCAGGAACCGCTCGTCGTCGCTCCCCTCCGCGAGGTCGAGCCAGTGGTCCTCCCAGGCGTCGTGGGCAGCGTGGTGTTCACCGCCGTTGTAGATGGCGATGCCGGCCCGGAGGTGTGCACGCATCGTTAGCCGTCGAGTGCCGCCTCGAGGGCGTCGTAGTCGGGAAAGGCCGGCCACTCGCTGGCGGCCCAGGCGTGCTGGACGGTCCGCTCCTCGTCGAGCACGAACGTCGCGGGCCGGTGTTCCGCGACACCGCCCATCCCGTCGAGGTCGTTGACGATACCGTACTGCCGGGCGACACCGTTCTGTGGGTCCGAGAACAGACGGACACCCGTTCCGTCGAGGCCGTGGTCCTCCATGAACCGGCGGTGTGCGTACGGCGTCGAAACCGAGAGTCCGACCACCGCCGTGTCGCCCTCGTGGACCCCCCGGTCGCGCAGTTCGTTCCAGATGTACGTCGCCGGAAAGGAGCCGTCCATCGGATAGAAGACCAGCAGGACGGGCCCCTCGGCGGTCAGGTCGGCGAGTGTGGCGTCCTCCCAGTAGTCGTCGCCCACGAGCGGTCGGGTGAAGTCGGGCGCCGTCTCGCCCTCGCGGGGGTGGTCCGGGTCGCCGATGTCGAGGACGTCGAAATCCAACTCCATCTACGACCCTCCCGCCGTCGACCCGGCCCTCGTGGTGTGCTCGTCGGCGAGACGGCCACCCTCGCCGTAGGTGGCCTCGAGGTACGAGACGATTTCGCCGCTCTCGGCCATCGTCACGCCGGTGCGCTCGTCGACGACGACCGGGACTGTGCGGACGCCACTCTCGCGTTTGACGGCGTCGCGCTTCGAGTGGAGCGGTTCGACGAACCGGGAGTGGTAGTCGAGACCGTACTCCTCGAGTGTGCGCACGACGCGTTCACAGAACGGACAGGCCTGAAGCCGGTAGAGTGTGATTGCTGGGTCGCTCATACGCCACGTAGGAGGGCTGGCATCATATACGTTGGCCGGCCGTCCAGCGACACCGGCACGGCGACACGGCCCCGTAGTCCGGTGCTCGCGAACCGACCACCGTCAGAAACCGTACGGGTTTTACCTGCCGGTACTGAATACCCAGTAGAGCGATATCTATGGAGATGCCCAGACGAATGAACACGTACTGTCCACACTGTAACGAGCACTACGAACACGAGGTCGAGAAGGTCCGAAGCGGGCGCTCTTCGGGCATGAAGAAGGTAAACGACCGCCAGCGCGAGCGCCAGTCGGGTATCGGGAACGACGGCAAGTTCTCGAAGGTGCCCGGCGGCGACAAGCCCACGAAGAAGACACAGTTGACCTACCGCTGTGGCGAGTGTGGCCGTGCCCACCAGCGCGAGGGATGGCGCGCCGGTCGCCTCGAGTTTCAGGAGTAACCATGCCGGGGAGTTTCCACGCGGTTGGCTGCCCGGACTGTGAGAACGAACAGGTCGTGTTCGGCCGCACCGCGAGCACCGTCTCGTGTGTCGTCTGTGGTCAGACACTCGCACACCCCACGGGCGGAAAGGCCGAACTCGAGGGCGAACTCATCGAGACGGTCGAAAAGCGATGAAGTACAGTGGCTGGCCA
The DNA here is from genome assembly GCA_964534485.1 of uncultured Halobacteriales archaeon. Taxonomy (GTDB): domain Archaea; phylum Halobacteriota; class Halobacteria; order Halobacteriales; family Haloarculaceae; genus Halovenus. The sequence goes on from CAZHPM010000012.1 coordinate 47,756, forward strand.
GACTCCGGTGACCTCGTCGTCGGTCGTGTCGACGAAATCGAGGATTTCGGTGTCTTCGTCGACCTGCTCGAGTACGAGGACAAGCGCGGCCTCTCACACGTCAGCGAGGTCGCCTCGGGGTGGATAAAGAACGTCCGCGACCACGTCAACCCCGACCAGCGGGTCGTCGCGAAGGTGCTCGACGTCGACCGCGACGCCCAGCAGATCGACCTCTCGCTAAAGGACGTCAACGACCACCAGCGAAAGGACAAGA
>CAZHPM010000013.1:0-46295 GCA_964534485.1 uncultured Halobacteriales archaeon
CTGGCAACTCGCGCTCGTGACACTGACGATGGTGCCGGCTCTCGCCTACGCCTCCTACAAGTTCCAGCAGGTAATCGAACCGAAGTACGGTGACGTGCGCTCCTCGGTGGGAAAGCTGAACACGCGCCTCGAGAACAACATCGGTGGTATCAGCGTGATAAAATCGTTTGGTCAGGAGCGGGCAGAGGCCGACCGGGTCGCCGACGCCTCCGACCAGTACCGGTCGGCCAACTGGTCGGCGATTCGCAGTCGGATAAAGTTCTTTCCGACACTCGTGTTGATCACCGCAGTCGGCTACGGCGCCACGTTCGCGCTGGGTGGCTACGTCTTCCTCCGTGACGGTTCGTGGCTGTTCACGCTCGGACTGTCTGCCGGGACACTGGTAACCTTCCTGCTGTACAGCCGGCGACTGATGTACCCGATGCGGGAGTTTGGCCAGGTGCTCAACAACTACCAGTACGCCTACGCCGCCGCCGAGCGTGTCGTCGGGCTGTTACAGGACCCCGACCAGATAGAGAACCGGACGACCGGCAGACGGCCCGACCAGATAGACGGCGCAGTCGACTACGAGAACGTCTCGTTCAGTTACGACGGGGCAGAAACCGTTATCGACGACGTGAGCCTCTCGGTCGCGCCCGGCGAGACTGTCGGACTGGTCGGTCCGACCGGTGCCGGCAAGACGACGCTGACGAAGCTGCTGATGCGCCTGTACGACACCGACGATGGCACGGTTCGACTCGACGGACACGACGTGCAGGAACTCGACGTCCGGAGTCTCCGCGACCACCTGGGCTACGTCTCACAGGAGCCGTTCCTGTTTGGCGGCACCGTCCGGGAGAACGTGGCCTACGGTGTCACGGGGGCGAGCGACCAGGAACTCGCGACCGCGCTCGACCAGGCCGGTGCCTGGGAGTTCGTCAGCGACCTCGAGGACGGACTCGAGACGGTGGTCGGCGAGCGCGGAGTGAAACTCTCGGGGGGCCAGCGCCAACGACTCGCCATCGCGCGGGCGATTCTCCGTGACCCGACGCTGTTGGTCCTGGACGAGGCGACCAGCCACGTCGACAACGAGACCGAACTGGTCGTGCAACAGAACGTCACCGATATCAGCGAGCAACGGACGACGTTCGTCATCGCACACCGGCTCTCGACGGTGCGCAACGCCGACCGCATCATCGTCCTCGAGGACGGCCAGGTCGTCGAGTCTGGCACCCACGACGCGCTCCTCGACGCCGACGGACTGTACGCGGACCTGTGGCGGGTCCAGATTGGCGACATAGAGGCACTTCCCGACGGGTTCGTCGAGAACACCGTCGGCATCGCCGACGACTGACCACGACTCCCCCGTCGACCGGAGTCTCCGAAGCGGTGGACAGTTGAGGCTGGTGCCGTACTGTTGGGTACGATGGTGACCGAGACGTACGTTCACGGTATCGCCCCGGACCGGGCGGCGTTGCTCGCGTTTCGCGACGACGCCGAGGACTCCTTTCTGGAGTACGGTGTCGCCCCCGACGTGGGGGAGCTTCTCGACGTTCCGACTGCCGACGCCCGGCAGTGGAGCGAGCAACAGCCCTCCGACGCGGCTGCCGACGGCTGGCTTGCGTACCTCCGCCCCGAGACCCTCTCTGCGCTCGACACCCCAGGGGACTCGCTGTACTACGTCGGTGTCTCCGGTCTCCCGGTGGTCGACCGACTCCTCAGGGAGACAACCGGCAGACACCCGTCGGTCGTCCTGCAGTCACACAGTGCGTCCAACCCCGCGAGCTACACGGTCTACCAGTACGACGAGACGAGCGGCCAGTTCGACGTCTTCGCGGACGGCACGATTGGCTGAGACGCGACTCGACCGGAGAATCTCGGAGTCGAGACACCTACCAGACCGGTCGGCGTTACTCGCTTGGTGGTGTCACCGTGGCCGAGGAGTGGTCCACGTCGGCCGGGTCGAGCACGTCGGGGAGGTTCTCCCCGCGCTCGCCCTCGATGTCGGCGAGAATCTCGCGGAAGTAGGCGTTGAACAGTTCTGGATTCTCGCTCATCGGGAAGTGCCCGATTTCGGCCATCTCGACGGCAGTCGCGCCGTCGCCGACGCCGTCGGCAACCGTCTGCCCCATCTCGGGGTCGGTGAGGTAGTCGTACTCGCCGTTGACGACGTAGAGCGGGCAGTTCTCGGCGTCGACCTGGTCGAGTTTGCCCCGGTAGTCGTGGTCGACCGAGTAGTAGTAGAGGTCGCCCTTGAACACGCCGGTGGCACCCTGCTCGTAGAGGTACATCGTCTCGCGGCGCGCGGGTTCGGGGCTCTGTTTCGACATCAGCCCCCAGCAGGAGTAGGCGTTCACCTCCGTCGTGTTTATCTGGGCGTGGTCGAGCCAGTCGATGTAGAAGCCAGGACTGCGGGCACCCGTCTCCAGTCCGACCAGCGCGCGGAACCGGTCGGCGTGCCAGTCGCCGAGTTCGAGCGTGATGTTGCCGCCCATACTCGACCCCATGAAGATTGGGTCCTCCAGGTCGAGCGCGTCGGCGATGCTCACGATGGTTTCGGCGAACTGCTCGGCGGTCAGCGTGTAGTCTTCGGTCCACCACTCCTGACTGCTGGGTGGAACCGACTTCCCGTGGAACGGGAGGTCGTAGGCGATGACCCGGTGGTCGTCGGTGATGGTCTCGTCGGCGAGCAGGTGTCGCCACTCCTGGTTGTTACAGCCAGCGGTGTGCTGGAGGAGGAGTGGCTGTGCGTCTTCGGGACCGCTGGCCTCGTAGTAGACGCGGTGGTCCACGCCGTCGATGTCGACGTGGACGTACTGGCCGGTGATGTCCTCGACGGTTCCGTGTTCGCTGGCAGCCATCAGGCCGCACCTCCGTTCTGTGTCTCGCGCATCAGGTCCAGCGCGCGCTGGAACGCCCGGAAGTTCTGGAAGATTCGCTTGTTGTTGCCCGTCAGTTGCAGGTGACCGGAGTCACCTTTCACCGCCGACCGGTAGTGCGAGGCGATAATCTCGTGGTTGAACGCCGGGGGTGTCTCCTGCACGAACTCCTCCCAGGCCTCGCGGTCACCCTCGACGCCGAACGCCCAGGCGTCGTTTAGCCCCGGGTCCGGGACAATCTCCTCGACCCGGCCGCTGTGCATCTCGATCAGGAATCGGTCTGTGCCGATATCGACGTAGAAGTTGGCGTCGAACGTGTCGTGACCGCGGACCTGCATCTCGTCGTCCGCGTTGACTGTCTCTCTGTACTGTCTCCACCAGTCGTCTGAGGCGAATTTGGCATCTGTCATGGGTTCGTTCCTCCGGAGAAACCGCACGTGGGGGACCTCCGGACAGACATGGAGAGAGCGATTAGAACTGTGGTGGTCGTCGTTCCCTCCAGACAGTACGTTCTGACCGTGTAGTACTGTGGCTGTGCCCGATGGGGATTGGGTGGGGGCGAGATTACACCGATAACTATCGGGTCACGTCCGGCATTCGACAGACAACAGCGTTTCGACCGCGTACCGCGCCGGCCGCTCCCGATTGGCGGATACCGGTAACTATCGGTACCAGGTTTCGGGTTACCGATACATCGTGGATTGAGCCTCTTTTCTCGGTAGTGCTGGCCTGGTACTGTACACACGATACTGGCGAGCGTGTGGCACAGTCCACCCTGTCGTCCGCCAGCGGCAATCACAGTGAGAGTACAGATGAGCACACGCACACAACCGGACACGACCGACGCAACCGTGGAATCGAACCTCGTCCGTCCCGGGCGTCTCCCGAGGTGGGCGACGGTCTGTTTCAGGGGACTTGCACCGAACGGGGCGACGACCCTCTCGGCGGGATATCCGCAGAATCAGCACGGCACGGTACGGTCAGAGTGCGTGCCCACCGAGCGATTGAAATAGACACGCCAGCATAGTAAAGTATGAGTGGAACCTCGTCATTTTCCTGTGATTCGCCCGACCAGTTGATTGCGCGCTCGGCGACACTCGCGCAGGCCACGACAGTCGAGGCCGCCATCACCCGCGCGGTCGAACTGGCCGAGACGGCCTTCGGCGGCGCTTCCGTTCGTCTCTGCGAGTACGACCCAGAGACAGAGACAGTCGACACGGTCGAGTCCGCCGGGAGAGCCGCCGAGAGCCGGCAGTCCCCGGAGACACTGCCGTCGGCAGTCCTCGAGCAACTCCGGGCGCACGGCGCCGACCGAGAGACGACGCGGGCGTCGGACGACCCGACACAGACTGTGGCGACGACACGCACAGAACTGGACGGTTCGGTCGAGACCGAGGCAGTCCTGCCGGTCGGTCACAGTCGGGTGCTGTGTCTCGGTGCAACCGAGTCAGTGAGATTCGACGACGCGAACCTGCGCACCGCAGAGCGCATCGCGGCGGCGCTCGAAACGGCGCTCGACCGAATCGAGGGGCAGGCGGTGGCCGACAGCAACGCCGAGATGCTCCGCCGATTCCACGAACTCACGGTCGGTGCCGACAACCGCGAGTTCGATGCGACTGTCGACCGACTGCTGTCGCTGGGACGAGAGCATCTCGACCTCGAGACGGGCATCCTCTCGCGGGTCGAGGGGACGGAGTACGAGATAGCGGCCGTGGTGGACGCGACAGGGACCTACGAGGTGGGCACGGTCGTCGACCTCGGCGAGACACTGTGCGAAGTGACCGTCGACAGGGGGTCGAGCACGCCACTGGCGTTTGCCGACGCCAGGGCCACCGACTACCACGACCACCCGGCCGTCGAAACCGTCAGCGCGTACATCGCAGCACCGGTCGTCGTCGACGGAGCGGTGTACGGGACGGTGAACTTCTCGAGTCGCAGGCCACGCGCGAGTGCGTTCCGCCCGGTCGAACTGGAGTTCGTCGAACTCGTCGCACAGTGGGTCGGGTCAGAACTCGAGCGCAACCACCGGTTGACGGAACTGGAGCGGTACCAGACGATTCTGGAGGCGGTCGGCGACCCGGTGTACGCGCTGGACGCGGACGGACGGTTCACCTTCGTCAACGAGGCGGCGAAACGCGACCTCGGCTACGGCGAGGCGGTCATCGGCGAACGCCCGAGTGTCGGGATGGCCGACGCGGATGTCGAGCGAATCGGCGAGCAAATTCAGCGGCTGGTCGAGGGAGACGAGCGGTCGACGACCGCCGAGTTCGAACTCGAGACGGCCAGCGGCGACCGGCGACTCGTCGAGAACCGACTCGCCCTGACCGGCGACGACGAGTTCCGCGGCACTGCAGGAATCCTCCGAGATATCACAGCCCGGGCGGAGCGGCGCCAACGGCTCGAATCGTTCGAGCAGGCAATCGACGAGGCCGCAGACGGCGTCGCGGTACTCGAAGACGGAGAGTACGTCTACGTCGACCAGACACACGTCGAGATGTACGGCTTCGACAGTCGGGAACAGTTGCTGGGGGGCACCTGGCGGAACCTCTACGACGAGCGGGAGATCGACCGACTGGAGCACGAGGCGTTCCCCGTGCTCGAAGCCGAGGGTCACTGGCGGGGGATGGTCACCGGCAGTCGGCCCGACGGCTCCACGTTCCCGGCAGAACTCTCGCTGACGGCCATCGACGACGGGCGACTCGTCTGTACCGTCCGTGACGAGACAGAGCGCGTCGAGATGGAGCGTGCGCGCGAGGCGGCAGTCACCGCCCTCCAGCGGGCCTACGAGGTGACGACCGACCCGGAACGGTCCTTCGAGGAGAAAGTCAGCGGACTGCTCGACGTCGGCAAAGAGTATCTCGACCAGCCAAACGGGTTCCTGACGCGCATCGAGACAGACCCAGATGGAACGGGAATACAGACCATCGTCGACGCAGACGGCACGCACGAGTTGCTCCAACCCGGCGAGTCGTGTCCGCTTCCGAACTCATACTGCCGGAAGACGATTCAGAGCGAAGAACTGATGACGCTCACCGCCGCCACCGAGACAGGATGGGACGGTGACCCGGCTCACGACCTCTTTGGACTGGATACGTACATCGGCGGCGAGGTCGCCGCCGGCGGAGAACTGTACGGGACGCTGTGTTTCGCCTCGACAGAGCCACGGGAGCGGGAGTTCACCGAGACAGAGCGCTCGTTCGTCGACCTGCTCCGGCAGTGGATGAGTTACGAACTCGACCAGAAGACCACTCGCGAGGCGTTGCGTCAGGAGCGCGAGCGCCTCGAACTGGTGCTCTCGGGCACAGAGACGGGACTCGCCGACTGGGACCTGCAGACCGACGCCGTCGAGTGGAACGAGACACTCGTCGACATCGTCGGCCGGGACGTCGACTCGATGGCGGAGTTTCGCGCGGCGGTCCATCCCGACGACCGCGAGCGCGTGCAGTCGGGGCTGGAGCGGATGCTCGAGACGGGCGAGCCGTGGGTCGGCGAGTTCCGCCTGCGCGACGCCGACGGCGACAGCCTTTGGGTCGGCACCCGGGCGGTGCCATCCCACGAGGACGGCGACCCGGTCCGGGTGCTGGCGACGGGAACGGACATCACGGACCGGAAACACCAGGAGCGCGAGCGCCGGCGCAACGAGCGTCGCTTCGAGTCGTTGTTCGACGACCCGGAGATGCTCGTCGGACTGGTCGACACCGACGGCACGCTTCTGAATGCGAACCAGACAGCCATGGAGTACGTCGACGCACCTCGCGAGGCCGTCGTCGGCGAACCGTTCTGGGAGGGGCCGTGGTGGGCACACTCAGAGACACTCCAGCGCGACCTGCAGGAGTGGCTCGCGCGCGCCGCCGACGGCGAGTACGTCACGTACAGCGCGACCCACCCCGGTCCCGGGGGCGAGACACACCACATCACGGGCACGGTCCGTCCCGTGACCGACACCGACGGGAGGGTGACGTCGCTGTTGCTCTCCGGACGGGACGTGACCGAGCGCGAGCGCCAGCGGGGGGAACTCGAGCGACTCACCAGCCGGTTCGAGGAGTTCGCGGAGGCAGTGCCCAGCGCGTTCTTCCTCGTGCCACCCGACTACTCGGAGACGCTGTACGTGAACAGCGCCGCGGCAGACCTCTACGGCGTCGACGGAGAGACGCTGGCCGAAGACCCCGCGTCCTTCCTACGGCACGTCCACCCCGACGACATGGCGGCCATCGAGGTAGATATGTCCACACAGCAAGACGGCGAGATGACCGGGGCCCAGCGGCAGGTCTTCCGCGTCGAGCACCCCGAGGACGGCACCCGGTGGCTCCGGTCGACAGTCCGTCCGATTCGGGACGAGACCGGCGCGGTCGACCGACTGGCCGGTGTCACGACCGACATCACCGAGCAACGGGTCCAGGAGCGCCGGATGGTATCACTCCACGGGGCGACACGCAGTCTCCTCGACGCGGAGACGCCGGCAGAGGCGTTCGAGGCGGGCGCCGACGCGTTCGACGACACGCTCGGACTGGCCGTGGCGGGTTTCTACCAGCGTGTGGACGACGCGCTGGTCATGGCCGCGGGAACGGGTGTCGAGGCTGTCGGCGCACCGGAGCGGGTCACGCGCGAGCAGACGCAGTCCCCGCTCTGGAGCGCTCTCGACGCGGGTGAACCCATCGTCTACCATGACCCCAGTGACATCGACGACGGAGTCGACCGGAGCGCAGTCGGGACTGTCGGCTACTTCCCGGTCGGCGACCGTGGCGTCGTCGCAGTCGGGGCGCGCGATGCGACCGTGCTCGATAGCGGCCAGCGCCGACTCGTCGAGGTGCTGACGGGCAATCTCGCGGCCGTCCTGGACGCTCTCGACCGGGAGACGTCGCTCCGGGCGAGCAGACGCCGCTACCGGAGTCTCGCGGAGAACATCCCCAACGGGGCTGTCCTCGCGTTCGACAGCGACCTGACCTACAGGCTGGCGGCGGGCGAACTCCTCTCGGAATTAGGCTTCGAGGCGTCGGACATCTCCGGGAGAGGGGCTGGAACGCTGTTTCCCGACGCCGACATCAGCGACGAGCTCGTCCCACGGTTCCGTGCGGCGCTCGACGGCGAGCGCACCGACCGCCGGGTCGAACTCGGCAACCGGGTCGTCCGCGTCCACGTCGTACCGGTCCCGGCCGGCGAACAGCGGTCGGGCGACGTCTACGGACTCGTCCTCGCACAGGACGTCACCGAGGAGGCCCGCCGGGAACGAGAGCTGTTCCGGGAGCGCGAGCGGTTCCGCCTGCTGACCGAGAGCGTCGACGAGTACGCGTTCCTGGTCGTCGACGCGGACGGCGGCATCCAGACGTGGAACGAGGGCGCCAAGCGCCTGTTTGGCTACGACGCCGAGACAGCCCTCGGCATGTCGATGGCAAAGCTCCACCCGCCGGCCGAGCGCGAGTCAGACCTCCCCGAGCGACTGCTCGAACAGGCCCGTGTCGCCGGCGAGAGCGGCCACGAGGGGTGGCGCGTCCGCGCCGATGGCTCCGAGTTCTACGCCGACGTCCGGCACGCCCCGCTGGAGACCGACGACGGCGAGTTCCGTGGCTACGCGAAGGTCGTCCGGGATATGACCGACCGCCGCCGCCAGCAGCGCCGCACCGAACGGTTCCTCGAGGAGCCGACCGACGTGGTCACCATCGTCGACACCGACGGGACAATCAGTTACGCCAGTGGCTCTGCCGACCGCGTGCTCGGCCACGACTCCGACGACCTCGTCGGCGAGAACCTCTTCGATTTCCTCCACCCCGACGGCCGGGAGCAGGCGATGGAGACGTTCTTCGCTGGCGTCGACGACTCGGAGAGTTCGTTCCAGGCAGAGTGTCGGTTCAGGTCGGGCCAGGGCGACTGGCTCAACGTCGAAGGGCAGTGCCGGAACAACCTCGACGACGAGGCAATCGGGGGGATGTTGCTCTACCTCAGGGACGTGACCGAGAGCAAGGAGCGCGCCCGCCGGTTCGAGAGCATCTTCAACCAGACCTACCAGTTCACCGGACTGCTCGAACCGGACGGGACAGTCGTCGAGGCAAACGACGCCGCCCTCGAGTTCGGCGGCATCGGACGAGAGGTAATCACCGGCGAACGGTTCGACGAGGCACCGTGGTGGAGTCACGACGAGGCTGTCGCCGCCGACGTTCGTGACGCAATCGACCGGGCCGCGGCGGGCGAGTTCGTCCGCTACGAGACGGAGGTCAACGGCGCGGATGGTCTCGGCACCATCGACTTCTCGGTCAAGCCGGTCTTCGACGAGGACGAGACGGTCACGCTGCTGGTCGTCGAGGGACGCGATATCACCAGCCAGCAACAGCACCGGCGACACCTCGAGGTGCTCCAGCGCGTGCTGCGTCACAACATGCGAAACGACCTGATGAAGATGCGTGGCTGGACCGAGATGATAGTCGAGGCCGACGACCACGAGACGCGGGCCGAACGGTTCGAACCAGTCGAGCGGACCCTCGACAAGTGGGAGTCGATGACCGACAAAATCGGGGAGATTCGGCAACTGTTGCGCTCCCAGCGCGAACACCAGTCCACGCGGGAGGCCGGTCCGCTCGTCGCGGACGCCACGAGCGCCGTCGCCGAGGCGTATCCCGACGCGACGGTCACGGCCGACGTCTCCGCAGGCGACTCTGTTCGCGTGCCGGCGACCCTCTCGAAGGCCGTCACCGAACTGGTGACAAACGCCGCGAAGTCGACGACAGCGCCGACCGTCTCCGTCGAACTCTCCCGTCCAGAAGCGGGCTGGCTGGCGGTCGACGTGCGAGACGACGGGCCCGGTATCCCCGAGATGGAGGCCGACGTGCTCGAGAGCGGCGAGGAGTCGCCGCTGGAACACGGCCAGGGACTCGGTCTCTGGATGGTTCGGGTCGTCGCCACGCAGGCCGGCGGTGACGTCACCGTCGAGGCCGACTCGGGCGGGACGGTGGTGTCGGTGCGACTGCCAGTCGAGAGCGCCCCCGGCACGGAGCGTGTGAGATGAGTTCCGACCAGTCCAAGGCGGTCGGTGTCCTCGTGGTCGACGACGACCGGCGTGTCGCGGACCTCTACAGCGAGCGTCTCTCGGAGTCCTACCGCGTCGACACCGCATACAACGGAACAGAGGCGCTCGAACTGCTCGACGAGACGGTCGACGTGGTGTTGCTCGACCGGATGATGCCGGACATCTCCGGGGGCACGGTGCTCGAGGAGATTCGTGCCTCGGACGTGGACTGCCGGGTCGCCATGGTTTCGGCCGTGACGCCGGACCTCGACATCATCCAGATGGAGTTCGACGCGTACCTCCGCAAACCCGTCGACGGGGGGGCACTCCACGAAACCGTCGAGCAGATGCTCGCCCGCGCCGAGTACGACGAGCAACTCCAGGAACTGTTCTCGCTGGTCGAACGCCGCGACACGCTCGAAGCGGTCACACAGACCGAGGAACTCGCGGCGACCGAGGAGTACCAGTCGCTCACGAACCGAATCGAGGACGCCGAGAGCGATATCGAATCGGTGCTGGCGGAACTCCCCGACGACGGGTTCCGCGTCGCGGTCGAACACCTCCAGCGGACGGCCGCGGAGCGCGCGGGCGAACGGCAGTACGAATCACTCACCGACGACGTCCTCGACACGTCCCGGGAGGCGATGGTCGTCGTGGACGCCGACGGGACGGTCCTGTGGGCGAACAGGGCGACCGAGACGTTGCTCGGACTCGACAGTGCGGGCGTCCGCGGTCGGGCCTACGAGACGGTCGCGACGGAGCAGTTCGCGCGTATCGATGCCGACGGAGACTCGCTCGCCGCGCTGGTCCGGGCGGGACTGAACAGCCACGGCGAGGAAGTCGACGCCGTCGTCAGCGTGCCCGGAGACTCGGACGACCCAGAGCGCTGGCTCGAGTACTGGAGCGGTCCAATCGAGAGCGGCAAATACGCTGGTGGGCGAATCGAGCACTACCACGACATCACCGAGCGGTACACCCACGAGCAGCACCTCGAGCGACTCCACCAGTCGACGCGAGAGGTGATGGCCGCCGAGAGCGCCGATGCGGTCGCCGAGCGGACGGTCGCAACCGCGACCGCCGACCTCGGATTCCCGTACGCGGCGTTGTTCCTCCGGGAGGACCGGACCGGTGACCTCGTTCCCGCGGCCAGCGAGACGACCGGAGACGACTCGGCGCCGACGTTGCCGACACTCTCCGGGGGGTCTGGACCGGTGTGGACCGTCTTCTCCCGGCAGTCAGACAGCCTGCGGGCGAAAACATACCGGGGTCGTCACGGCCGCGTCGAGTGGCTCGACGACTCGTTCGACGACTGGATGCTCGTGCCGCTGGGACAGCAGGGCGTGTTCCTCGTCGCGACGACCGGGGAAGCGACACTCTCGCAGACGATGCGCGACCTGGCCCAGACCTGGGCCGCGAACACGCAACAGGCTCTCGAACAACTCGCCCGGAACCGCGACCTGCGGGACCGGGACCGGAAACTGCGACGACAGAACGAGCGGCTCTCTCGACTCGACCGGACCAACCGGCTCATCCGGTCGATCAGTCCGGCGGTTGCCGGGGCAGACAGTCGGGCCGAGGTCGAATCGGCGGTCTGTGACCGGCTACTCCAGTTCGACTCGGTCACCGGTGCCTGGGTCGCGGATATCGACATCCCGACAGAACAGACCGTCTGTCGCACGTCTGTGGGAGATATCGACGACTATCTCTCGGACGTTCCGCCCGCGGCGTCGGTGACAGACGAGACACACCCGGCCGACGCAAGACCCGCGACACCGGGGCGACGGGCCGCCGAGACCGGGTCGGCGGTCGCGGTGCGGGACCTCATCGGTCTCGACCACGAGGCGTGGTGGCGCGACCGGGGGCTAGCGCAGGGGACACACACCATCGTCGCGGTGCCGTTCGTCCACGACACCACGTCGTTCGGTGCACTGGAGGTGCATCTCGACCAACCACAGGCAATCGACCCCGAGGAGGTCGACGCGCTGGAGGAACTCGGGGTGACAATCGGGTACGCAATCGGTTCGCTCCGGCAGCGGAACGCACTGCTGTCGGGCGGGGCCACCAGCCTCCGGTTCCAGGTCGACTCGGGGGCCACGCTGTCACGGCTGGCGAGGGTGGTCGGTGCCCCGCTGACTGCAGTGGATGTCTCCGTCCAGAGCGACGGCACCTGCGTGGTGTTCGTCACACTGTCGGTCGACTCCGGAGACGATATCGACAGCCTCGCCGCGCAAGTCGAGGCAGAGACCGACGTGTCGGTCCTCCGTGCCGAGGGCGACCTCACGTGCGTCGTTGCTCTCGGGGCCGACTCGCCCGTCAGAGCACTGGCCGAACACGGTGCCGCGTTACAGCAACTCGACATCCGCTCCGGAGAGGAACAGTTTACACTGACAGTCGACCTCCCGCACAACCGGGACGTCCGGGAGTACGTCGAGACCGTCACCGGCCGTCTCGACGGCATCGAACTGGTGGCGAAACACGACCGGCCGGTCGACAGTCAGTCGGACTCACTGCCTGCCACGAACCTGGAGACACACCTGACTGACCGGCAACGCGAAGTCCTTCGGACGGCGTTTCACTCGGGATACTTCGACTGGCCCCGGGCTACCAGTGCGGAGGCCGTCGCCGCCGAGGTCGGCATCGCGCAGTCGACGTTCAGCCAGCACGTCCGCGGGGCCGAGCGAAACCTGCTCTCGGAACTGTTTCTCTGACCCGGCGTATCGGCCCGGCCCATCCTCATCGGTGTCTCCGCGCACGTCTCGATACGCATAGCCGTGGGTGGGTTACCGCCGGCGCCGCTGTGGGGTGTATGCGCAGATGGACCTGCAACGACCGGAACCGACCCGACACACTGTGGAACCCGGAATGAGACGAATCTCTCTTCTGCACCTCGTCGCGCTCTACCTCTATCTCGCCGTTGTCTTCGGTGTTATGCTGTTGATACTGTATCCGGCACTGCGCTGACCCACAACCTGCCGGTCGAGTGGCCAAAGACCGCGGCGTCTGGACACCGCGCTCAGTCGTAGGTCCGTTCCTCGGGGATGACGCCCCGGACCCCGCCTGTCGGGTCGGTGACGTCACCCTCGTACCGGGGGGTGCTGTGCCAGTGGAGGTGTGGGACGGTCTGTCCGGCCGCCGGTCCGTTGTTTATATCTACGTTCGTGCCGTCGGGCTCACACCGCTCTCTCACTGCCACAGTCGCCTCCCGGAGAAACGAGTGGAGCCGATTCCAGTCGGCCGACTGCAGGCACTGTCTGTGGACTCTGGGGAACCAGCGCGTACCCGCTTTGACCGGATACCTCTCGGCGATACAGACGTCACCCTCCGGCTCGACTATCACCTCTGCGCTCTGCCCCCCCGGCAGCGATTTCACAGAACACACAGCCGGGGTGACCGGACTCTGCCACACCAGCAGTTCCGGGCGGCGGGTCGAACCAGTATCACACCCCGACCGGACAGACACCGGCAGAGCGGTTCACCGCGAGCGCGGAGACGGCACACCCGCGGGTCGGGACAGGAGACAGTCCTCGACGGGACCCAGGACGGTACAACTCGTGTGATACGTTCGGTGGAGTGGCCGCCGCCGGTCGGTGGGGGAAGCATTGTACACATGTTTTTATACGCGTCGTCAGATTATGTGATTACGTGCAAATCGACTTACTCGAACTCACCGAGCCGTCGAAAGACCTCATGAAGTGGCTGGTCTTGGGGGCGACGTACTTTCTGCTCGGCCTGTTCCTGATCGGGGTGGTCGATCTGTTGCTTGGTCTGTACGACCTGATTGTGACCGGTGATTTCACCGAACCAATCGAAGTCGTCTCGCTTCTGGATACGATCCTACTGTTGTTGATTATCGTGGAGGTCCACCGGACGCTGCTCGCGTACGTGCGCGAGGAACCGGTTATCCGGATTGTCGTCGGTGCGGCCATGGTCGCTATCGCCCGCGAGGTCATCAGTTTCCAGGCCGACCAGTTCGACTCCGGCCAGGAGACGCTGGCAGCAGCAGGCGCACTCGGTGTTCTCTTGTTGACTCTCGTCGTGGTGTACTACTTCGTCTGCCGCATCGAACCCGCCGACGCCGGTTTCGAGTGAGTGCTCTCCTCTCGACTGTCGTGACCAGAGACTCACGAGACGGTCAGACATCTGCCCTGGCGGAGATTCGAACTCCCGCCCCGGGTGTCCACGCACGACTCCCCGTCGGGAGCGCACCGACACCGACCAACCGGAGACTCCCGAGGAGGTGAGCAGAGCCGTGCTCTCGACTGCGAGCGTCCAGACTGTCGGGCGTACCCGGGTCGCGGGACGAACAGTTGCAGGCGCCGGGAACTCCCGGTCTGGTCGTTCAGTCGGCGAATCCACCGTGGCGGAGTATCTCCTCGGTCGGCTTTCGCCCCTTTGGAAACTCGCGCTCCTGCAGGTCCTCGGGGAGCGTCTCTGCGGGAGCGCGTTCGCCGATTGCGACCATACACTCGACGGTGAACTCCTCCGGGACGTCGAGTTGCTCCGCCGCGGCCTCGTAGTCGAACCCCTGCATCGCGTGTGCGACGAGTTCGCGCCGCGAGGCCTCGAGCGCGAGATTCTGCCACGCCGCGCCCGTGTCGAACGAGTGGGTGCGGGCGGGTTCTCCGTTGTGGTCGAATGTCTCTTTCGACACCAGCGTGACCAGTACCGCCGCGTTCTCGGCCCACTCACGGTTGGCCTCGCCAAGCAGGTCGGCAAACTGCTCGTACTCCTCGTCCTCTCGCGTCGCGTACACGAAGCGCCAGTGCTGGTTGTTGTACGAGGACGGCGCCCACCGCGCCGCCTCGAACAGCGCCATGTACTGCTCCTCGTCGAGTGAGTCGCCCGTCATCGCTCTCGGTGACCATCTGTTCACCAGAAGCGGTTCGATCTCCGCCTCCGGGGTTCTGTGCTCCGCGACTTCCTCTCGAAGTTCTTCCATACGTAGCGTACGTCTCGGACAGTCAAACCCCCTGCGAAGTCACGCCGTGTGAATCCGACGGTCACGACGGACCGACACAGCCTCCGGTGTCGGGCCGCTACGTCGTCTCCACAGCACCCTACGACGATACCACCTGGTCTCGTGTGCGCTCGCGCTACTCGGCGCCCTCTGCACCGGACCGCCGCCTGGGCGGGTAGCGAACGCAGTGACGGCCGCCACCGACACGACCACTCACCTCCCGACCCCGCCGACGGGAACCCCCGGGGTCGAGAGGAGTGCGTGTCGCAACCGCCCCGACACCACAACTACCCTCTCTCGGCGTACGAGGGGCGTTTGGCGTAGGAAATCGGGTCACGAACGTCGACACTCTGGAACGCCTCGAGGCGGAACGCACAGGCGTCACAGTTCCCGCAGGCAGGCGTCTCGTTCTGGTAGCAACTCCACGTCAACTCGTACGGGACATCAAGTTCTAGTCCGCGCTCCACGATATCGGTTTTCGACCACTCGACGAACGGCGCAACCAGTTCGATACTCGTCTCTGGTTTCGTGCCCGCGTCGATTACGCCCTGAAATGCCTCGAAAAACGCTGGCCGGCAGTCGGGATACCCAGAGAAGTCCTCGGAGTGTGCGCCGATGAACACCGCCTCGCAGTCGTTGGCCTCGGCGTAGGAGACGGCCATCGAGAGTAGATTCGCGTTCCGGAAGGGAACGTACGAGGCTGGAATCTCGTCGCTGTCCGGCGCGGCCTCCTCGACTTCGATTTCGTCGTCGGTGAGACTCGAGGCGCCAATCGTTGCGAGGTGTTCTGTCGCGACGTGCAGGAAATCCGGCGCGTCGACTTCCTCGGCGAGCGCGCTCGCGCACTCGTACTCGCGGTCCTCGGTCTCCTGTCCGTAGGAGGTGTGCAGGAAGTATGGGTCGTAGCCCCGCTCCATCGCCTCGTAGACGGCCGTTGCGCTGTCCATCCCGCCCGATACCAGAATCACTGCTCGCTTGTCGTCAGTCATGGATGTGTACTCTCACTCTCTCTGTCGTCGTGTGGTTACGTCCCCGGCGCGTCGTTCCAGATGTCGACGTGGAGCCGTGGCGTGTACCGGTAGCCGTACTCCCGTGCCAGTTCGGCGACTTCCGTGCGTCGCTCGTCGAGTTCCGTTCGGGTCACCCCCTCGGGCATGAGCAACACGTCGGCGTCGTGGACGGTCGTCGCGGTGTGGTCACGGACACGCTCCACGAGGTCAACAATCTCGTCCATGTCCTCGCGGCCGGTGACGACGAACTTCAACTGGCTCTCGTAGTCCTCGACCAGTTCCGAGAGCGCGTCGATGTCCACCCGGTGGTCCTCGTGGCGGTCGGCCCACTCGCCGTCGCCCTTTGGGTCTCGCTCGGGCGTCGGCGTCGAACTGGCGAGTTTGGGGCTAATACTCGCGAGGTCGATTGCGGCGTCGCGGTGGATGGTTCCGTTGGTCTCGACGGTCGTGTGATAGCCCCTCTCGCCCAGTTGGTCCAGTAGCGTGACACTCTCCTCGTGGAGCATCGGTTCGCCGCCGGTCAGCACCACGTGGTCGGCGTCGAACTCGTCGATTCTGTCGAGGAGGTCATCGACCGAGAGCCACGCGCCCGTGGGTTCCCAGGAGGTGTGGTAGGAGTCACAGAACCAACAGCGGAGATTGCACCCGGAGGTGCGGACGAACACGGAGGGGACGCCGGCGAGTTTACCCTCGCCTTGGAGCGAGCAAAACAACTCGTTGACCGGCAGCGCGGCGGCGTCGGGCGGGGTCTCCGACCCGATATCAGAGACGTCACGTGCGACCGGCATCAGTTCGTGGCACAGAGTTCGCCAGTCTCGCGGACGGTGGCGGATACCTCGGAGACGGTGTCGGGCAACTCATCGAGGAGGCGCCGTTCGAGCAGGACCGACAGCACCTCGGAGGTGGGTGGCTCGTCGATGACGACCAGCGCGTCGCCGTCGCCAGCGGTTTCGAACCCCTCGATGAGCGGGTCGCCGGCTTCGAGAATGAACCGGTGGTCCCACTCGTCGATAATGTCGGTCACGGCGCCCTTGTCGACGACCCACCCCTCCTCGGTGAGCGTGCCGACTACTTCGACGGAAATCTCGAAGTTGTGGCCGTGCGGGCGCGAGCAGGCGCCGTCGTGGTGCTGTATCCGGTGTCCAGTACAGATGCGAATCGGCCTGTCCGCACCGATTCGCAGGGTGCGTTCGCCGGCCTCCGCGAGCGTGCCCTCCGAGTCGTCGGTCTGTGATATTCCCCGCGACATACATCTTGAGTGTCGCGGCACGCACTTAACACTGCTCCTCGGGCGGAGTCTGTGTGCCCTCTTGTGTATTCGGCGTCCGGCACCCTGGAGGAAGGAATAAGTCTGTGGCAAGACTCGGGTACGATATGCCGAAGGTAACCGTCGAAGTACCGGACGAACTGATGGACGACCTCGACGAGCACGTTGGGACGGACAAGAAGTTCGTCAACCGGAGCGACGCGATTCGGGCGTCGATTCGCAAGACCCTCGACCGACTCGACGATATCGACGCACGGCACGGGCGTATCGATGAGGAGTAACCCGGGTTCTGCCGTGCTCGCAAACCGGTGTCGCGTGAGTGACCCGACACCCCAGTACGCGCACTTCGACCGTGGTATCGACACCACACACCGGGTCGGGTTCTGCAGGGGTCGGTCGCGCTGGCACTGAGTTCCGGGGTGAGACGGTGACCGACTCGTCGACCCGTTCTCGCGACGAGACGACGCCCGTCCAACCGGGGCGTATCCCCGCGTAACCGTCCGCTCGGGCGTTCAGTCCGTCGACTTAACTCTGTGGGTGATTGGGTCAGTTCCGCCACTACCGACGGCGGTTTATCACGGTTTATCACGTATATTGGAGTAGGAATGAGCCACCAAACGAGCGGTTCCGTGGCGAGCGATATCGAGTACGAATCGGTGTCACCGGAGGTGTTGGTCGTCGGCGCGGGCGCGGCAGGTGTTCGCGCCTCCATCGCCGCCGTCGAGAACGGTGTCGACCCGGACGACGTGCTGGTGATTGGCAAGCGGTCACACGGTGACGCCCACACGACGTGGGCCCGGGGCGGAGTCAACGGTGCGCTTGGCACCCACGACCCCGAGGACGACTGGACCATCCACGCGGCCGATACACTCGACGAGGGACACTTCATAAACGACCCGACGAAAGTCCAGCGGGTCGCCGAGGAGATGCCCGACCGACTGCGGGAACTCGACGCGTGGGGAATGCCGTTCTCACGAACGGACGACGGCGAAATCGACCAGCGGTACTTTGGCGCACAGTCGTTCCGCCGCACCGCCTTCGCCGGCGACCACACGGGTGAGTCGCTGCTAGAGACACTCATCGACCGGGCCTCGGCGCTCGATATCCCGTACAGAGACCACGTCATGGTGACGCGACTGCTCACCGACAGCGAGAGCGACGCAGTCGCCGGTGCCGCCGGATACGACCAGGACACCGGCGACTTCCTGTTGTTCGACGCCGCGACGGTCGTTCTCGCTGCCGGCGGTTACGCCGGTCTCTACTCCCGTCACTCCTCGCGAGACAACGAGAACACCGGCGACGGGCCGGCACTCGCGGTCGGGGCCGGTGCCCGTGTCATGGATATGGAGTTCGTGCAGTTCCACCCGACGGGAATGGCCGTCGACGACGGCGACCCGGACTGGGAACCGTACGCCGGTCGACTCGTGACCGAGGCCGTCCGCGGCGAGGGCGGACGACTGTTCAACGCCGACGGCGAGCGGTTCATGGAGCGGTACTCTCCCAAGCAGATGGAGTTAGACGCCCGCGACGTCGTCGCCCGTGCCATCGCACAGGAGATTCGCGAGGGTCGTGGCACCGAGAACGGCGGCGTCTGGCTCGACATCTCACACCGCGAGGAGTCGTTCGTCCGCGACCGACTCCCGCGGATGTACGAGCGATTCGACTCGCTGGGTGTGAATCTCGCCGAGGAACCGGTCGAAGTTGCGCCGACCTCGCACTACGGCATGGGCGGTGTCGTCGTCGACGAGAACGGCGAGACAGATGTCGACGGTCTGTTCGCCATCGGCGAGACCATGGCCGGGGTCCACGGCGCGAACCGACTCGGCGGGAACTCACTGGCCGAGACACTCGCGTACGGCCGCATCGCCGGCGCGACGGTCGCGGACCGGGTCGACGGTGCCCGAGCGGCCACGCCCTCGCTCCGTCGTCGCGCACGACAGCACTTTGCCGACCTCCGGGCCCTGACGAACCGCGACGGGAGCCACGACCCGGAGTCGGTGTTCGACGACCTCCGGGAGACGATGTGGGACCACGCCGCGTTGCTCCGCGAGGAGACGACGCTGTCGGCCGGTCTCGACGAACTGGACCGCATCCGGGACCGGGTGCAGGACCTCGATACCGGGGCGCGAACCGGTCGTGACTTCGAGTTCGCGGTGCGCATCGGATTCGCGCTCACCGTCGCGGAGACGGTTCTCCGCGGTGCGCGCCGGCGTGACGAGTCCCGTGGCGCGCACTACCGCACGGACGCGACGGAGACAGACCCCGCGTGGCAGCGCAACCTCCTCTTCGAGCGTGGCACTCTGGGTAGTCTCGTCGCGACGACACGCCCCGTCGACGACCCGAGTCCGGCGGTCCAGGAGGCTGTCGACGCCGAACACGAACTGGACTACCATCAACTCGAGTGAACTGCCCCGAACGGGTCGTCTGCCGGTTCCGGCGAGAGCGTGTCGACCCCCGTGACGTCCGGCCGGGTCGTCCCGGCGGAACTCGTCACTCCACGTCGTCGATGAGTGATTCGAGGGTTTCGACGTGGTCTTCGAACAGTTCGCGGCCCTCCTCGGTCAACCGGTAGGTCGTCCGTGGTTTGCGGTCGACGAACTCCTTCTCGACGACGACGGCCTGTTGGCCCTCCATCCTCTGGAGGTGACTCGAGAGGTTGCCCTCGGTCACGTCGAGTTCGTCGACGAGTCCGGTGAACTCGGTCTCGCCGTGCCGGTAGAGGTGAGAGAAAATCCGCAGACGTGTCGGCTGGTGGACGAGTTTGTTGAACTCCATTGTCACGACGAGAGGGCGACGTAGGAGGCTACGGCGTGGACGAAATAAAGAATCCCGAAGACCGCGTACCCCCACGTCTCCAGGCTCTCGACACCCGGGATGACGGCCGCGAGCAGGACCATCCAGGCACCGCCGACGTAGAACGCCCACCGGTCGCGCCGACGGATGTAGTACGCCCGCAGTGACTCGCCGAGCACCAGATACGCGACACCCACGAGCGCGACACTGCGGCTGAATATCAAACTCTCCAGTGCACCCGACTGGACGTCTGTGACCGAGCCGATGGTGACCACGACGACGACGTACACCGCCAACACCGCTCCGAACTGGACCCAGAGGCGTGGCTTGGCCTGACTGGAGCGGCGCGAACCGCCGTCTGTCTCGGGCCGACTCCACCACTGGTAGAGGCCGCCGGCACCGACCGACACGAACCAGACTGCGGGGTGCAACAGCGGGGACAACTCCTCGAGGGCGATTACCTGCGAACCGAGTGACGCCAGCAGGACACAGACACCGAACACCGGCCAGAGCGTGAACCGACTCGGGTACCGTTCCTCCAGTCCCATCGCGTCTTTTATCTGGGCGACCTCTGCCCGGAGACGCTCGGGGTCGATCTCCTGGTGTTCGCCCTCGCCGTCACCCCCGGCGACCCGTCTGTTTCCGCCGTCTATGGCCCGGTCGTCGTTCTCCTCACGCATGGCCATCGCCTGCCACGTGGACGTAGAAGTTGAACAGGTCGACGTGTGTCGGCTCTCGCACCTCGACACGTCCGCCCCGTTCGCCGGTGTTGTTGGTCACGGTCTCTGCACCGACACCCGCACGGAGGAACCCGCGCCGGCCCACGTCGCTCTCGAAGAGTCGTTCCCCGCGGACGAACCCGCCGACGTCGCCTGCTGCCCCCTCGGCGTGGACGACGGGCGGAACTTCCTCGAGCAACTCGGCCGGGGGACCCTCGGCGACGAGTCCCGACCCGGTCAGAAAGACGACCCGGTCGGCGAGGCCGGCGTCTGCCGGCAGGTGGCTCGACAGCAGAACCGTCTCACCCGCCTCTCGTCGCTCCGAGAGCATCGCGTGGAGTGTCTCGACGGTGGTCACGTCCAGTGCCGCGGTGGGTTCGTCGAGCAGAGACAACCGGACGTCGGCGCTCAGGGTGATGGCGAGTTCGAGTTTCCGCTTCATCCCGCCGGAGTAGTCGTTCACCTCGCGCTCCAGCGCGCTCGAATCGAAGGAGAGTCGCTCCAGAATCTGCTGCCAGCCTCCGGTTGCCCCGGCGTGGAGGTCCTGGAAGAAGGCGACGTTCTCCCGACCGGTCAGTTCGTCGACGAGCATGGCGTCCTGCAGCATGAAGCTCATCGCTCCGCTCGCGTTCTCGGGGGCTCTCCCGAAGACCGTAATCTCTCCTCCGTCCGGGTAGAGTCCACCCGCGATGCAGGACAGCAGAATACTCTTTCCGACACCGTTTGGCCCCATCAGAACCGTAATCTCCCCCCCGGGAACCTCGAAGTCGAGACCGTCGAGGACCGGCCCGTCACCGAACCCCTTCCGCAGGTCCCGGACACGGACCGCTGACCCTGTCGACACGCTCACTCACCTCCCTCGCCGCTGTAGATGCCACGAGACATCAGATACGACGCGAAAGCGCCACAGACCACCGCCCAACCCGCCAGCAACGCGACGTACTCGACGCCGGCCGGCAACGACGGCGGGGCTACACCCCCCTGGGTGGCACCGCTCCCGCCGGCCTCTGTCAGGTGCCACATCTGGAGGCGCGAGGCCAGCGAGTTCGGGACGACGTTCACGAGTTGTCGACTCGACTCCGGCAGAAAGCCCGGATTGGTGCCGTTGTAGCCGGTCAGAAAGAAACTGACCAGCAGTATCGCGTTCGTGATTCCAACGACCACCTCCGGGTCACTGACCACCCACGTCACGGCAACGGCAACCGAGACACCGACGGCCGCGAACAACACGAACGAACAGACGACGACCGGGACCGACCCTGGCCCCCGCAGTGCGTACTCCGCGCCGTCGAGTAACCCGACCAGAACGACGAGCAGATACGAGACAGCGGCCACGACGACGCCCGCCAGAAACCGACCGGCGAAGTCCGCGGTCGGCGAGACGGGCAGTGACCGGAGTTTCCTGTAGCGTTTCTCCGTCAGGTCGCTGCTGAGGCCACCGGCGAACGCGACGAGAGTCACCGTCAACACGCCGAACAGTCCCAGCGAGACGGCCGTCGCACCCTTTATATCGGCGAGAACGGCCGGTCCCCCGACGCTCTCGGCGTCGGGCAGAAAGAGCACACTCGACAGCACGTACCAGAACGCCGGGAACCCGAACCCCCAGATAATCGTTGCTTTCGTCCGCAGTGTCGCCCGAAGGTTCCGTAGCGCGAACGCCTTTGTCTGTCTGTGCCACGGAACTCCCCCGGCGATACCCGGCGCGTCCACGGAACGCTCTGTCTCCCGACTCATCGTTACCGGAGGTTTCTATTCGCAGATTGAAAAACTTTGTCGCTCATTTCACTTTCTGACGCAAAGTGCCCGGTTCAGCCCCTCTCTGCCCACTCCCACCGAACTGGGGAGGAGACAGTCCCCGGGTCACTCCGGGATAAACACAGCGGGCTCGCTTTGCGGAACTGGCCACGGTGGACCTCTCGCGGCGAGAGACGGGGGTATCTCGCCGAACCCACGGCCACGCCTGCCCGTCGGTTCCGGACAGTTCTCTGTGTCTCACGGGAGAACGGGCGGATACAGAACTAGTACCAGCGACGGAGAGAGTCGGGTCCACGGGTGTAGTGTAGACGACGGCGACCGGAATTTAGGCGAGAGTTCAGAGTGGGACGTTGCCGTGGGTCTTCGGGATGGTCTGTTCGTTCTTGCGTTTGAACATATCGAGGTCACCGACCAGGCGCTTGCGGGTTTCGGCCGGGTGGATGATGTCGTCGATGTACCCCTGTTCGGCCGGCCGGTAGGGGTTCGCGAACTCCTCGCGGTACTGTTCGAGCAGTTCCTCCCGGAGCGCGTCCGGGTCCGACGCCTCCGCCAGTTCGTCCCGGTAGAGGATGTTCACTGCGCCCCGTGGTCCCATCACGGCCATCTCGGCCTCGGGCCAGGCGTAGTTGATATCCGACCCGAGGTACTTCGACCCCATCACGATGTAACTGCCGCCGTAGGCCTTCCGGGTGATGACCGTCAGCAGCGGCACTGTCGCCTCGCCGTAGGCGTAGATGAGTTTCGCCCCGTGACGGATGATTCCGTTGTGTTCCTGGTTCGTGCCGGGCATGAACCCCGGGACGTCGACCAGGGTGAGAATCGGGAGATTGAACGCGTCACAACTCCGGACGAACCGCGCTCCCTTCTGACTGGCCTCGATATCGAGTGTGCCGGCGTTGACGCTTGGCTGGTTGGCGACGATACCGACCGCGCTGCCGCCGAGATTGCCGAAACCGACGACGAGATTCCGGGCGAACTGCTCGTGAACCTCGAAGAACGTGTCGGCGTCGACGAGTTCGTCGATTACGTTCCGCACGTCGTAAGACTGGCGCGGTTCGCTGGGCACGACGTCGGTGAGTCGCTCCGTCGAGCGGTCGGGGTCGTCGCGGGTGCGAGTCGTGGGCGGGTCGGCCAGGTGGTTGGGCGGGAGATACGAGAGCAACTCCCGAACCTCGTCGAGTGCCTGTCGCTCGGTGTCGCCAACGGCGTGGGCGACACCGCTGCGGGACGCGTGAACCTGTGCACCGCCGAGTTCCTCCTTCGTGACCTGCTCACCGGTCACCGTGTCGATGACGTCCGGTCCGGTTATCATCATGTGTGAGGTTCCGTTCACCATCATGGTGAAGTCGGTGAGTGCCGGCGAGTACGTCGCGCCGCCCGCACAGGGACCCATTATCACTGAAATCTGTGGAACCACACCCGAGGCACGGATGTTCTGCTGGAAGATTCGAGCGAACGCGGCCAGCGCGCCCACGCCCTCCTGGATACGCGCACCGCCGGAGTCCCACAGTCCGACAATCGGCATTCCGTTCTCGATTGCCGTCTCCATCACCTCACAGACCTTGTCCGCGACGAGTGACCCGACCGACCCGCCGAGTACGGTGAAATCCAGCGCGTAGACGGCCACCTTCCCCCCGTCGACCTCACCGTACCCCGTGACGACGGCGTCACCTGGTACCCTGTTGTCGGCGAGGTCGAACTCGGAGCGCTGGTGTTCGGCGAGCGTCCCGACTTCCCGGAAACTCTCCTCGTCGAGAAAGTAGTCGAGTCGCTCGCGGGCAGTGAGTTTCCC
Source organism: uncultured Halobacteriales archaeon (assembly GCA_964534485.1). Classification (GTDB taxonomy): domain Archaea; phylum Halobacteriota; class Halobacteria; order Halobacteriales; family Haloarculaceae; genus Halovenus. Next base: position 24,149 of record CAZHPM010000013.1, read on the forward strand.
CTTTTCGTGTTGTTTGTCGATTCGCTCCTCTCCACCTCCGCGCAGCGACGCCTCGCGCCGCTGTTGGAGTTCGTCGTACTCCTGTTCGTCCATCGTCCATCCCTCGGGAGTCAAGTCTTCGTTCATACTCGTTCCGTGTTGTGCTGATTCGTTTGGTCACGTCGACTGGGTGGTGTCGACCCGGCGTCACCACCGCTGGGTCGCCCGACTCGCGGCGACCCACGGGTCTGCGTCGGTGTTGTCGAGTAGCGCCCGCGCCTCGGGTTCGATTCCCTGTAGCCGGTGGGCGTTAATCCATCGACTGGTCTCTGCCGTCTTGTCACTGTCGGAGAGACGACCCGTCGCGACGAGGTGTTCACGAACGGCCGTCGCAATCGCGTCGGCCTCTGCGTCGGAGGCGTCGTCGGGCACTTTCACCCGTACCGTCGTGTCGCCGGCCGCCAGCGACCTGCTGGTACCGTCTGTTGCTCCCTCGAGAACGGCCGTGCTGTCGGTCGTGTCGCGGTCTCGTGTCATCGTGGCCTCAACTGGTGGTGTCTCGAACGCTTTGCCGTGGCGGTCACGCGTACTCACCGAGGATATCGTCGTACACCGTGACGTACAGCTGCTCGATTTCCCTGGCGGTCGGCTTCCGGGGGTTGTTGTCGGGCGACCCGGACGCGATTGCGTCCTCGGCCATCTCCTCTACGACGCCGACGTACGCGTCCCGCGAGGGAACGTCGCCGAACTGTTCGAGGGAGTCGTACAGTTTGATTTCAGAGCACCGCTGCCGAACGGCCGTGACGGCCGCCTCGGCGGCGGCCCTGTCCGGTGTCTCGTCGTCGGCCGCGCCGAGCAGTCGTCCGATGTCGGCGTACCGCTCCCGTGCGCCGGGTAGCGAGAACTCCATCACGTACGGCAACAACACCCCGTTCGCGAGACCGTGTGGAACGTGAAGCTGTGCGCCAAACGGCCGGGCCATCCCGTGGACGAGTGCGACCGACGAGTTGGTAAAGGCCTGCCCGGCCTGTAGTTGGCCGAGCAACATCTCCTCCCTGGCTTCGAGGTCGTCGCCGTTGGCCCACGACGCCGGGAGCCAGCGACCGATGCGCTCGATTGCAGACCGGGCCAGCGTGTCCGACATCGGCCAGGCGTTGACCGAGACGTACGCCTCGATTGCGTGGGTGAGTGCGTCGATACCGGTAAAGGCGGTGTGGCTCTGCGGGAGACTGCTGACGAGCGTCGGGTCTTCGACCGCGATAGCCGGCATCACCTCCGTCGAGACGACCAGGAACTTCGTCGCCGTCGACTCGTCGGTGATCACAATCGAGCGCGTCGCCTCGCTACCGGTGCCGGCCGTCGTCGGAACGGCACACAGCGGCGGGGCCGGTCTCGGGACGCCCTCGTAGCCGGCCCGGTCGACGGCGTACTCCCGGATTTCGCCGCCGTTCGCCGCGACCACGCCCACCGCCTTTGCCGTGTCGATTGGCGAGCCACCACCCAGCGCGACCAGACAGTCGCAGTCACCCTCGCGGTAGGCCGCCGTTGCCTGCTCGACGTTGTCGACCGTCGGGTCCGGGCGGACCTCGTCGTACACTGTCGTGTCGATACCCGCCGCCTGCAGGCTGTCGAGCACGCGGTCGCCGTACCGGCCAAACACCCCAGACGTCGCAACGACGAGCGCGCTCGTCCCCCGACCGGACAGTCGGTCGCCAACCTCCTCGACGGCGCCGCGGCCGACGACGACCTGTTCGGGTGCGACGAACTGCTGTGTCGTCATTGCTGCTCCATGTAGGGCGCGAATATCTCTTCGGCGTCGGGTTCGGTCGCGTCGGGAATCGGTCGGGTGACGGTGGTGGTCTGGTAGAACTGCTCGTAGGTGACGTTCTCGTCCAACTGGTTGCCACCCCAGGTGCCACCGCCCTCCGAGAGCGTGGAGCCCAGCCCGTTGTCGAACCGTCCGCCGTTGCTGAAGGAGTGAATCTGGTTGACGAGGAACCGCGCAACGTCGAGTTGCTTGCCCACTTCGACCGCGCGCTCGTCGTCGGTCGTGTGCAGACTCGCCGAGTGGCCGGCGCCCTCGTACTCGAGAATCTCCGCCGTCAACTCGACGGCCTCGTCGATGTCGGCCACCTCGAAGACGTCGAGTACGGGCGTTATTTTCTCGCCCGACAGCGGGTGCTCCTCGCCGGTCCCCCGACCCCGGACCATCAGGAAGTCGGCCGCGGCGGCCTCGGGGTCGTCTATGCCCGCCATCGACGTCAACTCCGCGGGCGGGGTCGCCAGTGCCTGGCTGTTGAGCGAGCCGTGACCGTCGGGAAAGAGCAACTCCTCGAGTTTCCGGCGCTGTGCCTCGTTGCACATGTAGCCACCGGCCGTCTCGAGGGCGTCTATCGTCTCCTCGTACACCGCCTCGACGACCGCGATGTTCCCCTCGCTCGAACAACTCGTCGAGTTGTCGAAGGACTTGCTCGTGGCGATTCGCTCGGCCGCCGCGGTGACGTCTGCGGTCTCGTCGACGATGCCGACCGGATTCCCCTTTCCGACACAGTAGTTGGGTGTCCCACACTCCTGTCCCGCTCTGACGTTGTCCGCCGACCCGGTGACCTGGAGCACGTCGACCCGGTCCATCAACTCGTAGGTCTTTTCTTTCGTCACCGGGGTCGGGAGCATCTGAACGAGGTCGGTGGGTGCGCCGACGCTCTCGAGTTGGTCGTGGATGTAGTCGACGACCATCTCACACACCTCCAACCCGCGTGGCGACGGCGAGAGGATGATGGCGTTTTTGCTCTTGACAGCCATCATCGAGAGCAGTGTCGGTGTCGCTCCGGGGTTCGTCGACGGAACAACCGCGCCGATGACCCCCACCGGTTTGCCGATTTCGACGAGGTTCTGTTCCTCGTCGACGTCGACGACTCCCACCGTCTGTTCGCCCAACATTCCGTCGAGCGCTCCGGGGATTTTCCGGCGTTTCTTTGCGAACTTGTCTTCGACGTCCCCCAGGCCAGTCGTCTCTACGGCGGTCTCCGACATCTCCTGACAGCGAGACTCCTCGTAGACGGCCCATCCGACAGCGCGGGCCAGTTCGTCGGCCTGTGACTGGTCGTACTCAGAAATCTCAGCCATCGCAGTGCGCGCCCGACTGATACAATCTGTAACGACCTCTTCCGGTGCGACGCTTTCGGTCTGGGGTGTCCCAGAACTCATATATCACTGGTTACTGTGGTGTGTATTAAATATAGTGTTCTCCGATGGTAATATTGTTCTAGGACATTAGATTGACAACCCCTCGCAACACCACGATATGTTATGATTATTTTTATGTGGGAGCAGTTGCAGTCCCTACACGAAACTCTCTATGTCTGAGCAGCACAACCTCGTCCGTGCCCCCGAACCGGCGCGGTCGAATCCAATCCGTGAGAACACAGACTGGGAACGGATGCGCGAGCAGGCGCGAACGGACCCCGGACAGTTCCACGGTGATATCGCAAAGGAGCAGATTCACTGGTACCACGACGACGCCGAGACCTGGGCGACGGTCACCGACGGCGAGTGGCAGGGCTTTGACACACAGTGTGGACCGACGACACTCGACCGGTCGGCGGAGGCGGACCCGTGGGAGACGGCCCTCGACGACTCGGACCCACCGCTGTACCGCTGGTTCGTCGGCGGCGAGACAAACGCCTGTTTCAACGAGGTCGACCGCCACGTTCTCGCCGGCCACGGCGAGGAGGTGGCGTTTCAGTTCGAGGGTGACCGCTGGGACCAGTCGGCCAACAACGGCCGTGGTGGGCCTGTTGTCTCCGAGTCTATCAGTCGCCGGGGCCTGTTGTACGAGGTAGTCGTTCGCGCACAGACACTCCGGAATCTCGGTCTGGAGAAAGGCGACCGCGTGGCGTTCAACATGCCAAACGTGATGGAGCAGATCTACTACGCGGAGGCGTGCAAGCGCCTGGGACTCATCTACACGCCGGTGTTTGGCGGGTTCAGCGACAAGACCCTCTCGGACCGAATCGCCGAACTCGACGCGGAACTGCTCATCACCGCAGACGGGGGCTACCGGAACGCCGAGGTCACCCCGTACAAGGAGCGCTACGGCGACCCGGCACTCGAGGAGTATCTGCCCGTCGAGACGGTCACCGCGGTGCTCGAGGAGGCCCTCGCCGACCTGAACGTCCGTACAGACCTCGCCGAGCGAATCCGGACGGCCGTCGACGAGGCGCTCGCTGGGGCGATTACCGTCGACCGCGCAGACGCGATGCGCGGGGTCGGACACGCGCTCTCGGAGTTGAGTGTCGACCCCGACCGTGCGACCGAGATTCGCACGGGCATCGCACAGGCGCTGGTCGAGGCCGACCACATCGTCGACGACGTAATCGTCGTCGAACACACAGGCCAGGAGATTCAGTTGTACGACCGCGACCACTGGGCGCACGAACTCCACGCGGAGGCACGCGAGCAGGTGTTTGCGAACGCACGCGAGGCCGGGTTCGACGTCGACGACGAGGAGGCGCTGTTCGCCCTCGACGACCGGGAGTTGACGCAGGCGCTGTGGGCGACCAGTCGCCCGGAACCGGTCGACGCCGAGTACCCGTTGTTCGTCATCTTTACCAGCGGGTCGACGGGGAAGCCAAAGGGTGTCGTCCACGTCCACGGCTACACCGCGGGCATCGCCAACACGATGAGCACCTCTTTCGACGTCCAGCCGGGAGAGGATACGATATTCGTGGTCGCCGACCCCGGGTGGATTACCGGACAGTCGTACCTCCTCAGTGCCTCGCTGACGACCCGGACGACGAGTGTCGTCGCCGAGGGGTCACCGTTGTACCCCGACGCCGGCCGGTTCAGTTCGATTATCGAGCGCTACGACGTAGACATCTTCAAGGCGGGAGTCACCTTCCTGAAGACGGTGATGGAAGACCAGGGCAACATCGAGGAGATGCGCGAGTGGTCGACAGACAGTCTCCGTGTCGCGACCTTCTGTGCGGAACCGGTCAACGAGGCCGTCCAGGAGTTCGGTATGGAGGAGGTCTGTTCCTGGTACATCAACTCCTACTGGGCGACCGAACACGGCGGCATCGTCTGGACACACTTCTACGGCAACAACGACTTCGAACTGCGGCCGGACGCCCACACGTACCCCTGTCCGTGGGTGTTTGGTGACGTCTGGACAAAAGAGGAGACGGCAGACGGCGTCGAGTGGTCGGAGGCCGACTACGAGGAGCGCGGCGAGATCATGATTCGCGAACCGTTCCCGTACCTGATGCGGACCATCTGGGGTGACAGCGACGGGTTCGACCCCGAGAACCCGGCGGAGTGGACGGGCAACCGCGAGCGCTTCGAGGACGTCTACTGGGTCGAGAAAGACGGCGAGTACGCCTACCTCCAGGGTGACGTCGCCAAAAAGTACGAGGACCAGTCGTTCAGTCTCCACGGCCGCTCGGACGAGGTTATCAACGTCTCCGGCCACCGGATGGGCACCGAGGAAATCGAGGGTGCGATGCTCCGGGACAAGCAACTCAACCCCGACACGCCCGTCGCGAACGTCCTGGTCGTGGGCGCACCCCACCACGAGAAGGGCCGCACACCGGTCGCGTTCGTCCAGACCAGCCCCGGCGAGTCACTGACGACCGAGGTCGAGCGCCGCCTCGCCAATCTCGTCCGCGAGGAGAAGGGTGTGGTCGCCGTTCCCGACTCGTTCATCGAGGTCGAGGAGTTCCCCGAGACGCGGTCTGGCAAGTACATGCGCCGGATGCTGACGGCGATGCTCTCGGGTGACCCGGTCGGAGACACGACGACACTGAAAAACCCCGAGTCGGTCGACGCGATTCGCCCGAAGGCCGAGCAGTGGCGCCGCCACCAGCGAATCGCCCGCGAGCAGGAACTGCTCGACGAGTACCGGTTCTCGACGATCCAGTACAACCCCGTTCCCGGCGCAGAGACGGATATCGCGACTGTCACGATAGACAACCCGCCGGTGAACGCGCTCACCGAGCGGGCACTGGACGAACTCAGCACCGTCGCCAGCCACCTCGACCGACAGGACGACGTCGGTGCGGTTATCCTGGCCAGCGAGGGTGAACCGTTTGTCGCCGGCGCCGACATCGAACAGTTCCTGGAGGAGGTCCACGAGGCAGAGGAGGCACGGGCGCTCGCCAGAAAGGCCCACGAGGCGTTCGAGACCCTCGAGACGCTCTCGGTGCCGGTCGTCGCCGCAGTCGACGGTGCCGCCCTCGGTGGCGGCAACGAACTCCAGCTCGCGACCCACTACACGGTCGCCGAGGCACACGCCAGCTTCGGCCAGCCCGAACTCCGACTGAACCTGATACCCGGTTACGGCGGCACGCAACGGCTGTCACGGCTCCTGACCGACCGCCGCGGCCGCGAGGGACTCGTCGACGCCGTCACCGCAGTCACGAACGGCCGGGATATCGACGCCGAGGACGCCCTCGAACTGGGTATCGTCGACGAGTTGAGCGACGCGCCGGCCCGTGCCCGCGCCGCCGAACTGGCCCGGGCACACCTGCGTGGCGAGGACGACACACTCGAGAAGGCCCACCGCAACCGCCAGGACGCCCGCGAGCGCTGGGCGACGAGTGGCGAGTTCGACGAGAGCGTGCTCGAAGACCAGGCTGTCGCCCGCAACCGCCGGCAGTGCGAGCACACCTCGACGGGCCGCCAGCGCGCCTTCGAGCGGGCTATCGAGGCGATTCGGACCGGATTCGAGGAGGGGTTCGACGCGGGTCTCACCCAGGAGGCGGAGAACTTCGCCGCCGCCGTGGTCGACCCCGAGGGTGGCAAGGCCGGCATCGAGAAGTTCCTCGACGGACGGGCCGAACCGCTGCCGGTGCGGGCGGAGGAGACACCCTCGCTCTCCGAGACCGACGAACTCGTCGACGAGGGCGACCTGCTCGAGATAGACGAACCGTTCTACCCGGGTGTCGACGAGATACCCGACTGGCAGTACGGGTTCGCCGTCGAGAAAGACCCCGAAACCGCCGAGGCAGCACACGGCGACCCGGTCGAGTCCGAGGTGGAGGGACTCTACCCCGTCGAGGACCCCGGACCAAACGAGGTGTTGTTGTACATGCTCACCAGCGAGGTGAACTTCAACGACGTCTGGGCGCTGACCGGTATCCCGGTCAGCCAGTTCGACAACCACGACCGTGACCACCACATCACCGGCAGTGGCGGCGCGGCGCTGGTCGTCGACATGGGCGAGGCAGTCCGCAGCGAGGGCCGGGTGAATCTCGGCGAGTTGGTCACCGTCTACTCGGGGCAGAGCGACGTTCTCTCCCCGCGGATGGGGCTGGACCCGATGTACGCCGACTTCGAAATCCAGGGCTACCAGGTGCCAAACGGCAGCCACCAGCAGTTCATGCTCGCACAGGCTCCGCAGGTCCACCCGATTCCCGAGGAGACCACCATCGAGGAGGCCGGGTCGTACGTGCTCGCGCTTGGCACCGTCTACCGGGCGCTTTTCACCACACTCGACATCGAACCCGACACGACGATGTTCGTCGAGGGTGGTGCCACCGGCACCGGCTACGAGAGCGTCCAGACCGCACAGCGAAACGGCGTGGACGTGACGGGACTGTGTTCCAGTCCGGAGCGCGCAGAGCGCATCGAGAGCGCGGGGGCCAGCGCAATCAACCGCAAGACCGACCAACTGGGCGACATCTGGGGGCCGATTCCGGCCGACTCCGAGGAGTGGGACGACTGGAAGGAGGCCGGCGAACCACTGCTCGACCAGTTCCGCGACCACCACGGCAGTCTGGCGGACTACGCGGTCAGCCACGCCGGCGAACAGTCGTTCCCCCGGTCGTTCCAGTTGCTCGACGAGGGTGGAACTATCACCTTCTACGGTGCCTCGACGGGGTACCGGATGACGTTCATGGGCAAACCCGGCACGAGCACGCCACGGGAGATGTTCGAGCGTGTCGACCTCCAGGCGAGTGACGGACTGCTCGTCTACTACGGCACGGAGACGGGGTCGGAGGACGTGCTCGACGAGACGGGTCTCCGCGCCATCGAGGCCGGACGGAGCGCCGACGCCGATATCGTCGTCGTCACCTACACCGACGAGCAGGCAGAGTTCGTGGAGTCACTCGGATTCGGCGACGCGGTGGCCGCGGTGGTCTCTCTCGAGGACCTCGAACGCCGCGAGGAGGAGTTCGAGTGGCCCGAGACCCTGCCCGAGTTCCCACACCCCCAGGCAGACCCCGAGGCGTTCAAACAGGCCGTCCAGGAGTACACCGACAGCGCGTTCAAACCGCTAGGGAAGGCCATCGGGAAACACCTGCGGACGCCGAACAACCCCCGTGGGAACCCCGACGTCGTCTTCGACCGGGCCGGTCACGACGCACTCGGCGTGTCGACGATGCTCGTCCGCCCGCACACGGGACGGGTCGTCTACAGCGAGTCCCTCGAAGACCGGCGCTACTCGTTTTACGCGCCACAGGTGTGGATGCGCCAGCGCGAAATCTACATGCCGACGGCGTCGATTCTCGGCACACACCTCTCGAACGCCCACGAGGTCCAGCAACTCAACGCACAAATCGACGCGGGCGCACTCGACGTGACCGAACCGCTCGTCGTCGACTGGGAGGACCTCCCCGAGGCCCACCAGGCGATGTGGGACAACGAACACGAGGCCGAAGCCTACGTCGTCGACCACGCACTCCCGGCAGAAGGGTTGCGCAACCGGACGGAACTGTACAAGGCGTGGGGTCGCCCCGAACGGGGGGACTCCGAATGACGACCGGCGCCGGCGACCCGGTACGGCGTCACGACCGGGAGGTACGCAGATGACCGTCCTCGCCCCGTACGACGGCTCCGACCTCTCCCGGGCGGCCGTCAGGCGGGCCGTGGAGTTCGCCGACTACCGCGACGAGGGGGCGCTCGTGTTGACGGTCATCCCCGACGACAGCGCGTTCGCGGTGCAGCGAGGGTGGGCCGAGGAGGAAGCGCAGTACGACCCGGCGACCGTCGAGGAGCGGTTCAGGTCGGAAGTCGAGTCACTCGCGCCGGAGGCGACGTTCCGGACCGAACAACCGGATTCGCCCGCTCCGGCCGCAGCGGTCCGCGACGACGTCGCCCGGACGATTCGGACGGTCGCTGCGGACATCGACGCCTCGATTCTGTTCATCGGCAGCGACAACGCCGGTCAGGTCTCGACACCCGCAGACAGCGTCGGGAGCCCAATCTCTACGGACGCCGAGTACGACGTCCACATAGTCAGAACGGCCGACTGACGCGCCGGTCTCGTCTCCGGAACCCGCAGAGACTGCTCACGTCGTCTGGCATCTCGAACACGACGGCTCGCCCGGAACCCACCGTCTGTGGCAACGACGCACACGTATCACGGTCAGAGAAGAAACTCGCTCCGTGGTTTCGCCGAGTCCGGGACAGTAGCGCGGCCGAGCGAGTTACGCTTCCCACGAGGGATACCATCCTGTCCGGGAGCCAACACGGAAAATACTCACGGCAAACAGAAACACATATAAATTAGCGTCCTAACCAGTTGCCCATGGGCAACGAGGGGCCTTCGCGGCGGGCGGTGCTTGGGGCACTGGGGGAGGAAAACAGCGAGAGCGGACAGGACGACAAAGCACCGCTCTCGCGGCGCGGACTGCTTCGCGGTGTCGTCGCGGGCGGCGTGGCGGCCGGTGGACTGGGGCTGTCGGTCGGCAGTGCCGCGGCCGCGAGCCGGCAACAGGTGCGGGAAATCTCTGCGGGCGACTACAGCGACCCCGCGGGTATCGATATGGCTATCTACCGGGCACAGACCAACCGGACTGGGGCGATCGACCTCTTCTACGAGAAGGCTCAGCACATCTTCGGACAGTTGACCAGCGAGGACATCATCACCGGTTGGCGAATCACGATGTACGACACCAGCAGGGACTCGGTGGACAACAACAAAGGCGAGAACTGGGGGTCCTACGACGTGAAACGCATCTACGACGACGAGGGCTGGACAGACGAGGACCTCGGACTGTGGTTCACCGGGGAGGCGAAAATCTGGGACAAGAGCGCGGGAACGTACAACTGGGAGTCGGTCAGCGGTGGGTCGGCGGGCTACCAGACCGCGTTCGACCCAGACAGTCGGTCGAAAATCGCGCCCTGTTGGATGAGTACCTCGAACCCCGACGACCGAGTGGTCGCTCACGGCGCGTCGATGGAGATAATGCACGCGATAGTCGACGGTGGCCTCGGCCCGGTGTCGGACTGTCACGGCGGCCACGGCGAACACTCACTGGGGGATGCGGTCTACGAGTACAACGAGGACTACGGCGAATCCGGCTTCTACGGGTCGCCGCTCGCGTCCGGACCACACACCTGGCAGAAAGGCTCGTGTGCGGCCGGCGTGAGCGAGAAAAACGGTGTGACGTTCACACTCACGCCCTGCACGAAACAGGCCACCGAGTACACGAAACGCGACCGCGTCCCGGGTCTCTCGCTGGGGTCGGGTGACGGCTGTGGACTGCCACCGTACCGACAGACCGACCACACGCTCACTATCGAGGGTACCGAGTACGGATTCAACAACTACACGTTCGTCGTCGGCGACACGTTAGAGAAAAGCACCGCGAACGGCGCGTCCATCAACGGTCACGACAACCTGACGACCACGAGCGGCGACAAGAAAAAGGTCGAGGGTAAGACCTGGAAGGGCAAGGACAGTTACGTCTACACCGGCCGGATTGGGGAGTTCACCGCAGAGGACCCCGGCGCGCTCGTCGTTACTCTCGACGGTAACGAGGTGTATCCAGACTCACTGGACGCCGACGTGATAGTAATCGACGGCTCCGGTAACTCCGGGTGGAGCAGTTACGACATCAGCGCCACGGGACAGATGGAGAAAACCACGGTCGACGGGGCCTCGATAAACGGCCACGACTCGGTGAACGGCTCCAGCGCCTCCGGGTGGACGTACAACGGCAAGGACGCCTACAGGTTCCTCGGCGGCGTCGAGAAGAGTTCTGACCTCTCCGACGTCGGATTCTCGTTCCTCTGAGGTCGTCGCCAGGACACCACTTCTTTGGAGTGTCGCGGGTGTACTCGACGACCCACGGCCGAACTCAGGTGTACTGTTTTGCAATCTCGTGGGCCTCACTGAGCAGTGATACCTCCCAGTCCTCCAGATTGTCCTCCGCGACCCACCGGTACTGGACGGTACGGTCCGGGTCGAGTAGAACAATACCGCGCTTTGTCTGTCGTCTGTCGTCGGTCCGTTCGACCATCCCGAAGGCCTCGTAGACCGATTTCTCGTCGTCCGTGAGCAGCGGGTACGAGAGGTTGTTCTGCTGGATGAACTCCCTGTGGCTGTAGGGCCCGTCCGGTGAGACGCCGACTACCGCTATCTCGTTGTTCAGCGTCAACATCTCCATGTCGTTGACCTCGCACATCTGGTCCGTACAGACCGGACTGAAATCGTGGACGTAGAACACCACCATCGTCGGACGACCGTCGGCGAACTCCGACAGCGTGAACTCCCGTATCTCGTCGTCTCTGGCTCCCGAGAGCGTGAAATCGGGTGCCGTTTCGCCGGTTTTGCTCATACTCCTGGTGTACTCCGGCGTCCGATAAAAGTCTAGTGTTGGTTTTTGGTAACCACGGTCGTGCTGTCAACCCGCCACTGGGGTGTCGAGTCCGAGAGCAGCCGGTGGGGGGCGCCACCGGGTCTCGTGGTGCTCTCAGTGGTCGGGACCCGCGTGAGCGGGCGGACCGTGCCCGTTCGGACCGCCGGCCCACGGTGGCGGTCCCGCCTCGCGGTACTGCTGGCCGTCGACCGCGCGGAGGTCTCCCTCGGTTCCGTCGGTTTCGACTGTCACCGTCACGTTCTGGCCGACCAACCCGTCGAACTCGTCTCCGACCGTCTCGACTGTCCCGTCACCGTCGAAGTCCGTCTCGGCGACCGTCTCGCTGGTGTACCACTCCGCACCGACGTCGACCGCCAACCCCGCGAGTCGGTAGTCCTCGCCCGCGGACTGTTGCAGCGTCCCAGTGACGGTGGTCACTGTCTCGTTCTCCCCGCGGTCGTCATCGCGCTCGTTCTCCGTCTCGTTGTCCACACCCACGCGGGTGTCGGCGTCTGGACCGTCGTCTGTCGCCGGTTCGAACTGTGTCTGTGCCCCGATAACTGCGCCCGTCGCGACTACCGCCACGACGCCCACTGCGACGACCACAGCGGACAGGTTCAGGTTTGCAGAGGGTAACATACTACAGTCTCTCTACGGGGGGCGGTGGTATGAACGCCACAGACGGTTTCGCCCAATTTCACCTGAAAGCGTCGTTTTCGCGCCGTTTCCACGGCCGTGACCGTTCCAAAGGGACTCAAAATTTTACTCTGTTCGGGACCTACCCTCCGCTACATATGCTCCCGACAGCGTGGACGCTCGCTCGCGGACCACCGTGGGCCCGCGAGACGGCAGAGACAAACGAACAGTTAGTCGCTGCGGTGGTGGTCCTGGGGGCCGTTGTCGTCGTCCTGTGTGTGGTCGTCGCGTATCTCTGGCGACAGCAGAGTGCCGGTGAGCGACCCCCGCCCGGCGCCGAGAGCACCGAGACTGTGGCAGAGACCGAACAGATGAGCGAGTTCGACCGTATCAAACAGATCGACGCGACGGTCGAACAGAGACTCCCACAGCAAGAAATCGTCGAACGGACCGACTGGAGCGAACCGAAGGTCAGCCGGGTCGTGTCGCGTCTGACCGACGAGGGACGTCTGGAGAAGGTCAGAGTCGGCCGGCGGAACTTCATAGAGATAGCCGAACCCGAGGAACCCGACACGGCGCAGGCACAGTCCGAGGACGCCGCCAAACTGTGACTGCCACGAGGCAGGCGTGAGACGAATCCCCCGCTGTGTGCCGTGATACCGACCCCGACTGGATACCCGTCGTAGAGTGTGCGCGAGTCCAGAGCACGGTTGCTCGGTCGGCCGCGACCGGCGGCGGCCGACAGACCGCCGGGTCGGTGTCGGTAGACCAGGACCCGGCCTCGACCGGCGCGCAACGGTTATGCTCGGCGGGCCCGAACGTGGTAGGAACGGCAGACGCCGTCACAGCAGACGAGACCCCCACCAGCACAGATGACACACACCGGTTCGAACTGACGATGCCTGAGAACGGAGAGTCACCCGCGCCGCCCACGTCACCGGCCTCACTCGAGGCCGTGCCACCGACAGACGCGGGACAGAGCGGGGACGGGCCACGCCACACGGTGAGCGCGACAGCCGTGACAGAGCTCGACGCCGGGTGGACGGCGTACTTTGGATACGACACCGTCTACGGCGACCAGCAGACGGCCATCGAGTCGTTGCTGGACACTCTCGGGAGCAACGGCTACTACCTGAAAGAAGGTGCCTGCGGGACCGGCAAGACACTGGCGGCGGTGACGGCGAGTCTCCACGCGATGCGTGACGCCGGCCAACTGTCAGACCGGGCGCCGGCAGACGAGCCGTTCCCGACCTACGACCGGACGGTGGTCGTGACGCCGGTGAAACAGCAGTTAGAGCAGTTCGTCGGCGAGTTACGCGGCATCAACGAGGCACTCCCGGCCGGAACCGACCCGGTACCGACCGTCGTCATGCGGGGACAGGCAGAGATGCGGGCACTCAGCAACGTCGACCTGCCGGGCACCGACGGCCGCGAGGAGATAGACGACCTCCGCGAGACGACCAGGGAACTCGTCAGATTCGACAGCAGTGTCCCGCTCGACTGGCCGGACGCGCTGAACCCGCCGTCGTACTCGAAGGTGGAGTACGACTGGTCGAACCCGAGTGAGGCCGCCAGACAGGCCACCGAGGACAACCGGTACGACCCGTTCAGGGCCCGTGCAGTCCGGACACTGGTCACGCAGTTGACCCGACCCGACGGCAGCGAGTACGACCAACTGCGGATAGACGGCACCGAAACCCCCTACCCCGACCATCTCCCGCACACCTCGGAGGTGACCGACACCGACCGTCTGGAGGCCTCGGGGTACGACCACCTCCCCGCGAACGCCAGCGGCCGGTTCGACCCGTTCTACGCGGCCACGTTCTCGCGAGCGGAGCACCCGACTGTCGGGTTCGCACAGGCGCCAAACCACGTCGTCGACCGGGCGGCACTGTTCGACGCGGCTGTCGCCACCGGGCGCTGTCCACACGAACTGATGGGGCTTCTCGCAGAACGGGCAGAGGTGGTTCTTGGCAACTACAACCACCTCTTCGACCCGGAGACGCGCCGCCTGACCGACGGCAAACTGGGACTGCTCGACGAACAGACGGTCGTCGTCGTCGACGAGGCCCACCAGTTGGAGGCACAGAGCCGCGACACCCTCTCGATGTCGCTCGACCTCTACACGCTCGACAGGGCGAGAAACGACGTCAGATTCGCACGACAGTACGCGACACAGAGTGTCAGTGACACCCCTACTCCGGGGCTGTCCCCCGCGGACACGCAGTTGGCACAGCGTGTCGTCAAAGACCAACTGGCGGTCGAAACCGGCGGGTTCGGACTCGCGGACCTGATTACGGTCGAACAGACACTGACAGTCGCCCGGGAGCAACTCCTCGAGGCGTGCCAGCGGTGTGAACAACTCACCGTCGGCACCACCGGGGACGCAGACGACAGACACGCACAGACGGTACCGATGGCAGAACCCGAACACCCCGAGTGGGGGGACCACCTGCTGAACGCCATCGAGAGACACGACTCGCTGTCGCCCGCGGCGTTGCAGTTGGTGGAACCGCTCATGCAGACACTCGAGGCGGTGTACGACGCGTTGGCAGAGCGGGATATCTACACCAGAACCCCGCAGGGAGCGGAGGTCGGTGCGTTTTTCAGACAGTGGGTCGAGACCCCCAGAGAGGTGTACCACCCGGAGGCCCGGGCACAGCCGTCGGACAAAACCACAGTTCCCGACGACTACCCGGACTGGGTGCGGCAGTGGACGCCCGAACTGCGGCTGTTCAACTGCATCCCACGGCGCGAACTGCGGCGTGTGTTTGCCGAACTCGGCGGCGGTGTGTTGATGAGCGCGACCCTCCGGCCGGTGGAGTTGTTCCGCGAGGCGACCGGTGTCGACGCGGTTCCACGGCCTGGTGCGCTGGCGGACGAGGCGGAGACAGACGACACTACCACGACGATTCGAGCAAACGGTGTCACCGACGAGATGGCCGCCGACTGCACAACCCGCTCGACCACACTGGACAGGTTCCCGCTCAGATTCCCGCCCGAGAACAGACTGTCACTGGTCGCCGACCTGCCGAAGTTCACCAGCGCGAACCGCGGTGAGCAAACGGTCGACCCCGCCGCGATGACCGAGACACGCTCGAAGTACGCATCGGTCATCCAACAGGTGGCGCGGACCGAGGGGAACGTTCTCGTCGCGATGCCGAGTTACGCCGAGGCCGCGTGGGCCCACGAGTACCTCGAGACGGTGTCGACCGGGAAACGGAGTTTGCTAGACGAGGCCGGTTCGGCAGACCAGACCGACGAGTTGTTGGAGCGGTTTTTCGCCGACGGCGACGCAATACTCTGTACGAGTCTCCGCGGAACGGTCACAGAGGGGGTGGATTTCGACGGGGAGAAACTCCACACCTGTCTCACCGTCGGCGTGCCACAGGTTCCCCGGGACGCGGAGATGGACGCCGTGGAGTTGGCCTACACCCGGGCACTCGAAACAATGGGCGGACTGGAGGCGACACACCTGATTCCGTCGACCCGGAAGGTTCGCCAGTCGGTCGGACGGGTCATCCGTGGGGCAGACGAAACCGGTGTGCGGGTGCTCGCAGACGAGCGATACGGCAGCCACGACCAGAATCTCCGTTGCTTTCTCTCACCACAACAGCAACGAGAGTTCACGGTTCTCGAATCGGACAGCATCGGAGCGGCAATCGAGCGCTTCTGGGCACGGCAGGAGTAACTCCACGAGTCGTAGAGACACCAGCGCCAGGCGCTCTCAGAGGACGACAAAAAGCACGAATCCCACCACGAGTACGACGGCGTTCCAGAAGAGAAACCGTTTTATCTGTCTCTTTTGCTCGGCATCTGAGCCTTCTTCGGGCATCGCCTCTCCTTTTTTTACAGACACAGTTCAACCTTCCCCACCGATGCGCGCTCGGAGACAGGACACGACACTCCGAGTGTGGGGAGTAAAGGACTCGAGTGCTCGTCAGACCGTGTGGGTGGGACTGCCCGCTCGGTCACGAACCGACCGTCCTACACCCCGGGAGGAGTCTTTCGGCGGGACAGGTGTCGGTGAAACTGCTCTGTATCAGGTTTACCGCGACGAATCCGACCAGGAGCAGGAACCACTGCGAGACGAGCACACCGAGTGTGAGTCCGAGAACGGCCATCCCTCCGGCGAGTCTTCGCACCTGGAGTTGACACGTTTTGTCTGCCATGTATTGTACAATACACGCATTACACTAAAGCCTGTCGCCCGACGACGACAGTGCCAGCACGACCCGGACCCACCCCGATTCAGTGGGGCTCAAAGGCCGACAGGCCGCCTGTTCCACTCGGTGTGACGACGCCGCTCGAACTGCCAGCCCGTGTCGTAGTATTTTGCGTGTTACACAAGATTAACGCGCGCTCGGGACACCGACGGGGCCGACCCGAGCGAGACCGAAACGAGTGCCTGAATCCCGTGTGAGTGGTGCCCGCCACTGCCCCGATACTCGGTCTGTCGTCTGTACGAGTTGTCTCGCCGGCACGGGGACGCCGTACTCTCGCCCGACCCCGACAGTTTCGACTCGTTTTCGGTGTCGCCCGCGTCCGAGACAGCACCGAACACCCAGACGAATCCGGCTGTGACCGGCAGTGCCGGCCGGAATCGAAACTGTGATTATCACTGGAAAGTTACCAGTTATAGGTTCAGTCGCGCTCGCCGGTACTCGGGTCGGGGTTCGCGCAGAGCGGGTCTCTCGCGCCCGCCGACGGGAGCACCCCGGCGCTCGAACCCGGGGGTGAGCAACGACACGGGGTCGAGAGCCACGACCGGTGCATCCCTTTGTTCGGGAGGCGAACAACGACACCAGTGCCCTCGCGGTGGGTCGACACCCGCCCGGAGGGCACAGATGTGGGAACCGACAGCGACGGCCGGAGGCGTGGTCGCTGCTCTCCCGGAGTTCGCCGGACCGACCCGACAACCTGTGAGAACGCCACTTCCGGCACCCGAACGCTCCCACCGGAGTCGGCGAGACAACAGAAACCGTTCAGAAAACGATGACAGTCCCAGTACTCGACACGTACGTCGAATCGACCGAGCGAATCCAGCCGAACCAGGCGAACAACTACGAGAACACCCACGGCGGGGAGGTGGTGCGGTTGATGGACGAACTGGCCGCGGTGGCGGCGATGAGTGCTGCCGGAGAGACCTGTGTCACGGCACACATCGGGAGTGTCGACTTCCGGAACCCCATCCCGGTCGGTCACGTTGCGGAGATGGCAGCGTACGTCTACGATACCGGGACGAGCAGTCTCGAAGTGCGGGTCAACGTCGAGAGCCGAGACCCGCGCGAGGAGGGTGCCGTCCCGACGACGGCGGCCTGCTTCACGCTGGTCTCTGTCGACGAGGACGGCGAGCCAGTCGACGTTCCGGCAGTCGTCCCGGAAACCGACCGTGGTGCGCGTCTCGTCGAGGAAGCCCCCTGCTGAACGAGGCTCCCACACGGGCCACGCTCTGCCCACCGAACAGTCACAGACGAAAGGAGCGTGCGCGTGTGACCAGAGCACTGCCAGGCGCAGCACGGACAGTGACACCGCCTGGACACACGCCCGGGACTGTCCCCGTTTCGACGGCCAGACGCGGGCGGGGTGGGTACTGACGCGTCTCGACTGGATTGCGGACACGACCGGGTGGCTCTCGGGGCTCTTTCTCCCGCTGACAGACTGGTTCACCGGCCACGCCATCGTCGCGGGTCTCGTTTTGTTGCCGGCGTTTTCTCTCCTCGCCGGGGTCTTGACCGTCCTGTTCCCGGTGCTGGGCGCGAGCGAGCAACTCGGCGGGGCAGTTGCCGCCGCCGTCGTGCTGGGGGGGGTTCTGGGCCGTCGTCGTCGGGAGTTACCTGCTCTCTCGACGGCCGTGAAGACGGTATGTCGTGCCCGCTGTGTCTCGCTGTGAAACGGGTCACGCGGGATTAGTATCCGTCCCACCAATCGCGACGTACAGAGATGGTCGAGACAGTCATCGCCGCGCTGTTCTTCCTCGGGGTCGGCTACTCCGCCCTGCGGTGGTTTGCCAAGGGCCCCGGTCTGAACAGCGAGTGGAGCAGGTGAGAACGCGGGCCCGGGGTCTGCGGGCGGAGTCTCCGGTCAGAAGAGGTGCTGGTCGGTTCGCTCTGCGCCGCCGCCGACACGCCAGGTCCGGGAGTCGACCCCGACTCGCTGGACTGCCTCAGAGACCTCGTCGGCGTGGTCGGCGGTCGTGTTCAGATACACCGTCGCCCCGGTGTCCGAGGAGAAGTAGACGGGAACGCCGGTCTCCCGGAGCCGACGGGCCAACTGGAGCAGTTCGAGCGTCTCTGGCTGCCAGTAGACCCACCCGTCGGGGCCGGTCATCGTCACCGCCAAGAGATTGAGCGAGTCACGCTCCGCGAGTTCGAACGCGGTTTCGAACTCCCCGCCGCGAATCGCCGCGCGCATCTCGGTCAGTTCCGTGTGAACCTGCGCGAGACGGCCAGAAAGGAGGTGTGACTGTGAGGTCTCCGCGTGTGCACGAGACGTCCGCTTGTACTCCGGCACCACCCCGACGACGACCCGGATATCCTCCTCGAACCCGGCAGGAACCGGTTTGGCGACGCAGTCCTGCGCGCGTCGACCCGTGTGCAGGTGCGCGAACCCCCCGACGACACTGCGGGCAGCAGAGGTCGAACCACGCCGGGCCAGTCTCGAGAGCTCCGCCCGCGACAGGTCGAGACCGGCGGCCGCCGCCGCCGCGAGGGCGAGCGCGGCGAACCCGGAGGCCGACGCGCCGAGACCGACGTTCGACTCGAAGTTGTTCTCCGAGACGACCCGGGCGTGGCTGTCGACACCAGACCACTCTCTGACGAGGTCGAGGACGGTGGTCACCCGCCGGAACCCCTCGTCGTCGACCGGAGTGCCGTTTACCCTGCAGGTGTCGGTGTCGTACCCGAAGGCGACGGTCGTCAGGGTCCGCGACGGTGCGGTACAGAGCGAGACCGAATCGTGGTAGGGGACGTTCAGGCCGGGGTCTCTCAGGCCGTGGTACTTTATCAGTCCCTGAATCGGGTGCGCGCGCGCACTGGCTTTCATCGTCCTCACACAGCGATTACATCTCCGTGACGTCCACGACCTCGTAGCTGAGGTTTTGCTCTCGTAACGTGTCGGTGTGTGCCGAGAGCATCTCCGTCGTGGCCAACAGCAGTATGTCGAGTCCCTTTGCCGCCGCCTCTTGAACGGCAGACGTGCTGCCAAACCGGATCTCCGGGTCGAGGTCTGCCGCCTCCGCGACGGCGACCGCCTCCACCCCACTGACCGCCACCAGGTCGTGTCGCCGGGCCATCTCGGCGATTCTGTCCGGGTCCACTGCCGAACTCCCGCCGTTCTGTACCCGTGGCACCGAGATGAGCGTCACCGACCCCAGGTCGTAGTCGACGACTCCGTCGAAGTTCGTCACCCCGATATCCTGGCCCGCCTCCGCGCTCGTCACCGCGACTGCGGTTGCGCTCTCCGTGCCGCCGGCCACGGCCCGCAAGACGCCGTCTTGCATCGTCAGTGACACCGTCTCTCCCTCGCTGATCGCGCTCGTCGCGATTGCGGTCTCGATTTCGACCTGTCCGATGACGTCCTCGGAGACGTGTTCGATAAACTGGCGCAGTTGGTCGGTCTGTGAGATTAGCCAGTCGACCCCTTCCTTTGTCACCTCGTACCGGCCGCGACCGTGTTTGTTGACGTACCCGTGTTCGACCAGGTCCTGCAGGTAATCGCTCACCGCCTGGGCGGTGATTCCGATTGCGTCGGCTATCTCCTGTTGGTTCACCGCGGGCTGTCGCTCCGCAATCTGGACCAGAATCTGGTACCGAGTGGCGTTTCGCTTGCTCTTGAGAACGCTGAACTGCTCGGAGTCGGCCGCGTTCTTCGGCATTGTACGTTCTCTGCACTGCAAAAGTAAAGTCGCTTTGACTTAGCACGCCTGAGATTGGGCGAGTGCCGGCTCTGTGGGCGTCTTACCCAACTCAGATTTCCCTAATACAACCAAAATTGTTTTACGTCTCACGGTAGTTGTTTTCGGCGATGGCACGCGTATCACTTCCACACGACGCGAAGGCCGGTCCGACGAAACCGGAGGTCAGGGCCGTTCTTCTGGGCAAACTCGACCTCGGGCCGACCGACCACTTTGCGGAGGTCGGCTCCTGTACCGGCGCCGTCACGGTCGAGGCAGCGCGGCGCGCGGGTCGGGTCACTGCGCTCGAACGAAAGCCAGAGCGACTCGAAACGACCAGAAAGAATCTTGCCGCCAACACCGGAACCGGCGAGGTCGAACTCAGGGAGGCAGAGGCCCCCGAGGGGGTGCCCGGAGACACAGACGTCCTGTTTCTGGGCGGCAGTCGGAACTACGAGGCGGTTCTGGACCGCGCGGTCGAACTCGGTGTCGACCGTGTCGTGATGAACGTCTCCCGACTCGAGGTTGCTGGCGCCGCCACCGAGGCGTTTCGCGAGCGGAATCTCTTAGAGGAGGTCGTCCAGTTCCAGGTGAGTCACGGCTACGAACTCGCCGGCGCGACGAGTTTCGACTCCGAGAACCCGGTGTACATGCTGGTCGGCGGCACAGACCCGGTCGCGACAGACGGCGGCGAGCGCGTCTCCAGGCCACGACACGGGCGCCCCGGCCGGTCTGGGGAGATGGCGGCCGGGGAGAGCGACCCGTCGTCGCCGGGGTCCGCTCCCGGGGGGGGACGATGACGCTCTACGGTGTCGGACTCGGCCCCGGCGACGCCGAACTCGTGACCGTGCGCGGACGCCGCGCCCTCGAGGCGGCGGATGTGGTCTACTCGCCGGGGCGTCTCTCCCGGTCGGTCGCCACCCAGCACGTTCCCGAGGAGCGGATCGGCGACCTCGACTTTCCGATGACCCGCGACGAGGACGAACTCCGCAGGGCGTGGCGCGAGGCCGCCGAGACGATCGCACCGCGTGCCCGCGAGGGCACCGTGGCGTTCGTGACCCTCGGGGACCCGAACGTCTACTCGACGTTTGGCCACCTGCGGCGGACCTTCGCCGCGTTCCACGACGACGTCGAGTTCGAGGTCGTTCCGGGGGTCAGCGCCGTCACGGCCTTCACGACGGCTCTCGGTGTCGAAATCGCCGCCGGAGCGAGCCTCACACTCCACGAGGCCGCCCGCGGCGAGGTACCGACCGGTCCAGACCGGATGATCCTGTTCAAAGTCACCGACGTTCCGGCGACCCACGAACAACTCGTCTCGGCGGGCTACGACGTGACCTACGGTCGCCGGCTGTACATGGAACAGGGGGAGACGGTCGTCACCGACGACCCCGGGGTGCTGGACGAGCGCGACTACTACACGCTGGCGTACGCGGAGAAACACGACCTCGACGCGGACCCGGCGACCGCGACCTTCGAGACGACAGACCCGGCAGACACCGGCCCGAGGGCGAAAACCGACGGCGGGGAACAGTCCGACCCGAGTTCGTGGTCGGCCCGCTCCCGGAGTGACACCGCGTCGGTGGAGCGGGCGGAGGGTGAAGCCTGTGGAGACGAGTTCCCGGAGGTTCCGCCACGATGACCGACCCACAGGAGGCCATCGACGCGGAGACGACCACCCGAGAGGCCAACCGAGACCCCCGCATCGAGCAGCGAACGGCCGGCGAGAAACAGGCGGGAATCCCGTTCATCGGTGCCGGTCCCGGCGACCCGGGGCTTCTCACCGTCACTGGCAAGGAGTTGGTGGAGGCGGCGGACCTCGTCGTCCACGCGGGGTCGCTGGTCAACAGTGACCTCCTCGCGGAGTACTGTGCCGAGGCCAAACAGGTGTCGAGTATCGGCCGGGACCTCGAGGAACTGGTGCCGATGATGCGAGACGCCCACGAGGCCGGGGAGAGTGTCGTCCGTCTGCACAGCGGCGACCCGGCGGTGTACGGCGCCGCGCTGGAGCAGATGGACGCGCTCGAACACGAGGGCGTCCCGACGTACATCGTGC
>CAZHPM010000014.1:0-45148 GCA_964534485.1 uncultured Halobacteriales archaeon
GCTCGCTCTCGCTGACTGACGCAGAACGAGAGTACCGGGAGAGCGTAAAAAAGACCATCTACACCACGACTGAAATCGAGGCCGGCGAACGAATCACCGCAGATGACATCGCGTACCTGCGGGGTGACGAGACACTCGGTGTCAACCGACCGCGCATGGAACAGGTCGTCGGCAAGCGCGCGCGGCAGGCGATACCAGCACATAAGCCACTCTACCTCGAAAAACTCGATATGCACACAGTCGCAATCCTTGCCTGTCGCTCTGAATCAACGCGATTGTACGGGAAACCACTCCAGCTGGTCGGTGACCGGCCGATTTTGGCACACATCTGTGACCGGCTGGACGCAGTTTCGAATCTTGACCAGACTGTGCTGGCAATCGCAGACACACCTTCACAGGAGAGCTACATCCAGTTTGCAGAGGATAGAGAACTAGAGTATGTCGTTGGCCCGGAGCAGGACGTGTTGAAACGGTGTGCGATGGCTGCAGACGAAACCGGAGCGGATTTTATTGTCAAGGCAAACACCGAGAATCCGTTTCTTGCCCACGAATTCGTCGAACAAGGGCTCAGAACGGCTGTTCAGAACCACAGTGACCTTGTCGTGTTGCGCGAACTTCCGCTCGGTTGTGCAGCCGATATCTACTCCGGGCCGGCACTCACCCAGTCTGACAGGCACGGTGACGACCGCCACCACAGTGAGTTCACGAGCCGGTTCATTCTAGACAACTCCGACTCGTTCCAGATCGATGTTGTGGAACCAGCAACCGACATACAACGGCCCGACATCCGCCTCACCGTGGACAACCCGTCCGACCTCATACTGGTCCGGAAGGTTTGGGATGCGCTTGGTGACACCGAGCCAATCTCTCTCGGGGCAATTATCGACTACCTTGACGAGCATCCGGATATCCGAGAACTAAACGCACACAAGCCCGACGGTACCCACGGAGATATCCGAGCAGAGCGTCTGTTCATGTACGGCGAACGTGGCGCTCGCCGGTGACCGGCCCCAGTTCGACGCCCAGTCGGACATCGTCTGCCATCGCGGGCAACGCGACCTCGGCGCCGTCGGCAGCCAGCGAGTCGGTCGGGGCCACCCAGAGACTCGGCGTCTCGCGGGACGCGAGGTCACCCAGATGTGGGTCGGTCGTGTCGTGGGCGTAACAGCCGTCCAGTCGCACGATTGTCCCGGGGTCAACCGGCGGAAGTAACGTCACCTCGCGCCGGTCGTGGACCGGCCGCTCCGAACCGAGTGTCTCGGGTGGCGTTGCAAGTACGTCGTGTGGTTGTCTCTCCCCGAGGTAAACGACAGACGAACCGGCGAGATACCCACACCGCGGCTCGCCCGACCCGACCCGGAAACGCACGACTCACATACGACTGCATCAAGATACGATTACAAATAGCTTCGTCCTTCACCGACTGAGATGTCGAACTCAGAGTGTAACATTGTGGAGGGTCGCCAAGGCTGTGAGACACGATTTGATATAGTGCCGAGAGGGTGCAGATTAGATAGTCGAGTCAAGCCGAGTCGGGCCTGAACGCTCGCTACGACGTGTATGGCTGTCCTTTCTGGTGGGCCGCAGTAATGTCTTCGACCGCGCTCACGACCAGTGGTTGTACTGGAGGGTGTTATAGAACGATTCTCATAGACCGAGGAAAAAGGGTAATCAACGGCCTGTGCGTCAAAGATCTCAGTTAATACTGGCGAGAAATTTCAAAGAAACCGCCATACTGCAGGTGTATGAACTATTCTATGACACCCTCGTACTGTCCTAAAACACATCAGCGGCTCCAGACCCCCATGAATTAATGTTATCATGGGTCGATGAGTGTGTATGAGTACTCCGCGCCGAGAGGTCGAGGAATTTCGGTCGTACTGTAGCGATTTTCCCCCCGAGGTGTCTGAATTCTCAGAGAGAATATATCGGAAATATTTGTACGAGAGCGATACGAGCATCCAATGGGAGGAAAAAATCGACACATCCGATGTTGGTCTCATCAGGAGCGTATTGCGGATACTGCTACAGGGAGGTGCCGACCGACTCGCAAGTAGAACACGAGACAGGATAGGGAGAACAGCAGACAGATTTCGGTTGAAATCAGACGAACAGTATTTCGAACGTCAGTATATCGATGCCCTGAGACATCGTGGGAAAGTCGGTGACAAGTCCGACATTCTGGTTCCGTACGTGCCCTGTCGAGAAGACTACGAAGAACTCCTGTATCCTGTTGTCAACTCGCTCTCCGAAGCCGGATACGCGACAACACTGTTTGTACCGAATAGAGAGAAGTTACGGTCCGAAGTCAACGAAGAGAGATTCAACGTTGAGACTATCACTATCGGAGAAGAAGTCCTGAAACTACGGGACGTGAGAGTAGCACAGACCCGCTTTGAGGCCATCAAACCATCGCTGATGGCACTCAGTGAGTACGACGAGAGCCTCAAGAGTTCAAGCCTATTCTCATTTTACATGGATTTCCTTATTGACGAGGTTATTTTTGAACGAGTTCTCGACAAAACAGACCCGGTTCTACTGTACGGATTGCACTTCGCAACAAGACCGGGGTATCTGTCGGCGGTGCGGAAAACGAGGTGCGGCGGGATTCCGAGGGTCATATTTATTCAACACGGCGCCGGGGCATGGCCTGGCGGATACCCGTTTCACGATTTTGCCGGAGCGGACAAGGTCATTCTCTGGGGGGAACGGACGAGAGACGTGGTTGTTGAGGAAAACATGATAAATTCGCCCCCGATGAAAGTAATTGGTTCCCCAAAACTGCAGAAAAAACTCGAAAAGCACGACGCGAACAGAAGCATCGAAGAGAGAGAGATTGATCTGTTTTATCCCTCAACGCTCAGAGGCGAGTACAGCAAAAAGAGTCTGGGTCTACTTCTACAGGCAGAACTGGCACAGGAGTTGACCGTGGTGTACAAACCACATCCAAGCGGCGAAAAGAATCTGTATCTCCCGGCGACCGAAAACGGTCTCATCGAGGATGAGCAGATTGTTGAGGGACAGTCTGTCGCTGAACTGGCCAGTAACGCGAAAATCGTTGTCGGGACACAGTCAACAGCACTTATCGAAGCGATTGCACTTAATACGCCAGTCGTACAGTTGCTTCCCGAGCAATCTGACGGGAACTGGAACGAACAGGGACTGATCGGGGCAAATTCAACTGAGGAACTAGAAGAGCAAATAACAAAATTACTTTCGGAGCCAGAGTACTACAGGTCAGTTCTAAAAACAGAGCGAAAGTTCGCGCGCAAAAAAATCCAGAATATCGAAGGCGAAAGAGTCATCGAAAAAATCTCTTCAGATATAGATAATGAGATAACCCGGACGAAAGCGTACCGAAGACGGTAGATGAGCAGTCCGACGAATCGAAATAGCTACTGTCTGAGCTACAAACGGATGCTGCGTCGGGCGTGAGTACTTCGGGAGTCTTGTACGGTACGGACTGATGTGATTGTTTACCGCCGTGGCATCGCAATCCGGGCGTCTCAGGCCCCGAGGCGTCCGAGAACGCGACAGCGTCCCGAACGGAGTCACAGCAGTCAGTATGAGACGGTAACTCAACTGGAACACAGCCACAAGCGAGTCAATGCGCGTAGCGGAGTCACGTCTGACAGTACGAAAAGACACGCTCTACTGTCTGTATCCCAACTCTTTCAATCGCTGCTTTGTCTGCTCGTCTGCTTCGCCCTTCTTCATTCGAATCTGTCTGTCCTCTACTGTCCCGAACGCCGAATCAATCTCCTCCGATGCCGACTGTGACACCTTCTCGGTAACGCGAGTGTCTGGAATCCTGACTTTCGCCTCATCTGCTCCCCACTGTATGAATTTGCCTTTCCCGTCCTCGTCTTCGAAGTACGTTGTCCTGATTTCACCGGTGAACCGGTCTATCGTCGCACAGTGTTCCTCTATCAGTTCTCTGTATTCGTGTATTCGATTGTTCTGTCCGGCGGCAAGAACCGGATTAGTCGTCAGAAACGACTGCGTGGTGGCATTTCCGGCTATCAACTCGTCCACAACCCGCGGGAAGTCTGTGAGAGAGACAGTCTCGGCGACACGGTCTCCCTCGGTCTGTCCGGGCAGTTTTACGACCAGCGGGACGTGCAACAGGACCTCATGTAGTCCAAAGTTGTGCGCGTGAATTCTGTTTGCTGGGCGCACATTGCTCTGCTCTCCAAACCCCTCGCCATGATCGCTGGTAATAACCACCAGAGTCTCGTCCAGTACATTCCGCTGGGCAAGAGTGTCGATAATCTGCTCAATATAGTTGTCTATTGTCAATATTCCACAGTCGTACAGGTTCTCAAGTACTGTCCGTTCAGACCAGTGTGCTGCGCCACACTGGAACGCGTAGCCGCTCCGTTCTTTTGATTGGACCTGTCGAAAGTACTCCTGCTCCCAGTGGTCGCACCGCTGCGAGTCCGCGTACGGTCCGTGTGCTTCCATGAAATTAATACAGGCCCCCCACGGACCAGAAACATCGGACTGCCAGGACAGAAACTCCTCGGCAAAACTGACCTCGGTTTCTGGATACAGTCTGCTGATGACCGGCGCATTCGGCGCTTTTGCATGAATACCGTTGATAATTGACTCTCTGGTGTGTTCGCTGTCGAGACAGTGTTGCACGTAGGATAGATAGCTGACATCCTCGTAGTCGGTGGGCGCGACGCCCTCGCGAAAGGGGATGTCACGGAGAGAGCTAACAATAGTGTCAAATCCTCTGTTCAGCCCGAAGTCCGATTCAGTGAGAAAAGGATTCGACGAAAAGACGCCTGTACTGTAGTCGTGTGACTGAGCTAGCTGTTCCCAGATCGTATGTCCAGGTTCCAGACAGTAGTTCCGGGAGGTGAGTCCGTGTTCGTTCACGTGGTAACCGGTGAACAGACTCGCATGGCTCGGAAGAGACCAGTGACCGGGCGCGACTGCGTGTTCGTATACCGTGGCAGTGTCCAAGAAGTTCGAGAGAAATGGAGTGGTATCTCTCAGATAGCCGTACACACTCGTATTCCGCGCCCGAACACAATCCATAACAATAAGTAAAACGTTAGGCCTCATTTCTACTGTTGTGTCGACACGCTTAATCCTATGTCCACAGATTTAAATATGCCGAAATCGCTGGCCGTGGCTACCAGACAAGGACAGCCGACGAAGCCAGACATCATCGGTCCGCACTCTGCACGACAGCACAGGTGTCTGAAGACACTCACTCCGGAACAAGTTTCCGCAGACCTTTCCTGAGCGTTCGCCAGAGACCTTCGTTACGAACGTGAGTTATTCCTCTACGAAGCAGTGTCGGGTCTGTCTGTTTCGGAACGACACGAAGGTCTCCGGTAGTATCGCAAAAGAACACGCGGTTCTGTGGCGCATCTGCATTCAGTCGACCGACCGTTGCCTGTAGTACTTCGACAGTCGGTGTTCCGTCGCCCAGAAACGATCTGTTGTTTCCGGCATAATGGAGCAGTTTGGCCGAGCTGTGCAGGTAGCCAGAGAAATTTATCAGCACATTATACTCGGTCGGCAACGTTCCGACGACGATTTGATTGTTGTAGAGTGCCTCCCGGAAGTGGGGTTGATCAAGTACGTTCTCCGCTCTGTATGGTTCGTACCGTGCCTGCCAGTCGTCGAATAGTTCCTGAACTGCCTCGGTATTCTGGTATCCAATAACACCACACTGGTACTCTGGAAACGCGTCGGGAACGTCGATATCGACAGTTTTGAACTTCGTATGCGCTGCCACAGTGTTCCGGGACTCGTTGAACGCCGCGGCCACCTCGAACCGGTCGAGTATCTCGAACACCGGCGCGAGGTCGCCCGCGACGTACGTGTCCGTATCCAGATACAGTGTCTTGTCGTATGGCGTCTGCTTAAAGTAGTTGATCCGGTCGTAGAACGGATACTCGCCGGGGGAGATGGTGACGACGCTGTCGACGTGTGGGCTGTCGACCGACTGGTCGGTGTATATCGTCACGGACAGGTCGTTGTGGCGTTGCAGACTCTCCGCGGAGCGCAGTGCCTGTTCGACGTACTCCGTGCCCGTCGCGTAGTAGATGACGCCTTGGTCCGTCATTGCGGCACCTCCCGACCAGTGTGTCCGTCCGGTCGTTCCGAACGACCACAGCAACCGGACATGTTCACCCCAGAATATCCTCGAACAACTCTGCTCGCTCCAGATACCAGTCGATGGTGGTCTCGATGCCCTCGCCGAGCGTGTAGTCCGGTTCGTATCCCAGCAGTTTCTCGGCCTTGGAGATGTCGGCGACGTACCGACCGACCTCGCCGGTTCGGTTGGGTTCGACGGTGACACGCACGTCCGAGTTGACGTGGTTGACGATGGTCTCGGCCAGTTCCAACAGCGAGGTGCCCCGCCCCGAGGCGATGTTGAACGTAGTGCCGGCAGTCTTGTTGAACTGGTCGAGCACCCGCAACACGCCGTCGACACAGTCGTCGATGTAGGTGAAATCCAGCACCTTGCTGTCGCCGTAGACGGTCAGATCCTGTCCGCGGGACGCCTGTGCAATAAACAGCGGAATCACGCGGTCCGAGGCGTCGTACTTCCCGTAGACGTTCGAGAAGCGAACGATGGAGGTCTCGATATCGTAACAGTTGTCGTAGGATTTCACGAGTGCTTCGCCGCCGATCTTGCTGGCGGTGTAGGGGCTCTCGCACTCGTCGACGTACGTGTCAGTCTCGTCGTAGACAACCTGTCCAGTGTTGCCGTACACTTCGCGGCTGCTGGAGAAAAGGAGGTCTGCACCAGCCTCACGGGCGTATTCCAGCACGTTGAACGTCGTGTCGAAGTTCTCCTTTGCCAGTGCCGGATTCTCGACGAGCTTGTGCACCCGGGCATTTGCTGCCAGATGCACCACGAGATCGACCGACCGGGGTAGCTCTGCCAGCACCTCCGAGTCGGTGAGATCCAGCACGGTCGTGTGCTCGTCGACGACCTCGGACCACCGGTTCGGTCTGGTGTCGACGCCCCTCATCTTGTATCCTCGCTCCAGCAACGCGTCGGCCAGCGCCGTCCCGACTGTTCCGCTACTCCCTGTTATCAGCACCGACGAGTGTGTCATGTGTGATGATATCCCTGCGAGGGCGTTAAAACGTTCTCCTCTCAGTGAGACTGGTCAGTGCGTCAGTTTCAAGCCTTATCCTCTCACATCACTCGGTAATGCAGGTCGCACATCTAACGAGCACGTTTCCGGTAATCTCCCAGACCTTCATTCTGAACCAGCTTTCTGGTCTCATCGAGCGGGGACACGAGGTGACCATCTTCGCCGAAGATCGGCCCGACACGGCGGTTGAACACGAACTCCTCCAGGAGTATGATTTGTTCGAGCGAGCAGTGTACTCCGGCCAGCCGAGTACATATCTTGAGGGCGCGAGCCTGCTGCTTGATGCTATCCCTGATCTCCTGCGTAGTGGCTACGGGCCACACAGGGTGGCCGCGCAGTTCCGCCACGGAAAAGACACGCCGAAACGACTCGCGAGGTTACGAGACGTGCTACGCCACGCAAGCAAGCAGGAACTGATTCACGCACACTTTGGCACCACGGGCAACACCGCTCTGCCAGCACAGCAGCTAACAGAGTTGCCCCTTGTCGTCTCCTTCTACGGCTACGATGTCAGCCGGACGCCACGTTCGAATCCTGCTGTCTACGATGAACTGTTCGAGCGAGTGGCTGCCATGACTTGTCTGAGCAAGGATATGAAAGACGACCTGATCGAGCTCGGTGGGCAGGCGGAGAAAATACACAAGGTCCCGCTCTGTGTGGACCCCAGTAAATTCGAGTATCGAGAGCGGACACTCGCGTCCGACGAGCCGATTCAGCTTCTCACGGTCGCCCGGCACGTCGAAAAAAAGGGACTCAGGTACGCTATTGAGGCGGTTGCACAGCTAGACTTGGAGCGCCCGGTCACGTACGCCATCGCGGGAGATGGACCACGCCGGGACCAGCTGGAGGTCCGGATCGACGAGTTGGATGCCGGTGATCGGATCGAGACACTGGGCTGGCAGACACAGGAAGAGATCTCCCGGTTGATGGCCAACGCACACATATTCGTACTCCCCAGCGTCACGGCCGCCAACGGCAACAAGGAAGGAACGCCGACGGTGTTGCTGGAGGCGCAGTCTGCCGGGCTACCGGTCATCTCGACCAGGCATGCCGGCATTCCCGAGATTGTAAGCGACGGCGAGGCAGGGTATCTCGTCCCAGAACGAAACGTTCCGGCACTTGTCGATGCGCTGGAGCGGTTGTTGAGTCAACCCGAGCGGTGGTCAGAGATGGGCAAAGCGGGTCGGGGATATACTGAGACACATCACTCTATCGAGTCGGTCACCGATGAACTCGTTAGCGTTTACCGGCGTGTAGTATGACAGCTGTTAAACATAGCCCATATCTTCGAGCAGTTGAACACGTTCTTCAGGTAACAGCGTTTGTTCGAGTTCGTCGTACTGGGAGATGTACGTCTGTTCGTCGGTTGCGCTCGTCGCCGCCCAGGGAACCGTCTTGATTGGAGCCCACGGGTAACCGTGTGAATGTCCCCAACGAGTTTCACCGAGTCCCTCGCCGTGATCCGCACTGATCATCACTTTTTCGGCGTCAATATTCTCGAGCAGGATATCCACGTACGAGAGCACGAGATGGAGGTTCTGGCGGTAGAGTTCTCTGACCGTCTGCTGGCTGACCTCGCCGTCTTTAACTGGTTGATACGATTTCTCCTCGGGCCTGAGCGAACGAGTCATCTCCAGTCCAGACATAAGTTCGTCAGTCGCCATCCCGGGATTCCAGTCGACCGCGTCTGCGAAGAAGTTCAGGTGTGGCATCCGATACCAGACAATCATCCGGTCGGGATTGAGGGTCCGGCCAACGTCGATAGCCCTGTCTGTCACGATATGCGGGATAGATGAACTCTCCGGATGGAGGCGTTGGTCCTGATTGGCTCTGGACTCAATCCGCTCGTAGTGGCCGAGCGCGTCGGCAGTGACAGGCCTCCAGTCCGGGTAACCTTGCCGAATCCTATCATAGTTCCGGTCAGCCGGGTCGTTGTCGTGGTCATGGAGCCTATCAACGAGTACCCGGTGGGACCAGACGTTCCGAGAGAGCAGTGCCGTCCGCTTGATTTCGTCACGGTAAGCCTCGGTAAACGTGTTGAGCATCCACTCTGCGGACATACTGCCGACCGACTGGAGCGTGTCGACGCTGTCGAGCCACGAAAACGCCGAAGAGAGTTCCCGGAGCATGTCGACGCGGCAGGCATCGAGTACCACGAGCACGTCCCACTCGCAGTCGAACACGTTCGTGCCGACCGGTCGTCTCGACGTAATCGTGTTCCAGACGGGATTCCAAACACCCGCGTAATCCAGTGCCCGGCAACCAAACTCCCGCGCTCCGTACTCTCTAAGGACCTCCACTCCCCGGCGCACCGGAATTGGCATACACTCCTATTTCCCACACGCCTGTTAATCTCTTTTGTTCTCGCCAGTCTGCTGTCGGGCGCGGTACCGTGTTGAGGACGGTAGTGCAACTCACTGGTTTCGCACGTGGGACAGTATCCGCTCGGCGCGACTTTCGTAACTGTACTGTTGTGCAGTCTCAGCGGCGTTCGCACCGAGTTTCGAAGCGAGCGTCTCGTCAGCCAGTATCCGCTGGACAGACGCAGTTAGCGATTCAACACTTTCAGGCGTACAGTAGAGTGCAGTTTCTTCTGCTGAGAGGATGCTGTGGAGCACTGGCTTGTCACTTACCACAATAGGTCGTCCCGCAGCGAGGTACTCGATTATTTTCACTGGCGTATTCAGGTCGAGGTCCGCGTTCGTGTACGGAGCAACAAGCACGTCAGCAGCGACCTGATACTGTGGAATCGATGTCGGGTGAACGAAACCAGTAAATGTCACATTCGCTGGCGTTCCGACTGTCTGTCGTATCCGGTCGATGGACTCTTGCGGGCCGCCGATAATATACACCTCGGCGTCGATGTCCGGGGCTGCGCGGACGAGCGTCTCGGCACCTTTACGCGGGTACAATTGACCGGTGTAGGCGACGATGGGGTGATCCTGTGACAGCCCGAGTTGTTCACGTGCGGTCGTCCTGTCAAGCGAGGCGTATTTGCTGAGTTCGACCCCGTGGGAGGCGACCAAGCACCGCCTCGGGTCCAAGTCAAATGCTCTGCAGTTGCGTTTTTTGAGAGTCTCAGAAGTCGCAATACAGGCGTCGATACTCCGAAAGAAGCGCTGTTTCATACGTGCTGACTTGCGGTCGTGGTGTTCGAACGCGACCGTCGGTTGTCGCGAATCCGGCAGAAGCTTTCGCAGTTCATTGAGCATGAACAGCCCGTAGTAGTTGCGTCCGTAGACGATATCGGAGCTGTTAAGCATCCCTTTGATGGCTTTTGTAGCGACTGTTGCGGTCACTGTGGCCATTTCAGAGAGCGGGCCAATCTGTGGCACGGTTTCGGACCACTCCTCAAGAGTCGGCACGGTTCGCACCTCAAACTCTGTCTCCAGTCCGTACGATTCCGCGAGCTCCGTCCAGCGCACCCGCTCTCGGAACCCAGAACCGGGATGTATTAGACAGACAGTCTCACCGGCGCGCTCGAAGGCCTGACACATCCGGACCTGCTGGATGGCGCTGGCCTTGCGCCGCGAAAAATCGTCAATCGCGATGTAGTACAGCACGCTATCCCCCCTTCGCCACCGTTGTGGTTTATTGTTTCCCTCTGAATGCATTTTTATCGTTATGGCTGTTTAGCTGTGTTCAGCTCTGACTGTACTGTCAACTGTGTCGGTGGCATTCATAGGGACTCTGTAACACCTCGCGTATGGCTGTGAGGTGCCTGTTCGACGAGAGGGAACGTTTTAATCAGCAGCATATGCTTGGTGTGAATAATGGCGACGGTTTCCACGTTTCGCGCGGACCTCACCGGCCTCGCAGACTTCGTCGTCGACAAGCGACGGCGTATCGCCTCCATGGTCGCGTTTTTCGCCGCCGCCAGCGGACTCGCCGTCGTCGTGCCCGACTTTCGCCCGGTCGTCGCGGCGGCAGCACTCGTGTTGCCCCTGCGTGCGCTCCAGCCGGTTGCGGTGAACTTCGAGGAGGCTGACTACCACCGGTTCTCGCCGATGCTGGCCAACGCGACGAACTACCGGTTCGTGGGCGTGGTCGTCCCCCTGACCGCGCTACCGGTCGCTGCCTGGGTTCTGGGCGTCGCTCCCACACTCTCCGGGTTCGGCTCGCTGGCGTTCGTCGTCGGTGGCGTGACGACCCTCGTGCTGGCGTGGTCGGAGGGAATCTACCAGAAGAACTTCTACTTCGACCGCTGGCATCCCCTCGAGCGCGGGGCGCTCGTCGCCAGCGGCGCGCTCGCGGTGCTTGTCACGCCGCTCTTTTTCCCGCTGTTCGTCATCGTCCACAGAGTGATGACCGTCCAGTTCCGGTATCCCGGCGTCGGACGGTTCAACTACACCCACTCTCGACTGCCGCTGACGCTCGCCTTTATTCTCGGTGCGTTCGGGGTTGTCGGCCTCGTCGCCGACCTGCGCTCCGAACAGGTGCTTTTCTTGCTGTTCTGTGGCTACGCGGCCCACTACTTCCACCCCGGCGTGGCCAAACTGCTGAACGGCCCGGTGTATTATCTGCGCCACAACAACCCATTCTACATGTTCCTGAACGCCTACAAGATTGGCTGGCTGTCCGGACTCGACGAGCGGATTGTCCTCGCAATCGGGAAGTACACCGACCGGGTCAGGCCGCTGCTGAACGGGACTGTCGTTCTCATCGAGGCCGGGACGATACTTGTGCTGCTGTGGTATCCCCTCGCAATCGTCATCGTCGCGCTCCCGCTGCTGTTGCACGTGCTCATCTTCCTCTCGACGGGGGATGACTTCTGGAAGTGGATGAGCGTCGACCTCTCGATTCTCGCCGGACTCCTCTTTGCTGTCGACCAGACTCCGGCGGTGTTCACCGAACTCCTGTGGTTCGCGCTCTCCGTTCCGTTCGTCGTCTTCGCTCACGCCTGGATGAACCCCGTCGGGATGAACTGGCTCGACGTACCCTACGTCGAGTACTTCCGTTTCGAGGGCGAACTGCCGGACGGCGAGACGGTCTGGCTTCACTCGAATATCTTCCGCCCGTACGACAGCATCACGACGCAGGGCATCACGGGCACGCTCACGTACCTGGGCGACAAGCCACGCATCACCTACAGCCACGGCGCGGTGACCGACGAGCGCAACAGGGAGTTCCACGACCGCATCGTCGACTCGCTGCACCGCGACCCGCCCGACGACCAGCGGGCCCGCGAACTCGTCGACGCGTACGGCGTCGACCAGCACGACCCCGAGAAGACGGCACGTCTGGCTGACTTCCTCGAACGGTTCCTCCAGTCGAACCCGACGAGCAGGACAGACCGGCTTCTGCGACTGCTCTCCTCGCCCCGCGAGTTCTACTCGGCGGGCATCTCCGACCGGAAGAGCCACCGCCAACTCGCGGATATCCAGCGTCTTAGCGTGGTGCGTGTCGACGGTATCTGGACGAGCGAGGGATTCGAGGAACTCCACCGCGAGGAAGTCATCTCCATCAAACGCTGACCAGACACGCACAAGAGGAGTCGCGTTACCCGACAATCTCGCCGTACATCTGCTCGATGCCATCGAGCACGCGGTCAAGGCGGAACTGCTCGACCTGCTCGGCGGCCGCGGCCGACATCTCGGGAAGCTTGCCGCCCTCGACAACCGCCAGTAGCATCTCCCGAAAGTCGTCGACAGAGCCGTCGGTCAGTCGACCGGCCGCACCCACAATATCGGCGATACTGCCGTACTCGCTGGTGACGATTGGTGTGCCAGTCGCCAGCGACTCCAGATACACTCGCGCGAGCGGTTCGTCCCAGACGCCCGGGTAGACGAAACAGTCGTGGGCGGCGTACACCGGCGGTAACTCCTCGTAGGAGACGAACCCACGGAAATCGACGCGGTCGGTCACGCCGTGGCGCTTGGACTGCTCGCGCATCGTCGAGGCCTGCCCGCCGCTCCCGATGACTGTCAGGGAGAACTCGGGGCCGGCGTCGGCCAGCGCGGCAACGAGCGGGACGAGCGTCTCGACGCCCTTGTGCCGGTCGAGCGACCCGACGTACAGTAACCGGTACGGTTCCGCGAAGTCGCTGGTGTGGCCGATATCGAACCGGTCGTCGACAGGGTGGGGAATCACCCGGATCGGCTCTCTGGGATAGCCAAGCGTCGCGTAGTTCTCCCTGACGTGTGCCGAGGGCGCACGGAAGCCATCGATGGCATCGAGACGGCGTTCGCCGCGCTTTATTAGGCGGAGGTTGCCGGCGCGACTCACCGCCCGGTAAGGCGTGCTGAACTCGTCGTGGCCCGGACTCGTCTGGAGCGTACACCGGAGACACCGCAGCCAGGAGTTGTCCTCACAGTGCTCGCGGTCGAGATACCGCAGGTCGTTCTTTGCACAGACGCCGCCGTAGGCGTTCAGCGTGACGACCGTCGCCACATCTGCGCAATCGCCGAC
This sequence comes from uncultured Halobacteriales archaeon, assembly GCA_964534485.1. Taxonomy (GTDB): domain Archaea; phylum Halobacteriota; class Halobacteria; order Halobacteriales; family Haloarculaceae; genus Halovenus. The sequence continues at coordinate 13,539 of CAZHPM010000014.1, forward strand.
AGCGGCGACCGATGGCAGGAGCGGTGTCGTGTAGCTGTGGACGACATCGAACTCCCGGAGTTCCGCCTGTCGGGCAGCAACCTCCCTGTTGAGTCGGGTATTCGTGTGGGGGTTGCTGCTGGTTCCCGTGAGCGCGCGCAGTTCCAACCCGTCGATATCCGGCGGGTCGTCGGGCAACTCGGGACAGTAGACACAGACCTCGTGGCCGGCCTCGACAAGTCCCGAGACGATCTGTGTCGCGGAGTGGGTCGCGCCGGTGCCCTCCGCCGACGGATACCGGGGGTGGACGAACGCGACTCGCATTGTCGGGAGTGCGCCACAGATCCGTGAATAGCTTGCGCTTTGACCGCCAGACCTATGTGGCGATGCGGACCACCCACCAGCATGGAGACGACCGCCCGACTGCGGCGCGCGCTCGCCAACCCCCGGCTGTTCGCCCGCGGCCTCAATCGGGCGTACCACCGCCGCGGGGGCCGCCGGTCGTCGAACCCCGACGGCGTGGACGTCTTCGCCGAGGACTGGGACACGCTGGTCGTGCTCGATGCCTGCCGGTACGACATGTTCGCCGAGCACAACCAGATCGAGGGGACGCTCTCGGTGCGGCACTCGCGTGGCTCTGCGACGACCGAGTGGCTCCGCGCGAACGTCGACGGCCGGGACCTCCGGGATACGGTCTACGTGACCGCCAACCCACAGCTCGAACGCCACCGCGAGGCGTGGGATATCTCCCTGCATCACTGTCGGAACGTCTGGCTCGACGAGGGGTGGGACGAGGAGACCGGAACCGTCCTCGCGGAGACGATGACCGCCGCCGGTCTCGACGCCCACGAGACGTTTCCCGACAAGCGACTGCTCGTCCACTACATGCAACCCCACTACCCGTTCGTCCCGGCCGACACCGACTTCGACACCGGCCATCTCGACGCCATCGAGAGCCCCGACGACACTGGTTCGGGCGAGAACGTCTGGAACCGGAAGTTCACCGGCGACCTCGACGCCTCGCGGGAGCGTCTCTGGCAGGCGTATGCGGACAACCTGGAGTACGCGCTGGAACACGTCGCGGACCTCGTCGAGGGACTTTCGGGCAAGACAGTCATCACCGCAGACCACGGCAACTACGTCGGCGAGCGCGCGTTTCCGGTTCCGGTCCGCGAGTACGGCCACCCACGGGGGCTGTACGACGACCCGGTAGTCCGGGTGCCGTGGCTGGAATGTCCCCACGACGAGCGCCGGACGACCACCCGTGGCTCCGCGGGCGAAACCGAGACGACCGACGCCGACGTTGTCTCCGAGCGACTCCGGGACCTCGGCTACGTCTCCTGACCACGAGCGCTCTCGGACCGGTTGCCCCCGACTGTGCGCTGTCGACACGCTCGGTGCGTTTATAATCCAGAGACGCAACAGTCCGACCAGATGGTTCGCGTCGTCGTGTTCGTCAACGAGTTGACTTCGACCTCGATTCCCGTCGAGATTGCCGCGCGAACCCACGCCGAGACCGACGCCGAGATTCTGCTCGTCTCCCACTACGACGGACCCGGTGACGACCTCGACCCCGACGTGGCAGACCTGGACGTGCCGACCGTCCGACTCGATGGCTCCCGTCGACTCGCCCCGTCGGCGTACCGGCAGTTGCGCGCGCTGTGTGCCCACCCGACCGTCGACGTGTTGCACACCCACCACGACGCGGTCGGGTCGCTGGGCCGGCTTGCGACCGCCGGCACCGGCGTCGCCGTCGTCGACACCGAGCACAACGACCACCGCTTCTTATCGCCCGTCCAGAATCTCGCAAACGCCGTCTCCTTTCCGCTGGTCGACGTGCTGATTTCGAACTCCGAGAACACCCGCGAGTCGCTGTCGTGGCACGAGCGCCTGCTGGCGACGCGGGCCCGCTACGAGGTCGTCTACAACGGCATCGACAGCGCCCGCATCGACGCCGGCCAGCAGCCAGACGTTGCATTGCCCGAGGAGCCGTTCGTCGTCACGGTCGGCCGACTCATCGAACAGAAGAATTACGCGACGCTGCTGGATGCCTTCCAGACAGTCCGCGCGACGCACCCGGAGACCAGTCTCGTCGTCGTCGGCGACGGCCCGCTGGCGGACTCACTCCAGCAACGCGCCAGCGCCCGCGGTCTCGACGACGCGGTGACGTTCACTGGCTATCTGCCCCGGCGAGAACACGTCTACGGCGTACTCAAGCAGGCCACGGTCGCGGCGTTCCCCTCGCTGTACGAGGGGTTCTGTGTCGCCGCCGTCGAGGCGATGGCCGCCGGTCTGCCCGTGGTCGCCAGCGATATCGACGTGCTCCGTGAGGTCGTGGGCGACCCCGGCGTCTTCGTCGACCCGGAGGACGCGGACGCCCTCGCCGAAGCCATCGGGGCGCTGCTGGCCGAGCCAGGGCGGCGCGAGCGACTGGCCGCGGAGGCACGAGAGCGCGCCCGAACCACCTTTTCGCTGGATCGAACGGCCCGCGAGTACTGCAAAGTATATAAGCAGGTGGCAGAAAGTTCCGGTCAATGACCGACGTGATCGTCCTGGGGCTGGACGGGGCGACGTGGGACGTGCTCGACCCACTGCTTGCGGAGGGGCGACTGCCGGAACTCGAAGCGCTCGTCGCGGACGGCCGCGCGGGCACCCTCGAAAGCACGTTTCCGCCGATCACTGGCCCGGCGTGGCTCTCGATGGCGACCGGACAGAACCCCGGCAAGACGGGCGTCTTTTACTTTCGCAACCGCGACGACCCCGACTCCTTCGAGTTCGAGTCACTCGGTTCCGCGGAGTTCGAGGGCCAGAGCTTCTGGGACGTGCTCGCGGCCCGCGAAACCAGCGTCGGCGTCTTCAACTTCCCGATGCTGTACCCACCCTACGACCTGGGCGCAGACGGGTTCATAGTCAGTGGCTTTGGCTCGCCCGAGGACGAGACGATAACCAGCCCCACCTCGCTGCACGCACAACTGGATTCGGTGACCGACGGCTACCAGATAAAGGTGCCCTACGCCGAACCCAAGTATCGCTCCCGGCCGGACGCGCTGTTCGATGACCTCCTCGGTGTACTGGAAACGCGCGAGCGCGCCCTCACCTATCTCCTGACCGAGAAACAGCCAGACGCGTTTTTCGGCGTCGTCAGCGTCACCGACTGGGCACAGCACTACTTCTGGCGACACCACGACCCAGAGCACGTGCTCCACGACCCCGACGCGCCGGCCGCCCACAGGGACGCACTCGGCCGCCTCTGGGAGCGCGTCGACGAGACTGTCGGTGCGGTCGCGGAGATTGCCGACCGCGAGGACGCAACGCTGCTCCTGGTCTCCGACCACGGCTTTGGCCCCGTCGACCGGACCTTTCACTCGAACGCGTGGCTCGAATCGAACGGCCTGAGAGTTCCGGCCGACACCTCCTTGCTCCAGTCGCTTCGCTCGCGGTACTTTCCGTATCTCCGCGCCGTCGCAGAGCCGGTGGTGTCGGCGGTTCCACAGCTCAACGACCTCGCGCAGTCGGTCGGAGAGACGGTGCGTGGTTCGCTGACCGACGACATCGACTGGGAGCGAAGCGTCACCTTCGCGCCCCGCCAGAACCTCACCTGCGGGATGCTCTACCTGCTCTCGGATGACCCCGAGAATGCCACGGCAGTCGTCTCGGCGCTAGAGGAACTGACAACGCCCGAGGGCGACCCGCTCGATGTCGAGGTCTACCGGCCCGAGGACCTCTACGAGGGGCCGAAAATCGACCTCGCGCCCGATATCCTCTTTACTGTCGAGGGGTTCGCCTGCGCGGTCGACCCGCGGAATCTGACGACCGACGAGCACGTGACCGAGGGGCCACCAGCGCCGCCACGGAGCGGTGGCCACCGGCGCGAGGGCATCTATATCGCCGCAGGGGCAGGCGTCGAGGAATCGGGCGGAGCGACCGCCGACAGCGCGGACGCCAGCCTGCTCGATATCGCGCCGACGCTTCTGTACGCGATGGGCGAACCGATTCCCGAAGTGATGGACGGAAGGGTTCTGACAGACCTGTTTACCCCCGAGTTCACCGACGACCGGGCGGTCACGCGCCGGCCGCTTGCCGAACTCACGGGCGACCGGAGCGACGATTCGGACGGACAGAACGAGCGAGACACGGAAGAGGTACAGGAACGCCTCGAAGACCTGGGATACATATGAACGTCGTCGTCGTGGTGATGGACACCGCCCGACAGCAGTCGACACCCACAGAGGAGGGAGTCTTCACGGGACTGGCCGACCACGCAGACAGCGTGACGACCGCACCGCGGGCACACGCGCCGGCCCCGTGGACGCTGCCCTCCCACGCGTCGCTGTTCACCGGCACCTACCCGTCGAAACACGGCGCACACGCCGGTCACAAGCGCCTAGACGACGAGTACGCCACGCTGGCGGAGTTGCTCGCGGCCGAGGGGTACGAGACTGTCGCCGTCTCGAACAACACCTGGGTGAGCGAGGAGTTCGGGTTCGGGCGCGGGTTCGAGACCTTCTACAAGACCTGGCAGTACGTCCAGTCCGACACTGACCTCGGGCGGGTCGCCCGGACCCGAAGCGGGTTCGGCAAGGTCCGCGGCGCGCTGGGGGCCCTCTTCGAGGGGAATCCGGCGACGAACCTCGCAAACGCCGTCTACGGCCAGTTCTTCCGGAGGCGCGAGGACGACGGGGCCACGCGGACCAACGCCTGGGTCGAGGACTGGCTCTCGACACGCGAGGACTCCCGACCCTTTTTCTTGTTCGTCAACTATCTCGAACCCCATCTGGAGTATCGCCCGCCAGCGGACCACGCCCGCGAACAGGTGCCCGAGGGCGTCTCCTACGACGAGGCGATGGCGGTTCCACAGGACGCCTGGGCGTACATCGCCGGCGAGACGGACATCTCGGAGCAGGAGTTCGAGATACTCCGTGCGCTCTACCGGGCCGAAATCGACTATCTGGGCGACCGGGTTGCCGAGCTCGTCGCGGCGCTGGAGCGGGCCGGCGAGTTCGAGGAGACGCTGTTCGTGCTCACCAGCGACCACGGCGAGAACGTCGGCGAGCACGGCCTGATGGACCACCAGTACGCCCTCTACGAGACGCTCACGCACGTCCCACTCTTCCTGACGGGCGGCCCCTTCGACGGCGGTCAGGTCGACGAGTTCGTCCAGACGGTCGACATCCCGCCGACGGTTCTCGACGCGGTCGGCGCAGACGCGCCCGGGGCGCGCGAGCAGTTCCAGGGGGTGTCGTTCCACCCCGACGCGACCGAGCGCCGCGAACAGGTCATCGCCGAGTATCTCGCGCCACAGCCCTCGATGTCGGCACTCGAGTCCCGCGTCGGCACCGTTCCCGAGCAACTCCGCCGGTACGACCGCTCGCTGCGCGCACTCCGGACAGAGAGCCACAGCTACATCCGTGGCTCCGACGGGTCGGTCGAACTGTACGACCGGCAGGCCGACCCCAGCGAAACCGAGAACGTCGCCGACACCCGCCCCGAGACGGTCGCCGACCTCGACGCGCGACTGGAGGCGTGGCTCGACTCCTTCGAGGCCGCCGACACCGCGGGCGCGGTCGAAATCGACGACGACACACAGCGCCGGCTCGAAGAACTCGGCTACCTGCAGTGAGCGGTCGAGAGTGTTATCAGGCGGTTCGACACCGGCCGAGTCGCCGGGAGCGACCGGCGACACGCAGTCTGTGGCACCGTCTCAGAACTTCTCGAGCAACTGGTCGTAGAACTCGTCGTCGGTTTCGCCGGCGAGTTTCTCGACGATCAACTCCGGTGTCGACCGGGCGAGTGTACCCTTGACGGGTGTCCTGTCGACGAGTAACTCGCCGTCCTCGAGTCCCGCGGCCTGGATGCCGTCGACGGCAATCTCGGTCGCCGCGGCCTCGCGGATTTCGCGGGCGAGGTGTGAGACGAACACCGCAGTCGCACCGCTGTCGGCGAGTGACTCGAGGATACCGGCCATGATGTTCGCGCTCGCACCCGGTTCGGTGATGCTCTCCAGTTCGTCGACCAGCACCAGTATCGAGTGGCCCGACTGGTCGCCGCCGGGGTCGCCGTCGACGTCGTCGACGAGCGTCCCGAACTCGCGGAGTGTCGACTCGAAGGCGCCGGCGTCGAGTGTGCCCTGTGTCTTCGCGTGGTAGTGTAACTCCGCAACAGGTTCGACCCGCGCGCGGTCGGCGGGGACCGGCAGTCCCATCTGTGCGAGCGTGACCACCAGCGCGACGAGGTCGAGTGTCGAGGTTTTGCCACCACTGTTGACACCCGACAGCAGTGTGACCCCCTCGACGCGGTAGTCGACCGGTTCGACGGCCGCGAAAGAGACATCAAGCAGTGGCGACCGGCCGCCCTCGATTGCGAACCCCTCGCCGCCCAGTTCCGGCATCGTGCAGTCGAAATCCCGGGCGAAGCGTGCGATAGCCAGTTCCACGTCCAGTTCCAGCACGCGGTCGACGAGTTGCTCACAGTCGCCTCGCATCCCCGCGAGTTGGGCCGCCGTTTCGCGTTTCAGTGCCACCGCGCGGCGGTCACGCATCGCGGTCAGTTCCTCGCGGAGGCGACTCACGGCCCTGTCCTCGTGTTCGACCGGGTAGGTGGGTTCGTCGCCAAAGACACGGCGGGCGAGAGCGGTCGTCTCCTGCAGGTCGAGCGTCTCGACGAGGTCGTCGCGGGCGCGTTCGACGGCGCGCTCGTACTCCTCGGCGAGTTCGCGCGCGAGTAGCGAGTCGACACCCGCGCCGCGCTCGACCAGCGAGAGCAGGTCGGTGCCCTCGATTGTGACGTCGCGCTCCTCGATTGCGGTTCGCAGGTGGTCGTTCGCGGTTCGTTCGGCCCCGGAGACGGCGGCGTCGATATCCTCGACGGCGACGGTGAGACGGTCCAGTTCCGGGTCGCCGCGGATCGACCCCTCCTCGTCGAGCGCGTCGAGTCGTGTCTCCAGTGTGTCGAGGTCACAGGGCGCGTCGAGTCCGGCGCGCCGACAGACCGTCGCCGCGGCCTGCAGGCGGTCGCGGTTGTGGGCGAAAAAGGCGAGGACACGCTCGGGAACGACCGACACGGGGTTCTCCAGGGCGTCGGGTTCGACGCGCACGTCTCCCTCGACGTCGACACCGGCAAACGCCTCGTCGAGCGCGACCACCGTCGAGTACCCGCGCGCGAGTTCCGACAGTTGGCGGGTATCCTCGACCAGTTCGACAGAGAGTTCGGGAACGGCCTCGCTGGCAGCGGCGTACCGTTCGGCATCACGCGTCGCCAGACACCGCTCCTGGACGCGCACGGAGTCTGGGTCGGCGAGCGGTTCGACACCGGTCAGTGCGTCGCGCACGTCCGGGTCTGGGTCGCGGTCGGTCGCCCGCCCGGCGAACTCCCGGACCTCGGCGATACGGGAGTCACTCGCGCTTGGGTACAGCGTCTCCAGACGGTGGCTGGCGTAACTGGTGACCGCCCGGTCCTGGAGCAAGGAGAGCGCCTCGCGGTGAATCTCGCGCGCGCGGTCGGTCGCCAGGAACCCGCCGGGGTCGTCGTGGCGCTCGCGAATCGCGGCCCGGGCGAGACGGGCCGCCCGTCCGGGGGTGAGACCGGAAGCGCGCGCGACGGCCGCGACATCACCCTCGCGCAGCGCCCGGACCGGGTCGTCGAGTTCCGCCAGCGCCTCGGCCGTCTTCGACCCGACACCGGGGATGGCGGTCAGTTCCATCTGTCTCGCCTTCGACCCCGACGAAAAAAAGCCAGCGGGTGTTCGGGCGACGGGAGCCCCGGGAGCGCGAGTTTGACCACCCCGCTGGAGAGGGCTGGCGGACTCGCACGGACAGTTCGACCCCGGTTTGCGAACCTTCTTGAACCAGCGGGCACAACTTAGTTCTCATCAGATGGCCCGTGCGGACGACACCGAACTGATCGACAAATTCGAGCAGTTCTACAGGGATTACTACAAAAACGAGATCGCACAGCTCGCACAGAAGTACCCGACAGAGCAGAAATCACTCTACGTCGACTGGCGGGACCTCCACCGCTTCGACACGGACCTGGCGGACGACTTCCGGAACAAGCCAAAACAGCTCCGCGAGTACGCCGAGGAGGCGCTCCGCCTGTACGACCTGCCAGTCGATGTCTCGCTGGGGCGGGCCCACGTTCGCGTGGTCGGTCTCCCAGAGCGGACCGACATCCGCGAGATTCGCGCCGACCACCGCGGGATGCTCATCGCCGTCCAGGGTATCGTCCGGAAGGCAACGGACGTGCGCCCGAAGATTACGGCCGCCGCCTTCGAGTGCCAGCGCTGTGGCACGCTCTCGCGCATCCCACAGGACGGCGGTGACTTCCAGGAACCCCACGAGTGCCAGGGCTGTGAACGACAGGGCCCCTTCCAGATCAACTACGACCAGTCCGAGTTCGTCGACGCACAGAAGATTCGCGTCCAGGAGTCACCCGAGGGACTGCGCGGCGGCGAGACCCCACAGAGTGTCGACGTGAACATCGAGGACGACATCACCGGCGAGGTGACCGCCGGCGACCACGTCTCGGTCACCGGCGTCCTCCAACTCGAACAGCAGGGCAGCGACCGCGAGAAGTCGGCGATGTTCGACATCTACCTCGACGGCGTCGCCGTCGAAATCGAGGACGAGGAGTTCGAGGAGATGAACATAACCGACGAAGACAAGAAAGAAATCGTCGAGCTGTCGACGAAATCGAACATCTACGACAGGATGGAGGGCGCAATCGCCCCCTCGATATACGGCTACGAGATGGAGAAACGGGCCATCATCTTCCAGCTCTTTTCGGGTGTGACCAAACACCTCCCCGACGGCTCGCGGACCCGTGGCGACCTCCACATGCTCCTCATCGGGGACCCCGGTACTGGAAAGTGCCAGACCTACGAGACGAACGTGACGCTGGCAGATGGGACCGAGCGCGAACTGGGCGCGCTCGTCGAGGAGCGACTCGACGACCCGGTCGAAATCGAGGACGGCTACTACCAGAAGGCGGCCCTCGACGTGTTGACCACCGACGGCGAGCAGATCCAGTGCGGCACGGCGACGAAGGTCTGGAAGCGTGAGGCTCCAGAGCAGATGTACCGTATCCGGACGGCCAGCGGGCGCGAGGTCGAGGTCACGCCGTCACATCCACTCTTCGTCCAGCGCGACGGGCAACTCGCGCCGGTCGTCGCGTCGGAACTCTCCGAGGGCGAGTTCGTCGCCGCGCCGCGCGCGCTTCCCGTTGCTGGCGACGATACGCTCGACGTGCAGTACGACCAGACCCAGAGTACCGTTCCGAACGTCGGCGACACGCTGTGTCGAGTTCGGGAGGCGCTCGCGCTGTCGCAGTTCGACTGCAGAGTTCCGCGGTCGACCTACCAGCACTACGAGCGCGGTGACCGCAATCCAGGCAGAGCGTCTCTCGGGGCGGTCGTCTCGACTTTCGAGGACCGCCTCGCGTGGCTCACGGAGGCACGCGAGCGCGCCACAGCGGGCGACTGGGAGACGATTGTCGAACTGCGCGAGGAACTGAATCTCTCGCAGGCGACGCTGGCCGCCGACTCTGAGGGCACGCAGAAAGCGGTCAGCTACTACGAGCGAAACGACGCGGTTCCCGACGGCGGAACTATCGCTGATATGAGGGCGGTCGTCCTCGACCGCATCGACGAGGCACTTGCTGTCGCGGACGACATCCGTCGACTCCGCTCGCTCGCCGCGGGCGATATCTGCTGGGACCCAATCGAGTCTATCGAACGGGTCGAGTCAGACGACGACTGGGTGTACGACCTCGAAGTCGAGGGCACGCACAACTACATCGCCGAGGGACTCGTCTCGCACAACTCCGCCCTCCTGCAGTACGTCGACAACATCGCCCCACGGTCTGTGTACACGTCGGGAAAGGGTTCGTCGGCTGCTGGGCTGTGTGTGACTGGCGACACGCTCGTCCAGACAGCAGATGGCTTCCGCGAGATTCGCACCATCGCGGAGCAAGATATCCCCGACGAGGTAGCGACCGAGACGAGCGTCGAGCGGACCCTGCCACTCCGCACCTACGACCGCGAGCGCGGCGAGTTCGACGTTCGAGACAGTTCACACGTCTGGCGGATGCCGGAGAAACCGTGCCGGCGCATCGAAACGACCCACGGGAAGGAACTCGAAGCCTCGGTGAACACCCCCGTGTTGACCTGTGGTGACGACGGGATTCGCTGGACACAGATCAGCGAGGTCGAACCGGGCGACCACGTCGCAGTTCCCGGAGGCGGCGAGAGCCCCGAGCGGTCGGCCGTCGCGGTGCGCGAGTTCCTCGAACTGACCGAGGAGAAGGTCCGGCTGACAGACGACGACATCGACCGCGTTCGGGCGAGACTGAACGCGGAGTTCGGAACACTGCGGGATGCCGCGGCCGCGCTCGGCCTGTCCGAGGATTTCGTCTACGACACACTCTCGAACAGGCATATCTCGCTGGACGAACTCGACTGCGTTCTCGACGGTATCGGACTCACACGCGAGGACGTGACCTTCGAGCGGGCGATGCTCGGCCACGGCAACAGCATCACGCTACCGGAGACGTTCGACGCGGACCTGATGTACCTGCTCGGTTTCGTCTTTGGCGACGGGGATATCCAGCTGAATCGGCGCGACGGGAACCGGGGCTGTGTCCGGATTTCGAACGGGAACGAGAGGTTGCTCGAACGCGCTGCCAGCATTGTCGAAGCCAAATTCGACAAGGAGGTAGCTATCGAGCGCCAGGAGAACAGGGTTCCCTGTATCCGCATCCACAACGCGACGATTGCGCGGCTGTTCGCAAATGCAGGGATGGAGAGCCCGAAAGAGGGGCTCGCTTTGCATTCAGAACTGACGACAGCGGCACACGCAGACGCGTTCCTGCGGGGGTTGATGGACGCAGATGGTTCCGTTTCAGAGCGCGACAACGGTGGGTCGAGTGTCCTGTTGTCGACCATCAGCGACCGCCTCGCCGAACAGATGCAGTTGATGCTGGAAACGTACGGCGTCCGCGCACGGACCAGAGAGCGTGACCGCCGTGGTACGTACGAACTCGCGGACGGGCGACCCATCGAGTCACAGCACACACAGCAGTCTGTCGAGATATGCGGCGTCGATATCGACCGCTACGCGGAGGCGATTGGCTTTGCCTGTTCGGAGAAACAGTCAAAACTGCAGTCGATTGCAGACGTCGAGGGGCGGCGAGACGAATCGCTCCCCATCGGCGGCCTGCTCGCGGCGTCAGCCGGTACAGCAGGCACACACCACAACTACCTCGCGCGCGGGAGCGACCCCGGGAGAGAGCGGGCGCAGACGGTGCTGGCGGAGGCCGAACTCGGGAACGCAGCGCCGGCCGTCGAAGAGGCGGCGACAGCGGACCTCCGCTGGGACGAGGTCGTCGCTGCTGTCGACACGGGCCAGAAAGAGGTGTTCGACCTGACTGTCCCGGAGACACACAATTTCCTCGCAGATGGTATCGTGACACACAATACCGCAGCCGCGGTTCGCGATGACTTCGCAGAGGGCCAGCAGTGGACACTGGAGGCCGGTGCACTCGTGCTCGCAGACCGGGGTGTCGCGGCAGTCGACGAACTCGACAAGATGCGCTGTGTGACCGGCGAGACGCTCGTCCACACCCCAGACGGCATCCGCCCGATTCGAGAGTTCGCACTGGATGAGGAAGCACGCGTCGAGCGCCACGAGAACGGTCGCACGCTCCGCGGTATCGACGCGAGCGTGTGGACGATGACCGACGACGGTCGACTCACGACCCGCGACGTGATGGCAGTCCACGAGTACGACGCACCCCCACAGCTCTGCGAGGTCTCCCTCGCGTCCGGCGAGTCGCTGACCGCCACGCCCGACCATCCGTTCTTCGTCCTCGACGAGGGCCAGCGACGGGAGAAGGCGGCGGACGACCTCGACGCCGGAGACTGGGTGTACGTGCCCGACAGCGTCCCGCAACCCGCCCCAGATGGGGGCGCGGTCGGACAACGCTCGGATAGCGACGCGATAGCTGGTTCCCGGGCAGACCGTAGCGGCGAGAGCGGAGCGCACCAGATTGGCTCGGCACACGGAGCGCTCGTGGGCTATCTCGCGGGCGACGGAAACATCTACTACGACAGCGTTCAGGGGTACGGAATCCGGTTCACGAACACCGAAGAGGAACTGCTCGCTGACTTCGAGCGGGTCTGCCGCGAGGTGCTCGACGCGACACCAGTGCGACACCCGGCTGACAGACGCGACAACGGCGTCGAGACGGTGCAGGTTCACGGGAAAGCACACGTCGAGGAACTGCTCGCGGCCGGAGTGAACCTCGAAACCTACGAAGGCAAGCGCGTTCCGGACGCGGTCGCGCAGGGTTCGGCGGAGGCGAAAGCAGCGTTCCTCCGCGCACTCGCCGATTCGGAGGGCCACGTCGACTCCCGCAAGGTCGTTATCAGTTCAGCGAGCTACGAACTGCTGCTGGGCGCGAAGATGCTCCTCTCGGAGTTCGGGGTCACGAGCCAGATTCAGACCGACAGCCGGGAGGAAAAACGCACCGTCTACATTCTGGCAATCACCGCCACCGATTCACTCGCCGCGTTCCGCGACAGTGTCGGGTTCACGCTCGACAGGAAGCAGGCCGCGCTCGAAGATGCCTGCGAGCGTACTACTGGCGACCGAACAGTTCTGGATGTTCTGCCGGAGTGTGGGCATCTGTTCCAGCAGGCGCGGGAACGACTCCGACTCCACCAGTCCGAGTGTGGCCTGACCGACGCCACGTACTGCAACTTCGAGAACGGCGACGCCAACTGTTCGCTCTCGAAGGCAGAGCGCGTGCTCGAACGGTTCGAGACGCGCCGCGAACGAGCACGCGACGACCTGCAGAGACTCACCGGACAGTCCTCCTGGGAGACGCTCTCGGCGCTGAAAGAGCGCTACCACGTCTCCCAGCGCGAACTCGCCGAGGGAACGGCCTACTCACAGCAACAGGTGTCACGAGGGTGGGCAGACGACGACACGCTCGAGCGTGTGGTCCGTCGTCGCCTGCACGACATCGTCGGCGAGGTCAGCGAGACCGAGTTCGAACGGCTCGCGTCACTCGTTCGCGGTGACCTGAAGTGGCGACGGGTGGCTGCCGTCGAGCGCGCCGCTCCGGAGGCCACCGACGGCCAGATCCGACTCCTCCGGCACCGACTCGCCGACCTCCTCGGAGTGGAGAGACAGGAAGCGAGCGCGCGTGCGGAGGAGCTCCTCGAAACGACACCGGCCGCCGACTCGTGGGACCAGTTGCGGGGAGAGCTTTGCCGGCACGAGATTTCGCTCCGACAACTCGCTGACCGGCTGGATGTCGACCAGTCGACCGTCTCGCGGCGGTCGACAGGTGCTGTCGACGGCGAACCACTCGAAACCGTGTGGCCGGTGGCTCGTGCCCTCATCGAGAGCAAGCGCGAGCGGGTCCGGAGCGTTCTCTCGGAACTGCAGCGCCGCCAGGAACCGAACGTCTACGACCTCACGGTGGATGGCACCCACAACTTCCTCGCGAACGGGATGGTCGTCCACAACTCCGAGGACCAGAGCGCAATGCACGAAGCGCTGGAACAGCAGTCCTACCACCCGGAGACGGAGATTCTGCTGGCGGACGGTCGACGCGTCGAGATTGGCGACCTCGTCGACGAGCGAATGGCAGACAGCCCCGGCGAGGTCGTCGACGGTGTCGACTGCGAGATACTGCCGGTTGACGACCTGGGCATCCACACGGTCGATCTCGAAACAACGGCCACGACGAAGACCGGAATCGACCGCGTCAGTCGCCACGAGGCCCCGTCGACGTTCGTTCGCGTCGAGTTCTCGAACGGGCGTGAGGTGCTGGTTACGCCGGAGCATCCGATGTTCGTCGACAGCGACGGCGAACTCGGGACAGTCGAGGCCCGCGACATCGAGGAGGGAGCGTTCGTGCCCGCGCCGCGGAAACTGCCCAACTCCGCGGAACCCGTCAGACTCGACCCAGAGCCACAGGTCGGCAAAGAGAAAGACATCGACCTGCCAGAGACGCTCTCGCCGGCACTGGGAGAGATTCTCGGGTTGCTGGTCGCCGAGGGACACTGCTACGCGGGGTCGTCCCACGAAATCGGATTCTCGAACCAGAACGAGCGACTGCTGGAGCGGGCGGAGCGACTCGTGCAGTCGGTGTTCGGGATGGCCTCCTCAGAGCAGACAAACGCGGCCGGAACCGTGACCAAGCGGTGGATATCGACCAAACTGTACCGGTGGTTCGAGTCGAACTTCCCGGGCGTGATGCAGACCGCACGAGAGAAGCGGATTCCGGCAGCCGTGCTGGGCGCCTCAGAGGAGGTCATCCGCCGATTTCTCGTCGGGGCGTTCGCCGGCGATGGCGGTGTCGAGAGCGAGGCGATGGCGTTCTCGACTGCCTCCGAGGGACTGGCACAGGATTACGCGGACGCACTCTCGAAAATCGGCGTCGCCTCACGAATCCACCACGACACGGCCGAGGACTCGTGGACGGTCTACGTGATGGGAGATTCGACAGAGCGGTTCGTCGACAGTGTCGTCAGTGCCGACGACGAGCGCCACGAGAAGGCACAGTCGTTCGTCGCGCGGAGCAACGAAACGCCGCGCCACCACGACGTGTTGCCACCCAGCACCGCCCGCGAACTGCGGGAACTCCGGGGAGTACTCGGACTCCGTCTCACCGGGCGGTATCGGCCGAATCTCGACGAGGGGTACGGCGTGCAACGAGAGACCGTCCAGACCGAACTCGACGGTCTCCGTGACCGCGTCACTGCGATTCGTACTGCGCTCGACAGTGCGAACGACCTCGGTGCCGTCAGGTCGGCAGTCGACTGGTCGGGTCGAGAGCTCGCCGACCGTCTTGACGGCGTCACGGGCGACACCATCCACTACGCCGAGAGCGGCGGCTACGACGCGAATCGCCGGGCGTCGCTGACCCGGCGTGCCCGGGCGGCCGTCGAGTCGACACTCGAAGACGTCGAGCGCCGCATCGAAGCACTCACAGAGCGGACCAACCTCCGGTACTACCGCGTGAACGCTGTCGAGGAGGTTCACAACGACGACCAGGAGTGGGTCTACGACGTGACCGTCGAACCGACACACACCTTCGTCGGGCAGGGCGTCGTGTTGCACAACTCCATCAGCGTCAGCAAGGCGGGAATTAACGCGACACTGAAATCCCGGTGTTCGCTGCTGGGGGCGGCCAACCCGTCGATGGGGCGGTTCGACGAGTACGAGCCAATCGCAGAGCAGATCGACCTCGCGCCGCCGCTAATCTCGCGCTTCGACCTCATCTTCACCGTCACAGACAAGCCAGACGAGGAGGAGGACGCGCGACTGGCAGAGCACATCATCCAGACCAACTACGCCGGCGAGTTGCACACCCACCGGACGGAGGTCAACACCTCCAACTACAGCGAGGAGGAGGTCGAGCGCGTCACCGAGGAGGTCGCGCCGACAATCGAACCGGAGTTACTCCGGAAGTACGTCGCCTACGCCAAGCGCAACTGTTTCCCGACGATGACAGAGGAGGCAAAAGCGGAGATTCAGGAGTACTACGTCGACCTCCGGGCCAGCGGGTCGGGCGAGGAGTCGCCGGTGCCGGTCACCGCGCGCAAACTGGAGGCGCTGGTCAGACTCGCGGAGGCCAGCGCCCGCGTTCGCCTCTCCGATACCGTCGAGAGCGAGGACGCACAGCGGGCCATCGACATCGCGCAGTACTGTCTGGAGGATATCGGCCTCGACCCGGAGACGGGCGAACTCGACGCCGACGTGGTCGAGACCGGCACCTCGAAGACCCAGCGCGACCGCGTCCGGAATCTGCTCGATATCGTCGCCGAGATAGAGTCGGAGTACGACGAGGGTGCACCGGTGGAGGTGATTCTCGAACGCTGTGAGGAAATCGACATCTCGGAGCAAAAGGCCGAACACGAGATCGACAAACTCAAACAGAAAGGCGAGGTGTACGAGCCACAGCCCAACCACCTCCGGACGACCTGACATGGACCGCATCTCCGCGCTCCGGAACATCGAGGAGTCACTCGCGCGCTACGAGGAGGGTGAACTGTCGCTGCCGGAACTCGAGCGCGACGTGCGGGGGACTGTCCGGACCTACGCGACGTCGTTCGAGGACGCACGGGCCTACCGCGCCCGCGGCGACGCCGTCGCAGACGGGATGGTGGTCGTCGCCGAGTCGCGGACGGCGGCCCGCGAACGGGTCGAGGAACTGCTGTCCGACCCCGCGGCCTTCGAGATAGAGCCAGTCGAGGAGTGAGTTCACTCCGCGGGTCGGAGGTGTTCGCAGTCGCCGGCCGCGACAGTCACCGGGCCGTCGTCGGTCTCGACCCGGAGTGTGCCGGGAGAGGAGATATCGACAGCCTCCCCGACCAGTTCGCCGTCGGGGGTATCGACACGGACCCGCCGGCCCAGCGTCGCCGAGAGGTCGCGCCACGCGGGCAGTATCGCGTCGCGGTCCTCGTGGAGGTCGAAGAGTCGTTCGAGAATCTGCTGTGTTAGCCTCCGGCGGTCGACATCGCCACACTCGGCCCGGAGCGACGTCGCCTCGGTCTCGGGCAGTTCGTCGGGGTCGACGTTGGCGTTGACTCCGAGTCCAACGGCGAGCCAGGAGACGCGGTCGGCCTCGCCCTCCATCTCGGTGAGGATGCCGGCGAGTTTCTGCCCGTCGACGAGGACGTCGTTTGGCCACTTTATCTCCGCGTCGACGCCGTGGTCACGGACGGCCTGGGCGGTCGCCACCGCCGCGGCGAGCGTGTAGACGGGAGCGTGGGCCGTCGGAACCGCCGGTTCGAGCAGAACCGAGAGCCAGAGACCGCCACTGGGCGAGGCCCACGACCGGTCGAGTCGGCCCCGACCGCCGGTCTGTTCGTCGGCCAGCACGACCACGTCACGGCGTCCCTCGGCCGCGAGTTCCCGCGCGCGGCGGTTCGTGCTGTCGATTGTCTCGTGGTACTCGAGGTCGAAAGGGGCGTCGAGACCGACCGCGACTGCCTGGCCGTACTCCGGAATCGATTCGAGCGTGTAGCCGGCGTCGTCGCTGGTAATCGTGAACCCGGCCTCGCGGAGCGCCTCGATGTGTTTCCAGACTGCCACACGCGAGACACCGAGTCTGTCGGCCATCTCCGGCCCCGTGACCGTGTCTTCCGCGATAGTCTCCAAGACACGAGCGCGCGTCTCCTGCATACCCCTCGTAGCGGCCCGACAGTCATAAATGACCGCGACACTCGCCGGTGTGGGGAGACCCCCCAGACAGGAGAGAGGGTCTCGCCCGCCGGGGACACGTCGCGGTGGTCTGTCGGCGAGAGCGGAAGTTTTACACTCGGTTCGGTCACCCGTTGGGGTATGGAGGAGACAGTGCTGCTGGTCGGTGGCGGCGGTCGAGAGCACGCCGTTGCCCGCGCACTCGGCGACACGTCGGCGACGCTGTACGCCTGTGCTGGCAACAGAAACCCCGGTATCGCCGCGCACGCGAGCGGTTTCGAGAGCCTGGAGACGACAGACCCGGAGGCGGTCCGGCGCTACGCCGAGTCGGTCGGTGCGACACTCGCTGTCGTCGGTCCCGAGGCGCCGCTGGCGGCCGGTGTCGCGGACGCACTCGACGACGCCGGCGTCTACGCGTTCGGTCCCCGACAGGCCGAGGCGCGCATCGAGACGGACAAGGCCTACCAGCGCCGGTTCATGCGCGACCACGGGATAGCCGGCTGTCCCGAGTTCGAGACCTTCGACGACCCGGAGGCGGCCTGTGAGCACATCGACGCCTCGGAGAGTGACCTCGTGGTCAAGCCCGCCGGCCTGACCGGTGGCAAAGGTGTGCGCGTCATCGGCGACCAGGTGACCCCGGCGGAGGCAAAGCAGTACATCCGCGACTCGGAGTACGACCGTATCGTACTCGAGGAGCGCCTCGTCGGCGAGGAGTTCACCGTCCAGGCGTTCGTCGCCAACGGCCAGCTCCGCGTGACACCCGCCGTACAGGACCACAAGCGCGCCTACGAGGGCGACGAGGGGCCCAACACCGGCGGGATGGGGTCCTACAGCGACGGCTCGCTCTCCCTGCCGTTCATGTCCGAGAACGACTACATGGACGCTGTCGACATCATGCGAGAGACTGTCGACGCGCTCGACGGGTACAAGGGTGTGCTGTACGGTCAGTTCATGCTGACCGCAGACGGTATCCGGGTCGTCGAGTTCAACGCCCGCTTTGGCGACCCCGAGGCGATGAACACGCTGCCGGTGCTCAGCACCGATATACTGGACGTGCTCGTCGCCGCCCGCGAGGGTGAGTCGCTACCAGAGCTCACCTTCGAACCGAAAGCCACCGTCTGCAAGTACGCCGTTCCGGAGGGGTATCCGACCGACCCCAGCGCCGGAGCGCGTGTCACTATCGACGAGGAGAATGTGGGCGACGCACTGCTGTTCTACGCGAGTGTCGACGAACGGGCCGACGGACTCTACACCACCACCTCGCGCTCGGTCGCCGTCGTCGGCGTCGACGACTCCATCGCCGGCGCGGAGGCCGTCGCCGAGGACGCACTCGCCGCCGCCGGCGAGGCGGGCCTGCGGATGCGCCACGATATCGGCAAACCAGAGCTGGTCCAGCAGCGTATCGACCACGTGGCACGACTGCGCGACGAGTAACTGCGGGCGAGGTCTGTGTTACTAGAGTGGTCCGCTCTATCCGGTCCGGATAGCTAGCGTGAAACTCCACTACACTGCAGGGACACTATCTGTGTATGGACACGACAGCGAGGGAGGACCCCCCCGAGACGCTACAGGAGAACGAACAGGCGGTCTCGCCGGAGCAGTTACTCGAGTTGCTCGGCGACGAGTACACCCGGCAGGTGTTAGAGGCCGTCGCCGAGCAGCCACGGACGGGAACCGAGGTCGTCGAGGCCGCCTCGGTGTCGAAGGCGACGGCGTACAGGCGACTCGACGACCTCCAGGCGGCCGGACTGGTCGAGTCGAACCTGCTGGTCGACCCCGACGGTCACCACCGCGAGCAGTTCTACGCGGTGTTCGAACACGCGCAACTGGGCTGTGAGGACGGACTCGTGGACGGTGACCTAGAACTCGTCAGTGAAGAACAGACCCAGGGCGCACGCCTGGTCCAGTAGCCACGGAACCGCGAGCGGGAACAGGTGTCGTCCGGCGGCGTCGGTATAGCTTGCCAGTGGTCAATACGGAGTACCGCGCACGGTGGCCCGTGGTACTCGCGCTTTTTTTAGATAGCAAGCTATAATATACGGCTCCGCATCGTGGACGGTAGAAGAGATGTCTGCAGATTCTCTCAAAGAGCACCGTGAACGGAGTTTACTGCCGAGCAATCGGACAGTCGGGTTGGTGGTGGGGGTCGTCCTCGTCGTGGCCGCCGGGGCCGGTGTCGCGATGCTGTTGATGTCGGGGGACAACACCGCCGAGGGGAGCGCGGCCGCGGAACTCGACAGCGTGCCACAGGACGTCGACGGCATCGTCTACCTGGACGAGAACGCCACAGAGGACGAGATGGTGGCGGAGATAGTCGACGGCGGAATCCAGGTCGGGTGGTGGCTCGCAGACAACGGCACTGCGCCGTCGCTCGACCAGATTCTCTCGACGGTGGAGACAGACAGTCTCGAGTTCGAGGGGGCAACAGCCTACTACCGGAGCCAACAGAACCCCTACGTCGGCGTCGTCGTCGAAACCGGCAACCCCGACGAGATGGTCAGCACCGTCGAGAGTCAGGTCGGCAACTTCAGCGAGACCGACTACAACGGAACGACCGTCCGGGAGATCGAGGCGGCAGAGGCGGCACAGCAGGCGAGTCTGGCTGGCGGCGAGTACGAACTGATAGACGTCGTCAGGCAGTTCGTCGGGGGTGAGACGACACTCGCGCTCTCGCAACTCGACGACGGGACGGTCGTACTCGGGTCGAGGGCCGCAGTCGAGGACGCAGTCGACGTCCACCAGGGCAGTGCCGAACCGCTCGACCCCGACAGTGAGATTCGGAGCGCACACGAACGCGCGGAGCGTGGCCCGATTGCGGCGACGATCAACACGACGACACTGAACACGCCCGACCTGATGAACGTGCTGAACGAGGACCTCGCCGCCGGCGTCTCGCTCGTCGAGACCAGCGGCTCTCAGGTGGATTTCGTCTCCGCGACCTACCAGGTGCGAAACGAGTCACTGGGAACAATCGGATTCAAAGTGCAGGTCGCAATGGACGGGTCGGGCGGCGCGGGAGACCTGATGTCGATGTTCAACTCGCGTGTCGACAACCCCGACGAAGTCAACAACGACACACCGGAGAAAATCAGGCGCGTGAGCGCGACAAAACGGATAAAAGGAGAGAAAAACGGCAAGTACGTCGACCTGGTCGTTCCCGAGATTCCGAGGACAGTCGTGGGCTACGTCGGGAACTACGTCAACCAGTACAGTTCCGGCAACGGTCCGTTCGAACTCGTCCCGGAACAGGCCGAAACGTGGGAGCAGTTCAGTATCGACCGCGACAGCCCGGTTCTGGCAAACATATCGAACAAGGTCAACTTCAACCGGTCGGTTTCGTTTGCGAAAGCAGACAGCGAGTACGCCGCGACGATTCTGCGGCTCCCGGAGGGCGGGAACCGGAACTTCACGGTCAAAGAGATACGGCGCAGTATCAACGCAGACACAAACCGGACCGGCGCGTTCGACTACCGGATGAACGACTTCGGCTACAGACACTCGGACGCCTTTGTCACCGACCTGGAGGAGCAGCCGGCGGTTACCGAAGCCCTCTCCGGGGAGATACGGGTCGTCCCCGAGTGGTTCGTGTTCGCCAACACCCGGACGATTGTCTTCGGCACGGAGGAAGCTGTAAAGGACGCAATCGACGTCTACCGGGGTGTCGCCCCACCCCACCCGGACGCCGGGTCCTGAATCGGCCCGCCAGACGCGGTGTTCGCGCCGTTTCCCTCGTAGGCTCATAGTCGTCCCTACCTCTCCCTACCGCTATATACCAGTGTAACTGAATATCGTAACCTCTAATCACCCCTCCCACGAACCGGTGAGACACACGATGTTGTTAATACCGTTGTTGAAAAAGGAGATTCACTGGAGCAAACGCAACTTTCTGGTTCTCGGATTTCTGTTGATTCTCGTTCCGGCGACGTTCGCGTGGTCGACAATCGCGTTTCAGGAGACCGTTCCCGAGGATATCCCGGTCGCAGTCGTCGCAGAGGACGACAACGTCACCGCAGACGACCTGAACAGGGTAAAGAGCGCGCTCGTGCTCAATTCGAAGCCGACGGTGGTCAACGTCGATGGCAAGTCAGCAGAGGAAAACAAAAAGAAAGCGGTCGACATGCTGAGACGCGAGGAGGTGTACGCCGTTATCGAGGTGCCAGGCAACGTCGGAGAGAGCCCCGAGGCGGAGGCGAATTTCACGCTGACAATCGACCGTACTATCGCGCCCATCAACGAGGCCGCGCCGTTTATCGTCGAACTGGTCGAGGGCGAGACCGACCGCGTCGAGGGTTCGGTCAGTGCAGAGGTCCAGCGCATCAACGAGGAGAACACGGAGAAGGGACTGGGGGAGTATCTCTACCCCGCCTACATGATGGCACTGCTCATCTTCTTCGCGTTTACCTACTTTCCGTACGAACTCCGCCGTGACGCGAACGTGCTCGACAGACTGCGCGTCGAGACAACCGTCGAGCGCGTCGTCGCCTCGAAACTCCTCTACATCGGCGTACTGATGAGTCTGCCGCTGGTGGTTTTCCACGTCATCGGCTGGAACTTCGGTTACGCCGTGGACACGACATCGCCAGTCGCACTCGGTGTCTTGCTCGTGACGTTTCTGGGAATGTCGGCACTCAGCGCGACGGTGATGGTGCTCTCGCGGTTCAGCGGCGTCGGTCAGTTCGTCAATCTGCTGGCGATGCTTGGCGCGCTCACCGCCTCGGCAGTCGCGTTCCCGCGCGGGAGTCTGTCGTCGGTCAGACCGCTGGTTGCACAGTTCCTGCCCATCCACTACGCCGGGGTGACAGTCCGGAGTCTGATGCTCAAGAACGTCTCTGCCGGCCAGTACACCGATATGATTCTGGTCACGGTCGGGATGCTCGCGCTCGGGGCGATTGCACTAAAAGGCTCTATTGTCTACTACAGGAGGACGAGCTAATGACCGACCCAATCGAGGTCACGGGCGTGACCAAGACCTACGACGAGGTTGTTGCTCTCGACGGTGTCTCGGTGTCGTTCGAACCGGGAACCTACCACTGTCTGCTCGGGCCAAACGGCTCCGGAAAGTCGACACTGATGCGGATAATCCTCGGATTGACGCAGCCAGACACCGGCGGCGTCGACCTCCCCTCGGTGGCGGCAATCGGCTGTGGCTTCCAGGAGCCCAAGTTCTACCCCGACCTCTCGGTCTGGGAGAACATCGACGTCTTCTCGAGCATGATCGAGGCGAGTGACGAGGAGTGGAACGAGACTGTCGTCGAGGAACTCAGACTCAAAGCCGCACTCGGAAAGAGCGCGTCGAATCTCTCGGGGGGGTACGCACGCAAACTCGACCTCACGCTCGCGCTGATGAAACAACCGGACTACCTGTTGCTCGACGAACCGCTCGCAGCACTCGACGACATCTCGAAGAGCCAGTTGCTCGATTTCCTCGAACAGTACACCGAGATGGGCAACACTGTCATCGTCTCGACGCACTACGTCCGTGCCTTCGAGGAGTACCTCGACCGCGTCACGCTGATGTTCGACGGCGAGGTGCTGTTCGACGAGCGACTGCCGGACCTCGAACTCGGCGACCAGTCACTGCAGTCGTACTACGTCGACACCATCCTCGGCGAGGAGACCGACGACGTCTTCGAACCTGCGCCCGAGGAAACCCCAGAGGAGGAGGCACGCGCGCAGAACCCCTAGATACGGGAGAGGCCTCGGAGGTGACAGCCGGCTCACTCGTCGAGACCGACAATCGAGCGCACTTCTGCGAGGTCCTCGATGGTGTGGTCGACGGCAGGACCGTCCGACGCGCCGTAGGCGACGGTCGTCATCCCGGCCTGTCGGCCACCTTTCATATCGTGGGAGTAGCGGTCGCCGATCATCACAGCATCGGCAGGGTCGACACCGGCCTTCTCGAGGGCCGTCTCGAAGATTGCGGGGTCGGGTTTCTTCCGGCCGACCTCTCCGGAGGTGGTGACGGCGTCGAACAGGTCGAGCACGCCGAGTCCGTCGAGGATACGTCGGCCCTCTTCGTGGTCGGCGTCGCTGATGACACCGAGGTGGACCGGGGTCGCGGCGAGGGCTTCGACGGTTTCGACCGCGTTGGGGTTCGGTTCTGCAACCGCGTCGTGGGTCGCTTCGAGAGTCGACAGCCAGTCGACACTGTCGGCGTCGGCGGTCAGAATCTCGTCGACACCGCGCCGGTAGCCCTCGCGCGCCGGGCGGTAGTTCGTGCCCTCGGTTTCGGCGAAGTACGCGCTCAGTTCCGAGCGCCACGTCGACAGCGCTTCGGCCGTCGACAGCGGCGTCTCGTGGTTCTCGACGAGTTGTGCCACGAACCGCTGGTGGCCCTCGAAGACGCTCTCCATCTGCAGGATGACGCCGCCGATATCCCAGAAGACGGCGTCGAACTCGGTGGTCATACCGTCTGCTTCGACTGCCGGTGGCATCAGAGTACCGACCGGGCGGCGCCGGCGGTGTGTCTCACTCGCCGCCGTTCGAGACCAGATAGTAGAGCACACCGAGCACCGAGCGACCGTCCCGGAGTTCGCCATCGCGGACGGCGTCGAGCAGCGCCGGGTAACTGGTCGTCGACACCTCGATGGACTCGTCGGCGTCGAGTTGCTGGTCGGCAGTTCGCTCGCAGTCGTGGGCAACGTAGTAGTGAAAAACGGCGTCGGAGAACCCGTTCGCGGGTTCGACGCTGGTCAGGTGGTCGAAACTCCCCGGTTCGTAGCCCGTCTCCTCGCGGAGTTCGCGCGGGACCGCCTCTCGGGGCCGTTCGTCCGCCTCGACACTGCCGGCGGGGAGACCGTGGTTGACGCGGCCAACGGCCTGTCGCCACTCGTCGATGACGACGACCCGCTCGTCGGGTGTGAACGGCAGTACAACGACGCTCTCACCCTCCGAGAGGTAGTCGAAGTCGGCGCGCTCGCCGTCTGGCAGCGCGACGGTCTGACTGACGATGTCGAACCCTCCGCAGGTGTAGGCCACCTCGCTGTCGACAGTCGTCCACTCCATCACTGCTCCCCCGACTCCTCTTGGTCGTGCCACTCGATGGCATCGGAGTCGCCGGAGTCACCGAACAGGCTCTCGTCGGCCGGCGAGTCGGGGTCGTCTGTGGGCGGTTCGTCGCCGGTCGGTGGGTCGGCGCCGGCGCGTGACTGGTCCGCGCTGTCGTCGGGCGTGGGACCGGTCGTACCGCTGCTGTCGTCCGGTTGGCTGTCGGTATCCAGAATCTGCACGCCAGTGCTCGTGGAGTTCTGTTCCTCGCGCCACTCCGTCCAGATGCGCATGCGGAGTTCGGTGGCCTTGTCGTGGAGTCGCTCTACGTCACTGGCGCGGTACGGGTGCTCCGCGCGGGCGGTGTCCAGTGCGCTCTCTGCGGTGAGCAGCGCCTCGTCACAGAGGTCCAGCGCACGCTCGTGTTTCTCTTTCTCGTAGGGAACTTTCGCGGCCTGTATCTTCCGTTTGATGTCGTCGATGCGGCTGTCGAGTTGTGCCTCGGGTGTGTGCTCGACATCGGCCACGCCGTCGGACTGTCCGGGTGAGGTCTCGTCGGTTCCGGCCGAGTCGCCGCCGACTGTCTCGTCCCCGGCCCGTCTCCCGCCCCGGCGGGACTGGTTCGCGAGTCTGTACAGCGCGACGGTCATGAGGATACCGCTTCCGCCACCGACGGCGAAATCGACCATCGTCAGCGTCTCAAGCAGGTTCTCGCTGCTCGGCCGGAACTCACTCAGCGAGAGAGTGTCACCGGACTGTGGCCGCAACTGCGGGTAGTTACCGGAGCCGCCAACTTCCCACCCCGTCGCGAACTCGAACCCGCCCATCGTCTCGGTGGCGGTGCTGCCGGTCATCTCCCGTGTCGTCAGCCCAGTTCCGCCCTCGGAGCTCTGTTGACCGGTCGCGTTCACGTCCCAGTAGGAGGCCTCGACCTGACCGGTGTTGGAGCCAACGAGACCGCCCGACTCGTCGAGACCCAGAACCCGGCCGGCGGCGTACGTCTCGTGCACGGTCCCGTTGTTGTCACCGACGAGGCCACCCACCTGCGAGTTCCCACTCACATCGGCAGTCGAGTGAGTGCGCTCGATAGTCCCCTCGTTCACACCGGCGACACCGCCCACGCCGGACTGTCCGGCGACGGAACCGCTGGCGGTGGTCCTGATTATCGCGCCTCTGTTCTCGCCGGCGACGCTGCCGACGTCTGCGGAACCGTTGATACTCGCGTCGACGAGCGAGAGGTCCGTCGTGCCGCCAGCGCGACCGAGTTCGCCAAACAGTCCGACCGCGTCGCTACTCCGGTTGATCGTCAGTCCGGTGATGTCGAACCCAGAGCCGTCGAGACTACCGTTGAACGGTGTCCTGCCCCCGATTGGCTCGAACCCCGCCCCGTCGTTCCACTGTGCCGTCTCCGAGGCGTCTATGTCGATTACCTGCACGAAGTCGTCGTCGAGCGACGTCTCGGTGTCCTCGTGTCCCATACACTGGAGTTCGCGCAGCGTCGCCACCTCGAACTCCTCGTCGTCGTTCTCGCTGTATTCGACGGTCATACAGTCTGGCGCCCCGGAGGTCTGCGCGGAGGCACTGCCGACCAGAACCGACCCGCCGACCAGCAGGGCCACGAC
Source organism: uncultured Halobacteriales archaeon (assembly GCA_964534485.1). Taxonomy (GTDB): domain Archaea; phylum Halobacteriota; class Halobacteria; order Halobacteriales; family Haloarculaceae; genus Halovenus. The sequence continues at coordinate 39,337 of CAZHPM010000014.1, forward strand.
GAGCAGGGCACTCCCGAACCCTCTCACAACGACCACCTCGCGTGACCACTGTGCTGGCTGGCACCGCCCGCAGTCACCCCTCGGCGCGACGTCCCGAGTGCGCCGTCCACGTCGTTCATAGAGGTAACAGGTGTGCCCACCTACTTAACCGATGCGCCTACGCTGGTGCCAGACAGTAGGCCCGCCCTGGCTGTTCGAGTGTCGTCTCGCTGTCGCTGTAGTAGTTCGAGAAGACGCCACGTTCGGCGTAGTAGATTCGCCCGTCCAGCGGAAGGGCACCGCTCGTGACCCGGCCGCGGTTCTCGACCCGCCAGCGCCGCTCGCCGGTCGCCGCGTCCAGCGCGTAGAGGTGCGTGTCGTAAGAACCCGCGAGCACCGTCTCCCCGGTCAGCGTCAGCGCGCCGATAACCCGCCCGCCGACGTCTGCCCGCCACAACTGCTCGCCGGACTCGGCGTCGAGCGCCCAGACGTAACCGCTGTCGCTGCCGGTGTAGACGATACCCCCTTCCGGGTCGACCGCGGGGTTTGACATGTTCGACCGACCGGTGTCGAACGTCCAGCGTCGACTGCCGTCTGCCAGGTCGAGACAGTGGAGACGCTGGTCCCACGAGCCGACGTACCCGCGTCCCTCGTAGGCAGCGACGGTGCCTTTTATCTGTGCGCCGAGCGAGAACTCGCCGCCGGCCTTGCTGCGCCCGGTGGGACCGCCCTCCGGCCCGGCCTGGTACTCCCACTGGAACTCGCCCTCTGGAAACGACCAGCCGTAGACGACACCGTCGTTGGACCCGGCCACGATGCGGCCGGTGTCGCGGTCGACCGTCGGCGAGGGGTGGGACTGTCCCCAGACCCGGCCGTCGCTCCACCGTGTCTCGCCGTCGACGGGGTCGAGTGCCCACAGCGCACCCGAAGAGGGACTGCCGTACTCTGCGACGAAGTACAGCGTCCCGTCGTAGAACGCCGGACTCGAACCGACGGCGAGCGTTCCGCCGAGGTCACCCGCGGTCGTCTTCCAGAGGCGCTCGCCGGTCTCGACGTCGAAGGCGTACACCGCGCCGTCGTAGCCGCCCACGTAGACCCGGTTGCCGACGACACCGGGAGAGCCGTGAAAGCCCAACCCCGTCGCCTCCGTCTGGACGCGCCAGCGCCGCGTGCCGTCGGGGGCGCGCACCTGGACCGCGCCCGAATCGTCCGCGAAGACGATATCTCCGTCGAGGGTCGGCACCGGCGTCGATTTTGCCGCCGTGTGACCGACGACGTTGGCCTCGAACGACCAGTCGACGGTCACCGACTCCGGCACGGTCTGGTCGGGGTAGTACGCCTGTCGCTTGAGATTCTGCTGGAACAGCGAGACGTCCCCGGGGTAGCTGGCGCAGTCACCGCCCGTCTCGACGGACGGAACGCACGCCTCCGAGTCGGGCGCGCCAACGAGACAGCCAGCAACACCGGCCGCCGCGCCCGCAGCACAGAGCAGCGCACGCCGCGAGTGTTCGCCGCTTGATTCTCCGGTCATCAGTTGGTCCAGACCCGCGACACACAAAAAAGAATGCGATGAGACGGCGGTCACGCTCCCGGCGGACCGGGTGAAGGCACGCAACTGAGCCACAGGAATCCGGGGAGAACGGACCGGCGAGTCACGTTTCCGGTCGACCGTCGCCAGTGTCGCTCTCGCGGTCGGTGTCGTCCTCGGTAACGGGTATCGTCTCGCCACCGTCGGTACCCGAGGGGGCACCGCCGTCTGTCTGGGTGCCCTCGCCGTCGTCGGGCGGTGTCGTGGTGTTGGTCTGTCCCTCGGCGAGCGGAATCTGGAACTGTGGCGTGCCGTCCTCGTCGAGCATCTCGCCGAGTCCGCCCCCCTCCTCGCCTTCCTCGCGCATACGCTGGCGGGTGAACTGCGGTTCGCCACGAATCTTGAGTCCACGCCGGAACGAGCGGTACAACAAGAGTCCAACGAGCAGTGTCAGCGTGGCCGCGACACCGGCCGCGGCGGCCGTCGTGGTGGCGAGCAGTACCGTCGTCGAGACGATTCCGGCGGCGAAGGTCATTCCGTAGACGAGTCGGCGGGCGAGTCGCCGGAAGTGACTCTGTGGGTCTTCCATCTCCGCGGCCACCGTCAGATTGCCCCGGTCCATCGTGTCGAGCACCGACTCGAGTTTCGGCGGCACCCGGACCGTCGAGGTGGCGGCGGCCTGTAGTTCTTGCCCGCGGTCGCTGACGTAGTTCCTGATGCTCTCCTCGACGTAGCCCTGTTCGGTGAGGTAGTCCGTCGAGACCGAGATAAAGTCGAACTCCGGGTCGAGTGTCACACAGACCCCCTCGACGACCGTCGCGACGCGCAACACGAGCGCGAGATTCGACGGCAGACGGAGCGGAAACTCGTAGATGGTGTCCTCGAGTTGGTTGACGATACCCTGAATCTGGTACTGGTCGATATCCTCGCCGCGCAGGTCCGTTATCGCGAGTTCCAGAATATCACCCATCAGTTCCCTGTTCGCCCGGGGCGAGAGCGTCCCCATCTCGACGAGAGTGTCGAGAATCGAGTCGATATCCTGCCGGACAACGGCGGTGTAGAACTCCCCGAGTCGGTTCTGCAGGAACGGGTCGACGTAGGAACTCATCCCGAAGTCGTAGAATATCAGCGTGCCGTCGTCGGCAACGGCGATGTTCCCCGGGTGCGGGTCGGCGTGGAAGACGCCGTCGTCGAGGATCATCTGCAGGTAGGTCCGCTGGAAGCGCTCGGCCAACCGCGAGCGGTCGATACCGAGTTCGTCCAACCGGTCGAGATTCGTTATCTTTGTTCCCTCGACGTACTCCATCGTCAGGACGCGCCGTGTCGAGTGTGTCTCGACGACCTCTGGAATCCGGATACTGTCGTCGTCGGCGAAGTTCCCCCGAATCTCACGGAGCATCCGGCCCTCGCGTTCGTAGTTCATCTCCTGTCTGAGTGTCGTCGAGAACTCGTCGGCGAGTGTCTCGAGCGAGAACGAGCGTGCCTCGTCGACGAACCGCTGGAGGATTGGGACCGACCAGCGAACAACCTGCAGGTCTGCCTCGATGAGACTCTCTACCCCGGGACGGCGAATCTTGACCGCGACACGCTGGCCGTCGACCTCCGCCTCGTACACCTGTCCGAGACTCGCACCGCTGATTGGGTCGGTGTCGAACGCCGCGAACATCTCCTCGACCGGCCCGACGTCCTCCTCGATGACCGCACGGGCGTCGGCCCACTCTGCCGGCGGGACGCGGTCCTGGAGTTTGACGAACTCGGCGACGTACTCCGGGGGGAGAATGTCGGGACGGGTCGAGAGCAACTGGCCGAGTTTGATGAACGTCGGTCCGAGTGTCAGAAGCGAGTCGAGCAGTGTCTCCGCGCGCTCGCGGCGCTGTTGGGAACTCACCTGGCGCGAGCGCCCGAACAGCAGGAACCGTCGCCGGTCGCGGGCGTAGGCCAGCAACAGCGGCGCGAACTGCCAGGAGACCACTAAGAACCGCCAGTACGAGCGGAGGCTCACCGGGACGACACCTCGCTATCGGTCCTCGATTTCGATGGTGGTTCCGGAGTCGGCAGACTGTTTCTCCAGGCGCAGTTCGAGCACGCCCCGGTCGATATCTGCCTCCGCACCCTGCCCGGTCGCGTCGCGTGGCAACGGCAACTCGGCGTCCAGAAACAGCGAACGCTGCTCGGAGAGGTACTGGAACTCCTTTGGCACCTCCTTTGCCCGCCGGGCCTCGATGGAGAGCTGGTTGCCGTCGACGCTGGCGTCGACCGTTCCGGTTTTCGCACCCGGCAGGTCGAGGATGATCAGATACGCGTCCTCGCCCTCCAGCACGTCGGCAAACACCGCATCGGGCAGGTCACCCAGCGCGTCGCGCAAGGATTGCATAGAGGCGGCTACGGACGCGCCTGCGAAAAAGCCCCCGGTATCCGGTTGCTCGCCGGACTGTCCGGTCGACGACGGCTGCTCCGGGGTGCCGTGTGGCCGGACGGGACCGGCGGTCAGTCGACGAGGTCGGTCAGCACACTGACACGGTGACCGGCGGGCGGGTGGCCGAACCGGTCGGGGTCGTGGCGCTGGAGGTGGATACCGGCGAGTCCGGCGTTGTGTGCCGCGCCGACGTCCTGTGGGTCGTCGCCAACGAGTGCTCCCTCGTGGCCGTTGTGGCCGACACCGAGGTCGGCCATCGCCAACTCGACCGGGCGCGGGTCCGGCTTCCAGCCGGTCTCCTCGGTACAACAGACGACAGTCTCGAACCAGTCGCCGATGTCGAGTCTGTCGAGTACCGGTTCGGTGAGATACTCCTGACAGTGTGTGACGACGCCGATGGGTTCCTCGACCCGGGAGACGAACTCCTCGGCGTCGGGGTAGAGGTGTGTCGCGCCGGCCCGTGCCTGTGGCTGTTCGACGTCGTGAAAGACCTCCCAGAACCGTTCGGGTTCGACACCCGTCGAAGAGAGTACCTCGGCGCGTGCGCCGTCGAAACCGTACCAGAGCTGTTCGGCCTCCTGTCCGGTGAATGAGACACCGAGTCGGTCGCCGACGTTGTTACACACCTCGTGAACGTAGGACGTTTCGACATCGACGACTGTCCCGTCGAGGTCGAGCAGCCAGAAGTCGTACGCGTGCTGTTCCATCGGGACTACTTCTGTAGGGCCGTCGGGAAGAAGAAGTTTCCGGCAGTCGGCGGGCACAACGGGCCTGTGGAGCCGGAGGGCGACGGGCGCGCTGTTGGAGGATGGGAGTCTGTGGGTGTGAGGCCGTCGAGCGCGCCCACTCGAACCGTTCGGTCGCTCGTAGTTAAAGGTCCGTCAGACGGCCGCACGACGCCGGACGTTTTTCTGCTCGCGGGTCGTCGTAACTGGTATGGACTGGAAGGAGTTGTTCGACCGCGCGGAGGACTACGAGGCGACAGTGTCGGCAATCAGCGAGACACTCGACACACACCGGAGCGATGGCTGACGACGGGGCGGACCCGACACGGGTGGTCGCCGACGCAGACGTGCTCGCCGCCGACCTGCTCGTCGGTGGACCGGCCCGGGAGGCACTCGACGTCGTGCGTGCTCACTCCTGGGTCGACCTCGTCGCCAGCGACCCGCTGCTGGCCGACACGGCGGCGGTCATCGAGCAGATTGCGAGCGAGACACTAGCGACAGCCTGGCGCGAGCGCGCCAAGCGCGACTGTGTCGTGGTCGACCAGCCGGCAGATGACCACCCCGGACTCGCGTCGGCGTACCGCGGCGGCGCGGCACACCTGCTCAGTTTCGACGAGAACCTCACGAGCGCACACGCGAACCTCTCGGTGCGACCCCACGTCGCCCTCAGCGTTCGCCCGCCAGACGCCTTCGCACGGCTGTTCGACCCCGGACCACTGTACGAGAGCGTCTACGAGGAGCCGTATCCCGGTCCCGACGAAGAGTAGAGGCCACGTCCGGAGCGGTCCTCCGTGACAGAGCGTACCAAATCACCAGAGGGCGGCGTTGTCGCCTGCAGGGGGTATCGAAATCGTTTTATGAATAACCGGGCAATTTTACCTCAGAGCGCCTCTGCGCGCGAATCAACTATGACGGCACACCAGAATCTGGCCATCATCGGCCACGTCGACCACGGGAAGAGCACGCTCGTCGGGCGACTCCTCTACGAGACAGGGAGTGTCCCCGAGCACGTAATCGAGCAACACAAAGAAGAAGCCGAGGAGAAAGGAAAGGGCGGCTTCGAGTTCGCCTACGTGATGGACAACCTCGCCGAGGAGCGCGAGCGCGGGGTCACCATCGACATCGCCCACCAGGAGTTCGACACGGACGAGTACTACTTCACCA
>CAZHPM010000015.1:0-43629 GCA_964534485.1 uncultured Halobacteriales archaeon
CCGGTCTGCGGGTTATGAGCCCGCCGGAATCTCCTGGCTATCCCATCCCGCTGTCGGATATTAATCTGTGTCGTTTCTTAAGGATTGTGTTTCCGTGGGCCGTCTGTCGGTCTGGCGAGTTCGAGCACCACCAGTCGTTCGAAGGGGTGTGACTCCTCGGCGACGGCTGTGGTCTCGAATCCGGCGTCCGTGGCGAACGCCCGCACCGCCTCGAGGCCGGTGAGCGTCGAGACGAGCAGGTACGCCTCACCCGGCTCCGCCAGGACGCGCCCGACACCCCGAATAAACGGGTCGACCATCGCTCGGCCGTCCTCGCCCCCAGAGAGGGCCTGCTCCATCCAGTCGTCCCACTCCCGGTCGGGCGGTGTCGGCAGATAGGGGGGGTTGCAGACGACGGTGTCGAACGTCCGGTCGCGGAACGGCCCGAACATGTCTGCCCGGACGGCCGGAACGCCCGCCTCGCGGGTCTGCCGGCAGGCGTCTGGGTTGAGGTCCGACCCGACGACGGCCGCGCCAGTCTCCCCGGCGACGCGGGCCGCGACGTACCCGGAACCTGTCCCCACGTCGAGCACTAGTTCGTCGGACGCGACGTGGTCGACGACCGCCTCGGCGAGCAACCGCGAGTCCTCCGCCGGTTGATACACCGTCTCGACGCCGCGCTCGTCGGCCAGTCGCGGCCGGTCCCGGCTCTCGTCGTCTGTCATTCGTCGTTGTCGCCGGCATCGCCGTCGGTTCGGCTCTCGGGGTTGCCCACGTCCCAGGCAACAGTCGTGAACTGTGCGAACTCGGCGGGCGAGAGGGTGCCCGGTCGCCGGCCCGCGAGGTCCCCGTCGACGGTTTCGACGACGGCGTCGGCGTCGTCGAGGCCAGAGATGTGGGTCGTGTTCCGAACGGCGTTGCGCATCGTTTTGCGCCGTTGTGTGAACACCGCTCGCAGGAAGCGCATAAAAAACTCGTCGTCGGGCACACTGTAGGCCGGTTCCTGCGGGCGAGTGCGAACGACAGCACTCTCGACGCGGGGTTGTGGGTCGAACGCCTCCGGTGGGACCGTCTCGACGAGTTCGACGTCGGCGTAGTGGCCGGCAGTCACCGACAGTCGGCCGTAGTCGTCGCTGCCGGGGTCGGCGGCCATTCGTTGGGCGAACTCCCGCTGGAGGGTCACCACCAGCGGTCGACGACGGGGTAACAGGCGAAACGCCACTGGACTGGAGACGCCGTAGGGCAGATTCGAGACCGACGCGGAGAACAACGGCAGCGAAACCTCGGTGGCGTCGCCCTCGATGACAGTCAGTCGGTCGCGCTCGCGGGCGGCGGCGAACTCCTCGCGCAGGAACGCCGCGAGTCGCGGGTCGCGCTCGATTACGGTGACCTCGTCGGCGACGGCGAGCAACCGGTCGGTGAGCGCGCCGGTTCCGCCGCCGATTTCGAGAACACGCGACGTGTCGGCGTCGACCGCTGTCAGGTACGTCGGCACCCTGTCGAGCACCCGGTCGTCGACGAGGAAGTGCTGGTCGGCGTCGGGGTCGCCGCTGACTCCTGCCCGTGCGCGGAGTGCGTCCGGGTCGCGGCTGCCGTAGGCTGTCTGTCGGCAACCCCCGTTGTTCGCCCCGGAGGAGTTGTCGTCGGTCACGAGTCGTCGTCGGCGCGGGCGAAGATGCGGTACTTGAGGTCGTCCTCGCGAATCTCCTCCATGATGCGCTCGACGAGGACCTCCTCGGGGTTGTGGAGGCCGTCGATGCGGGACTCGATGCCGGAGAACGTCTCGAAGGGCCGGCGCTTGCGCGCGTCGAGGATGTCGTTGCGGAGTTTCTTCCCGATACCCGGCAGGAGGTTCAACTGGTGGAGGCGGAGTGTTATCGGTTGGGCGTCGTTGTAGAAGTCGACGAACTCTCGCTCGTTCTCTGCAACGAGGTCTTCGATGACGTACTCCAGTTCCGACTGCGCGCCGCCGGGGAGGTCTCCGTGCTCGATTTCGCTGACACGCCCGACGTTGTCACTGTCGTAGAGGTCGACCGGGTCGCCAATCGAGATACCAGTGTCGTCGTCCAGAATCAACTCGTACAGTGCGAACTCCTCCCGGTCGAGCGCGTACGCGAGTGGTTCCTTCTCGTACTGTGGCCGGTCGTCGTCACTCCGGCCGTGGGGTAACACGTCGAGTACCAGTGCCTTCGCCCGGTCTGCTGGCTCGTCGCTTTCGTCGTCGCTCATATTACAGTCTTATGTGGACCGGTCACATAAAGATGGGCAGGAGTCCAAGAGAGAACCAATCTCGGGCGCGGTGGCCCGAGGCGTTTAAAGGTACTGGCCGACGATGTCGAGAATTTCGTCGAGTTCGTCACCGGACAGGGAGTACCGTTCCTGTGCGTACAGCGACCGAAGTTCGTCGCGGTCCCGGGGGCGCAGGTCGACGATTTTGTGCGCGGTCTTCTCGTCGACTTTCTCGAGTGTGAGTAACTCGGCGACGAACGCTCGTGCCTCCTCGGGGTCGAGCACCGCAAACCGGTTGACGTGCTCGATTGCGCGGGCGAGTTCGTACCGCATCTCCCGGTTCTCGTCGTCTGCCCGCTCCATCTCGATCTCCTCGAGAACCTCCTTTGTCTCTGCGACTGTGAGGTACTCCTCGTCGACTTTCTCCTTGAATATCGTCATACGTCCTCCCGGCGACTGTTCGGTCGCGTCTCTTGGCTCTCGCGGGCGAGAGACGGCAGTACAGACATACTCACAGTTCTATCGGCAGGCGTACAAACACCTTACGGACTCGCACTCACCCGCTGGAGTCCAGAGCAAGCGATTGATGACCGTTGCCACGTACGGTGGAGTATGGACCACGAGGACTCCGCCAGAACCGACGGTGGCCTCGACGCCGGCGACCCGGCCACGGACCCCCGTGCGGAGTACGAGTACGCGGGCGGCGGCGTCGACCGGCCGGCACTCGTCGAGGACCTCGAGAGCCGAGTCGCAGGTGAGGTTCGTTTCGATACCTACACCAGAGAACTGTACGCGACCGACGCGAGTGCCTACGAGGTGACACCCGTCGGCGTCGTCTTTCCCGCGTCGACGGCCGACGTCGCGGCCGTTGTCGAGTACTGCTCGCTGCGCTCGATTCCGGTGCTCCCACGGGGCGGGGGCACCAGTCTCGCCGGACAGGCCGTCAATCGGGCGGTCGTCCTCGATTTCACGCGCCACATGGACGCCGTTCTGGATGTCGACCCCGAGACTGCCACCGCGCGCGCACAACCCGGCGTACTGCTCGGTGACCTGAACGCCGCGCTCGAGGAGTTCGACCTGAAGTTCGCGCCCGACCCCGCGTGGGGCGACAAGAGCGCACTCGGGGGTGCTATCGGCAACAACTCCACCGGTTCACACTCCCTGCAGTACGGCAAGACCGACGCTTACATCGAGCACTGCGAGGTCGTCCTCGCCGACGGCACCGTCACCCGCTTTGGCGACACCTCGATTGCTGCCCTCCGGGAGCGCGCCACGGGAACTGGTCTGGACGCCGATATCTGTGCTGCGGTGCTCGAGGCCCTCGACGAGCGCGAGACCATCGACGACGCCTACCCCGAACTCATGCGCAACGTCTCGGGGTACAATCTCGACCGCCTCGCCGCGGATGTCGCGAACGGCCAGCCGAATCTCGCCCGCCTGCTCGCGGGCAGCGAGGGCACACTCGCAATCGTCACCGAGGCGACGGTCTCGCTGGAGCCAGTGCCCGAGACGAAATCCGTTGCACTGCTGTACTACGACGCGCTCTCCGAGGCGATGGCCGACGTCGCGCCAATCCTGGGCCACGACCCCGCCGCAGTCGAGGTGCTCGACGACGTGTTGCTCGGCCTGGCCCGCGATACCGGCGAGTTCGGCCCGCTCGTCGAAGAGATGGTCCCCGACCGGACGGAGACGGTGTTGCTCGTCGAGTTCTACGCCGAGAGCGACGACGCCGGCAAAAAAAAGATCGCCGACCTGCTCGCAGACCGCGTTCCAGGCAGTCAGGACGCGGGCGTCGAGACGGACGCCCCCCGCCGGGCGACGGGCGCGAGCGAGGCCCACGACGCCGCCGAGCGCGAGCGCTTCTGGAACCTCCGCAAGAGCGGTCTCCCCATCCTGCTCTCGCGGACCACCGACGCCAAACACGTCAGTTTCGTCGAGGACGTGGCCGTCGACCCCGCTCACCTCCCCGAGTTCGTCGCGGACTTCCAGCAGTTGCTCTCCGAGCACGGAACCTTCGCCAGTTTCTACGGCCACGCCGGTCCGGGCTGTCTCCACGTCCGCCCGCTGGTGGACACGAAATCCGTCGCGGGCCGCGACCAGTTGCGGGCCATCTCGGAGGCCGTTGCCGACCTCGCTGTCGAGTACGACGGCAGTGTCTCCGGGGAACACGGCGACGGTCGCGCCCGGACGGAGCACAACCGACAGCTGTACGGCCAGCGCGTCTGGGAGCTGTTTCGCGAACTGAAGACGGCTTTCGACCCGGAGTGGCTGTTCAACCCTGGACAGGTCTGTGGCTACGCGCCCGACGAGGAACTGCCGGCCGGCGCTCCCGAGCGGGCCCGTGCCGTCGAGATGACCGACAATCTCCGGTTCTCGCCGGAGTACGACGCCGACCTGGGCTTCGAACCGGAGCTCCGGTGGGAGACCGAGAACGGGATGCAGGGGATGGTCGAACTCTGTCACGGCTGTGGGGGCTGTCGTGGTCCACAGGAGACCACCGGCGGCGTCATGTGCCCGACATACCGGGCCGCCGAGGAGGAGGTGACGAGTACACGCGGGCGAGCAAACGCGCTCCGGCAGGCCATCAGCGGCGACCTGCCCGCCGACCCCGCTGGCGAGGAGTTCACCACCGAGGTGATGGACCTCTGTATCGGCTGCAAGGGCTGTGCCCGGGACTGCCCCAGTGAGGTGGATATGGCCAAACTGAAAGCCGAACTCCAGTACCAGCACAACCAGCAGGGCGAGGCGAGTCTGCGGGACAGGCTGTTCGCCCACGTCGACCGCGTGAGCGCCGCGGGGAGTGCGCTCGCCCCGCTGGGCCGACTGGCGCAGCGTCTCCCCGGCAGCGGTCTGCTCGCGGAGAAACTGTTCGGTATCGCCCGCGAGCGCGACCTGCCGGTCTTCCGGCGCGAGACACTCACAGACTGGCTGGGCGAGCGCGAGCCACGCGTCTCTGTCGCCGACAGCCAGCGCCGGGCGCTGCTGTTTCCGGACACGTACACCAACTACAGCCACCCCGAGGTGGGGAAGGCGGCGGTTCGCGTGCTCGAGGCCGCCGGCGTCCACGTCGAACTGGCGACGGAGGTGACCGCGAGCGGCCGGGCGGCTTTCTCGAAGGGCTTTCTGGACGTGGCCCGCGAGCGCGCAGAGACCAACGTCGCGGCGCTCGACCCGGCGATCGCCGAGGGGTGGGACGTCGTCGTCATCGAACCCTCGGACGCGGTGATGATACAGTCTGACTACCACGACCTGCTGGCTGGCGACGCCGTCGAGCGGGTCGCGGCGAACACGTACGGTGTCTGTGAGTATCTCGACCGACACCGACTCGACAGCGGTGTCGCGTTCGACGGCGACGGCCACCTGAGTTACCACGGACACTGCCACCAGACGGCGGCGAAACGCGACCACCACGCCGTCGGCGTGCTCCGGCGTGCGGGCTACACCGTCGACGCGCTCGACTCGGGGTGCTGTGGAATGGCCGGGAGCTTCGGCTACGAGGCCGAACACTACTCGATGAGTCGTGCTATCGCGGGTATCCTCACCGAGCAGGTCGCGGACAGTCCCGGCGAAACCGTCGTCGCTCCCGGCGCGTCCTGCCGGACACAGCTCGCGGACTTCGCCAACCCCGACGGCGACGACTCGCTCCCGCCACACCCGGTCGAACTGCTCGCGCGAGCACTCGAAGACGACGGCTGAACTGGCGCGTGTTCGCGGGTGTGTCACCTCCGGGTGCGGTCGGCAACGGTATATTTTTACTCCCGCCACGGGACTCGTTGCATATGGACCGCCGAGTCGCTGGTGTCGCGACGGCCGTGCTCGTGGCGACCACCGACGCCTGCGTGAGAGCGGTAGCCGCCGTTCCAGAGGGCGCGCGGACGGACACGGGAGCGACGCCGGGGTCTGTGGCGCCAAACAGTTTGCACGCGGCCACGACTGGCGTCGAACTGGCTGTCGCCGGTCTGGTGGTGCTCGGTCTTGGCGGCGCACTCGTGTGGTATCTGCGCGAGACAGAGGGTGTGGACAGTGAACCGGCCAGCGAGTCGGCTGTCGATGCTGCCGACACCGGGCGAGAGCAATCTCCCGCGTCCGACGAGCAGTCCGACGAGCAACGGGTACTCGAACTACTACGGGAGAACAACGGGAGAATAAAACAGGCCAGAATCGTCGAACGCACCGACTGGTCGAAGTCGAAGGTCAGTCTGCTCCTCTCGGAGATGGAGTCCAACGACCAGATTAGTAAACTCCGCGTCGGCCGCGAGAATCTCATCAGTCTCGCCGGCAACGAACCCGAAGCCGCCGGCTCACCGTTCGAGGAACTCAAGGAGTGACGGCAAAGCACAATGGTTAAATCGAGCAGTTGACTACCAGAGAGTGGTTACGCTCCGATAGTGTAGTCCGGCCAATCATATTGCCCTCTCGAGGCAATGACCGGGGTTCGAATCCCCGTCGGAGCATCGGTTTCGTTGACCTCCTCTCAGGGCTAAAGCCGTGGACTCTCGCCTCGAACCACTGTAAACTACAACTGTGGGGCGAGGTAGTACCACGTATGGACGATACACCACAGCAGACACGGATGCGACAGGCACTCGCTCTGGCGGGTGAGGCCGCCGACCGTGGCGACGAACCCTTTGGCACCGTGCTCGTCCGCGACGAGGCCGTCGTCATGTCAGCGTCGAACCGGATTCACACGGCCGACGACATTCGACGCCACCCAGAACTCCACCTCGCGTACCGCGCCTGCCGGGAGTTCGACTCCGCTGCCCGCGCCGAGACGGTGATGTACACGAGTACGGAGCCCTGTCCGATGTGCGCGGGCGGGTTGGTCTCGGCAGCGTTCGAGCGAGTAGTCTACAGCGTGAGTGGGCCCGACCTCGCGGAGTTCACCGGGAGCGAACCGCCGGTTCGCTCGGCCGAGATTCTCGACGGCGTGACAGAGGTTACCGGACCGGTGTTGCCCGAGGAGGGGCGGGCCGTTCACGAGGCATTCGACTGGTGAGGCGGTCTGGCACACAACGACTATCCTCGGCAGGCCCGAACACGGTAGTAATGGCAGACACTCCCGACGTGTACGAGTCACTCGACGGTCAGGTCGCTCTCGTCACCGGCGCGACGCGGGGCATCGGCGCGGCCATCGCGGCACAGCTTACAGACCTCGGTGCGACAGTTTACGCCGGGGCGCGCGACACCGACGACGTGACCGCCTCCGACCAGCGCCCGATTCGACTGGACGTGACCGACGACGACCAGGTCGCCGCCGCGTTCGACCGCGTCACGGAGGAGGTCGGTCGGTTGGATATACTGGTGAACAACGCCGGAATCTTCGAGCGGACGCGCTCACTCGACGAGATGTCGATGGCCCAGTTCGACCAGACGATAGCCGTGAACCTCCGGGGACCGGTGCTGGTGACGAAACACGCCACGTCGCTCCTGCTGGAGCGGGAGGGTGGACGGGTGGTCAATCTCTCCTCTGGACTGGGACAGTTCAGTGACGGACAGATGGGGGGCCAGTACCCCGCATACCGCGCCTCCAAGGCTGGACTCGGCGGACTGACCGCCTACCTGCACGGCGAGTACCGCGAGCGGGGACTGCTCGCCAACGCGGTCAGTCCGGGCTGGGTTCGCACCGACATGGGGGGGTCCGGGGCGAACCGGAGTCCGGCCGAGGGTGCCGACACCCCGGTCTGGCTCGCCCGGTTCGAACCCGGCAGTCCAGCAGGCCACCTCTGGAAGGACCGCCAGCAGATAGAGTGGTGACGCTGCCGATACGTCTGTGTCTGGAGCCCCAGTACTGCTCTCCGGGCGGCGTTGCAGAGTCAGAAACGGCGTCTATCGGTTTAATTCGACGGAGCCGTACCACCCGGGTACGATGCTGGCAAACCGATGGCGTGATTCGAACAGTAAACTCCTCGAACTGGCCGTGGGGGCGACCACATTCGGAGTCGTTCTCGAGGCTGCGCTCGACCCACTCGAACCGGTTGCCCTCGCGTGGCCCGGACTCGCTGTGGGAACAACAGTTGTCGGCCTGGTCGCCGGCTGGTATCTCTCCCGCGAGTCCGCGCCGTTGTTGGTGTCGCGGTACTCGACAGAGCAGGTGACAGACGGCTGGCGGTCCGGATTCTTCGCCACGACGCTCGTCGTGTCGCTTCTGTTGTTCGCGGCCGTGCTCACCACGACGGACCCGCCGCTGTACCAGACTGTGCTGTGTCCGGCGGTGGCACTGCTAGGGCTAGAGGGACTGTTTGCCACCACCGAGTCGTCAGACTCCGCCAGTCGGGACTGACCGACCGCCGAATCTCGAAACGGGCCATCGGTGAGGCTCTCTGTGTCGTCCTCGAACGCAGGGCGCCTGTGGACTCGACTGAGGGGCAAAGAACGGGCCGAGTCGTGGCTCAGCGCTCGGGCCAGGTCGGTCGTTCCCCGGGCGGTTGCAGACCGCGGGGCAGGAGGCTGAACCGGTAGACGCCGGGGCGAATCTGCACGGTGAGAGTGTTGTGTTCGTCGTGGACGATGTGGAGTGTGGTCTCCCCGGGAACCGCGACGGGCACGGGTTCGGTGTCGACCGCCGGCGCGTAACCGGCCGCGATGAACGTCATGTGGTTGTCGATAGGGAGGTTCACCTGCTGTGGGACGTCGATACCGGCCTCGGCCTCGGCGGCGCGGTTCCGTGCCTCCCGTTCGACCCGGTCTCGCTGGCCCCGGAGGTGGTGCTGGAGTGCGGTGCGCACCTCCTCGCGGGCGCGGTCCCTGCTCTCGCGCATTCCGGCCGCGGCGAACTGGCGGAACAGCCCGAATCTCGGGTCGTTCACGTACTCGATGTCGTCGTAGTCGTCGTACGCCCCGGCCGGTGGCTCCTCGAGGGCGAGCAGGAGTTCGACGTACGCCAGCAGTTCGACGCGTCTGTCCGAAACCACCGGGTCCAGCGACACCGTGCCCGCCGGCGTGACCTCGGCCGTGAGAACGTCACCGGCAGTTACGTCCGAGCGTCGGCGGAGTTGCTGTGCCGGGAGCGAACCCGCGTCGAGTCGTGTCTCGACCTCCTCGCGGTACATGTCGAGTCGGGTCCGTCGGGCGAGTTCTGCGGGAAAGGAATCGATATCGCCCGCTCGTTCGACCCGCAGGTCACCCTGGATGCGGATTCGCTCGTCGTCGCCGACGGCGAGGTCTGCGGGCGGGGCGTACGGGTCGATTTCGCGGTCGAACCCCATCGCGTCGCGGATGGCGTCTCTGGTCGTCTGCTGAGACGGCGAGAGGTTCGTCGCGTCGACGGCGTGGGCAAAGACACCGACCGGAGTGTCGTCGTGACCGACGATGACACCACGCGTCGGGGTGGAGTCACGGCGGGACTGTGAGGTCGGGCGCAACACCGCAATCTGGCCGTCGTTGTACGGGACGTGGACCTCGTCTGCGCTCCGGAGCGCGGAGAGGTCGGTGCCGCCGGGCGCGTAAATCTCGTCGCGGCTCGTCTCGAACAGGTCGGCCAGAAACGAGAAATCGGAGTCGCGGGCAGCGGCCACCACCACGTCGAGTGAGGCGTCATCGAGCGTGGCCGCGCGGAGGTCTGCAATCGAGGCCAGTGACTCCTCGATTGCGTCGGCGTCGAGCGGACACGGCCCCGGATGGTCGGGTTGCTGTCGCATCCGGTCCCACTCGCCGAAGACGTCCTCCCACAACTGCTCGGCCCGTCTGCCGATATCGCTCCAGGCCTCCGGGTTCTCCGCGAGAGACTGTGCTGTCAGCCCCCGGTTCCGGTAGGCCTGGTTGACGACCTGTCGCTCCCCCGGGAGCACCAGCGCGCTGAAGCCGTGTCGCTCGAACGTGTACTCCTCGCTCTTGTCTGGAAGGCTCTGTTCCAGCGGGTGTCCCCTGTCCCGCTCGAACTGTGCTTTCGCGGCCGGCGTGACGACTGCCTCGGACAGCGACATCGCCAGTTGCTCGCCGGCGCTGGACAACGCCTCGTACAGCGCCCTCGGCTCTGCCGTCTCGCTCTCTACACCAGTGTCTGACACCATCTGTCTCCGGGTAGACGCCGTCTGTTCGGTGGAACCCGCTCTCAGTCGCCGGCGAACGTGATACTGTCGACGGCGTCCTCGACTGTCTCGTCGTCGTCGGGTTCGATGTGGACGACCGACTCGAGTTCCTCGTCGAGTTGTGGCTGTGTCACGCGCGTCGTGTCGAGACCCCCTGGGGTGAGCTCCGCCCGCAGGTAGCCGTCGTCGGCACCGACGTACAGCATCCCGGTCACGGCCCCCTCGAACACGTCGAACTCGGCGGGGTTTGCCTCGAGTTCGTCGACGAGTGTCGTGACAGCAGCAGCCTGCGCCTCCCCGAGTGTCGCTGTCGCCTCTTCTGTCGCGGAACCAGACATACAGACTGGTGTAGTTGCTGCCCGTACAATAAACCTCGTCCTGACAGTCGTCGTAGCACTGTCGAGTCGGTTGCCGGTGTAACTCTCGCCGGGAGAGCAGACGGGACACCGGTAACCGGTTCTGTCACGCTCTCCGAGAGAGATGAACGGGGCAGAACTCACCGGAGCGCAGGCGACTCCCGCCGGTTTTGTTACCCCAGCGCGCGGGCGAGTCTCTGGACGGCGCCGTCGGCCCACTCGTCACAGTCGGTCGTCCGTTGGTGCAGGCGGCGGCACAGCGCCGGCGGTGGGGTGCCACTCGCCGAGACGACCGGCCACGTTCGACGCTCCCAGGAGACCGTCCAGGGCGTGTCCGGGTCGAGTCGGACGTACCGCACCGTCCCCCTCGCCTCGAGGTCAGTCACCTGGCGCTGTTCGCGCCCGGCGGTTGCGGTGTCCTCGACGACGGCGGTCGTCGTCGGCGGGAGACTGTCGATACCACCGACACCACGGAGGAACCGAGCCAGGCGGTCCGCCTTCCAACTCACCGTCCAGTGTGTCGCGAACGTCTCGACGTGGACTGGCGGCTCTACGGGAATCGTCTCCTCACTGTCGCCGGACATACACACCGTTGTGCCGGGGGGTAAAAGAGTCCACTCCCGGTGTCCCGCCCGTGCTGGCGCCCTCCCGGCGGGGCCGGTTCCCACACCACCCTCTCCTCTCCGACCACACGGGAAGTTCCTCCTCCGGCCCGCCGGGGCGGCGCTTCCGGTGTGGGAGCAAAACACCGTAGTTCGTGGCCCTCCAACTGCTGGTATGCACGAGGCACTCATCATCGGTGGCGGAGTCGCGGGATTACAGGCTGCCGTCTTCACGGCGAAAGCCGGGTTAGACACACTCGTCGTGACAGACGGTGACCCGCTGGTACGGAGCACGGACGAGATTCAGAACCTCGTCACACACGAGATTGTCGCCGGCGACGAAATCGTGGAGACCGGGCGAGAGCGGGTGCGGGCGTTCGACGGCGAAATCACGGAGGCGACCGTGACAGCACTCGACCGAGAGGAGAGGTCCGGGCCGTTTGTCGCCACCACGGAGGGCGGCGAGAGTTACACCGGCGAGCGTGTCGTCGTCGCGACAGCCGACGACCTCGGGTTTCTGGAACCGCTGTCGGCGGAAATCGAGTTCACCAGCGGGCGGGAGGGAGAGTTCACGATGGAGCGACACGTCGGGACAGACGAGGCGAACCGGGCCACAGAGAACCTCTACGTCGCCGGACTGGCGAACACCTGGGAGTACCAGACCGCGGTGGCTATCGGCGACGGCGCGAAGGCCGCTGTCAATCTCGTCAGCGACAGTCGCGACGAGGCACACGTCGACCACGACTGGTGACTGTCGAGGAACCGTCTCGGAGAACCCTGCCACCGGTGACGGCGCAAGAGCCGGCAATCCCCAGAAACCGGGTTCTGCACGCGAACTCGCGTTCGAACCGCGCGAACCCGAGGCGGCCGTCTCAGGCGTCCTGTGAGCCTTCCGCGGGCGCGTACATCACCGTGGTCACGAACTCGCCCTCGAAGTCGGTGAACTGGTGTTCCGTCCCGGGGTCGAGGTGGACGACGTCACCCTCCTCGACGTCTACCGACCCGTCTTCGGTCGCGAGTGTCGCCTCGCCCGTGTCGACGTGGTAGATTTCCTGTTCGCCGTGAGCGTGCATCGGGTCATCGTCGCCGGGTTCGAACCGCATCACTTTCAGGCTGAACTCCGACTCACGAATCGACTCGCTCTCGCTTTCTTCGCTGTCTACCAACTGGTCTGCGACCTCACCGACGTTGAGTTGATTCACAATATATCGTAGGTGATTCGGTACAATAGGGGTTTTGATTGGGGGGAGACAAGCGTCGCGGCAACCGGTACCGGTTTCCCCAGTCGCGTGTTAGGACCGGTGTGAAACTGGGGACGTATCTGGTTACCGGAGCGACCCTGTCGAGGGGTCGGTCGACGCCGACAGTCGTCGAGGCAGCGGTCGACGGTGGTGTCGACGTGGTTCAGATTCGCGAGAAACACCGCTCTGTGCGCGAACAGCTCTCGGTTGCTCGTGCCGTGCGCCCGCTCACTGCGGCCGCCGACGTCACGCTGGTCGTCAACGACCGGGTCGACGTGGCCCGCGCGGCCGACGCAGACGGCGTCCACCTCGGGGACGACGACCTGCCGGTAGCAGTCGCCCGCGAGCAGTTGGGACCGGACGCGATTATCGGTCGGTCGGTGTCGACTGTCGAGGGCGCCCGCGAGGCCGAAACCGCGGGCGCGGACTACCTCGGAGTCGGGGCCATCTACTCGACGGGGTCCAAAGAGGTCGACGACGAGGAGGCAGAACTCGGCCTGGAGCGGGTGCGGGCAATCGACGACGCCGTCGACGTACCGTTCGTCGGAATCGGCGGTGTCACCGCCGCCAACGCCGCCGACGTGGTGGCGGCCGGTGCCGACGGCGTCGCGGTCATCTCGGCTATCACGCGCGCCGACGACCCCGAGGCCGCCACCCGACGACTCGCCGATACCGTCGAGGCGGCCTGACACTCCGTCACTGGCGACGGGCACGCGCCGGCACTCGCACTCTCGGCGGTCTGGACGAGACTGGACAGACCGCGGACAGCAACGGGTCGGCGGTGTCGGCGTCCCGACGTCGGCACCCGGTCGACCAGCAGCATTTATACACAACCGGCTTATACAACCTAGTTGTATGAGCGACTTCGAAGGATTTGCTCCGGTCGACGAGGCAGAGGTGACGCGAGCAATCGCAGACGACTGGCACGAGGAGTTCGTCAGCAGCACCGAGACGGACGTCATCATCGTCGGTGGTGGGCCCTCGGGGCTGATGGCCGCGCGGGAACTCGCCAACCGCGGCGTCGACGTCACGGTAGTCGAGAAGAACAACTACCTCGGTGGCGGGTTCTGGCTGGGTGGTTTCCTGATGAACAAGGTGACAGTCCGGGCACCGGCAGAGAGCGTGCTCGACGAACTCGACATCGAGTACGAGGCGAGCGACGAGGCAGACGGGTTGTTCGTCGCGGACGGTCCAACGGCCTGTTCCGGACTCATCAAGTCTGCCTGCGACGCTGGCGCCCGGGTACAGAATATGACCGAGTTCACCGACGTCGTCGTCCGCGAGGGGCACCGTGTCGGTGGTATCGTGATGAACTGGACGCCGGTCCACGCGCTGCCCCGGGAGATTACCTGTGTCGACCCCGTCGCCGTCGAGGCCGACCTCGTGATAGACGCGACGGGTCACGACGCGGTCGTCGCCTCGAAACTCCAGGAACGCGGTGTCATCGAGGCCGAGGGTATCGCGAGCGCCACCGAGACCGGGATGGACCAGACCGACGAGGACAGTTACGGCGCACCCGGGCACGACTCGCCGGGTCACGACTCGATGTGGGTCGCAGAGAGCGAGGACGCCGTCGTCGAACACACCGGCAGAGTCCACGACGGGTTGCTGGCCTCGGGGATGGCCGCCGCGACGGTCCACGGACTGCCACGGATGGGGCCGACGTTCGGCGCGATGCTGGTCTCGGGCAAACGTGTCGCGCAGGTCGCAATCGAGGAACTCGGTGTCGACGCGAGCGCCGTCGACGTCACCGGGCGCGCCCCCGCCGATGACTGAGAGCGGGGTCGACTCTCCCGTCGCGCCGGCCACCGGTGTGGCGGCGCGACCGTCGGGGAGGTGGCGGCGATGAGCCGCGAGGAGCGCCCCGAGACGCCGCCGTACGCGCTCACCATCGCCAGCACAGACTCCGGCGGTGGCGCCGGAATCACCGCCGACGTGAAGACGATGAACCGACTGGGGGTGTACGCCGGCTGTGCGGTGGTTTCGGTCACCGCACAGCACACCCGCGGTGTCGAGCGCACACACGTCCTGCCCGCCGAGGAGGTGACCGCGCAGGTGGCGGCCGTCCGCGAGGATTTCGACGTCGGCGCGGTCAAGACCGGGATGCTGGCGACCGAGGCTGGTATCGACGCGACCGTGAACGGGTTGTCGGAGTACGACGGTCCGGTCGTCGTCGACCCGGTGCTGGTGTCGACTGCCGGTGACGTGTTGCTCGAACCGACCGCTATCGACGCCTACGACCGACTGTTCGAGCGGGCGACGCTGTTGACCCCGAACGCCGACGAGGCTGCCGAACTCACCGGCATCCGCCCGGACTCTCCGGAGGCGACCGTCGAGGCCGCCGCTGCGCTCCTCGACCGGGGGGCAGATGCCGTCCTCCTGAAGGGTGGTCACGTCGACACCGGCGGGGAGGTCCGGGATACGCTGGTCACCGGCGACGACAGTTACGCCTACGTGAGCGACCGGGTCGAGACCGACCGCACCCACGGTTCGGGGTGTACGCTCTCCTCGGCTATCGCCGCCCGTCTCGCACACGGTGACGCGCTCGAAACTGCCGTCGAGCGTGGCATCGAGTTCACACGGGCCGCCCTCGAACGCCCGGCCGACGTCGGGCGCGGTCCCGGCAGTGTCAACCACCTCGTCGAAACCGGGTTCGAGTTCGACACTGTCGACCGGTCGACTGTCGGAGACTGAGACTGCCACAGGCCGACGGTAGACGGGGCTGGAACGCCCCGCCGACCGGCGTCGGGGCCGCGAGGGTCACCCAGAGCGGGAGGCGACAATCGAGACGTAGCCGATATCGCCGTTCTCGACGGCCGTCTCCAGCGAGTCGATGTACGAGTTTATCCGCGCACCACGGTCACCCATCAGCCCCAGCATCGCCTCGTAGTTGACCTTGGATTTGACCTCGTCGCGCATCTCGAGCAGGTCGTCCCGGTGGTCGGTCACCGAGTCGACCCGGAAGCCGGCGCGGTCGATTTCACCGGCCAGCGCCTCCCTCCCCGTCGTGTTCGTCAGACAGAGCGCCTCCATCACGCTCTCGGGGAGGTCGGGGGCCGACCCCTCGACGACCACGTCGGAAACCGCGAGTCGCCCGCCGGTGGTCAGCACCCGGTCGAACTCTGCGAAAACCTCCGCGCGGTCGGAGAGCAGACAGAGAACACACTCGGCGAGGACGACGTCGACGGTGTCGGACTGGACGGGGAGCGCGCCCAGGTCGCCGCGAACGCCGCCGGTCGGTGGGTCGAGGTCGACACCGACCGGGTCGACGCCGCGCTCGCGGGCCAGTTCGACGGCGTCACCGGGTCCACAGCCGGCGTCGAGCAGTCGACTGTCGCTGTCGACCCCCGCCCGGTCGAGCAGTGTCTCGGTGCTCTGTCTGCCACCCGGGTGGAGGGGGCCGTCGAGAACACGGTCGAGCGTCGCCCACGGGTTCGACATCGCGGATTCGATGAGTCCCTGCATCGTCAGTCGTCCGTCGGTGTCGGTTCGGCGTCGACCGGTTCGTCGACAGCGGGGCGTCCACCCCAGTTCTCACGGTTGCGTATCGCGTACTCGCCGTCGTCGGTCGTCATGTTGTACCCACAGAACGGGACGAGGTCGCCGTCCGGCGTCGGGACGGAGACACAGCAGTTGTCGAGGCGGCAGGCGTCGGCCGCGTCCGCGTCCATGAAGCCGGTAAACGAGACCGGAAGAACGTTCTCGAGCAGGTCACCGGGGTCCAGCGGGAGCGAGTCGACCGGGTTCGAGGGTGGGCCACAACAGTCATCGGTATCGTCGACCGGAAGGCCCGACAGGTCCGGTGAGCAACAGCCACCGACGGAGTTTGCCGACTCCTTGCCGGCCGGGGTGCACGCCACCAGGTCCAGCCAGTCGGACTCGTCGACACTCCCGGCCACGTCGGTGTAGAGGTCGTCGTCGAGAAACTGTGTCGCGGCGGTGATTCCCGACGGTGTGCGGGCGAGTGCCGTCGCTGTGTGACAGTACGCGGAACAGCACGGCACCGGCATCAGGTCTCGGGCGTCGACGCCGTCGAGTTGGTCGGCGAGACGGCGGGCGGCCTCGTCGAGCGAGAAGCGTTCGCCGTGTTCGGCGACCCGGCCAAAGTGTGCGACCGGCTGGAAGTTGACCGACTCGACGATATCCGTCTCCAGCGCGAACTCGACGATCTGACCCATCTCGTGGTCGTTGACACCGGGCACTACCGTCGGAACGAGGACGACCGACAGGTCGGCCTCGCGGCAGGCGTCGATAGCCGCCTGTTTCGTCTCGGCGAGGTCGACCTCGCGAATCGACTCGTAGGTTTCCGACTCCAGTCCGTCGAACTGGAGGTAGACCGCCGTCGCGCCGGCGTCGGCCAGTTCACCGGCGTACCCCGGTGTCTCGGCGATTTCGATGCCGTTTGTGTTGATCTGGATGTGCTCGAACCCCATCTCGGCCGCACGACCGACGACCGCTGGCAGGTCGTCCCGGACAGTCGGTTCGCCGCCAGAGAGTTGAATCGGGACCGTGCCACTCTCTGCCCGGACGGTTTCGAGGAGGTCTACCACCTCGGCGTAGGGCTTTTGTTTGCCTCCCGGGCCGGAACTCGCGAAGCAGTACGAGCACGAGAGATTGCAGTCCTGCGTGACCTCGACGACGGCCAGACAGGCGTGGTGGCCGGCGACAGTGAACTCGCCGTCGGGGTCGAACGGAGCGTCTGGCTCGAAGTTGCTCGCCCACTCCCAGTGAGCAACCGAGTCCCACACCTTCCGGTCGGCGTCGCCGTGTGTCGGGCAGGTGCGAGAGAGATACACCGAACCGTCCGCTGCCTCGTACGTTCCGGGAATCTTCTCCAGACACTCCGGGCAGAGCGTCGTCGTATCCGCCAGGTGGTCGCGTTGACTCATACTCTCCCGTACGACAGGAGTTCCCTAAACCAACTGCGTGTGTGTGTGGCTCACGGGCAACCGCGTAGCGGGAATACGGCTCTCGCCCCCAGTTACCAGTATGCACCGACCCTTCACCGGGTATCCCGCCCGACTGGCCAAACTGGACCGGGACCGCGCGGCCGGAGCAGACACCACCACGACGCCGGCCGAACCGGAAGACGACGCTGCCACGGAGGACACCGACCTGCGGGCGCGCCTGTCTCCGTGGTCGGAGACAGAAGACGACGCCGGGACACTCCAGATTACAGTCTACATCGTGACCGGCTACCACGGGAAACTGCGCGTTCCCGAGAGTTTCTGCCGGGAGTGTCATATGTTCACCCGGCGGGCACAGCAGGCAATCGACGAGGTCGAGACGGAGGTGAGTCTGTCTGTGCGGTCGTGGTGGACACACGTTCCCTGGGCGCTCCGCCACGGGGGGTACCACCCCCCGGTGATGGTCGTCGGCGGTAACCGCCTCTGCCAGGGTCACGACGTCCCGACCACCGACGACGTCGTCGAGGCCATCGAACAGGCAGAGACACAGTCCGGGCGGGGCGACTGACTCCGCTCGCGACCCCCCCTCGTCACGTGGCGGGCGAGTACGTGCCCGGGAGGGGTCGTCGGGCTTGGTCGACGAGTCGGTGGAACCGTGGCCGGTCTACTGGTCGGCGGCCGCGTCGAGGAACTTCGACAGGCAGGAAATCTGTGCCCGGGTGGACTCGATGTACTCGCGTGCGCTATCTGTGTCGTCGATGCGGTACTCCTTTGTCTGGACACACTCCCGACAGGTGAGGACACCGTCTTCTTCGAGCGAGTGCAGGTGCGGGTAGACGGTGCCCGGACTGAACTGAACACCGAACAGGTGCGTGAACTCACGGATAATATCCATCCCGTTTGCCTCACCACACCGGAACAGTATCGCGATGATGAGCTCGTCCAGGTACTCGCTGGCGAACGAGCGGTCGAGGTGGCGGCCGGTCGGGGTCGGGCCGGTCTCTGACTGTGAGTGTCGATAACTGGGTGGCTGTTCGGTGTGGTCGGTGAGTTCGCGCAGGAGAGTATCTATACTATCACTCATCGTGTCTCTCATGACTCGTCACTGGGGCGGTCGGGTCACGACTGTACTCCCTGACCGCGGTGCCTGACCGCACGGTCGCGAACAGACCGTGCCACACGAGACAGCGAGCGACAGTGTCTGCCTCCGGCAGTGAGAGTCGTCGTACTTGCTGAACCCGGCGCGAGTCGTCGAGAGACCGTGACTCGTAGTGTTCGTGCTGTGGCATCGACTGACACGTGGGTGGCAACTGAATTATCGATTCTGGGTGAATAGTCGCGCCGAGCACTGACCGGGGTGGGTTACTATTCACCGTGAGTATCAAAAACGATATCGAACAGTGTCCGCTCGGCAGTTCTGATGTGGCGGTAGACAGTCTGTGCGGAGACGCCGAGTTCTTCGGCGATGTCTTCACCGGTACACGCACGGGGAGACTCGAAGAAGCCGCTGTCGTGTGCGGCCCGGAGCACCTCCTGTTGTCGCGGGGTCAGCTCCGAGCGGAGGTGTTCGTCCACCCGGGGGCCGGTCTGGGTCTGCTCGGTTTTTCCGACCAGTTCCGGACCGTCGTACCGCGCCCTCAGGCGCTCGAACAGTGTCCGGATGTCGACCGTATCCGGGACAGAGAGGGTGAACGACGCGGAACCGGGGTCGATAGCCGAGTCGAGAACGCGGACGCCGCGGTCTGCGAGATAGCCGACCAGCGAGCGACTCGAGAGACAGAACTCGACGGTACCGGGGTCGGCCCCGGGCGAGGCCCCGGAGACGGCGGTGAGTTCCGTCACCGTCTCCGCGACGACGGCAGGGTCGCCGTCCTCGACGCGGGCAGAGACCGTGAGTTCACCGCCAGGTTGTGGCGTAACCGGTCCGAGCGTGAGCGAGCAGTCCGCCCGCGTGGCGACCCGGTACAGCGGAATCCGCTCGTCGGTGAACCGGACCGTGAGCTCTCGGCACCGGCCCGAGAGCACCGCGTTCCGGTGTTCGAGCGCGTTCACGACGGCCGTGAGTCTGTAGCTCAGGGCGACCAGAGCAAAGCGTGACAGTTCGCCAAAGAGGGCCGCCCGTTCGGTGTAGAGGGTGAGGGCTCCGTAGAAGACGTTCCTGTGTGCGAGCGGGAGACCGAACGCAGACCGGAGTCCGTGCGAGAGGGCCGCCTTTCGCCACGGCTCCTCGTGGAGTCCCTCGGCGACGTTCGCCACGTGGACAGGGGCCTCCGTTGCCACGGCCCGTGCCGCCGGTTCGGTGTTCTCCCCGACTGCCAGCGAGACGGTATCGAGGTAGCCGTCGGCCCGGGCACCGCCCGCACACTCGCGAGCGACGAGACACTCCTCCCCGGAGTCGTATCCGCTGACGCGAACGAGCGCGACACCTTCCACCGTCGAGAGGTGCCGGCAGACTGCCCGTTCGACATCCGTCCGGGTCTCCGCACGGACGTTCGTCCGGTTGAACTCCCGGACGGTCGTGGCGAGCAGGCGGAGTCGCTCGAACTGCTGGGTTTGCTCCTCGAACGTCGCGGCCCGCTCCCGGAGTTCGGTGTCGCTCTCGATTCGGTCCAGCGCCGTCGCGGCCGTCGCTGCCAGTGTCCCCACGAGTTCGCCGTCGACACCGGCGTGGGACGTCTCCTCGCCGACGACACAGACACCGTGTTCACCGACCGGAACCGCCACTGCCCCAGAGATGGGCAGACCGTCGATGTCCGCTCCAGACGCACCCACGCTGGTCCGCTCTCCGTCCAGAAAGGCACGCCCGGCGACGGAGTCCCGGTCGAGTGCGACCGGGTCGAGATTCGTTGCCGACTCGTCGACGGCGTCACCGCCGACTGCCACGGGAGTCAACAGTCCCGCCGACGCCTCGAAGAAGTAGACGGCAGTCACCGACACCGCGGGGAGGTCGGTCGACGCGTGTACTACACTCTCCGCGACGGCCGTTCTCGACTCGGTTCCGAGCAGTTCCTGCACGGCGTCGTGGAGTGTCGTCAGTGCCCGTTCGGGTCGCTCGGGGTTGGTGGCGCCGCGAGCGACCAGAATGTGGCCTCCGGAGACACTCGAAACCACGAACTCGACGCTACGCTGGGTTCCGTCTGCGAGGCGGAGTGAAACGGTAATCTCCTCGCTGCTGGACTCTCGAACCGCCGCCCAGGAGAAGTCACCGTCTACCAGGTGTTCGGCCAGCGAACCGCTCGACGGGTCCTCCACAGGCAGTCCGAGCAGTTCACACGCCGCCGGGTTCGCGTCGACGACTCTACCACCGTCGTCGACGACGAGCGCCGCGCCGACGCCCCCCCGGTCGAGGGTCGCGGGCGACCCGCCGGTACGCCCGGCCGACTCACCCGCCATCTGAACGCCTCCCGGGGTGTCGGACACGCCACCCGTGCCGTGGACGACGCCACGGCGGGTCTCCGCCCCACGCCAGCACCCGCTCGGGTGACAGCACAGTCCCCGCCGGAGGCGCCAGCAGTCGAGCAGGGAGGAACGTCTCTCTGTCGTGGCCAGAGTGGCACTGTCCGTGTCGACCCCGCCCGAGCAGAGACAGCACTACACCGCGGGTGACGGTCCCCGGTCGCGTGCGTGGAGTCGTCTCACTCACAGTCGGATACTCACCCCGTGGCTTGAAGTAACCGGTGGCACGATTACGAGTTTTGATAATGTGGGTGATATCCCGGTGGGAGCGTCTCTCCGTCCGGCGGGTCAGAGTGTGGTACCCTGCAGTTCACTGCGCTTGAACCGTTGCTGGAGGGAGTACTCCCTCACCGCACCGGTCGCGGAGAGGAACAGTTCGTACCGGCCAATTGTATCCTGTGTGTCCGGGACGGCACTTCGTTCGACGACCTCGAAGACGGTGTGCCACCCGCCCTCGTCGGCACGCTCAACGGTGGTGATACCGTCGAACGGGTGGCCAAGAAGTGTCTCCGCGACTTCTGCGACGCGGTCACGGACGTCCATAACGTCGATCTCCGCCGATTCGGCGACAGACGTGGTGTCGGACTGGGCGTCTGCCGACTGCTCGTCACTCACGCGACATCACCGCCAACAGTGTCGGCAACACAGTCTCGGGCGGTCTCGAGTTCCGCCCGGTTCGACACCTTCGAGGAGAGGACGTCGGTCATCACTTCCAGAAAGAGTGTCTCGTCCCGTTGCTCTGCGGGGGCGGTCATCAGTCCCTCGGCGGCAATAATGGCACTCCGTGTGCCGAGATTCCAGTCGAACTCCTCGCGAACGGCGCGCAGAGCCTCGACACAGTCCCCGACGAGTTCGTCGGGCGCCGCGGGGACGTGCGAGCAGACGATTTCGGTCTCCGTCTCGGCGCTGTAGTAATCCATATAGACACCGACGAGTCGGTCAAGCAGCGCGTCCTGTGGCTCGTGGACACCCGCGTACTCGATGTCGTTCGAGGTGAGGATGGCACGAAACTCCGGGTGGACCTCGACGATGCGGTCGTCCCCGCGCTGGCCAGGGAGTTCCAGAATCCCCTCCTCGAACACCGAGAGCAAGACGTTGTTCGCCGCGGGTTTGGTCCGAGAGAACTCGTTGTAGACGAGGGTCGCCCCCTCACGGACCGCCATCGTGAGCGGATTGTCGACCCAGCGGTCCCGGACGATATCGGTACTCTTTGTCACGTTGTGGATGTACTTGTCGCGAACCGACACCCGTTCTTGTTCGCTGTAGTCGCCGACGAGGTCTTTTGTCTCGATGCTCGCGTCACCGTTTATCCAGACCACCGGCCGGTCCCGCTGGGCCGCGACGTGCATCGCGAGTGCCGTTTTTCCACAGCCGGTGGGACCGACGAGATGAACCGGACGGTCGACCGAGACCCAGCGCTCGACCCGCCGGGTGATTGCTGTCGTCTCGGGACACTCCACGAACGAGTCGAGAACGCCACCGAGGTCACCCAGACCCGTCGACTCGTCGGCGGGCGCCTGCGCCGGCGGGTCGCCGCCTGTCGACGTTCGACCGCCGGTTCGCTGGTTCTTCTCGACTCTACTGTCCCGAATCTGTGAGCCACGGACCTTTCGCTCGTGTCCCTCTCGTTGCGCCATCAGTTCTCACCCGGATACAGCGTCACGTCGGAGCCAAACTCCTCTCTGTACTCGTCCATCGAGGTGTCGTGTGTCTGGAGGTGTGTCTCGGTAATCGCCTGGTAGTACTCCCCACAGACCAGACACTCCACCATGTCCTCGGACGCGTCGTCGTCCGGTCCGTCGACGTTGGACTCGCTCGTCTCGGTGTCGTCGGCACCAGACCCGCCGGTTTCGGCGTCGCCGGTGGCCGTCGACCGTGCCTCGTCGGTGGTGTCGTCCCGGTCTGGTTCTGTCTCGCGCCCGGGCGCGTCGTCGGCCCCGGGTTCGTTGCCCGAGACGGATATCTCCGTGTCGTCGCCCTCTACGAGGTCCGGTGTTTCGTCCGTGTCGGCACCGGCAGGGGGCAGGTCACTCTCGTAGCCGTAGAACTCGATGACGGCCCGTGCGAACTCGCGGCGCATCTGGTCGTATGCCGTGCCGAGTGTCTCGACGGAGTCGAGAAACGCCGCCACCTCGCGCTCTTTTGTCTCGATGTCCTCGTCGAACTCGTCTGTGTACTGTTCGAACTCGTCTCTCGCCGCCGCGAGTGTCTCGCGCGTCGCCGCCATCTCTGTCTGCAACTCCACGACGCGCTGTTGGCTCTCTTCGACGCTCTCGTCGAACCGCTTGGCGTAGCTCTCGAACACCTCGCGAGTCTCTGCCATCTCCTCGCGCAACAGCATTACCGTGTCGTGTTTCTCGGCGACTCCCTCTGTGAAGGACGCGGCGTAGTCGTCGAACGTCGCCGTGCTCCGTTCGAAGGCCGACCGCATCTCCGCGACCGAATCGCGAAAGGCCACTGCGCGTTGCTGGTTGTCTCTGACGTCGGTCC
The DNA here is from genome assembly GCA_964534485.1 of uncultured Halobacteriales archaeon. Lineage (GTDB taxonomy): Archaea > Halobacteriota > Halobacteria > Halobacteriales > Haloarculaceae > Halovenus. The sequence continues at coordinate 23,288 of CAZHPM010000015.1, forward strand.
AGAACTGTTCGGCGTACTGGTCGAAGCCGTCGTCTGCGCGTGCGAAACTCTCGCGCATCTGGGCGACTCCGTCGTGTTTCTCTGTTACTGTCATAGTTTGTCTCAAAAGGCACGGCTGCGCTCGAAAGCGCAGGCGTGGTCAGGCGGTCGGGGCTTCCGGGGCTGCTGCGGTCAGTTCGGCCTGCTCGATTTTCGCGATCTCCTCCGCGTAGTGGAGGAACGTGTCGACCGAGGAGGCGACGACACGGGCTTCGATGGTCAGAATCTCGATACCGACGAGCGATACTCGCGCGAAGACGTCGACGACGATGCCCTTGTCGAGCACGCGGTCGAGGACTTCTGCGAGACTGGATGAGTCGGGTTGTGCCATGGTTGGTCTTGGGCGAGTGCCCACCTCGACAGAGGAGAGGGGATAATAAGTAGATATGTACGATTACAGACACCGTTACAGGTCGGATTACGGGCCCCGTTTCGGCCGACGTAACGGCTCGCGAAACGCACTGCGTAACCGGAAATACCCTTTTGGAGGTTACGTGGCTCTGTTCGGACGTCGTGGTACACACTCCAGATGGCGGACACGTGGGCGAGGACGGCCGCGGCGTCGAGGAGTTCCCCAGAGAGCTGTTGCGCTTTTTCACACAGCGACAGGGGCGTGTCCTCCTCGTGCGCGGAGACCCCGGCGCCGGAAAGACGCTGTTCGCCGTGCAGGCACTCGACGTGCTCCGCCAGCAGGGCGGAGAGGTGCTCTACATCTCTACGCGCGTGGACACGGACACTGTGTACCGCAACTACCTGAAAGAGACGACCGGCCTCGGCCGGTCGAACGTGCTCGACATCTCGCAGGACCCGTTCGACACCGACATCGCCCCCGCGGCCGACATCGGTGCCGACCGGTTCGACCCGGAGACGTTTCTCGAGTGGCTCCAGACCGTGGGTGAGGTGGCCGACCCGCTCACGGCCGTGTTCGACAGTTGGGAACTCGTCGATCGCCACCTGCGCTCGCAGTCCCGCCGGAGTGACTCCGTCGAGGCCGGCGAACTCGTGACGCGGGTGGCCGCGCTCGCGCGACAACACGGGTTCCGTGTCGTCCTCATCGCCGAGGAGACGGAGCAAACGAGTCTCGACTACGTTGTCGACGGTGTGGTGGAACTCAGCGTCGGCCACAGCACGGGCGGTCGGCCCGAACGGTCGTTGTTGTTCGAGAAACTGCGCGGCGTTCGAATCCCAAACCGTGCACGTCCGTTCACACTCTCCGGCGAGACGTTTCGGGTGTTTACTCCGGTCAACCTCCCAGTCTCGCTGGGGACGACCAGCGGGGCGGAGTGGGTCGCAGTCGACAACTCGAAGTCCACGTTCTCGACGGGTATCGAAGACCTCGACGCGATGCTTGGCGGCGGCTACGACCGCGGGAGTGTCGTCCACTTCGAACTCGGGCCGGACCTCTCGCGGGACGCCTGGAGTCTCCCCTGTCTCGCCACCGCGCGGAACTTTCTCGCCCACAATCTCGGTGTCGCGGTGGTCCCCTTGCCCGAGAGCAGTCCCGGACTGGCACGCCGGAATCTCGAACCGGTGCTGTCGGACACCAACTTCGAGAACTGCTGTGAGGTCTTCGAGACGTACAATCACCAGCGCACGAGGGCCGACTCCGACAACGACGAGGGACCAGCAGAGACCCTCGCCGACGACCTCACCGGTGGGTTCAGTTACGACGACTACCTGCGGCGACTCGCCTCGCTCCGCGAGCAGAGCAACGGCCCGTTGTTGCAGATTGTCAGCATGGACGCCGCCGGCGACGTGTTCAGCGAAATCCTGAGCAACCACGCCACCTACGTCGCCCTGCACAACGACCTCTCGGTACTCGTGACGAAACCCGGCAACGGCAACCGAACCCGCGCAGACCGTATCGCAGACGTCCATCTCCGACTCGAGCGCCGCGGCGAGACTGTCTTCCTGTACGGAAAGAACCCGGTGACACCGTTTCTCGGTTTCGACCTGAACAGAGCAGACGGCACGTGCGGTGTTGCGCTCCAGGAGATGGTCTGAGATGGACGTGTTCCCGCTGGCCGCCAGACGTTACAGACTACACACAAACAATGAGTGAGAACAACGCGAACCTATACGTCTACGGTATCACAGAACAGACCGAGGTAGAACTGTCCATCGACGGTGTCGCCGGCGCGTCGACGCTCCGGACCGTCGACTACCGGTCGCTGTCGGCACTCACCTCCGACATCGACACGACCGAACCCGACCGCTCCGACGAGGCCGTCGCCACACACGACGCAGTGCTCCGGCAGGCACTCGAACACGACGACGTCGACACTGTCGTCCCGATGGGGTTCGGCATGGCGTTCAAGCGCCCTCGTACACTGAAAGGCGTGATGCGGGGCGCACAGCGGGCGTTCCGGAAGGCGCTCAACGACGTCGAGGGCTGTGTCGAACTCGGGGTCAAGGTGGTCGACCCGGCAGACGGGGAGACAGACCCCGACGCGCTCCGGGAGAGTGTCGGCGACCGACTCGAACCGCTCAGCGCCGGACAGACCGACGACGACCTGTTCAGTGACCGACTCGTCGTGAACCGGTCGTATCTCGTCGAACAGAGCCGGCGCGAGGAGTTCGACGCGGCGGTGGCGGAGCTCGAAACCGAGTACCCCGACACACTGACCAAGTACACCGGCCCCTGGGCACCGTACAACTTCGTCGACATCCACATCGGTGCGGAGGCGGGTCAGTGATGTTCCTGCTCGACGACCTCCTCCTCAGACCGTTTGTCTCGTTGCTCGACGTGCTCCACGCGATGGTACTCAGTGAACTCCACAACGTCTCCGAGATTCGTGACAACCTGAAAGAAAACCAGCTCCTCTACGAACTCGGCGAGCGTCCACAGGCGGTCTACGAGCAACAAAAGAGGAAACTCGAGGCCAACCTGGAGGTTGCAGAGCGGGTTCACGAGAAACTCATCGGCGGCAACATCGAGGTGCAGTAACGATGCCAGCCGACAGTGGTGACGACGAGTCGGACGATGCCCCCGACGGCTCGATTCCCCTGGGTGACGTCTTCGAGACACTCTCGGAGTTACTCGACCGACTCGACGACGTGGACTTGGAGGCCGGCGAGCGCCGCTCCGGGAGCAGAGAACGCGACGGGGTGAGCTTCGATTACAGCGTCAACATCGGGAGTATCAACCCCGCCGGCGAGAGTCGCCGCAACCGGCGGCAGCGGGACTGGAACATACGGGGAGAGTCCGACGACCACGAGTACCGCGTCCGGGTCGAGGAACAGAAAGGCAGGCTCGTCGTGGTCGCCGACCTCCCGGCGGTGTCGGCCGACGAGATCGGTATCGGAACCACAGACGGCGGCGACACGCTCGAGATTCGTGTCGACGGTGATATTGTCGAGTCGGTCCCGCTCGACTCGCCGGGAGCGAGTGTCACGGACGTGACTTTCACCAATCAGGTCCTCGAGGTAGAGGTCGAACCGTCGGAAGCGGGCGGAGACGACACCACGGAGACAGACAAATGACTGACAACGACGAACAAAAACGGAGACAGAGACAGCAACGAGACCAGGTCGTCGCAAAGGCGGTGCGCAACCGCGACGAGACACGGCGCAAACTCCTCGCACAGGGCCACAAACTCGCCCGCCGGCGCGCCGAGAACGTCGAACGCGGAGACGACAGCGGCCCGACGAGGCCCTCGCTGGACTCGAACGCAGCGACAGCGGCGAGACACTCACACTCGACCGTGCCGGAACAGCCGACCGGGTCGACGGTTCCTGCCGCCGACCGGCTGTACGGTCTCAGACTGTACCGGCGTCTCCGTGACGGGTCTCGGGAGGAGTCCCGGCAGACAGCAGCGGAGAGCGAGACGCCGGTCACAGACACCGCCAGCGTGGCCACCGACGGGGGTGAGGAGTCGTGAGCGACCCGAAACCGACACGCACACAGGGTGACCTCGCCCAGATGCTCGAAACACTGCTCGACAAGGGGGTGGTCATCAACGCGGATATCGCGATTACCATCGGCGATACGGAACTGCTCGGGGTGAAGCTCCGGGCGGCGGTTGCCTCATTCGAGACGGCGGCCGAGTACGGACTGGAGTTCCCGCTCGGAACGGACCTCGAGTCGGTTGCCGACCAGAGCGGACAGTTGCCCGCCGACGCGCCCACAGAGACCGGAGGTGAGTAATCGTGCAACTCGAAATCGAGGAGGGTGACGACCTGCAGAGTGGTCTCACCTCGCTCGTCGTCACCGTCGTCGAACTGCTGGTGGAGGCACTCGAGCGCGAGGCAGTCCGGCGGATGCAGGGTGACAGGCTCTCTGCCGCCGAAATCGAGCGTCTCGGCCAACAACTACACCGTCTGGAGGAGGAACTCGAACGGTTGAAGACAGAACAGGACATCGACGGCGAGGTCGACGCATTTCGCGGACAACTCGACGACCTCGTCGACGACGCGCTCCGGAACGTAGTCGACGGGGCCGAGCGATGAGTGGGTCCACAGACGCCGGAGCCACGACCAGCACCGCCCAGACCGGCCGGTATCTCTACTGTCTCGTCGAACTCGACGGGCGCGCGGACACCGGAGAGCAGAGCGCGGTCGACGTGGCCGGTATCGAGGGGACGCCGGTCTCTCTGGTCACGGCAGACCGTCCGGTCGGGGCGCTCGTGCATCCGCGAACGGAGCCGTTCGACTCGGCGGACCTGACGAAACTCCGGGACTGGTTGCTCGCACACCAGCGGGTCGTCGAGGCGGCCGGTGACCGCTTTGGAACGCCGCTGCCGGTCAGATTCGACACGGTGCTGGGTGGCGACGACGAGACCGTCACCGCGTGGCTCGACCGGAACGCCGACCAGATAACGGAAGCGTTCGAGACGCTCACCGACTGCTGGGAGTACCGTGTGACGTTGTCGTGGGATGCGACGGAATTCGAGGCCGAACAGCGAGTCCTCGACTCCGAACTGGCAGATATCGACGGCCGCATCGACTGCTCTGACACCGGCACGCAGTTTCTGCTGGAGAAACAGTACGACCAGCGCCTGCGCGAACTGGTCCGACAGCGGCGGGCAGAGTTGACCGAACAACTCCTCGGCGAAGTAGAGCCATCGGCCAGACGGCTCACCGAACGACCGGTCCAGTCGGAGGCGGCGGCCTCGCTCGGTATCGAGATGGATTCCGACGCCGTCGCACAGGTCGCGCTACTGGCTCCCGAGAGTCAGGAGTCGACCATCGGGTCGGCGCTGGACGAACTCGCCGACACGCCCGGCGTCGAGGTTCGGTTCACCGGTCCCTGGCCGCCGTACAGCTTCGCCCCGGAACTCACCGATGAGGGGTGAACACCACCCGGTCCCGGCCCGGCCCGGCGACGGTCCCGGCCACGCGCACGGTGGAGGGTAACGTGCAACCGACAAAGACCGAGGAACACGCGGTGGTCGAACTGCTCGACGTGTTGCTCGAAGAGGGAGTGGTCGTCCAGGCAGATATCGTCGTGACGGTGGCCGATATCCCGCTGGTCGGAATCAGTCTCCGGGCGGCCGTCGCCGGTATCGCGAGGATGGCCGAGTACGGCGGCGAGTCGTGGACGCAAAACAGAGGGTCGTAACTCCGACTGTGCGAGACGCCTCGTCGACGGGCAGTACCCGCCAACCATCGAGGTAGTGGTTGGCGACGGAGACACGAACCACCGCGTGACTCGCCACCGCGGACGGTCAGTCCTCCTCGACCCGCCTCTCGAACGACTCGGGGCCGACACGGGCCATCGCCCGTTCGAGTTCCGCCAGTGAGGTGCTCTGGACGAACTCGTCTCTGGTGTGTATCTCCGTCTCGTACCGTATCTGGAACCCCCAGTCGCCGTCACCGACGTACCGTGTCTGGTTCACCTGGAATATCGACTGGTCCGCGTGAATCTCCGAGAGCTCGTCGAACACCGCTCTGGCGACACCGCGTGAGCCGTCTCCGGGAACGACGAGTTTGACCCTGAGCGTTCGCATCCGGTTGCGTCGTCGGGTCCCCAGACACAAGAGTTGAGTCGTCGGTGGACCGCCGGATTCGGCGCTCCGGGCGGGTGAGTCGGGCGGCACCGCGGCCACGGGTCCGTAGACTCGCCCGAAACAGTCCAGTCTCCTCCGGCGTCGACACGGCCCCGGCGACGGGGAGTCGGCTACGGCTCCGTGACGGGACCCGAACACCGACAGTCCCGTATCCGTTGCAGGTCGAGTCCGCCGACCAGTTCTGCGGCGCGCTCGTAGGGAGATTGCTCGCTCGAGAGGGCGGGGTCACGGGGCGTGTCTGCGTGGTCGAACACCGAGTCCAGAAAAGCCTCGCGGGCACCCTCGTTCTCGAACAACCCGTGCAGGTAGGTCCCGACCACCGAGTCCGTGGCGGCACTCTGTTCCTCGAGGGGTCGTGGGACGGTCCCCGTCTGGAACGTCTGGCCCATGTGAATCTCGTACCCCGAGACGGTACCCGTCAGGCCGTCGAGTGGCCCGGTTCCCGTCGCGTCGACGCTGACCTGTTCGACCCGTTTCTGCCGCGAGAACTCCGTCTCGACGGGGAGGAGACCGAGTCCGTCGACACTGTCTGTCGCGCCCGTTCCCTCGATGGAGGCGTTTGTTATCCGCTCGCCGAGCATCTGGTAGCCGCCACAGACGCCGACAATCGGCCCGGAGAACAGAGACAGCGCGTCACCCAGCCCCGCCTCTCTCGCCGCGAGGAGGTCGTCGACGGTGTTTTTCGTCCCCGGGAGGACGACGGCGTCCACGTCTTCGAGCCGCGAGTCCAGCGGGAGATACGCGACGCGAACCCCCGGGACGTTGGCGAGTGGCGCGAGGTCGGTAAAGTTCGAGATGCGCGGGAGCCGTGGGACACCGACCGTGACAGTCTCCGCGGGCGGGTGTCCGTCGTCGTCACCGGAGACGGCGCGCTGTCCCGTTGCCGGCAGCGAGAGGCTGTCCTCCTCGGGGAGTCCCGGGTCGTCGAAGGGCAAGACCCCCAGAACCGGGGCGCCCGTCCTGGCCTCGAGTTCCTCGATACCGGGCTCCAGAATCGACTCGTCGCCGCGGAACTTGGTGATGACGAGCCCACAGACCCGGTCGCGGAGGTCCGCGGGCATGAGTTCGAGTGTCCCGTAGAGGCTGGCGAACACGCCGCCACGCTCGATATCCCCCACGAGGAGGACCGACGCGTCGGCGAACCGGGCAGTTTCGACGTTCGCCAGGTCGCGGTCCGAGAGGTTTATCTCAGCGATACTCCCCGCGCCCTCTGCGACGACGACGTCGTACTCTGCCGCCAGCCGTTCGTAGGAGTCGACGGCCGCCCGGCGGGCCCGGTCCCAGTGTTCGTCGTAGTACGTCCCCGGTTGGTAGTGGCCAACGGCCTCGCCCTGGACGACGAGTTGACTCTCGCCCTCGCCGCGGGGTTTCAAAAGCACCGGATTCATATCGGTCGTCGGTGCCACGTTCGCGGCACGCGCCTGGACGAACTGCGAGACGCCGGCCTCTCCCCAGTCGCCGTCCGGGGTCACGACCACACGGGCGTTGTTGCTCATGTTCTGTGCCTTGAACGGCGCGACTGCCACACCCCGGTTCGCGAGTCGCCGACAGAGGCCGGCGACGACGGTGCTCTTGCCGACGTGGCTCGCCGTTCCCGCCACCAGGACCGTCTCTGTCATCAGTACTCCGTCCCCTTTCGCGCTCGATGCCCGGCGTCGAAGGGGTGTCTCTCCTTCCGGACGTTCGTGACGAGGTCGGCGTGGTCGTCGATGTAGGTCGGCTCCTCGTGTCCGCCCGTGAGCACGAGTTCGAGGGCGTCGGGTTTGGCCTCGATGAGGTCGACAACGGCCCCGGGGTCGACGAGGTCGCGGTTCGCGGCGTAGAGGAGTTCGTCGAGAATCAGCATGTGGACGCCGTTCTCCGGTGGTCCGTCGAGGGGGAGCGTCGATTCGACGTCGGCGTCGGTCCAGGCGGTGAGCAACTCCCGGGCGCGTTCGAAGCCGCCACGAGCACGGGCGGCGTGGTCGTCGGCGTCGGTGCCGTCCCGGAGTCCGTGCCAGCCGTAGTGTCCCGAGTTCTCGTAGGAGACACCCGGCATCGCCCCGATGGCGTTGTACTCGCCGCGGACGTCCTCGACACTCGCCGCCCCACCTTTCATGAACTGGAGCACGTGGACGCGGTAGCCGTGGCCCGCCGCCCGGAACCCCATCCCCAGCGCGGCGGTGGTCTTTCCCTTTCCCTCACCCCACCAGGCCTGGACGAGGCCGAACTCCTCGGGTGTCGCCGGTTCGATTGCCTCCGCGTCTGGAGCGATACCGCCGCTGGTCGTTCGTGGCGATGCGTCGTCTGTGCTGTGAGTGGAGTCGTCTGTCATGAGTCGAATACCTCGGTCTGTTGTTCGGTGCCGACACCACACCCGGTTTCGGACCGTCTCGAGTCGGCTCCCTCGCCCGGACGCCCCGCTCTCGCTGTCGGCAGGGCACTGTCACCGAGCCAGTCGGCGACGTCCTCCCGGACGTCGACGACCGCACCGACGACGGTGACGGCAGGCGGGTCGATACCCGCACGCCGGGCGCTCTCGACGATACCGGCGAGTGTCCCGGTGACGGTGCGTTCGTCCGCACACGTCGCCCGCTGGACCATCGCCACCGGCGTCTCCCCGTCGACACCGTTCTCGAGCAGGGCGTCGACGTTGGTCGGGAGTCGCCGGACCCCCATGAGGATGACGAGCGTGCCGCCGGCCGTAATCGTCGAGGCCAGCGCCCCCCAGTCGAGGGAACTCCGGGCTTTCGTCGGGTCCTCGTGCCCGGTGACGACGGTGAACGACGACGAACAGTCGCGGTGTGTCACCGGGATACCCGCGACGGCCGGGGCCGCGACGGCACTGGAGACGCCGGGGACGACCACGAACTCGACACCCGCGGCGGCGAGATACTCCGCTTCCTCGCCGCCCCTCCCGAAGACGGTCGGGTCTCCGCCCTTCAGTCGGACGACCCGTTCGCCCTCGGTCGCTCGCGTGGCCATCAGACGGTGTATCTGGTCTTGTGGCGTGCGCTCGCCGCCGGGCGTCTTGCCGACGTCGTGGAGCGTGGCGGTCTCGGGAACCCACCCGAGGATGTCGTCACCGACCAGCGAGTCGTAGAGAACGGCGTCGGCGCTCTCGACGAGGCGTTTGGCTTTCACCGTGAGCAGTTCGGGGTCGCCGGGACCCGCCCCGACGAGGTACACCGCGCCCGTGTCACCGGACATCGGCCGTTCCCTCCCGTCTCTCTCCGGGCGTTGGTCGGTCGACAGCGCGGCCCCGGTGGGTCGGGGGCCGGCGACACAGCCGCCGACGGGGTGGCTCAGACCGCATGGAGCACCTCCAGCAGTCGGTCGTTCTCCGCCGGTGTGCGCACCGCGACACGGACGTGACTGTCGAGTCCCCGGAACGTGGTGGCGTCGCGGAGTGTGACACCCCGGTCGCGTGCGAACGCCAGCACGTCCTCGACCGCCCGGTCACCGACTTCGAGGAGCAAGAACGGTGCCTCGGAGGAGCGAACACCGAACCCGGGGCGGAGTTCCCGCTTTACTCGGGCGCGTTCCGACCGGACGCGTTTCCTGGTTCGGGCGATAAAGTCGGTTCGCCCCATACAGTACGACCCCGTCGCCAGTGCCGGTTCGCTGACGTTCCACGGGCGTCGACTGCGCTGGAGGGCCTCGCGAAACGGCCCCGTCGCGACCGCGAACCCAGCCCGGATGCCGGGCAGTCCGAACAGTTTCGTCAGCGACCGGGCGACAACGACCCCGTCGGTGCCCGCGAGCGACCGCCGGTCGGTGAAGCCGAGAAACGCCTCGTCGACGAGCAACGGCGTCCCGGCCCGTCGACAGCGGGCCGCGAACCCCGCGAGCGCGTCGGGGTCGTACGCGTCACCGGTCGGGTTGTTCGGGTTGCAGACGACCGCCAGCGCGTGGTCCCCGGGGTCGGCGTCGAGAACGGAGTCCTGCGGGACCGGCGAGGGGTCACCGCCCTGGAGGCGGACCTCGCGCTCGTACTCGCCGAAACTGGGTGTCGGGAGGAGAACGGAGTCGCCGCTCTGGACTGCCAGCGCGACCGTCCGGCGAATAGCGGCGAGTCCACCGGGCATCGGGACCACCTGTCTGGGTGTGCAGTCGACGTACTCCGCGGCCGCCTCGCAGTAGTCGACGGGCGGTTCGGCCGGATACCGGCGCGAGGTGTCGAGTGCCGCCCGGTAGACGTCGGCGACACCCGCGGGTGTCTCGGGGTTGGTGTTGGCGCTGAAATCGAGTGTCTCGGCGTCGTCACTGCTCCCGTGTGGCTCTCTCTGGACTCGGTGTGCTGTTTCGAGGTTCATATGGTTCGGGTAGTCTGTCGAACAGGTCGGTTCGGCCGGGCGGAGCAGACTGCTCACAGCAATCCCTCCGCAATCGAGGCATCCGGGAGTCGGTTCACGTTGACCGCGAGTCGGGCGTCGTAGGTCACCATCGTCTCCTCTCGGTCGCCCGCTGCGACGACGTTCAACCCCGTCGGAGCGAGCTCCCGTCCGTCGACCGTTCGCGCCGTGTCGAGACTCGTCCCGAGGTGTCGTTTCAGGGCGGCCGGCACGTAGACGCCCAGCGACGCGCCCGAGAACTCGGAGAGAACGGTGGTGACAGTCTCGCCCGCGAGCAAGGGGAGGTCGGCCGCGACGGTCAGCACGGGTAACTCGACGCGCTGCAGGGCGTACTGGAGGTCGGCGACGTACCCCTCGCCGGGCGCGTCGATAACCGAACCGTCGTCGAGGAGTGACCGCTCGCAGTGTCGCCGGGTCTGTGGCGCGTGTGGCGCCCCGACGGCGTGGACCGTCGAGACGGAACTCGCGGCCAGCGCGTCGTAGACGCGGTCGACCATCGGTCGCCCGTCGACGTCGTACAGCGGCTTCTCGGTCTCGGTGTCGAGTCGCGTCCCCCGGCCGCCACACATCAGAACTGCGTCCACACCACCACCCCCGTGTGTAACGCGACGACACGCGCCAGTTCGTTCGTGGCCCCGAGCACGTCGCCGCTGACACCGCCGAGGGTGGCCCGCGCCCAGTACAGAACCAGCCCGGCGGTGACGACGGCGGCCAGAACCGCGGCCACCCCGGGGAGGGGCCGGGGCCAGGTCAACACCGCCGCCGGCGCGGCCGTGACCGCGACGGGGACCGCCGACAGCCGCGAGGCGCGCGAGGTGAGTGCAGAACCCAGCCCCTCGTGGGGGGCCGACCCGGCACAGACCAGCAGCGCCATCCCGGCTTTTGCGCCCACCTCGGCGGCGACGACGAGGCCGAGAGTCGCCGGCGGCAGACCCGCGAGCGCGACCCCGGCGGTCGCGAGTCCGAGCACGACCAGCGCGACCGCGAGGGTGCCGCCGACGCCGACGACGGTGTCTCCCAGCACGTCGCGCCGCGCCGCCGGCCCGCCGTGGACGACGGCCGCGTCACCGAGGTCGGTCAGGCCGTCGACGTGGTTGATACCGGTCACCGCGTAGACGCCGGCGACAAACAGGAGCGCGGCCGTCACCGGGGGGACCGGAGCCAGCAACGGAAGCGCAACGAGACCTCCGAGGCCGTAGCCGACGACCGGAACGGCCGTCGGCGTCGACCGGAACGCCTCCCAGGCCGCTCTGTTCCGCCCGACGGGGAGTCGGGAGAGGAACCCGACTGCCCCGGCGAGTGAGTTCAGAGCCACGCCACCACCCCCGCGAGGGCGAACGCGAGCACCCCTGCGGCGCCGACCACCCCGACGCCCGTGTGGGCCTCCTCGGCGGTGGGGAACTCCGCACCCGGATTCAGGACGTAACACCCGCGTTTGGAGAGTGTGACCCCGACCACGGCCGCGAGGGTCGCCATGGGCCACCCGGAGTTTGGCGACGAGGGCGCCCCACTCCAGGGTCTGGCGCGCCAGAGCGCACCCGGTGACAGCCCCGCCAGCGCTACCAGCACCGCGGTGAGACGGGCCGGGAGCCACATCACCACGTCGTCGAGAGACGCACTCGCTCGCCCGACTGGTTTCGACCGGTAGCCAAGCATCGAGTCGAGCGTGTTCACGGCTTTTACCCAGGTGGCGGCCGCGACGGCGACCGGGAGTGATAGCTGTGCTCCGAGCGCGAACGCCAGGAGTGGTGCCACGAGTCCGTCGGCCAGGTTCTCGGCGGCGCTCTCGAGTGTCGCGCTCCGGAGTTCCCCCGGGGACAGTTCGGCCGCGTCCCGCCCGACGAGTGCGACGACCGCGTCACGCGCCGCGGTCGGGTCGGACTCGCTCTTGTCGACGACGTCGACGCCCGTCGAGAGCAACAGCCTGAGACTGGTCGTGCTGAACAACACGAGACCGGCGACGACCGCGCCAAGACGCGGGTCGTGTCCGGCCGCGACTACCGTCGACACTCCCGCGAGGACTGCCGTAGCAAGCGGGAACACGACCGCGAGGAGCGTCCCCACCGCGACCGGAACCGCCCAGGAGTCGTCGAAGGGTTCCACGAGGCGCCCGAACACCGAGACGGGGTGAATCCGGCCGGGGAACTCCTCGAACACCGCGTCGAGCACGAGCGACAGTCCGACCGACGCCGCGGGCATCACACCCATTCGGTCACCACCTCCGGAATCTCGGGGACGGCTGTCTCGTCGGTCAGCAGCACCCTCGCCCCGGCGTCGGCGGCCCCGCCGTCCGCAACCGGGTCGTCACCGACGTGGAGCAACTGTCCGACCTCGACCCCGAGAGCGTCCGCGACCGCGCGGAAGGCGCGGCGGTCGGGTTTACGCCACCCACAGCCGACACTCGTCACGACCACGTCGAGAGCCGGTCGGTCGATAGACGACTGTTCGAGTGCGCGCTCGGCGAGTCCGTCGACACTGCAGTTCGAGAGCACACCGACGGGGAGAGACTCACTCAGGGTCTCGACGGTCCGCGCCGCGCCCTCGCGGGTCTGGACGTCCGGTTCGAAGGCCGACCGGACGGCACGCTCGACGGCGGGGCGCACGGCGGCCCGGTCGAGTGTGTCCGACCGACTCGCCAGCGCCGCCACGACGTGGTCGGTGAGTGGTACCTCCACGCCGTCGGCGGTCGCTATCTGAGGGGTAGCAAAGGCCGCCGTCCAGTCGTCTGGAACCGGAACACCCCGGTCCGCGAGCGCGCGGGCGACGGCGTCGGCCGGAGCGTCCGGTCTGTCTGTGGCCACGAGCGTCCCGAAGAGGTCCAACGACACCCCGGAGACCGACTGGTGTTGTCGTCCCATCCTACATCGCCTCGAGGAACGTGTCGAAGGCCCCGCTCGCGGGGTGGACGTGGCAGTAGGTGCCGACCGTCTCGTACTCCGAGAGTCCGTCTCGGCCGTCGTCGATACCGTCGCCCCGCTCGACGTCGAACACGAACTGTCCGTCTCTTGCCACGTCGGCACTGGAGTAGTGAAACTCGTGGCCCCGCAGTTTTTCTCCCGGCGCGGCGGTGACTGTCTGCTCGCGGGCACGGAGTTCGACGTGGTCGAGCGCCTGGTACCGGTCGTGCATCCGCACGTCGGCGGGGAGGACACCCGCCATCTGGTGTGTGTCGCCGTCGGCGGTGGTCAGTGTCTCGGCCAGTGCCATCAGTCCGCCACACTCGCCAACGACCGGCCGTCCGTCGGCCGCCGCGGTGCCGAGTTGGTCGACTGCGGGACTGCCCGCCAGCGCGGCGGCGTGGAGTTCCGGATACCCACCCGGGAGATACACCCCGTCGCAGTCGGGGAGTTCCTCGCCGGCCGTCGGCGCGAACGTGACCACCTCCGCACGCTCCCGGAGGCGTTCGACGGTCGCGGGGTAGAGAAAACAGAACGCCTCGTCTCGGGCGACTGCGACCCGCCTGTCGGTCTCGGGTTCGCCCCCCACCGGTTGTGGGTCTGGCGGCCGCCCCGCGGTGTCGAGGAGTTGCTCGGTGCGGACGTGTTCGGCCGCCTCGTCGAGTGCCTCGGGAGCGAGTGGCGACTCCGCACCCATCTGCAGTCCGAGGTGGCGGTCGGGAATCTCGAGGTCCTCGCGCGGTGGGATACGGCCCAGATACGCCACCTCGTCGGGCAGTGCCTCGCGAATCCCCCGCTCGTGGCGGCCGCCGTGGGCGCGCTGGACGAGGACGCCCGCGACGTCGACGTCGGCGCTGGTGTGGTCACTGTACCGCTGGAAGCCAAGCGCCGTCGCGGCGACACTCTCCATCCCCGCCTTCGCGTCGGCGACGAGGACCACCGGAAGGTCGAGCGCGTCGGCCACCATGGCCGTGCTGGAGGCGTCGCCGTCGTACAGCCCCATCACCCCCTCGACGACACAGAGGTCGCCCTCGCCCCGGTGGTAGTTCCGCCGGAGACCCTCTGTCCCCTGGAGCCAGCAGTCGAGCGTTCGCGACGGCCGCCCGGCGAGGTGTTCGTGGTGGCTGGGGTCGATAAAGTCAGGACCAGCCTTCGCGGGTTGGACGGTGTACCCTTGCCGGTCGAGCGCCCGGATGACGGCGAGTGTGGCCACGGTCTTGCCGACGCCCGAGCGGGTCCCACCGACGACGAGTCCGTTCATCTGTGGGTAGTGACCTCCCTGTCGAGAACTCTGTCGGAGACGGTACAGACCCTCTCACGGACCGCCGCCATCGACACCTCGGCAGCGGCGGCCAGCGACAGTGCGCCACCCATCCCCGCGCCCTCCTTTGCCTCGCCGGCCACGTAGGCGTCTGTCGCCGGGTGGTTCGTGCCGTCGAAGCCGGGGTCGGTGACGGTCAGCGCCAGGTCCAGGTCGGCCGCCAGTTCGCGAATCGCCGCCGTCTCGTCGGCCGCGACGAACGAGGTGGTGGCCAGCGAGAGGGGTGTCTCCCCGCTCGCGTGCCGGACGACGGCGGCGGCGGCGGCCATCTGTGTCCCGCCGGCCAGTGTCACACTCGTTCCGGTCTCGGTCGCGCCGACTGTCAGTCCGGCCACGGCGGCCAGCACCGGGTCACCGACACACCGGAGCGCCTCGAGTGGCGTGCCGGCGGCACCGCCCGCCGAGAGACCGCTGTTCGTCAGCGCCTCGCCGACGACGTCGCGCTTGAGTGAGAGTGGGTTCTCCCGCAGTGACGAGGAGACGACCGGCCGCTCCCCGAGTGCGGTGAGCACACCGAGCGCGGTGGTCGTTCCGCCGGGAATCGTCTCGCCGACGAGGAGTTTCTCGTCGGGCAGGGACCGCCCGAGTCGGCGGGCGCTCTCGAAGGTGTCCGACGCCGACACCACCGGGTCCGGGTTCCTGATGTCGTCTCCGGCCGTTGCTCCGACCGTGACCGTCGGTGTGGCGGTCGGCCCGGCGAGTCCGGCATCGACGGCCAGCAGGTCGAACCCGAGGAGTTCGCGAACGGCGCGCGTGACGACCGCCGGTGTCGGACACCCGGTCGGACTGACCGGAACGACCGGGGCCTGAACCGGACGGCCGTACTCGAGGATTTCGAGGTCCCCACCGGGCGTGTGGACGGCGGCCTCGGGGTCGGCTCCTGCCGCGCTGATGCCCTCGATACGGGCCGTACCGGTGGTCCCGCCGACGACGACGAATCTCATCGTGGCACCCGGCTCATCGCCGCCGAACCCCCGTCCCCTCGCCGTCGGTCGCGACCGGGCGCTGTGTCTGTGTCAACCGCGCCTCGAACCGGGCCGACGCGGTGTCGTCGCCGGCGAGTGCGCGCTGTTTCGCCACCTCCGCGTGAACGGCGTCTGTCACCCGTGGGTGTGTTCCGAGCGGGTCGGCGTACTCGATACCGCCGCGTGAGAGTTCGAGTTCGTCGGGAATCCGGCTCTCGGTCGCCTCGGTTCGTGTCAGAAACAGCGGGACGGCCACCGACCGTTCTGTCGTGGTGTTGTACCGCACGCAGTCGGCCGTCGGGTTCTGGATGAGATAACAGGTCAGCACCTCCCCGTACGCCGACTGCTCACGGAGTCGGGTCGCGTGGTAGTCGGCCGTCTCCCGGTGGTAGGGCTTCGAACTGCTCCCGAATCCGACGAGGATGAGAGAGACGTCCTCGGAGGCCGGGACCAGGTTCGCTCCCCGCTGGGCTATCACCTCCGTGATAGCCGGACTCTGGCCGAGTGGCTCGCAGTAGTGGACCTCCCCGGGGAGAGCGGAGAGCGCGGCGGGGACGCTCTTGACCGTGTCGTGGCTATGTGCGGCACACATCGGGACTGCGTACACCCTGTCCGCAGAAACCCGCTCGAACTGGTCTCTGAGTTCGCGTATCGGTTCACTCTCGTATGTCGCTATCTCGACGTCGTCGACGACTGAACGCCGGGCCAGACGGCCGGCGTGTGCCTCGAGCACTTCGCGGGCGTTTCTCGCGTTGCGGCCGATGAGCAGGAGTGATTCGGTTGTCATTTGTCGTCCACGCACGCAACTACGTTTGTACTAACCCAATTTGGGTTGTCTTACCGATTGAGTTGGAGTATAAAATAAGTTTTGATGAGACACTCTCGGGGGGCGGGCGGCGACACCAGTCAACTGGACCGGACAGCGAGCACAGAGAGGTCGGAGAACGGCGACGCGTCCGGCTCTGACTCTCCGGCGAGTGCCCCTAACTCCTCGAGTGTCGTCGTCGTCACCTGTTCGTCGTCGTGTGTCAGGTGTTCGAAAACCAGCGCGTCGAGCGACGGTGACGCGCCCGCCTCGAGCAGGTCCGTGGCGATATCCCCGGGCATCCAGTCGTAGGGACGCGGGAGCACGAGCAGGTGTCGGTCACCGACCTCGGCGCGGAGTCTCCGGAGGCCGGGCGTGATGTCTCCGCTCTTGTGGAGTGTGACAAACGCCGTCTCCTCCATCGGTGTCCGCGCCCGACTGGCGGCCACCTGAAGCGACGAGATGCCGGGAATCACCCGCGTGGGTCGGTCGACGGCGGCCTGGACCTTCCCGACGAACTGGTAGCCCGAGTGGTTCGGGTCACCCATCACCACGGCGGCTCCGGTCTCCCCGTCTGCCACGCGGTCGGCAAACGCCGCGAGCGTCTCGCCCTCGTCGCGGTACCCACAGGTGAGCAGGTCGGCGCTCGTCGTCTCGCGGACGAACTCGACGACGGTTTCGAAGCCCACCACCACACCGGCCTCGCGGAGCGCGCGCTCGCCACGCGGGGTCAGATAGTCGAGGTTGCCCGGACCGATACCGACCACTGGCACGTGCTCTGGGGCGACGGTCTCCGGTTCGGGGACCGACGCCGCCACTGTCGCCGGGTCGGGACCAGAGTCTAACCCGTACCCGTTGCTCATCTGACGGTCACCTCTCCGTCCCGGGCGTCACTCGCGACGTGGACGAGTTCGTTTGTTACTCCGGCCGCCACTCCGCTCCCGCCGCGACGACCGACGTTCGTGACCGCGGGGACACCGTGTGCGTCGGCGACCTCGCGCAGCCGTCTCCGGCTCTTGGCGGCTTTCACGAACCCGACCGGGGTGGCGACGACGACGGCCGGGCGCGTGCCGTCTTCGATGCAGTCTGCGAGGGCGAGTGCCGCGGTCGGGGCGTTCCCGACGACGGCAATCGCGCCGTCGTAGACCCCCTGTCGGTCGAGTTCGAGAACGGAGGCGGCCGTCCGCGTCATACCGGTCTCTGCCGCGAGTTCGGCACCGTTCCCGATTGCCTTCCGGACGGGACAGTCGTGGCCACGGCCGGTGATACCGGCCTTTACCATCGTGATGTCCGTGACGATGGGACGCTCGTCGAGAACCGCCCGCGCGCCGGCGAGAACCGGTTCCTCCTCGGTGTCACCGGTGAACCGAACGAGGTGCTGGAACTCGGGGTCACCCGTTGCGTGGACACTCTTTTGTCGGACGCGGTCGGCCAGCGTCTCGTCGGGAACGAGGTCGCGCACGCGGTCCATGCTCGTCTCGGCGATCTCCATCGCGTTCTCCGTGGTCGCGCCGAGATTGGCGTACGCCTCGAAGTCGCCGTCCGCTCGGTCACCGTCAGTCGTCACCGCCGGTCACCTCCTGGCAGTAGGAGCCGTACCCGTGCAGTTGGTCGTCGTGCTCTGTGTCGGTATCGAGCTCCAGGAGCCGAACAACGGCCTCGGGCGGACAGCCGTTCTCTCCCTGGAGCCGTGTCATCGGTGCCGCCAGGAGCCGGTCGACGATGGCGTCTGTCAACTCCTCGATGGCGTCGCGTTGTGCGTCGCTCACCGTGCCGTGTGCGTCGAGTTTGCACAGCGCCTGTTCGAGTTCACTCCGCCGGATACGCTCTGCGTTCCTGTGCATCTCGGTGGCGACCTCCTCGGCGTCCGCGCTGTCCCGCTCCCCGAGAGCGGGACCGTCGTGACCCGCAGTCCAGTCGCGCTCACCGATGCCGTCAGTCGTCACCGCTCGACACCTCCGGTGTGGTCGCGCTCCCGGCACGCGCCTCGAGGTCGCCGTCGACCTGGAGGTTGATATCCCGGAGTCGGTCGGCGGTGTCGTCGTCGGCGTCCCACAGTCCACGGTCGATTGCCTCGAGCAGCGTCTCGCTGATGCTCTCGAGTGCCCACGGGTTCACCTCGCGCATCCACTCCTGCCGGTCCTCGTCGAAGGCGTACTTCTGGGCGACATCGGCCCAGAGTGTGTCGCTGACGACACCCGTGGTGGCGTCCCACCCGAGAACGACGTCCACGGTACTCGACAGGTCGCCGGCACCTTTGTACTCGTGGTCCTCCATGCTGTCCAGCCAGTCGGGGTTGAGAACGCGGGCGCGCATCGCCTTGCGGACTTTCTCCTCGTTCGTGTACACCGAGACGTTGTCGGGGTCACTGGAGTCACCGACGTAGGAGGCCGGCTCCTCGCCGGCCATCTCGGAGACGGCGGTGATGAATCCGCCGTGGAACGCGTACCAGTCGGAGCTGTCGAACTCGTCCTGTTCGGCGGTGTCCTCGATTTTGACCGTGGCGTCGACACTCCCGAGGCGTCGCTCGAAACTGTCGTGGGCCTCTGTCACCCGTCCGCGCGCTCCGAGCGCGTACCCGCCCCACTGGACGTACACCTCTGCGAGGTCCGACTGGTCGTCCCAGTTGCCCTCGTCGACAGCCTTGTTCGTGCCCGCACCGTAGCCACCGGGTCGTGTGGTGAACACCCGCTGTCTGGCGGCCGTCTCCGGGTCGTCGACACCCTGCTCGTCGAGCAACTCGGCCTCCTCCTCGACGTGTTTTTTGACGTAGTTCATCTCGTGTGGCTCCGCGAGGTCGACAACCGCGTCGACGGCGTCGTGGACCACCCCCGCGGCCTGCGGGAAGGCGTCGCGGAACAGCCCCGAGACGCGGGTGGTGACGTCGATTCGGGGCCGACCGAGTTCGTCCAGTGGAATCGGTTCGACGCCGTCGACACGCCCGGCGTCGGTCCACTCGGGTTCGACACCCATCAACGCGAGCACCTGCGCGATTGTCTCTCCCCGGGTCCGAACGGTCGGTGTCCCCCAGGCGACGACACCGACCTCCTCGGGGTAGGCCCCCTGCTCGTCGTGGTGGCGCTTCGCGACGCCGTCTGCCACCTCCGCGCCCACCTGCCAGGCGCTTTTGGCCGGCACCTTCCGCGGGTCGAGCGTGTAGAAGTTTCGCGCCGTCGGCAACAGGTCCACACCGCCCCGTGTCGGCGCACCGCTCCCACCGGGGGGGACGTACTCGCCGGCCAGCGCGTCTGCCGTTCTCGGAATCTCCGCCGCCGCACCCCGGACCCGGGGCGCAACCGCCTCGCAGATGAACGCGAGCGCCTCCCGGAGGTCGTCGTGGGCACCCGAAACCGCGCGCGTGTCCCCGAGCGGGTCGATGTCGACCACGAGGAGGTTCATGTTGACCTCGTCTGTCGGCCCCGCCTCCACCTCCGAGGCCGGAATCTCGAACTCGTTTTCCGCCAGCGTCTCCACGAGTGCGAGACTCGTCTCGTGTACCTCGTCGGCGGCCGCCGAGAACGTCATCCCGAGGTCGTCGTCGTACGTGCCCGGCTCCTCGAGCATCCGTTCGTAGTCGACACCGAGCACACCCGCCACGGCCTCCCGCAGACTCGGACCGCCCGGATTCTCGAGGCGCGTGAGCGCGACGAGGTACTCGACGAGACGGTCCCCCTCCGGGGGTTCACCCATCGTGTGGAGTCCCATCCGAATCTGTGTCGTCTTCACGTCTGTGAGGTACTCGTGGACGCGCTCGACGAGTTCGTCGACGCCGACAGCGTCCCCGTCGACCCCTCCCTGCGCGAGTGTCGTCCCGGCCGCCTCCGGGCCGCGAACGTCCGCGCGCTCGTCGATATCGCCCGCGATACCGAGTTCCACCGCGAGGTCGAGGTCGTCGACTTTCTCCCGGAGGAGTTGCTCGAGGTGGTCGCCGTCGTCGGCGCGGGCGTCCTCCATCCCCGCCTCGCGGTACTGG
>CAZHPM010000016.1:0-42806 GCA_964534485.1 uncultured Halobacteriales archaeon
GAAGGAAATCGGAGATTTCCTGACCATTGGAAAACGAAGTTTTCCAAGACGTCTGCGCTCCCCGACGTGGGCAAGGAACGCAGTCTGTGTTGTCGCTTCCGCATATACCGCAGGCCGACGTTTTTCGCGCCGTTGTAGTCAGCGTCGATTTCGTACCCGCATTTGAGACACATGAACTCGGTAAATCACAATTGGCGCAATCATAATACACAGACAGGAACAGGCATCCTGTTTTATCAATAGTAAATACATACCGCATTCAATATCAGTCCTCACCTCACAGCAGCACCGACGACGAGACACCCGCCAGCACCGCAACCGACCAGCAAATACAGCCACAGTCCAGACGCAGCATCAGCCTCCAGAACCCCACACCGACACCCAGCGCGCCTTGGGTCACACACGCCCCTGGCGGAGTGGGCCGAACAGTATGGTGTCCCGGGCGAGCGTACCGAGAGCGCCCCTCACGACGACGGCAACCAGCGCCGGCGCGTCACCGCCATCGAGAGTCCGACTGGGAAGGTCGTTCGCGTATGGCAACTGTTCGAATCCGTCCCGCTCGACGAACTCGACGACGACACGGACAGCCACCAGTTCGGTGAGTAGGTCGGCGGCCGTTTTGCCGTGCATCCCCTTCGGTTTCGTCGGCCATTGCGGCGCGTTGTTCCGGTGGAGGCGTCGATTCTCCCCCTCGGCTTTCCTGAAATCCCGCCGTCAGTCGCGTCGTCGGTGGGTTCGTCGGGAGCGAGCTCAGCCGACTCAGATTATCTTCGTCAAATAACTCTTTAAGCCAGTAAATATTTCCTCTGCTGTTTCGACACTCCGACAACCGGTGATCACGGCGCGGCCGGTAGCAAAGAGGAGAACTACCCCGTCGTATCTTTCTGGGCGATAGATGAGGCCTGGGAATTGTTCGGGCTCGTACTCCGTCCGTTCTAGCCCCAATCCGATAGCAAGTGAGTTGAGATTTACAGTCTGACAGAGGTTTTCAGTACAGACGTAGTTTTGAACGGAGAACCACTCGTCGGCCGCGTTGTCAATAACAGAGGACGACTACGAGCGAATCAACATGGGCGACAACATCGAGATTGTCGACGACGTCGCCGAGGCTGTCCGGTCCGGGCAGGAGGAGTTCACCTTCCGTGTCAACAGCGACTGGGAGGGCACAGGCACTCTGGACGCCAGCGAGCGCGAGATTCTCGCCGCCGGTGGCAAACTCTCGTATGTCAAACAGCAACACGACGAGGGCGGCGCTGCACCCGCCGACGACTGAGCGAGCACGGCTGTCGACACTGCCGAGCAAAACGGCCACCCGCGCTCTGTGGGCCGACCCCGTGGCCCTGCTCGATTTCGGGGCCCCGGTGGCGTCTCTGACTCTGTAACTGGCGTTGCCTTTCAAGTGTTATCACGGGTTACATCTCGAGCGAAGGGATTCAAATGAACTACGAGTTCACACACCGACCGTCGTACACACACCTGATTGTCCAGTTGCAGGCGGGCGAGTCGATAAAGGCCGAGCCGGGAGCGATGGTCGGCCACTCGACGACCGTCTCGATGCAGACCGAATCGAGCGGCGACGGACTGCTCGACTCGGCAAAGTCGATGCTCGGCGGAGAGTCGGCGTTCGTCAACCAGTTCACCGCGGAGGGCGGCCCGGGACAGGTGACGCTCGCGCCACCGTCGCCCGGTGACGTGATGCCCCACGAGCTCCAGGGGGGGACGCTGTACGCCAGCGGCGGCGCCTTTCTCGCCGGCACACAGGGCATCGAAATCGACTCCGAACTCGGCGGTATCAGGTCGGTCATCGGCGAGGCCGGCCTGACGCCGCTCGCGCTGAAGGGGAGCGGAACCGCCTTTATCGACGCCTTCGGTGGCCTCGAAAAGCTCGAACTCGAGGCCGGCGAGTCGTACATCCTCGACAACGAACACCTGATCGCCTGGGACGACACAATCGACTACACCACCCGGTCGGTCAGCGGCCTCAAATCCAAGATGCTGGGCGGCGAGGGGCTGGTCTTCGAGTTCACTGGCCCGGGAACGGCCTGGTACCAGAGCCGCGACCTGAGCGCGTTCGCCTCGTTTATGAGTCCACACATCTCGACCGGGGACTCATAGCGGTCAGTCTCGCGGGAGCCCAAACCACCCCGGCTGTCGGCGGTTCACGGGAGCCCCGTCACACAGTCACCGGGGGAGACACCGTGTTCGTTGCTCCACCCGGCGTTTATCTCGAGGATGTACTGGCCGACGCCGCTGGTGGAGTCGTAGGTGAGATGCGACTCGACCGGGCCGTCCGGGGCATCGAGCGTCGCTATCCCGGTAATCGTCCCGTTGCTCCCGATGTAGACGACGTCCAGTCCGAAATCCATGTTCCGCAGCACGATATCGCGGTTGCTCTCCCTGCCGTAGCGAAACAGCATCCCCTCGCCGGGCGAGAACTCGTCGGCTTCGAGAGCGTCGACGACTGGGACGCACTCGCGGCAAAAGAACACAGTCGCGGTGCCGTGTTTCATTTACCGGAACTCGACGACGGCGGTAGCGACGACGGCGGACGGGACGAACCCACGCGCTCGGAACCGGCTGACTTTCGACACGGCGAGAGTACCGGCGTTCAAGAACTGTAGGACCGCGGCTGTCGGCTGTTACTCCCTGTTCTCGTCGTCGAGGCGTCGCTTCAGCAGGTAGCCAGCGCCACCCAGGCCGGCGAGTGCGCCACCGACGCCAAAGCCGGGGCCGGAACCGTCACCGGAACTCTCGTTGGTTTCATTCTCGCCGCCGGAATCGTCGCCGTCACTTCCGCTCTCGTTGCTGGAGTTATTAAATCCGTCACCGTCACTGTCTCTCGAGGGGTTCCGCCCGAGTGTCGGCACTGTGCTCAGTTCCGGATATCCCGGGGGGTCGGTCACGACCCGCCACGTGCTCGTGAAATCGAGCGCCGCCATGTTCTGTGCTGCACTCGCACCTTGCATCTGGCTCGTCGAGAGGCCAGCCACCTCGCCGCGGCGTTCTGCGGTGCCATTGCCCTCTCGAATCGTCCCGACAGCAGCTTGTTGTCCCGTCGCCTGGGTGTCATAGTAACCATCTCTGAGGATTGCCACCTCTCCTTCACCAATGAATTCGAACCCTAATTGCCCGACAAGGCCCCCTACCCGGCTGGAACCGGTGACAGCACCAGTTGCGAACGACTCACTCACCGTCCCGCGGACGTTGGCCCCGACAAGCCCGCCGACACGGTTGGAGCCGTCCACGGCACCATTCGCCGAGGCGTTTCTCACCGTCCCACCGAAGTTGTTCCCGACAAGCCCGCCGACATTGACGGAGGTGCCGTTCACCGCACCACTTGCCGAGGAGTTGCTCACAGCCCCCACGCGATTGAACCCGACAAGCCCGCCGACACTGAACGAGCCGGTCACGATAGCACTCGCCGAGGAGTTGCTCACTGTTCCCCGGTTATTGTTCCCGACAAGCCCGCCGATCTTGAGGGAGCCAGTCACGGTAGCACTCGCCGAGGAGTTGCTCACTGTTCCCTCGTCGTTGACCCCGACAAGCGCGCCGACACCGACGGAGCCATTCACAGTAGCACCTGCAAGTATCACCTCCTCTATAACGGCGTCTCCCGAGGTCCTCCCAAAGAGACCAACAGCATCTTTCTTCCCGCGATCAATAGTGAGATTGGCAATTGTGTTCCCCTGTCCGTCGAAGCTCCCGCTAAACCCGCCAATCGGGTCAAACCCCCTTCCGTTATTTGCGTTCGGGCCGGCGACCGTCTCGTAACCCGGAGTCGTCTCGTTCAGGTCGGTCACGAGCACGTAGCCAGCGTCGGGATTGTTTCGGATATCGTCGAGGTCGGTCCAGTCACTGATCTCGACCGGGCCGGACTGTGACTCCGCCGCCGTCACACCGCCGAGTGCAGCACCGGCGACAGTCACCGAGAGCAGTACTAATCCGAGCGCCACGGCGTGTCGCGCGCTCTGTCGTGATACAACAGAGTTCAGGCCCCCAGCAGACATACCGATATGACTGGACTTCGGAAGAAAAAACATACCGAACTGTTCCCTCTGGCCTTGGTGTATCGGTCATGTCCCTCATGAGTGACGCACGGAATATATACGCTCGTGATACTGTCGCCGGTCGTCGCAGGTGGCGGTGAACCGACCCTGCGAGTGCGTGCCACGTGCCCGACTGGGACACACTCGCGGCGAACGGTCACGACCGCTACGCGCGGCGTCCCGACACGTTCTTTCATGCGGGCGAGTCGTGAGAGTCAGCCCTTCTATTCAATAGTATTGCCAGAACCAAAAATTATTTACGTTTGCCAGTTCGCTGGTTCGGTGTGGTAACTTATGACAAAGGGTGTTCGGAGGGGAACCGACCAGCATAGTTCCGTCGAACAACGAGGCCGCTCACCGCCTGACTCGGCGGGGGCGGCCGGCGAAGAAGCCGTTCTCGGGGTTGGTCGAAATGACTGCTGAGGAGTCGGACGACCACGACCGCTCGGGCAGCGACCGGCGCCGGTTTCTGAAGACGGCGGGCGCGGCCTCGCTGTCCGTCTCGCTGGCTGGCTGCGAACTCTTCGGCTCGGATGATGATTCGACAGACGAGGCCGGTTCGACAGGCGACGATAGTTCGACCGACGACGCGGACGACGGCGATTCGACGACAGAGTCGAAGGAGGTCGTGACACGGGAGGCGACTGCTAGCGATGTCGGCCTAACTGCCGACGGTGTCCAGGACCTTGGGTACCCAACAAATGGGGCACCGCCCGTCACAAACACCGAGACGTTAACGTACGAAGGGACAGAGAAAAGCTACGAGGTTACCATCACCGAATCTCGGTTCGCGTCCGACGGCGTCGACTTTCCGGTCAAGATGCTCGCGTCGCCCTCGGTCGAAATTAACGGCCAGGAGCGCAACCCGGTACTCACTCTCTCGTTGCTCGACCACGTCATCAGCTCCGAGGGGCGCTTCGGCGTGGACTGGCTCGAACAGTCGGGTCTCGTCTCCGGGAACGATCTGGAAGTAAAATCGAGTACAATCCTTGCTGGGGCCCCCGAAAGCGTCTACAACCCCTCGAACACCTCGTTGCTCGGCAACACGCTCCGGTACGGTTCCTTCCAGGCGACCGAATACGGCGTCATCGAAGTTGAGGTTGGCCCCGAGTTCGAGCAAGACCCGTCAACGACGGTGCACGTCGCTGTTGCCCGAGCGACCGACAGCGGGGATGGCGTCCTCGTCGGCGTCGCCACCGGAATCCCGGCTCTCTCTGACTCGATCCCACGTGAAAGACTGGCATACGTCGCCGAGATGGCGATCGACGAGACGACACGAAACCCACCGTCGTCGTTTCCACAGCCGGGCACGTCGCTGACGGACTCGCGACTCGTCCAGACCGTCGCGGACTCGCGAGTCATCAACAGGAATCCGGTC
Organism: uncultured Halobacteriales archaeon; assembly: GCA_964534485.1. Lineage (GTDB taxonomy): Archaea > Halobacteriota > Halobacteria > Halobacteriales > Haloarculaceae > Halovenus. The sequence goes on from CAZHPM010000016.1 coordinate 5,425, forward strand.
CACGTCGTCGACGACCCCGACCTCGTCGCGGGGCAGTACACCGCACCGCTTTTTGACATCCAGGGCTCCTCACACCCCGAGCGGCTGTACTGTCAACTGGTCACTCCCGGGGCCGAGAGCGACGAGTTTGGCCTCCTCAGAGACGATATCGGAGACGGTGCGCTGGCGACAATCGCGAGCCAGTTCAACAGCTACGTCCAGTCCGACAGCACGATGGACGCGCCGACGCCGTTCCGTCTGTCATCGGTCGACGCACCGGCAAATCTCTCCCTGGAGGCACCGTGTGGCCGCGAACTCGATAGCGCGACGATGTCGGACTACGGTAGACAGGAGATCGAGCCACTGCGCCTGGGGTTCATCGCCGTCCGTGATCCAAACTTCGGGGACAACCCAGTCTACGGCCAGGCCACCACCTACGAACGGACAGTAGACGTTGCAGTCCAGTACCTCAGACGCGTGTACCCCGGTGATATCTACGTGTACCGGCACGACGCCCCGATCCGCGGCAACGCTGCCTTCGGCACCGGCCCAGACGATGTGCTCAGGTGGCTCCCGTTTCTCGGCGACGCCGGAGAGGCGCGGAACGTTCTCGAATTGCTCTCGGGTACCATCACGTCGTCGCCGGCTGACGGACGGCTCTGGGCCTACGGCGGGTCACGGTCCGATGCGGCAACGGCAATTCAGAACGCCGGATTCAACGCGTGGATGCTGATCGTCCCGGACGGATACTACGACTACCACAACCAGCCGGACACCGCCGGCCGAACGGCGTACGTTCCCAGAGATGACTCGCTTGCGCCGTACAACTGGTATGCTGCGACAGCACGCGAACAGGCAGGAAACGCCGGTGACCGGAGCACGGCCGAACTCGTGGCACACGAACTCGGACACTTCTTCGGTGGCTCAGACCTCTACAGAACGGGTCCCGACGACCTCCCACTGGCCCAGCGGAGCAACAGGGGAAGCAACACTACGATCAACGGTGATCCGGTGGATTTCGCGCACGCCCGCAATCCAAACTCGAACCACATCGACGGTGGCAACAGGGACAATCCGGGTATCGCATCGCTGGCGTTCGATCTCACCGGGGGGACCTTCCGCTACGTCACGCACTACTCGATGGCGCCGACGTCCAACGGCGGTATGACCGTCAACGACTCCGACAACAGCCCCGACCCACCCGCAAATCGGCTCGAAAGCTACATGAGCTACCGGGACAACCGGAGTCTCTGGTCCGACGCACGCCTCCACCAGTGGCTACTCGACGCCGACTGGAGCAAGGCGACCGTCAGGGAGGCGGTTTCGTTCGCCGCCAGGGGCGCCCCGGCAGAGCCGGCCCAGCAGGACGGTCCCATCCAGATCGACTCGACTCGCGTCCGGCGGGCCGCTCCGATTCCCGAGACGGTATCAGGCTCGATCCAGCTGTCGATGCGCTCACCCGCCGGCGAGACGCTGGCCTCCCGTCAGGTCCCCGAAACTGCCCTGGTGAGTGAGGACGACGCGTCGGTGAACCACATCGACGTCCGGTTACCGTTCCCCGAGCGGGCGGTCGAGTTCCGCGCCGACCGGAACGGGCAGAGCACCCGGGTCAACGCACTCGTCCGGCCGATTCGTGACGCCGTCGACCGTGTTCCAGACCGCGGCTTTCGGGACGACCCCGAGGCCGCCCGCGCCGAGATTGCCGAACGGCTGGACCTGGTCGACTCGCTCATGCGCGACCGCGCCTACGGGGAGGCTGCCGAAGAAAGGCTCCCGCTGGTCGACGAACTCCTCACCGCGACCATCCGAGAGAACTACGACGCCCTCGCCAATCAGCCCGGCCGCGAGGCCCTCCAGAGTCTCGTCGGCCGGATGCAAGAACGCCTCCAGACCCTGGCCGAGAGTCAGTAGAACGACGGCCCGGATTCCGCTGGTCCGTTCCGTGGCAGTCGACCGTTCTTCCAGTCCTGCCACCGCGACACCGTCGAGTACGAGCGGCTGGTCGAGGAGAGCAGTCGGTGCTGCGCGGGCGTTTCGAACGTCGCCTCACGCACTCTCGCTCCCGTCTCCGTCCTCGAAGAACCGTCCGCGCTACAGCACCGCGAGGTCCATATCGAACTCACTCAGTCCGATGATGTCAGCCTCGTCGTACTCGCCAAACTCCGCTACGAGCATCAGACTGATACCTACCATCCACGTCTCTGTAAAGAAGGGACGCGAAGAATCGTCGGACGAAGCCGAGAACAACACAGCTGTTCTTGGCGTAGACCGGAACGTGGACGGGTATCTTGCAGTCACCAGCACAGGTGCGTTCATCGGGAACGCCGACCTGCTCAATCACAAACGCCGCGAGTACGAACGTCGCCGCGCTCGCCTCCAACAGAAAGGCACACGAACGCATACCTCACTATCCAGTCCTTCGCTAAATAAAGAGTCAACTCAACTTGCTGGACTCAGTGGCGCGGGCTACCTGCTGAAGCGGCGGTTCAACGACGAGAACAGCGGACGGTCGTGGCGCTACTCGTCGAGTTCCGGCAGGTGGTAGACCGCGCCCCGGTCGTGGCCTTTCGCGGCGAGTGCGTCGGCGAGCGTGTCCCAGTCGGGCACGTCACAGGCGCTCGCAGGGTCGGTTCATCGCCGCCTGCGACGACCGGCGACAGTATCACGAACGTATATATTCCGTGCGTCACTCGCGGGAGATATGACCGATACACCAAGACCACAGGGAACAGGCAGTCACGCACGGGCGACACGCCGAGGGGTCCTACAGGCGACGGCGGGCGCACTGGTAGTGGGGGCAGTCTCGGGACGCGGTGCTGCACAGCAGGCCACCGGTCCCACAGTCTACGTCGGGTCCGACGACAACTACCTGTATGCAGTGGATGCGGCGACGGGCACCGAGGAGTGGAGTTTCAAGACCAGTTTCAGAGTACAGTCGTCGCCGACGGTGGTCGATGGCACCGTCTACGTCGGGTGCCGAGACGACAACCTGTACGCAGTGGACGCGGCGACGGGCACCGGAGAGTGGACCTTCGACACCGGCGGCCGGGTGTGGTCGTCGCCGACAGTCGTCGATGGAATCGTGTACGTCGGGTCCGGAGACTTCGAATACGGGAGGTTGTACGCAGTGGATGCGACGACGGGCGAGCAGGAGTGGGCGTTCGACGCCGATGACTCGGTGCGCTCGTCGCCGACGGTGGTCGATGGCACCGTCTACGTCGGGTCGACCGACGAGACGCTGTACGCAGTAGAGGCGGCGACGGGCGAGCAGGAGTGGGCCTTCGACACCGGCGGTGGGGTCGAATCGTCGCCGACGGTGGTCGATGGCACCGTCTACGTCGGGTCCAACAACGACAGACTGTACGCGGTGGAGGCTGCTACGGGTACTCGACAGTGGGCGTTCAGCGCTAACGCCCGAGTGAACTCCTCGCCGACGGTGTACGAGGGCACCGCCTACGTCGGGTCCGAAGGCGACAGGCTGTACGCGGTGGACGCGGCGACGGGCACCGAGGAGTGGACCTTCGACACCGGTAGTCCGGTGAAGTCGTCGCCGACAGTGGTCGGTGGCACCGTCTACGTCGGCGCAGGATTCGGCGACACTGCCGGGAGGACCGGACTGCTGTACGCAGTGGATTCGGCGACCGGCGAGCAGAAGTGGGCGTTCACACAGCCCACAGCGGGTGTCTACTCGGCACCGACGGTGTACGAGGGGACCGTCTACGTCGGGTCACAGGACTACAGCCTGTACGCGGTGGACGCGGCGACGGGCCAGCGGGAGTGGGTCTTCGACACCGGCGACTGGGTAGAGTCGTCGCCGACAGTGGTCACAGACCCGACGAGTTCGGACAGTCCCGGCTCGCGGGTCACGCTGGGGACGCTTGGCCACCACGGCAACTGGCGCCACGCCGGGCAGAGCATCGACGTGCAATCTGGCTCCGGTGGCTCCGATACCGACAGCGGGAGCGAGTCCGGGAGTGACGGCTCTGGCCCCGGTTTCGGTGTCGGCGGCGCACTCGTCGGCATGGGTGGCGCTGGCTACCTGCTGAAGCGGCGATTCGACGACGAGAACAGCGAGTAACAGCGGGCGGTCGTTCCGTAGCGTTGCTCGTCGAATTCGGGCGGGTGGCAGACTGCCCCTCTGTCGTGTTCCGTCGCCGCGGGCGCGTCGGCGGTGGGCGCGGTGACACGCTCGCCGGAGAGAGCGTCGTCCGTCACGCGCGACCGCACGATACCTCATCGACCGGGGCTTTCCTGCTGCGAATGTTTTTTTACACCCGAATCCTTCGGTAAAATTAGATATCGAGACAATGCACACCCGACGCGCGCTGCTCGCGACCGTGTCCGGTGGCGTGACCGCCGTGCTCGCTGGCTGTCTGAGGGGCGACGACGACTCGGAGGCCGGTACCGACGACAGTGGCCTTGAGAGCGGGAACGACGGCGAGAACGGCGACGAGGGCGGGAGTGGGTCGGGACAGTTTCTGGTCTCGACCGACGCGCCCGAGCGTATCGAGGCAGGCGAGAGCGTCACACTCTCGCTGGAAGTCGAGAACGCGGGCGACGGAGAGGGGACGCAGATGGTCGAAACCGATGTCAACGGTCCGGGTCTGTCGACGAGTTACGTGTCCGAACGAGTCACACTCGGCCCTGGCGAGACGGTACAGAGTCAAAACGAGTACGAAACCGACGAGGCCGGCGAGATGGAGTTCGTCACACGGACAGAAGACGACGAGGAGCGCCTGACCGTGACTGTCGAACCGGGGCCAGCCCCCAGTTTCGAGATTACGACCTTTGCACTCCCGGAGCAGATTCCCGGCGGCGAAGAGGTGAGTATCACGTGGGAGGTCCAGAACACGGGTGACGGAGCGGGCACATCGCGAATCGCGCTTCTCGTCGATGGGAATACCGGAGACAATACAATGTACACAGAAGACCCGGACGGGAACCCAATCATCCCCCGTGGAGAGGGTGCAGTCGCCGAGACAGAGGTGACACTCGACCCGGGAGAGAGCAAGCAGGGCGAACTTCGCTACACCACCGAGGATGTCTTTGGCTTCCGACGGTTCAGACTGCTCGCTGAGGATACCGAGAACGAAACCGGGGCCGTCGACGACGTGGTGAGCAAGAAAGAGGTAATCCGGTGACGCCCGGACGAATTCGACTGAGGCAGTCCTGCGTGGTGATTGCTACCTGCTGAAGCGGCGATTCGACGACGAGAACAGCGAGTAACAGCGGGCGGTCGTTCCGTAGCGTTGCTCGTCGAATTCGGGAGAGGAGAGGACACGCTCGTTGGTGCCCCTTCACGGCAACTGCTGCTCGCGTCGACCGCCGGCCGTGTCGTCGTTCCCGGAGATCGGCGACGCTACAGCGGAAACGTGGTGTCTGTAGCGGCGGTTATGACGGTCGCACCCCCGGTGTTTGTCGTCGTAGTCGAGAATGGCGGCAACAACCACTACTATACCATCGATAGATTTAATCTATATCTGGGTGAGCAACGTATATGACCCGAAAGTCGGCCATCCGTAGTCAGCACCCGCTGGTGGTAGTACCGTGACGGAAATTCCATGTACCCGACGAGAGTTTTTGGAGAGTTCAGGGGGCGGAGCATTCACTGTCGGACTGTCAGGTGCTGCCGTCCAAACTGGCACCGCGACAACTGCGGCCCAAGAGACTGGCGGGCCAGAGTTCGAAATTACGGCTCAATCTGCGACAGAAGCAGTAGTACCGGGCGGGACAACCCGTATATTTCTAAGTATCTACAATACTGGAGATGCGACTGGTGACCCGAGTGCCTACTTTCAGGCGGCGACGGGGGACGCACCGCATAATGCGGATTACTATGGAGACGAGTTCAGCGTCGTTAGTCACAACGACGATGGTGGTGACTGGCAGTACGAAGGGTGGGCGTGGAATGCTGTTGGGCCCGGTGAAGGGCGAGAGCCATCAGTTGAGTTGAGCGTTTCCGAGTCCGTTGACCCGGGAGAATATACCTTCGCAATTGACCTTTTCGGTGGAGGGAGCGACGACAGTGCTGCGACGGCAACAGTCACTGTCGCAGGAACCGATACGTCGCCAACGGCCGCGTTCACTGTCACGCCAGATGACCCAGTCGTCGGCGACGAACTCACGTTCGACGCATCCGAATCGCGCGATCCTGATGGGAGTATCGTGCTCTACCAGTGGGACGTGGGAGGAACCGGGCAGTACAACGCAAGTCTGGGACGAGAGTTCACCGCAACTGGTGACAACCCCGGCGAAACCACCGTCATACTCCGTGTCGTTGATAACGACGGAAACACCGACACGACCTCGAAAACAATCGTCGTTGAAGAACAGAACACACCGCCGACGGCCGCGTTCACTATCACGCCAGATGAACCTTCGACCGATGACGAACTCACCCTCGATGCCTCGGCGTCAACTGACTCCGACGGCAACATCGAAACCTACGAGTGGCGAATCGGCAGCGGCAGCGAATTCACACCCGCAGGAGTCGAATATACCGAAACGGTTTCTGAAGCCGGCGACACCACGATAACTCTCCGCGTCACCGACGACGACGGCGCGACCGACACGGCGTCACAGACAGTCACCATCGTAGAGTCCAATACACCACCGACAGCCCAATTTACAATCTCACCGGAGAACCCATCACGCGGTGATACCGTCACCTTCGATGCCTCTGCGTCGATGGACCCAGATTCGGACGACGAAATCGTCGCATACGAGTGGACACTCGACGGCCTGAGCGACGAGGAGGGCACACCGACTGGCCGAGTGCTCGAACAAACTGCAGCCAACGCAGGCGACTTCGAGGTTCAACTGCGTGTGACCGACACCGAAGGCGCGACAGATACCACCACTGAGGCTGTCTCCGTGGCGCATGACTTTGCAGCCGGAAGCGAACCTATCGCGGACCTCCTCCAGCAACACATCGACGAACGTCGCACAGCCGTTCTCGAAGAGGGGTACGACGCTGCCGACGTTCTTGACGGCCAACTCATCGACGTGACTGCAGAGGACGCCGCGGTAACCGGGGCAGAGGCCGCGACGGCGATGTTAGACGATATAGTCGTCGCAGCAGCCGATGAGGCCAGCGACGGGAACGTGACTGCTGACGCGGCCGGAGGGGCGGCGAGAGGAATCTTAATCGACCTCGGCATTGACGTCGGGTTCAACGCGTTGGCGAACGTCCAGATGGCACATATGCTCGGCCGCCTGAACGAGCAAACGCCCGCCGACGCCGCCGAGCGATACGAGCGCTACGTCAATGACCTCGAAACGGTCCCGAACAACTGGTTCAACCAACCGTACCGGTACGACCCGGACGACGCGCGTGTCTCTCACCGTGACCTCCAGACCTACCAGAATGCAGTCGAAACCGCCGACCGACTGCCCGACCGTATCGCTGCGCTCGAGGACGCGCCAGAGTCACTCAACCGTGACCACGTCGCGGCGGTGCTCGAACAACTCGAGGAGACGCTCTCTGATCCGGCTGGCATCGGCACTCTCGACCGGCAGAGTGCGTATCCGACCGATCTCGTTATCCTTCCAGACGGAACAGTGCGGAACACGCAACGCGGTGCTGCCCACCTCCCGAGTCTGCGCGGTGCTGCCGAGGAGTACGAGGACAAGAACCTCTTCGACTGGCTTGGCGGCGGCATGAAAATCGTCGGACTGGCCGTCGGAATCGGTCTGATCGTGGTCGGGGCGGCTAAAGTGGTTATTCCAGAACCATCGTCGTCCGTCGTGGGGGCAGTCGTCGTACTCAAGGGAGCAACAAAGGTCGTTGGCGTTGCCTCGGCAATGACGAGCATTGGAGCTTCCGTCGAGGATATGAGCGACCGCCAGCGTGTCCTGCAGTGGTATATGGACCTCTACCTGGATACGCTCCACGATATCGATTCGCTGGGGATGGTCAGCGAGGACATCGAGAACTGGCTGGCAGCCCAGTACGACGAGCCAACAACCGGCACCGTCGACGGCACGCTCTTCTTTGACAGCACAGCGTTCCAAGACCAACCCCTCTCGCTCACAGACTCACCCGCAGAAGATGGGGCAACCGAACTCTCGGTCGGCGAAGTCCCCGTCGGGTGGGAGAACACCGGTGAGGAGGTCGTCCCAGGACGGGTCCTCGGATTCAGCGCGTACTACGACGAGCGCCCGGACACTGGCAGCGAGTTCCCCCGATTGCAGGGATTTGCGACGACGTATCCTGCCCCGAACGAGCAACCACAGTCGTTCGCGCCCGACATAACCCGTGCTGAACGCATCGACTACCAGTTTCACCAGCCGGTCGACGACCCGTTCCGCCAGCATTTCTACAGTGCGCATCTGGTGCTCGCGGGACGCCACGTCTCCAAAACGACCGAAGCGGTCCGGGTCGAGACAGCCGACGACTCCGGGTTTTTCTTCGCGCCGAGGGGTGTTCCAGCGGGCAGACACGCCTCGCAGCTATCGTCGGCTGGTGTTCGGTCTGCTCGACTCCGACCCTACACCACGGCTGAGACTCCAGCAGACCGGACGATGACCCGTGCCGAGATGGACGAACTCCGTGGCGAGACAGCGACAGTTCTGGATACGACACTCGACTCCGGCGAATCAGCACGGGCCACAGTCTCGCTCTCCGGAGACCTCTCCTCGTCTTCGACGGTGCTGTTCGTGCCGCCCGGCGCGGAGGCCACGCTGTTGCTGCGTGACGAGAGCGGCAACGCCGTCGGTCCCGACTCTCCAGACGGCGAGTTTGCCTTCGAGCGGGACGTTCTCGACCTCCAAGGCGGCGCGCAAGTCACGGTTCGCCCGGACGAGACCGCGACGGTGACAGCCGAGGTACGCGTGCCCGAGGAACACGACAGTCCCGTTCCAGTGACCGTCTTTGAAATCAGAGTGCCCGAGCGACCGCCGGTACTCGGCACGAAACCAACGCAACTCTCTCTGTTCGGGACTCTGGGCGAGCGTCTCGACCAGCGATTTACCGTGACAGAAGTCGGGAATCAACAGTCGGTTACGGAATTACGCGTCGACCCAGAGTCGCTGGTCAACGACGATGGGACAACGTTACCAGCCGACGCGCTCTCGGGTGCGGAGACTGCGTCAACGGTCGACCCGGGGAGCAACGAGACCGCGAGTGTGACCGTAGAGGCGCCAGAATCGCTCGACCTGTCGGGCGAATCGACGCGGTTCACCGGCGACGTACTCGTCGACTCTGGCAACGCTGGCACACACATTCTCCCCGTGTCGCTGCTGCTTATCGATACCGACATAGAGGGGATTCAGTTACTCAATGCAGACACCTCTGTCGAACGGGTCGCTGCTACCGAAACCGAACTTTCGGACGACGCTCCGTCCCCGCCGGGCGAGGTTCAAGCTGTCTATGAGCTCACAGTCGCTGAGACTGGTTCGGCGACGCTCAGAGTCGACGAGTTACTCCCCAGTGTTGACGCCGACGAGCGGATGCCGATGCGGTTAGTCAACGGAACGTACGAGCCAATCGACCCTGCCGATGGTGTTCGCGTGGGTCATCTCGAATTTGATGCTGGCGAGCATACTATCGTCGTGACCGACCAGAGCGCTGAAAATACTGATGACAGCGACCCCGACAACGATCAAAACAAAGAGACCGGCGAGTCTGCTACTGATACCGAGACAGGGAGCAGTTCGGGTGACGGCTCCGGTCCTGGATTCGGCATCGGCAGCACGCTTGCCAGTCTTGGTGGTGTCGGCTACCTGCTGAAGCGTCGTCTGTCGACCGGCGAATCAGCAGACGAAGAGCCAGAAAGGGCAGAAGATGGGTGAGTGGACCGGAGAGGAGGATTCGTTTGCGTGGTGGGAGTGTAAAACTGTCTCGCAGGCCGATTAGTCGTCGCCCGGACTGTCGGCTCTTGGCCGCTTCTCGATGGTGTACACCCACAGGAGACTACTGTATGTCTCTCCGTCGCCTGTCGGCCGTCGGTGCTCGCTCGCGGCAATATCCTCCCACCCACCTCGAGAGAACGAGGGATGCTTCACTTCTCAACTCTGTGATGCGTGAGGTGTTCTGGATGAGGTTGCCTTTCACATCGGGCCCGTAGTCGGCTTCATGCCACGGCTAAAGCCGTGGGCTTTCATCTTGAACGACTGTGACGGGTGATAGCTGGCGATACTGATGCCGGGACGACTGTCGAGGAGGTGCCGGGCACGGCATTCACGGGCCCGAAGAATCGTGCCACTCTGACAGTCACGAAAACTGATGGCGACCCACTGGGGCTGGCAGATGATGTCATCAGTGGTGACTACCCGCTGAACGCCCCCGCTCCCAAGCCACTCTCAGTGGCGTTTGCCTACACGACAGACGGTTCAGGGTTCGGAGATCTCGGAGAGGCAGTAACCAACGCTCCACAGTTCGATATCGAAGACAACGAGATAGAGAGTCTCGGCTCATCGCTGGAGGGAGCAGGCATACTTGGAACCATAGCACAGTACTACAGATTCATGCAGGGTGACTACAGCAAGAGAGACCTCTTGGGGGGCTCAAAGAAACTTGACCAGACGATTACGGTAGAAGAAGGAGATCCAATCACTATGCTCGTCTATTCAAACTGGAAAGCACTCGCAGACTACGTGCAAGGCAAGCCCTCCGACTGCCCCGACAGAGGTGTCAGGCTCCCGAATAGTCATCCCTGCGCGGGGTTCACCGACAGCGCCTACCGCCCCCCATACGACGCGCTCTCGTTCTCGAGATTCCACAAATACCAGTCTTTGTCTACCCCTAACCAGGGGGACCCAGGACACTGGCGCGGAAGCATTACCGAGGTCGGGCCAGGAAGGCTTGAGTTTGGCACAGAGAGTTGGGACATTCCAAAAGGAGAAACGAGAACAGTTACCAACCCGCGAGTTGATGTCACCGAGGGAGTCGGAATTGACGAGAATGTCGTGGACGCTGCACAGGGCTTTCGCACAAACGCAATACGACCCGGAGAGTGGACAGTCAAGATTAATGGGACGGAAGGCAGTGGCCTGCCCGGACGGTAGTGACAAGCGCTGGTAGCCACTCAGAACGGCGAGAACGGTGGTTGTGGGTCGACGAAGTCGAAGTCGCTCACAGAGAGTGACGGAATCTCTCCCAGACTCGTGAACTCCCACATCGTGTGACCGTTGCTGTCCTTGTTGCCGAGTCCTGTACTCTGTGCTTGATACCTGACTGTGTAGCCTGTCTCGGGGTTGACGAACGCTGCTGCTTTTTGATAGACTCTCTCAATGGTTATATCGTAGCGATGGACTGTCTTTCCGAGGCGTGTTTCTTCACCGACGAACTGTTGTAGCTCGGGGTCTGCATCGGTGTAGGCCGTGAGTGGCTGTACTGGTTCTGGAGCCCCATTGTCCGGGTCTGGCGGGTAGAACGCAACGTCCTGTGGAACATCAATAGAGTCCCACCTCTTGCCGAAAGACCTGTGCTCACGACCGTATCCCTCGCCGTCGATCACGATTTGCTCTCTCAGAAATCTCTCCTTGCCGGGAAGGCGGTCAAGCAGTGGTGTCTCGAAATCCTGAAGCGGTGCGTCGACAGGCTTTTTATCCGCTGAAGCAGGGTTATCCCACTGTGCGAAGTGGTCGTCGTCGGCAGCGTGGGTGCCCCGCATGACCCACTCGGTAGGAGATTGAATCTCGTTTTCAGGCGTTTCGTTTGGTGAGTATGCGTAGCCGACGTAGTTGTACGAGTCGACGCCGTTGAACTCGTAGGCCGTTACCAGTTTGACAGTCGTCTCACCGGCTGGCTGGACTGTTGTTTCACCGTCGGGGTAGGCCCCCTGGTCGACGTTGTCGGTCCGAAGCGTGTACTCCTTGCCGTTGGAAACCTCCTCCTCGAATTTGGTGATGGCACTCTGTCCGAGGTCGTGAGTGGCCAGTGTATCGCCATTTTCGTCGAGCAGTTCGAGTGTGCCGCCAGTGGCGAAGTGGTCTTCACTGTCGGTTTGGGTGTAGGTTTCGACCGTGACCGAGGCGGGAGGGAGTTCGACGGTCAGGTCTGTCTCGACGGTATCCTGCCGGGCCGGTGGTTGTTGGCCGTCTGTCTGGGCGTCCTCGGGGGTGGCGGTAATGGTGATGGGATGAGTCGCCAGCGGGAACGACTCGACCGGGACGGTGAACTGGAGTTGAGCACTCGACCCGGCGGCGAGTGGTTGCGCGTCGGTGGCAGTAATCGGGAGTGGGCTGTCGTCGCCGGTACTGGTGGCTGTATCGGTGGTGCCTGCTTCGAGAGCGACGTTGAACGTGCCGTCCTGGTCGCCTGCGTTGGTGAGTGTGGCTGTCACCTCGACTGGTGGGGCGTTCTGTGGGACGGTGGCTGTGGGCTGGCCGTCGAGTTGGAGGCCGCCGAGGGCGGCGGTGGGAGGCGCAGTGAGTGTCAGGGTTGCTGTGCGTGTCGTGTCGGGAGTGCTGACGGTGAGGGTGTAGTCGCCGGGAGAGAGTGTGGGGACGACAGTACCGAGGAGGGCGTCGTCGCTGCCGGTGAGGGTGAGTGTCTGGTCGGTGTCGGCAGGGAGTTGTTCGGTGGTAGTGGTCGTTGCGGTGGGGTCGGTGTCGCTGTCGCGGGTGAGGCTGACCGTCAGGTCGAGGGTGCCGCTGGCGTCGCCTGTGTTGGCGACTGTGGCGGTGGTGGTGAGTGGGTCGGCGGGTGCGTCGCGTGTGAGCGGGAACGCGTCTATGTCGGCGCTGAGCGCCTGGAGTTGGAGCTGTGAGGTGGGGTCAGTGTTGGTGCCGTTGTCGGTGTCGGTATCGTTGCCAGTGCTGTTGTCTGTGCCGTTGGGACCGGTGTCGGTACCGTTGGTGGTGTCGGTATCGTTGTCAGTGTCGTCAGCATCGTCGCCAAGACAGCCAGCGAAGGCGGCAAGCGTGGCTCCCGAGGCGAGGAGCGTGCGGCGGGGGAGTGGTTCTCCGGATATCAGGTCGGAGTTGTCGGTGGAAGAGGACTCGCACTGGGGCGAGTCGGTATCGTCGGTAACCATCGTTCATTTATCAGTATCCTCCGCCCGTATAAAATATTTAACCGGTGAGTAAAGTGTAATGTACGTGGAGGTTTTTCGAGAGGAAAATGGATGCTGGAACTACCTCGATGCGGCGAGAGAATCCCGCCGTTCAGGACGAGGAGGAGGTTACTTATGCCCGCCGACACCTACAGCGGGTATGAGACGCAGACTGGGGGTGTGTCTCGTGGTTGGATTGCTCCTGACGGGCGGGTGTCTCGGATTGAATGACTCCGGGGGGAGTGGACCCGACGGGCCGGCGAACACGACGGGCGAGACGTCACAGTCGCTGTCCGCGCTGGTCGAGAGCCACGAGCAGGCGGTGCTGGATGGGCCGGTACGAGTCGTGCAGACGCTGAACCAGACCGTCGAACGGGACGGGCAGAACAGCTCCGTCGGGCAACGAACCGTGGTCGTCGGGTCCGTCGACGGGGCGGCGTACCAGCGCCGCACCGTCACGAACACGCGCTCGTACGGCGACACCACGACACGTACAGAGAGCTACCGCGAGGCAAACGGGACCGTCTACGACCGCGACCGGTCTGGCACCGGCCAGGCACAGATTTACACCGGCACCGCCGTGGGGTCCGGCCCGGACGTGCGGTCGGTGGCGACCGTCAGCGGCGATCTCTTCGCAGTCGGGAACGTCTCGTACGAGTTCGTCGGCACCGAGACAGTGGCCGGCGTTACGGGCGAGGTGTGGCGTGCCGAGGGGACCACGGCCCTGGGGTCGGCGGTCCGTGCGCAGTCTAACGGTACAGTCGAGAGCTTCGAGAGCGTCGTCGTCGGGTCACCCGAGGGGTATATCGAGTACGCCCGGACGCGAGTTGTCGGCACGAACTCGGACGGCACCCGGTTCGAGTCCGAACAGACGGTCCGATGGCGGCGTGTCGGGGACGCAGTGGTCCCGGCTCCCGACTGGCTCGATGAGGCCCGTGCGCAGGCCGCGAAACCCGGCCCGAACGACGTCGTGACCGAGACGTTCAGCTACGACGGTCCCGATGGAGTGGTCGAACTGAACGTCACTGCAGTAAAGTACTCGCTGAGCGGTCCCGGCGCGCCGGAACTCCAGCGCCTGGAGAACCCGGTGTTCGTGAACGAGTTCACGAACCAATCGCGGGTCGGCCAGCCGGTCCGGGCGTACTGGCTCTCCGCCGAGGACGTCCAGACGGTCGAACTCACGTTCCACTACGACGAGACGGCAGTGCCTGGCGGCAACGAATCCGCACTCGCGGTCGTCAGTGAGAACCGCAACACACCCCTGTTCGACCGGTTCGAGAACTCGACTGTCGACCCCGAACGAGACACCGTGACGGTGACACTCTCGGGCGGGGATGCGCTGGACCGCTGGCAGGGACAGCAGTTTTTCGTTCTCCAGTGGAACAGGTACCTCGAAACCGTCCAGAACCAGTGAGAGCCGACCACGACACCGCCGGGTCGAGCAACGACGGTGGCGGCCCGACGCGTCGACACGCATGCCGGTCGACGTGCCCGGGTCGAGTGCCACGCCGGAGCCAGTCCGTTGTCGCACTGACGCCGGGGTATCGGCCTGCGCCGGGGTTCGAGGTCGCCACCCGAAGCGGTCGTATCGAGGCCATCTTGATTCAGCGAGGGAATCCCGCCCTTCCCGTGAGTGACGAGTGTTCCGACGCTCAGTCGGAGCCGAGGAACGAACAGGGCGTTAGTCGTGTGGTGAGTGCCAGACGACTCGCCGTTTGGCGACTCACTGCGGTGGGACGTCGGGGTGGTGGTACCGAATCGCCGTCAGCGTCAGGCTTCCTCGACCATGTCCTCCAGTTCGGAGAACATCACGGCACCCTCGTCTATCGACGGAGCCGACTCGTAGAAGTCGTAGTCGACGAGACTGTTCAGCAGGTCGAACTGGTTGCTAATCATCTCCTCGTCCCAGTCGGTTGGACTCGGGAGCGCACCGCCCTGGAGCACGTTCTCGAAGACCTGTTTTTGTTCGTCGGTGTTGAATCCGGCCAGTGGCCCGTACTTGTCTGTCACCTCGGTGGTGTTGTTGGTGGCGTACTCGGAGGCGTTCTCCCAGCCGCGGAGGAAGCCGAGTGCGGTCTCGGGATTCTCTTCAAGCCAGCTCCTTCTCGCCGCCCAGAAGGAGATGAGCGCGTTTCCACCGGTACGCTCTTGCCAGTACTCGTTGGGGTTGAACACCTGCCGGACTGGTGAGCCTTCGGCGCGACCCTGAACAGTGAACCCGGTGAACTGGAACATCACGTCCAGGTCTCCCTGTTCGGTCATGAGATTCCAGAGCGTCGCCGGCCCCGAGTAGACGACTTCGTCTGCAATCTCCTCTATATTGTACTCGTACTCGTCTTGGACCATCGACGACATCAGCATCGTCGTGCCCGAATCCTGGAAGGGGAGACCGATTTTCGCGCCCTCGAAATCCTCCGGCCCCTCGATGTCTGAGTCCTCGGGCACGAACGCGCCGTTGATAATCGTCTCTGTTGGTCCGATGAGGACGATGTCCTCGTCGTCCCGGCGTGCGTTCATGTAGATTGCGGAGTTGACCCCGTTGAGGTCCTTTCCGCCACTCGTGAGCGCGCCAGCGTACCGACCGTAACCGGCGATGGTCACGTCGAGTGAGAGCCCCTCCGGTTGCCAGGAGTTCTCTGCCTCTCCGGCCAACAGGGTGGGAACACTCATCGAACCGTTCGTCCAGATTGTACTCAACTCCGTCAGGTCGCCGGACCCGCCGCCGCCACCAGAACAACCGGCCATACCGGCTGTCAGCGCTGCGCCGGTGGCACCCACGTACTTCAGCAGGTCTCGCCGCTCCATGTTGCTGTCTTGCGTCACACGTACACTGTAGGAATGAATTGATTTAACCGGCCGTACCCAGTCAATATTTACTATTTCCGCGCGAATAGTGAAATGATTGTTCTACGCACCTCGAGAATTGGAAGCGCGTGGATTCGGATGACACTCCGGGGTCGAAAACTATCTGAATATAAACTATATGGGGCATATTCACGGGAGGGAAGTAATACGAGAATATATTTTTCGATGATATATCGTCGGTAGTATCAGTGAGAAGCAAACGGACGGAGAGCCTCAGGAGGCTACTCGGGGAAGATAGACTGTGGGAGGTGTGCAGAGACCGTCCAGTGTGGCGCGGCGACCACCTGATTGATTTTCAGGTCCACGACGACCGAACAGAGGATGTACGCGTCCGTCCGCGCGAGTTCGTGTTGTTTCTCGAGGTGGTCGAGCATCTGTCGCACGGCCTTTCTGCTCGCGGTCATCAGGTCGCTGTCGATACCGGTCGTCGCGTACATCGGCTCTGGTTGGCCGTGTGGACTGTACGGGTGTGTGGTTTCGAACTGTGGCTGGTCGATATCGAGGTCCGGTCGACGGGTGAGTGTGGCAGTCACCGACAGTGGCGTTTCGAGTGCCGTCTGACAGACCTCGCCGTCACCCTGTGCGGCGTGGCCGTCGCCGATGCTGAACCGCCCACCGGCCGTTTCGACCGGGAGATACACTGTCGCCCCCTCGGTCAGATACTGCACGTCGATGTTCCCACCGACATCGCGTGGCGGATAGGTGTCGTGTGGCCCGTCGTCGCCGGGGGCGACACCGATGGTTCCGGGAAACGGGTCGAGCGGAATCTCGATACCGTCGACGAACTCCGCCGTGTCGTCGTCTAACTCCCAGATGTGGAGGCCGGGGTCGTCGAACTCGTCGTCGAGGAGGCCGAAACTGTCGGCGTCGAACCCGAATGCGGTCCACCCCCAGTCGTCGTGTGCGACCTCGTGTAACTCGACTTCGAGTACGTCACCCGGCTCGATTCCATCGACAGCGACGGGGCCGGTCAGCGCGTGCACCGGGTCGGTGTTCACGTGGGGAACGTCTGCCGCTGTCGTCTCCGGTGTGATCTCTCCGGCGTTGCCGTCCAGACACTCGAACTGGACCGTCTGACCGGACCCGATTGTGAGGGCCGGTTCGAGGGCGTTGTTCCAGACGTGGTGAACGTTCTCGTCTACTGTGTCCAGTTCGTGGTCTCGCTGTGGTGTTTCGCTCATTCGAGGTGGGTATCAACTCGTGGCACGGTCGTCTGTGATGGCCGTCGCCTCGATTTCGACGAGCAGGTCGGGGTGTGCGAGTTCGTCGACTCCGAGCAGCGTCGAGGTCGGCATACGCTCCTTTCCGAAGAACTCGACCAGTTCCGGCCCACCTTCGTCGACATACCGTGGCACGTCCACGGTGTATATCTTGATTCGCACGATATCCGAGACGGTCGTGTCGACGTTGGCGAGCGACGTCTGGATGTTCTCTAAGCTCTTCTGTACTTGCTGTGCCATGTCGTCGACGCCGACGACGCTGCCGGTCGTGTCCAGCGAGACGGTTCCAGAGACGTGAACGTGTCTGACTCCCGTCGTGCTGACGACCTGTGAGTACAACTCCTCGACCGGTCGACCGTCGGGCAGTTGCTGGTAGACGTCCTCGGGCACGAGCCGTGTCGGTGGCATCGTTCTCTGTACCACGAGAGTCAATATAAGCGTTCACCCTTGTACAATAATTGCGCTTGAGGACGCTCGTATCTGGGACTCTCGCCGCGGTAGTGGCTAGCGTGTCGGACTATCTACCGAATTTTGACACGAATATTCGGTCGATGGCGTAAGTATATGTACGGGCGAGTCGACAACGCAACTATGTCAGAGTATCCCGACACGGTGCTCAGGGACGCGTACCTGCAGGACCGCGACGCGGTCTGTGACGTTGGCATCGCCGACGGGACGATTACCAGAATCGAGGACTCCATCGAGGTGTCTGCCGGCACAGAGATAGACGCGGAGGGAGACCTCGTCAGCCCCGGATTCGTGGACGCACACGTCCACATGGACCAGGCACTCTCACTCGGAGACGGGCGACAACCCGAACACAACGACGAGCCGTTCGACAAGGGCCACTCGATGGCGACCAGCGCAGAGTACTTCGAGCAGGCGTCCGCCGGAGCTATCGAGGAGACCGTGGTCACCGTCGGGCGGCGGGCTGTCGCGAACGGTATCACGCACGTTCGGACACACGCGTACGTCGACGGTGTCGTCGGCACGAAGTCGGTGCAGGCGGTCCAGGCGGCCAGTGAACGACTCGCGGGAGTGCTCGATATGGAGGTCGTCGCGTTCCCACAACAGGGTGTGCTCTCGGAGCGTGGTGCGGGCGCGCAACTCCTCCGGGACAGTATCGACGCCGGCGCGGACCTCGTGGGGGGTGTCGACCCGGCGTCGGTCGACGGCGACATTCCGGCCGTCCTCGATACCATCTTCGGGGCTGCAGTGGAACAGGACGCGGGTATCGATATCCACCTGCACGACAGCGGTTCGCTCGGCGTGTACACGCTCGACAGTCTGCTCACGTCGGTCGACGAACACGACTACGCGGGTCGAGTCACCGGGAGTCACTGCTACGCACTCGCCGACTTCGCCGACGTCGAGGGGACGTGGATGCCTGTCGACTCGCTGGCCACGTTGCTGGCGCGGGCCGCCGATGTCGACCTGGGTGTCGTCACCTCGTACCTGACCACGCCGCCGTCGATGCCGGTGCGGGCACTCCAGGAGTCCGGGGTCGCGCTGGGACACGGCTCCGACCAGGTGCAGGATTTCTGGATTGCACAGGGGAACGTCGACCCGGTCGAGGAGGGACTGGTCCAGTCACTGAAGTTCGGGACCGACTACGAGTTCACCACGAACGCGGGACTCGACCGTATCTGGAGCATGCTCACCGCCGGTGGCGCAGAGGTTCTGGGTATCGAGGCCGAACACGCGCTCGCAGTCGGAACCTCCGCCGACCTGGTCGTCCACGACAACCGCTCGCGACAGCGGGTCCTCATCGACCAGTCACGGCCCCGCGTGGTTATAAAAGACGGCACGACCGTCGCCCGAGACGGTGCGGTCGTCGCCGGCTGAGTGCTGTCTCGGACCGCCTCGCTGCCTCTCGAGACCATCCCGCGAGTGTGTGTGAGTCGGGAGTGACTCGCCCGGACGCCCGTTCGAACTGTCCGACGGTGCTGGAACCCGACAGCGCGGTGGCACGAGCGAAGAACAGGCGTCGACGGCGGCACAGCGGACGAGAGAGCCCACTGACCCGCCGTCAGGAGACCGGGTGTCACACGACACTGCTCTCGTCCGAGCGCCAGGAGAAGGCCCGTCTCTCGACTTGCATGATGACGCCGTACTCGATGATAGCGAGCGTCACGAAGAAGATCAAAAAGTACGCCAGCAGGAACTCGAGGTTGCCCTGGTTGAACCAGAACCGCACCCTGGCACCGATGCCGACACTCACGCCGAACACCTCCGCCAGCATCGTCAGTTTCCAGACCATACTGAACAGGTACCGGCCCGTCGAGAACAGGTACGGCAAGACGGCGGGCAAGTAGATTTTCCGCCAGACCGTGCGGCGGTTCATACCGAACACGTCCGACATTTCGAGGAGTTTCGAGTCGACGCTGTCTGCGCCTTTCCAGACGTTGACGATGCCGTACGGTGCCGTCGAGATGAAAATCGCCACGATAATCGTGTCGTCCGAGAATCCGAGCAGCGTCATACAGAACAGGATGACCACGAGCGGCGGGAACGCCATCCAGAACGGGAGGAAATTCGACATGGGAGTCTCGATGGGCAGGGCGGTCATCCCGATACCGAGCACGATACTCACGGCGAACGCAAGAACGGTTATGATGGCGATTCGTCGCAACGTGACCCGGAGGTGGTACAGCGCGGTGTCGCCAGTGAGCGTCGGTGAGGTGCTGATGTCGTATGCCAGCGTGGCGACATCGGCCGGCGGCGGAAAGAAGTCGGGGTTGACCATCGACCCAAACTGCCAGGCCACCACCAGCGAGAGAACACCGGCAGCGAACACCACAATCTTCCGTATCACGCGCGACCACCTGCCTTCCCGGCGAGTTCCGTCATCAGTGTCGATTCGAGTTCGAGCAGTTCGGGGTCCTCGATATCCCGGGGCCGGGACAGCGACACCTCCGTCCGGGACGCGATGCCGTGTTTGGGCAACATCAACAGAATCTGGTCGGAGAGGTATATCGACTCGCGGATGTCGTGCGTGACGAAGATAATCGTCTTGTTCGTGTCCCGCCAGATGTCGAGGAGGTCCTCTCGGAGTTGGTGGGCGGTAATCTCGTCGAGGGAACTGAACGGTTCGTCCATGAGCATTATCTCAGACTCCACCGCCAGCGCGCGGGCGATACCGACCCGCTGTTGCATCCCGCCCGAGAGGTTCTGCGGGTACGACTCCGTCTCGCCGCTCAGGTCGACCTTCGCGAGGTACTTCTCGATGCGTTCGTCGTGTTTGCTCTTCGGGACGCCTCTGGCCTTGAGCGCCAGTTTGATGTTCTCGCCGACGGTGGCCCAGTCCAGCAGGCGTGGTTCCTGGAAGACGTACGTGCACTCGAGTTCGGACTGCCTGAGCGGTCGTTCGTTTTGCTTGACTACGCCGCCGTCTGGCTCTAACAGGCCGGCGATGATGTTCAGAAGTGTGGTCTTCCCACAGCCAGAGGGACCGATGAGGGTCGTGAACGTTCCCGAGTCGGCCTCGAAGGAAACCCTGTCCAGTACCTCCTCGATACCCCCGTCGTCCTGCCGGAACGATTTCGAGACGGTGTCGATGTGTAGATTTGCCATTGTTAGGCCCCCGCGACCCGGTTCTGGTCGCTGTCGCGCCACTGGAGTCTGTGTCGCTCGACCCGCTGTATCACCCGTTCCAGTCCGAACATCAACAGGAAGACCGGAATCGACCACGCCAGCAGCATATCGTTTTGCTGTGAGAGATAGTAGCCGTTGACGACGAAGCCGAGTCCGGCCTGTGAGCCGAATATCTCGACGGCGAGCATGATGCGCCACGAGAGCGAGAACACCATCCGCGTCGTCGAGAACAGGTACGGCGTGAGGTGTGGGATGTAGATTTTGCGCCACACGGTGAGACGACTGAACTCGAACACTTCGGCCATCTCGAGGAGGTTCTGGTCGATGGCCTCGGTCCCCTTCCAGACGTTGATGATGACGTACGGGAGCAGGGCCAACACCGTCGCGAACAACGGAACCAGATACTCCGTCAGACCGAACCAGGTCACGCCCAGAAACGCCCACATCACGGAGGGCACGGTGAGCAACACGAGCAGGTAAAACTTGAAGAATCCGAGGGTATCGCTGTTCGCTCCCATCGCAATCCCGAACGGCACACCCAGGAGTATCGAGATACCGGCCGCGACGACGATGCGAAAGACCGTTATCGGGACGTGTTTCGCGAACTCGTACTGCGCTTCGCCGTTGTATATCTGGCCCATCGAGTCTGCTAACTCCATCAGTCCGGGGAACTGCGAGGCCGAGTACGAGAGTGAGACTATCTGCCAGAGCAGAAGTAACCCGGCGAACAACAGAACTGTGCCGTTCACCGGGAGCGGTACGTTTTTGAAAACCCCTCTCACGTTTCTCGGGTCGATGGTTGACATCTACTGAGTACACTCGCACCGAGTACACATATATCGCAGGTCCGGCGCGAAAATTGTTCTAAACGAAAATAGAGAACCAGTTCCCTGACAGCCAGTCGGGACCGTGCCCGTGGCACCCGGGGGGACGCTACTGGCTACTCCGAGCTCTCTCTGTCGTCGGACGAGCCGTCTGGTCCCGTTGCTCCTGTGGTACCCGCGTCTCCCCCGTCGTCTGTGCCCGCCACAGGCCCCGGGTCGCCCGTGTCGTCTGCGCCCGCGCGGTCACGCGCACCGCCGGTCTGCGTGGCAGCGGAGTCCACCGTCCCCGTCCGACTGAACTCGAAGATATCCGGGCGGTTGTAGTGGCCGGCGTAGTCCTGTGTGAGTTTCCGAGGCACCATCGCCGCGAGGTCGACGTCGGCGAGCAACATCCCCTCGTCGGTCCCGAGTGGCCCGGCGAGTGTCTCGCGACCCGGTCCGAGTATCACCGACCCGCCGGTGTTCTCCGGTGCGCGGATAGTCTCGGCCCGACCGGAGCAGTTCATCACCTCGAGCGCGCGGTCGCTGACGACACTCGCCGCGCTCACGACGTGGGATTTCGACATCTGTGCGTACAGTCGCGAGATGTCCCCGACGGTCTCTCGCATTCCCGCGAAGTACGAGGGCCAACTCATCGCGTGCAGGCGCGGGTACTCAGACAGGAGCGCGTACGCGGCCAGCGGGTTGGCGTTCTCCGAACAGATCATACTGCTCATCGTGCCGTACGGTGTCTCGGTCGCTCCGAAGTGCTCTGCCCGTCCGCGGGCGTGGACGAGTCGCTCACCGAGTGTCGGTGTCAGTTTCTGGTGTCTGTCGAGCAGTTCGCCCGTCGGTGAGAAGACGAGTTGGCTGTTGTACAGCGTGCCCACAGTGTCGGGTTCGCGCTCGCAGACACCGACGACCGCCAGCGTTCCGGCCTCTGCGGCCGCTGCCCCCAGTCTGTCGGTTGCGGGTCCCGGCACCTCGACGGCGTTCTCGAACAACCTCGTGGCGAGGGTCCGGGAGAGGTCGGTCGAGACACCGTGAAAGTGGTACCACAGCGGGTGTCCCGGCACGAACCCCTCGGGAAAGACGACCACGTCGGCACCGTCGGCTCCCGCCTCTGCGATGCGGGCACACGCCTTCTCGACCGTCTGCGACCGGTCGAGAAACACCGGCGCGGCCTGTACTGCTGCGACCGTCACCTCGTCGACAGTCTCGGACATGGCCGTTGTTCGACCGTCGAGCACTTAATCTGGGGTAGCACCGCGAAATACTGCCCGAGCGACGAGCGCCGCCACTGGGCCCCGTCGTGTCGGCGACACACCCGCCCGACCCGGTGGAGCGGACGCAGTCGCTCGGCACGGAGTGTGGGGGCCCCGTCGAAGATGGTGGTAATATCGGCGGCGACGCCAGCATTGAAGATTGTTCGTGGCCGACCCCGGCGTGTGACTCACGAACACCTGACACACGTACCGTATCGTCTGGAGACAACCCGCGCCTGTGGTCACACGCGGGGTCACGGTCGTCCGGGCCCGAGTCCGGGTCGAGGCGGTGGCAGATGACCGTGCCGACCCTCTCGATTGGAGCCCTCCGGGAGGCGTACCGGGACGGCGAGACGACGCCGTCGGCGGTCGTCGAGACCGTCCTCGACAGGGTCGAACCCGACGAGCGAAACGTCTGGATTTCGCGGGTTCCGGTCGCGAGACTCCGGGCGCGCGCCCGCGAACTCGACGAGAGACTCGAGACCGGCGACCCGCTGGCGGAGTTGCCACTGTACGGCGTTCCGTTCGCTGTCAAGGACAACATCGACGCCAGGGAGTTACCGACGACCGCGGGTTGTCCGGCGTACGCCTACGACCCGGAGACGGACGCGACAGTCGTCGAGCGACTGCGCGACGCGGGAGCGGTCTTCGTCGGGAAGACCAACATGGACCAGTTCGCCACCGGACTGGTGGGGACACGAACCCCCTACGGCACCTGCCGGAACGCCGTCGACGAGGCGTACATCTCCGGCGGGTCGAGTGCTGGCTCCGGCGTCGCGGTGGCGACACAGCAGGTGTCGTTCGCGCTGGGGACCGACACTGCCGGTTCGGGGCGCGTTCCGGCGGCCTGTAACGGCGTCGTCGGGTTGAAGCCGACCCGCGGAGCCCTGAGCAACACCGGTGTCGTGCCGGCCTGCCGGACGCTTGATTGTGTTGCGGTTTTCGCGCTGACCTGTGCCGACGCGCTGCGTGTCGAGCGGGTGGCCGCCGGATTCGACCACGAGGACCCGTACAGTCGCCCCGCGGTGTCCTGTGCCGAGTTCTCGCTCGGTGCCGACGTCGACACCGTGGGCGTCCCCGCGACCGACCAGTTGACCTTCTTTGGCGACGACGAGGCCGCGGCACTGTTCACCGAGGCAGTCGAGCGCTTCGAGCAGATGGGCGTCGAGACACGGCGAATCGACTTCGAGCCGTTTCTCGAGGCCGGACGACTCCTGTACGGCGGCCCGTGGGTCGCCGAGCGACTCGTCGTGGTGCAAGACCTGCTGGAGCACAATCCCGACGCGCTGTTGCCGGTCACGCGGGAGATTATCTCCCGTGGCGCGGAGTACACCGCAACCGACACGTTCGAGAGCATGTACGAACTCGAACGACTCAGGCGAGTCGCGCGCCCGGTTTTCGACGCCGTCGACTGTGTCGTGACGCCGACCACGGGGACGGTCCCGACAGTCGAGGCTGTCGAGCGCGACCCGGTCGAGCGAAACAGCGACCTCGGCGAGTACACGAACTTCGTCAACCTCCTCGACCTTGCGGCGGTGGCAGTTCCCGCCGGTCGCCGGGAGTCGGGGGTCCCGTTCGGTATCACCCTGCTGGGCAGGGAGTTCACCGAGGCCGAACTCGTCACACTCGGACACCGGTTCTGCCAGACCGGTGACGAACCGGTCGGCGCAGACGCCACCCCCTACACCGCGCTCTGACAGGTCGGCCGTGGTCTGGGATATACACGAGTGATTCGGACAAAAATCGTCGCTACCGGTAGCCTGGTTGGAGACGCCCGCCTGCAGGGAGATACTGTGAGTTACCGTGGCCGTTGAATACGCTATCCTCGAGGACGTGTACCGTGATTCGGTCGAACTGATGCGTGTCGCGGACGAGGCTGTCGACACACACGACCTGTCGGACGCGTTCGCGCTGATGGGCACCGACGCGAACAGGAAGCAGGCAATCGAACTAACGGCACTCGAGGCCAGAGCGCTGTCGAGTGCCGGCCCGGAGGACCTGATTCTCGTTGCCGTCGCGTCGGAGAGCGAACGCGCCACGCGTGGTCTCTCCGGGATGCGTGAGTCCCTGGAGAGTGGCGATACGAGTCCGCAGTCAGAGCCGGAACAGCCACCAATCTCGGTGCCGGCAGCGGTCGAACGGGCCGACGACCCCGCAGTCGCGCTCGTCTCGGTGCCCGGCGAGTACGCCGTTCGAGAGGCGTGGCTGGCGCTGCACGCGGGGTTGCACGTCCACCTGTTCTCGGACAACGTCTCGGTGGCAGACGAGCGCGAACTGAAGCAGTTCGGCCGTGCGAACGACCAGTTGGTGATGGGTCCGGACTGTGGAACCGCGATTGTCGATGGAATCCCGCTCGGGTTCGCGAACGAGGTCACGCGCGGTTCTGTCGGTATCGTCTCGGCGTCTGGAACCGGGTTACAGGAGGTGGCGACACTCGTCGACCGGGCGGGATTCGGTATCTCCCAGGCAATCGGGGCCGGTGGGCGCGACCTCCAGGACGCCGTCGGGGGAGTGACGACCCGGCAGGGTATCGAACTGCTCGACGCCGACGACGCCACCGAGGTCATCGTCGTCGTCTCGAAACCGCCCGAACCGGCCGCCAGGGAGGCCGTACTCGAAGTGGCCGGGGCGGCCGACACGCCGGTTGTCGTCCGGTTTCTCGGGACCGCAACCGCCGACATCGTGGCCGCGGGCGCACGCCCCGCCGAGACACTCGCCGAAGCAGCGACACTGGCGGCGACCACCGCCGGCGACACGGAGCAGACGAGTCTCGGGCCGTCAGCCACGCAGTTGTCAGAGACACTCGACTCGCGAGACGGGGTAGAGACAGGCGGCGACCTCCGTGGACTGTTCTCCGGGGGCACACTCTGTGCCGAGGCCGCAGTCGTGGCGGCCGACTACGTCGACGGAGTGCAGACGAACGTCGGCGTCGGCGACCCGGTCGGCGACCCGCTCGACAGCAGTGGCCACGTTCTCGTCGATTTCGGTGTCGACGAGTTTACACGCGGCAAACCCCACCCGCTGCTGGACCCGGGGTTGCGCGACGACCGACTCGCCGCCACTCTCGCTGACGACGACGTTGGCGTCGTGTTGCTCGACATCGTGTTGGGCCGGGGTGTCCACGAGGACCCCGCCGCGGGAGTCGTCGCGGCACTCGACGGGGCGGACTCGCCGCCGCCGGTTGTCGCGTCGGTCTGTGGAACAGACACCGACCCGCAGTCCCGCACGGAGCAGGTCGGTCGACTCCGGGATGCCGGTGTCGTCGTCGCCCCGGCGACTGCGACGGCCGCCGCCGTCGCCGGAGAGACCGTCGCCAACGGGGGTGACCGGCGGTGACAGACGGACTGCT
This sequence comes from uncultured Halobacteriales archaeon, assembly GCA_964534485.1. Lineage (GTDB taxonomy): Archaea > Halobacteriota > Halobacteria > Halobacteriales > Haloarculaceae > Halovenus. The sequence goes on from CAZHPM010000016.1 coordinate 31,498, forward strand.
CGGTGAGCAACCGGCTGTCGTGACCGTCGGCGCCGACGTGCTGGCAGACGCACTCGTGGGCGCAGACGCAGCCGTCGAGCGGGTCGCGTGGTCGCCACCGGAGGCCGACGTACACGGCCCACTGACGGCACTCGCGCCCGTCCAGGACCGGATCGACACTGCAAACCGGGAGGCACTCGAGCGGATGGTCAGGGCGGAGGCCACGTGGCGAGGAGTCGAGTCTGCGGCGGACACGATACCCGGGTTCGACGGCGAGACGGTACTGCACGCCGGTCCGCCGGTGGCCTGGAGCGAGATGTCCGGTCCACAGCGGGGCGCAGTTGTCGGTGCCGCGCTGTACGAGGGGTGGGCCGAGACGGCCACCCAGGCGCGCGAACTCGCACAGCGGGGCGAGATTGCGTTCGACCCCTGTCACGAGCACGGGGCCGTCGGTCCGATGGCGGGTATCGTGTCACCCTCGATGCCGGTCGCGGTCGTCGACGACCCCGTCCACGGGAACACAGCGTACGTCACGTTCAACGAGGGACTGGGCGAGGTCCTCCGGTTTGGAGCCTACAGCGACGAGGTACTCGACCATCTCTCGTGGGTCGAGGAGACACTCGCACCGGTGCTCGCGACGACCGTCGAGCGTGCCGGCGGTGTCGACCTCTCCCGGTTGAGCGCGCGGGCACTCCAGATGGGTGACGAGATACACAACCGCAACGTGGCAGCCACCTCGCTTCTGGTGCGGGAGCTGGCCCCGACGGTGGCGACACTCGACACGGGAGCCACCGAAGACGTGCTCTCGTTTCTCGGGACGAACGACCACTTCTTTTTGAATCTCTCGATGGCAGCCTGCAAACTGGCGGCAGACGCGGCGGCCGACGTTCCCTGGAGTACGGTCGTCACGGCGATGACGCGCAACGGAACGGAGTTTGGACTCCGGGTCAGCGGACTCGGGGACCGGTGGTTCACGGCCGAGGCGCCGGTCGTCGACGGGCTCTTTTTCCCCGAGTACGACGCCGACGACGCCAACCCCGACATCGGAGACAGCTCTATCGCCGAGACGACGGGCGTGGGCGGATTCGCCATGGCCGCCGCGCCGGGAATCACGCAGTTCGTCGGCGGCACCCCGGCAGAGGCGCGCGCGTTCACCCGCGAGATGTACGAGATTACGGTCGGCGAGAACAGCAGGTACACGATTCCGGCGCTTGGCTTTCGCGGGACGCCGACCGGTATCGACATCGCACGGGTGCTCGCCACCGGGACCCAGCCGATAATCAACACCGGGATTGCTCACGAGGAACCGGGGGTCGGTCAGATCGGCGCGGGCATCACGCGCGCACCACGGGAGTGTTTCGTGGCCGCGCTGGTGGCGTTTCGTGAGACGTATCTGCCTGCCGAAGACGCGCCAACGGAGGTGCCAGAGCGGTGACGGGTCTGGAGGTACACGTCGTCGAGACCGACGCGCCCGACGACACGAGCGGACTGTCGGCGCTCGTCGAGCGCGGCACGGTCGACCCCGCGGATATCGTCGCCATCCTCGGCAAAACCGAGGGTAACGGCTGTGTCAACGACTTCTCGCGCGGACTGGCGGCCACGGCATACCGGCACGCGCTGGCCGACTGGCTCGACCTCGCGCCCGAGGCCGTCGGCGACAGGGTCGCGCTGGTCATGTCTGGCGGCACCGAGGGCGTCATGACGCCACACGTCGCCGTCTTCGTCGCATCGGACGGCGAGTGCGAGCGCGAGGGCCGGGGACTGGTCGGAGCGCGCGCCGCGACGCGGGCGTTCGAACCGGTGGAGGTCGGGCGGGTTCCACAGGTTCGTGCCACCGCCGACGCGGTGGAGGAGGCGATGGCGGCGGCTGGCATCGAGTCGTCGGCAGACCTGAAATTCGTCCAGGTAAAGTGTCCGTTGCTCTCAACACAGCAGATGAGTGACGCCAAAGCCCGTGGCGAGTCGGTGGTGTGTATGGACACCTACGAGTCGATGGGGTACTCGCGGGGTGCAACCGCGCTGGGTGTCGCTGCCGCGACCGGAGAGCTGTCACTGGAGGCACTCGACGACGGCTCTGTCTGTGCGAATCCGTCGCTGTACTCGACTGTGGCGTCGGCGTCCGCCGGCTCTGAACTCCAGCACGCCGAGGTGTTCGTCCTCGGGAACAGCGAGGTATCGAACAGTTCGCAGGTCGTCGGGCAGGCGGTGATGGACGACGCCCTCGACACCGGTGCGATTCGGGCTGCGGCCGCCGACGCCGGCGTGGAACTGCCCGACGACCGGGTCAGACACGTACTGGCGAAAGCCGAGGCGTCGAGCGACGGCAGTATCCGCGGCCGACGACACGGTATCCACGACGACTCTGATATCAACGCCACCCGTCACGCCCGGGCCGTGGTCAACGCAGTGGTCGGTGCCACGACCGGTGACCCGCTCGCGTACGTCTCCGGCGGGGCCGAACACCAGGGTCCCGACGGCGGCGGCCCGGTGGCCGTCATCGCGGCGCGCGAGGAGCAGTAGGCTCTCTGGACTGTGTTCAGGCCGCCTCGCTGGCCGGTGCGACCGCGAGTGTGGCCGTCAGTGCCCCCGCGAGCAGCGCACAGCCCGACGTCTGCCCGATGTCGAGCACCGGACCGACCGTCTCCGGGACAGTCGGCCCCGACACAGACAGCAGGTCGGAGAGACAGTTCCGGACCGGGGCTGTCGCCCGGCCGAGACTCGCCTGCCAGAGCAGCGCCCGACTGACCGGCGTGGTCCGACCGACCGCCTCGCGTGCAACCGCCCTGCCGGTCGGTCGAACGCGCCCCCGGAGTGACCCGGCACACTGTGCTGTCACCAGCAACCCACAGAGGATGTCGTCGCCCGACGGCGTGGTACCCGGCCCGCGACCGACCAGCGCGTCGACCGTGGCCCTGGAGTGGGCCGTTGGCGACACGAGTTCGGCGACCACCCCGGCGAGTTCGTCGTCTGTCCCCGAGTGGTATCCGTCGAGTCGTTCGAGCCAGCCGATGCCGTCGACTGCGTCGGTCTGGACCAGCCAGTCGAGCAGGGCCCGGTGTCGCCGGAAGCCACGCCGACCCGGCCGGAACGTCCGTGCCTCGAATGTCGGCAGTGCCTGCCCGACTGGTAACGCCCCGAGCACCGTCTCGGGCAACTGCACGCACACCGTGTTCACGACCAGTTCGACACCGGTGGCCCCGGCACGCAGGTAACAGGGGTCACCGGGCGCGACTCCCGCTCGCGTCCAGCCGCTGACACCCAGTTCGACGGTAGCCAGCAACGGCCCCGCCCGGAGGCTCGCGTCGCCGACGGCGAACACCCGCCGAGGCCCGTCAGCGCGCTCGAATCCGACGTAGACGACCCGTTCGAACACCGCAACCACCTCGCCGACGACCGTGCCCGTGTCGGCGAACCCGGCAGACAACTGGCGAACGTGCTCTGTCGCGCCACAGCCGACGGCGGCCACCTCCAGGGTCGTGTGACGCAGAGTCACGGCGAACAGACCCTCGACCCGGTGGGACTCCCGCTCTGGACCTCCATACGACTCGCTGTGCGAGAGGACAGTTGAGCCTTTTTTTCGACGCAACACTCACGCTGTCACACCCAACAGTCGACACAGACGACCACGGAACCACGGTCGACGCGCTCTCGGGGCCGCCGAGAAAAACGTACTTTCGATGGTAAAATCCAAAAGAGCGTACAGCCCTCGCGCAAATACTGCAAAGAAAGTCGTCCTTATGACCGTTCACCGTCGTATGGTCTGTATGAGTACGAGTGACGCGTCACCACAGGTTGGTGTCGATGTCGGTGGGACGAACACGGACATCATACTCTCGACAGGAGACGACGAGTTCCGGTTCAAGACGCCGACGACCGGGGACCCTTCGGAGTCGACCGTCGAGGGGGTCCGGACGGCGTGTGAGCAAACGAACCTCGACCCGGCGTCGATAGAGCGTATCTTCCACGGGACGACTATCGCGACGAACACAGTCGTCGAGGCCGAGTGGGCACAGACGGGGCTGATTACGACAGAGGGATTCCGTGACGTGCTCCACATCGGACGGCACCGGAAGCCGGAGAACTTCTCTATCCAGCACCCGATTCCGTGGCAGGAGCAACCAGTCGTCGAGCGACGACACAGACTGACCGTGCCCGAGCGGATTCGACCCACCGACGACGGGAGCGAAGTCGTGCGCCCACTCGACGAGGAGGCGGTCCGGGCCGCCACAGACCGCCTCGTCGCCGAGGGTATCGAGACGATTGCGGTCTGTTTTCTCCACTCGTATCTCGACGCGAGCCACGAGCGCAGAGCAAAGGAGATTATCGAGGCGTCCTATCCGGACGTGTTCGTCTGCACGTCTGCCGACGTCGTCGGCCAGTTCCGGGAGTACGAGCGGTTCACGACAACCGTCATCAACGCCAGTCTGCAGCCGCGGGTGTCGGCGTATCTCGACCGCATCGACGAGCGCCTCGCCGGTGCAGGACTCGACGCAGACGTGTTGATAATGCAATCTAACGGCGGCCTGGCGTCGCTGTCGGAAGCCTCGCAGTACCCGGTGCGGATACTCAACTCCGGCCCGGCAGCGGGGGTCCTCTCGGCGGACTACCTGGCCGAGCAGGGGTCGGGGACAGACCGGAGCAACCTGATAACACTCGACATGGGCGGGACGAGCGCGGATATCTCCGTGATTCCCGGGGAGGTGTTGGAGCGGGACCCGCGGGACAGCACGATTGCGGGCGGGTATCCCGTGTTGACGCCGATGATAGACGTCGAGGCAATCGGCAGCGGCGGCGGTTCTATTGCCTGGTTCGACCACGCGAAGGGGTTCAATATCGGCCCGAAAAGCGCCGGTGCCGACCCCGGGCCGGCCTGTTACGGCCGTGGCAACGACAGGCCGACCGTCACGGACGCACAGGTAGTGCTCGGGCGACTCAATCCGGACACCTTCCTCGGTGGCGAGTTCGACCTCGACGTCGACCGCGCCACCGAGGCCATCGAGGAGTTTCTCTGTGAGGCCTCCGGCGACGCCCGCTTCGAGACGCCCGAGGCCGCGGCGCTGTCGACACTCGAAGTCGCGAACACGAAGATGCAACAGGCAATCAGGGAACAGACAGTCAGACGAGGGTACGACCCCCGGGAGTACACACTGGTCGCGTTCGGCGGCGCGGGTCCGCTCCACGCGAGCGACGTCGCGGCGAAACTCGGTGTCGAGGAGATTCTCGTTCCCCCGTCGCCCGGACTGGCCTCCGCGAGGGGTGTGCTCACGAGCGACATCAGGCAGATACAGTTACAGACCGTAAAACGGCCGCTCGCGGAGGTCGACCGCGACCAGTTGGCCGACATCTTCGCGTCACTGGAGGAGAGTTGCCGCGAGCGACTGACCGGAACCGGTCTCGGGACGGACGCGGTGAACTACAACCGGACCGTCGACTGCATGTACGAGGGCCAGGGCTACGAGTTGACGGCCGAGTTCGACGGACTCGGCGAGGGGTGGCGTTCGCGGGTCCGCGAGCGCTTCGAGCGCCAACACGCCGAGGAGTACGGCCACACCTTCGAAACCGAGTCGGTGGTCCTGTTGAATCTCCGGGTCACCGCGTCGGTTGCGGTCGAGACACCGTCGGCGGTTACCGTGCCAGAGCGCAACGGGTCGGTCGAGCGCGCACGGACCGAGACCGACACTGTCATCTTCGGGACGGCGACGACGCCACAGCGCCACGAGGTGCCACGCTACGACCGCGAGCAACTCCGGGCCGGGCACACCCTGTCGGGGCCCTCCGTCGTCGACGCTCCAGACAGTACGGTGGTGCTGGGTCCCGACTGGGAGGCGACAGTGTTGCCGGCCGGGACACTCCACCTGGAGGGGGTGAACTGACGTGGCGACCGAACAGACGGAGGCGGAGTTGCTCGCGGACCGCGATATCGACCCCGTCACGCTGCAGGTCATCGGCGGCGAACTCGACACCATCGCGCAGGAGATGGCGTACAAACTCATCCGTTCGTCACAGTCCTCGCTCATCCGCGAGAGTGAGGACCTCGGCGCGGGACTGTTTACTACCGACGGGCGCGAAATCTGTGAGAGCGATACGACGCCGATGCAGGTCGGTTCGATGATGACGATTCCAGACCAGATTGCCGCCGCACTGCGCGAGCGTGGCTACGACCCGGCGGAAGAGATAACCGAGGGTGACGTCTTCATCCACAACCACCCACACCACGGCGCGACCCACTCGCCGGATATGTCCATCTTCGTGCCGGTCTTCCACGAGGGGACCCACATCGCGTGGGCCGCGACGAACGCACACCACCTGGATATCGGTGCCGCGACGCCGGGACTCGCGGTCGACCTCGAGGACGTCTACGCGGAGGGCAACCTGTTCCGGGGTATCAAACTGTACGACGGCGGCGAGCGCGTCGACCAGATGTGGGACTTTCTGGGCGAGAACATCCGAACCGACGGGACCGTCAAAAACGACATTCAGGCACAGATCTCTGCCTGTCGTGCCGGCGCAGGGCGGTATCTCGAACTCGTCGACGACCACGGACTGGCGACTCTCCAGCAGGCACAGGGAGACCTGATGGCCTACTCGGAGGCGCTCCTGCGAACCGAAATCGGGAAACTCCCCGACGGAACCTATACGGCGTCGAGCCATCTCGACGATGACGGACGAACTCGCGGCGAACAGTTGCCCGTTCACGCCGCCGTGACAATCGACGGCACCGATATCCACATCGACATGAGCGAGTCCGCAGACCAGACGCCAACGGGATTCAACGTCCCCTTCGAGGGGTCGACAAAGGTAAGTGCCTACTTTGTCGTCCGGGCGGTGTTGATGGACACCTACACCCACGACGAGTTCATCCCGCAAAACTCCGGCACGTTCGAACCCATTACCGTCGAGGCGCGGGAGGGCTGTCTGTTCAATCCGAAACCGCCGGCGGCGGCTTTCGCGCGGTCGTACATGTGTGTTCGGATGTGTGACGTGTTGCTGGAGGCGCTCAGCCAGGCCACACCGGAGAAAGTCTGCGCCGGCACCGGTGCACACGGCTATTTCATCAGTTACGCTGGCACCGACGAGGACGGTGACTACTGGCTCTACGTCGAGGTGAACGAGGGGAGTTACGGCGGCCGGCCAGAGCGCGACGGGATGGACGCCGTCGACGTGTTGTTCTCGAACACGCAGAACCAGCCAAGCGAGGACCTCGAACTCACCTACCCCGTCACGGTCCGGCAGTACGAACTCAACACGGAGGACCCGCCGGGTGCGGGAACGACGCGGGGCGGGTTCGGGATTCTCCGCGAACTGGAGTTTCACACCGACGTGTCGATGACCTCGTCGGCCGACGGCCACACACAGCAGCGGTGGGGGTTCGACGGCGGGGCCGACGGCTCCACGGGGTCGCTCACCCACATTACCGGCGACGGCGAACACATCGCGCTCCCGGCGAAGAAGTCGGGATACAAGTTCGCGGCCGGCGACCGCATCCGGATACAGACGGCAAACGGCGGCGGCTACGGTGACCCCGAGGACCGCCCACCCGGACAGGTCTACGACGACTACCGCGACGGGTTCATCTCGGCGGCAGAGGCCAGAGACTCGTACGGTGTCGTCATCGAGGACGGCAATCTCGATGCCGAGGCGACTGCCGCGCTCAGGACACGTCGCAGGGTGGAGAGCGACGATGACTGACCGGCAGGCGGCGAACGAGCGCGCCGGTCGCCGACTCGTCGAGGCGACACCACGTCTCGAAGCCGTCGAACCGGCGGCCGACGCGGTTCCGGGACTCGACGGACGAACACTACTCCACAGTGGTCCGCCGGTCGACTGGGCGGAGATGATAGACCCCCTGCGGGGGGCGCTGGTCGGTGCGACACTGTCGGAGGGGTGGGCCGAAACCGAAACAGAGGCCGTCGAACAACTCGCCTCCGGAGCAATCGAGACCGCGCCGAACGCGGCACACGCGGTCGCCGCGCCGCTGGCAGGTGTTGTCTCGCCGTCGATGCCGGTGTACGTCGTCAGAGACGAGACCTCGGGCGCGACGGCCTACACGAACCTCAACGAGGGACTCGGGCGAGTGCTCCGCTTTGGCGCGTACGACGACAGTGTGCTCGAGCGGTTGTCGTGGATGTCGGCGGAACTCGGTCCCGCGCTCGGGACCGTCCTCGATGAGTCGGGTTCGATTGCGCTCGACCCGCTGGTGGCGGCCGCGCTCGAACGCGGCGACGAGTGTCACAACCGCAACGAGGCCGCCTCCTCGCTGCTGGTCGACGAACTCGCGCCGGCGCTGTTTCGTTCCTCGGTCGACCGCGAGGTGGCGGCGACGGTCATCGAGTTCGTCACAGACAACCCGCACACGTTTCTCAACGTCTCCATCGCCGCCGCCTTTGCTCGACTGCAAGCGGCGGCCGGTGTGGAGGGGAGCACGGTCCTCACGCGGGTCGCCGCGAACGGGACGGAGTTCGGGATTCAACTCGGCGGCGAGGACGAGTGGTTCACCGCGCCGGCACCGACGCCAGAGACGAACTTTCTCGCGGGGTACGGACCGGCAGACGCCGCGCCCGTGGTCGGTGATTCGCTGGTCACGGAGGCGACCGGGCTCGGCGGGTTCGCGCTCGCGGCCGCGCCGGCGATCAGTGACTATCTCGGCGTCACCCCGGAGGTTTGCCGGGAGACGACCGAGCGGATGTACTCGATAACGGTCACAGAGCACGACAGCTTTTCGATTCCGCAACTGGAGCGGGGCACACCGGTCGGTATCGACGCCGCTGCCGTCGTCGACACGGGAGTCGAACCGGTGTTCAACGCCGGCATCGCACACGTCGAGCGGGGCGAGGGACAGGTCGGGGCTGGACTGGCACGGATGCCGATGGAGGCGTTCGAACGCGCAGTAGAGCAACTCGGTGACGACCAGAACAGGGCGCGATGACAGCACTGTGTTCGCGCCGTGTCTTCTCCTTCCGATTTCGACGCTGAGACACGAGCGGAGGACTCGGGTCTGACCGGGTACCGCGAGTTGACGTCGTGACCGGGGAGGTGTCGGACTCGGTCTGGTGCCGTCAGTGAGAGAACACAGCACTCACCGGAGTCCCGTGGGGACGGGGCCGGACGGTTGCGCAAGGGCTAACATCTGAGCGCGACAGGAGACTGTATGCCCAAGGTTCGAGATGTCGCCTGCCGAAACGAGGCGTGTCGCGTAGACATGTTCAGTGTCCATTACGAGTCGTACATTCCGGATGCGGAGTACAGCGCCGAGTACAGCTGTCCGGGCTGTGGGGAGCAGATGGCGTTGACTGTACTGGGCGAGTGACTTCCTCCCACCCCCGAAGGGGTGGGATTCCTCCGTGGGCAATCCGGCCAGGTAAGTTGCCAGAGCCGGCAGTTCTTAGCCCGTCGAGTGCGATACCACTGGTATGACTCTCAGACTCTACGAACAGGAGGGGTGCCCGTACTGCGAGCGCGTCGCCACACGTCTCGACGAACTCGGTCTCGAGTACGAGAGCGTGTGGGTGTCGGCGCGTCACTCCGAACGACAGGCGCTCAAGCAACTGACGGGCCAGCGGCAGGTTCCGGTCCTCGTCGACGAGACACACGTCGTCACGATTCCCGAATCTGACCGGATTCTCGAGTACCTGACGGCGACCTACGCAGAAACCGACACGACACAGTAGTGTTTCGCGAGCACCGACACGGGCGTCGAACGGGCGAGTTTTCAACCCAACGTTCGTGTACAGAAAGTATGGACCGTGTCACTATCTCGGAAATCGACTCCGTCGTCGACACAGCAGACGTCAAGCGCCCGTTGACCGAGGCCCTCGGCGCGGACAATCTCGCGCTCAACTACTACGAACTGGCCTCCGGCGAGAGTCTCGCCTACGGCTACCACGCCCACGAGAATCAGGAGGAACTGTTCGTCGTCCAGTCCGGGACAGTGACCTTCGAGACCGAACAGGGAGCGGTGGCCGTCGACGACGGCGAGGTTGTTCGGTTTGCGCCCGGCGAGTACCAGCGGGGGTGGAACCGGGGGAGCGACCGCGCCGAGGTCCTCGCGCTCGGGGCCCCGAGAGGGGCAGGCGACTCCGAACCGCTCCGGGAGTGTGAAACCTGCGGGGAGCGCACACCACAGACAATCGAGTGGGCCGAGGGGAAAACCGCGAGACAGACCCGGTGTCGGGAGTGTGGCGAGATAACGGCCCGATTCGAGTGAGTGGCGGAATCCACCGGGGGCTACAGCGGCGGTTCGTAGCTCTCGAATCTGTCCAGAAGCGCGTCCGGCCGGGTCTCGACCAGCACCAACTCGCGCTGTGCCGGGGTGACGAACCCCTCTGTGACCGCGCTGTCGAGAAACTGGACCAGACTGTCGTAGTAGCCCGCGACGTTCAGATACCCACAGGGCTTCTCGTGGAGGCCGTGTTTCGCCTGCCCGAGGACGGTGAACAGTTCCTCCTGTGTGCCGAGTCCGCCCGGCAGCGCGACGAAACCGTCTGCGAGGTCCGTCATCCGTTCCTTTCGGGCGTCCTTTGTCTCGGTGCGTTCGAGTCGCGTGAGCGACTGGTGGGGCGTCTCGCGGTCGAGAATCGTCTCGGGGATGACCCCGATTACCTCTCCACCGCCCGCGAGCACCGTGTCCGCGAGTGTACCCATCGGTCCGCTGTTGGCGCCGCCGTAGACGAGCCCAATATCCCGCTCCAGACACGCGGTGGCGAACGCCTCGACTGCCCGGTCGTACTGGTCTTTGGCGGTCGCGCTCGACCCACAGTACACACAGACGTAGTTCATCCGACGGGACCCACCTCCACTCGGTGGCCGTCACCGGGTTGGCTCGGCGTCGTCTCGCCGTCGGTGAGAGCCGCTGTATCGCCGAACGTGAGTCCGGGAGAGGGCTCACTGTCGACCACTGCGATTCCTGTCCCCGGTCCCGACCGACCGTCCTCGGTGACGGTTTCACGGTCGACAGAGAGGGTGTCGGTAGGGTCGTCGTGTCCGCCAGAGTCGACTCGCATATCCCTACGATGTTTCGCGAACGTCGTTAATCCCGGGGTCGTCGGGTGTCACTCGGAGAGAGAACCCCGGCGTTCACACCGGGGAGGATGTCGTTCGCTCTTCTGTATCGGTCACAGTCACCGGTACTGTGTCTCACAACGAGTGTCGGGGTCCGTCGGCACGGGACTCGGGCAGTGCGAGACGGAAGCGCACTGCTCTGTCGGTGGGGAACTGACGAACCGTACGACCCCGGCAGCGGCGGTACCGCTGTCCCGTCGGACCGGTCCTGGCCTCAACACCGTTCCTATTTTCAGCAGTGTTCAGCAGTGACCCGTTGGAATTGGGTGTAC
>CAZHPM010000017.1:0-39270 GCA_964534485.1 uncultured Halobacteriales archaeon
ATGCCGTAGCCGTCGCCGTCACCGCCCGCCGCGACCACCTCCAGCCCAGGGTTGGCAATCTTCGAGGCACGCGCTATCGGGAGCGCGCGGCCGTGAATCGCGTGGTAGCCGTAGCTCTCGAAGTAACTCGAGAGTTTGCCCGAACAGCCAATACCCGTCACGAGCAACACCTCCTCGGGCGTGCGTCCGACCTGTGGCATCGCACCTTTCAGTGACTTCAGCACCGCGAAATCACCACAGCCCGGACACCACGTCGGCTGTGGCTCGACGCCGGGCGTGAACTCCTCTTTTGTCGCCTCCTGTTCCGAATCGATTGCCGAGAATGCTGTCATAGGTGGTCACCTCGCTGCTGTCGTTCGTGATTGCGTGGTCGTCCGCTGCCGTCGTGTACTGCGCTCGCCCGCATCGTCAGTCCCCCGCCGCGGGCTGGATTTCGAGGTTGCCCGCGGGCTGGTGGTCGCCGTCGATGCTCGACTCGAACCCGTCGACGACCTCGCCGGGTTCGAACGGTTCGCCGTCGTATTTCAGCAGACTCGCCAGTTTCGGCCCGAACCGGCCCAGTTCCCGCTGTGTCAGCCCGCGGAACTGGCCGCTGGCGTTCATCTCGACGACCAGACAGTCGTCGACGTCCTCGAGAAAGGCTGTCACCTCCGCGACGGGGTACGGCATCAGGTCGCTGACGCCAAGCGCCCGCACGTCGTGGCCGGCCGCCTGCAGGCGGTCGACGGCCTCGAAGACGGTGTCTTGCTGGCTGCCCCACGTGAGAATCCCGTGGGATGCGCTCTCGGGGCCGTGGAACGTCTGGTGGCTCTCCCGGCTGTCGAACGCCTCGCGAACGGAGTCGAGTTTCGACATCCGCCGGTCCATCTGGGCTTTCCTGTTGCCGGGGTCCTCGCTGATGTGGCCGACCTCCATCGACTCGTTGCCCGTCGCCAGGAAGCGCCCGCCCGCCTGTCCCGGCACCGACCGGTCGACGACGCCGTCCACGCCGTCGTGGGCGTACCGCTTGAACTTGCCCGAGGCGTCGTGGGCCGCGTCCGCGAGGTCGTCCTCGGTCAGCACCGCTCCCGGGTCTGGCGCCGGTTCGCGGTCGAAAAACGCCGTCGGTACCGTCCGCATCTCGCCGCCGAGTTTCTGGTCGTACAGCACGATTCCCGGCAGGTGGTAGTCGTAGGCAACCTCGAAGATGTCCCGCGTCTGGTCGTACGCCTCCCGGAGGTTGCCCGGCGCGACGACGACCCGACAGGAGTCACCCTGACTCGTGTAGAGAACGTGTTCGAGGTCGGCCTGTTCGGATTTGGTGGGCATCCCCGTCGACGGGCCGGCCCGCATCGCCTCGACCAGCACGACGGGAGTTTCGGTCATCTCTGCCAGTCCGAGCGGTTCACTCATCAGCGCGAACCCGCCACCGGAGGAGCCAGACATCGCCTTCACGCCCGTGTGTGAGGCCCCCAGCGCGAGCGCCGCGGCGGCAATCTCGTCCTCGACCTGCTCCGAGATACCGCCAAACCGTGGCAGATTCTGTGACATGATAGTGAACACGTCCGTCCAGGGGGTCATCGGGTACCCCGAGATGAACCGACACCCCGAGTCCAGCGCCGCGTACGCGATGGCACTGGAGCCGCCCATCAGCGCCTGTTCTGTCTCGTGGTCACCCTCCGGAACTCGGATATCGTGGTCGAACGCCTCGTCTGCGACGCGGTCGTGGGCGACCTGCAGAATCTCCAGGTTCTCCGCCATCACGTCGCCACCCATCGCCTCGCGGATGAGCTCCTCGAAGTAACTGGTGTCCTGTTCGAGCAGGGCGGCGGTGACGCCGACGCCCGCGGTGTTGCGCATCACCTCGCGTCCGTGCTCGCGGGCGAGTTCCCGCAGGTCGACCGGGTAGACGTGCCAGTTGTTCGCCTCGGCGCGCTCGTCGAGGTCCGTCTCGGCGACGGCCGCCTCGTCGATGAGTCCGCTGTCGTAGACGACGACACCGCCCTCGTCGAGGTCGTCGAGCTGTTCGGTCAGTGGCTTGAGCGCCTCTCGGTCGTAGTAGGCGTTCTCGCTGGTGTTGCGGGCGAAACTGTCGCCCAGTGCCAGCAGGAAATTGAAGCCGTCGCCCCGCGATTGGACCGGTTGGTCGCTCGCGCGCACCTCGACGTAGGTGTGCCCACCCCTGATGCGCGATGGGTAGTGGCGGTGTGTGAACACGTGGAGACCGGACCGCATCAGCGCCTTCGCGAAGTTCTGGCTCGTGGAGTCGATGCCGTCCCCCGAACCGCCGGAGATTCGCCACCGCAGGTCTGTTCCCGTCATCCGTGTATCTCCCTTGCGACCATACAGAACAGACGCTACCACCGGACTAAAGGGTTGGCACGCGGTAACATCTGCGTCACCACGACTCCGGGTCTCGGCCCCACACCGGGTGGGTCGCCGGCGTCTCGTCCGGGGAAACACATAAATACTATTATGGATTGTGTTTCACGAAACTATATATAGGCGCTCACCGAGACTGAAATTGTGGGCAAAGCACGCACTCTGGTCGTGGACGCGAGCGACACCGCGGCAGAGACAGTTTCGGCACTCGAGGACAGTGACCACGAGGTGACCGTCGCCGAGTCACTGTCAGACGCGTTGCGGAAACTGCGCGAGCGCCAGCCCGACGCCGTCGTGACGGAGTACCGACTCCCCGACGGCGACGGTGGTGAACTGCTCCGCGAAATCAGAGAGACAGACGAACAGCTCCCGGTGGTGGTCTACACCGGACACGGGAGCGAGCGGGCGGCCAGCGAGTGTATCGACGCCGGTGTGTCGGCGTACATTCCAAAGGAGAGCCCGGACGCTCGCGAGCGACTGACAGAGACGGTCGAAGAACAGGTCATCACTCGGCTGTCGGACGGCGCTGGCGACGACCTGCCGACGCCGTCGGCCGACTGTGTGATCAGGGCAATCGACGACGCCCCCATCGGAATCACGCTCACGGACCCGTCGCTGCCCGATAACCCGCTGATATACGTCAACGAGGGGTACGAGCAGATGACCGGCTACGACTCGGCGGAGGCGCTGGGGCGGAACTGCCGGTTCCTGCAGGGCCCAGACACCGAGGAGGAACCGGTCGCGACGATGCGCGAGGGCATCGACACCGACGAACCGGTGACGACGGAGGTACTCAACTACCGGAAAGACGGGACACCGTTCTGGAACCGCGTGACCATAGCGCCGGTGTACAACAACAGCGGCGACATCGAGCAGTACGTCGGCTTCCAAGAGGACGTGACCGAGCGAAAGGAAGCGGAGGCGCGTGCCCGCCAGCGCGCCGACGCGCTCCGCGAGGAGCGCCAGACACTCGAGCGCGTGCTCGGACGGGTGAGCGGACTGGTAAACGACATCAGTCACGTGCTCGTCGGGGCAAGCGACCGCGAGGAGATCGAACGCCGGGTCTGTGCAGAGATTGCGGCAACAGACGGCTACAGTCAGGCCTGGCTCGGCGAACCACGGGCCGCGGGGTCGAAGGTGACCGTCGAGGCCAGCGACGGCGCACAGGTACAGGTCGAGACGGAAACCAGCGCGGAACTGTCGGGGACGGTTCTCGAAGAGGCGCTCCAGCAGGGAACGGTGGTCGTCCCCTCGGAGACCGACGAGGTGCCAAAGAGACTGTCGGCCGAGCGCAGCGAGGCGGCCGGGATGGCGGTGATTCCGCTCCTCTACCGGCGTGCGACCTACGGCGTGCTCGTGGTGTACGCCGAACACTCGGGCGTACTCGACCGGCGCGAGTGCAAGGTGCTCGACGCGGTCGGACAGATGGTCGCGAGCGGTATCAACGCCGTCGAGACGAAACAGGTCCTCACCGCCGACCGGGTGACGGAACTGGGTTTCGAGATTACCGACGACGATTTCCCGCTGATCGAACTCGCGACGCGCACCGAGGGATCGATAAGCTACGACGGGTCGACAGTCGACGACAGCGGCGCACTGCGCGTGTTCGTCACGATGCCCGAACCGGACGGGTCGTTCGACGAACTGGTCGCGTCGGGGTCGGGTATCGCCGACGGCTTCGTTGTTGCCCGCCGGGGTGACGACCGTATCGCCGCCTCTGTCGAACTCGACGACAGTCACCCCTTTGGCGAACTCGCGGAGTACAGCGCGTCGCTCCGTGACCTCTCTGTGTCGGGCACCTCCGGCACCGCACAGTTGCATATCGACCTGCCCGTCGAGGGCGACGTCCGGTCGGTGTTGTCGGTGCTCGAGTCGGCATACGACGGCGTCAATCTCGTGAGACAGCGCGAGCGCGAGCGCGAACCCCGACCGACCGCCGAGTTCACCCGCGCCGTCGCGGAGCGCCTGACCGACCGCCAGTACACGGCCATCGAGACGGCCTACCTGAGCAACTACTTCGATTTCCCCCGGCCGGTCTCGGGTGAGGAACTCGCCGAGACGATGGACATCTCCCGCCAGACCTACCACCAGCATCTCCGTGCCGCACAGCAGAAACTCCTCGACGAGTTCTTCGACGTCGGCTGAGACGCCCGTGACCCGGGCGGGCAGAACGCGGACCCTCATCGTGTCGACGCCACTCGGGCGAGGAGTTTTTATCCTGGCCTCGCGTGGAGCCACCTATGCCGACAGGGGTGCTCGTGCCGAACGACGAACCGGACGTGGCGGCTTTTGCCGAGCGCGCGGAGTCGCTTGGATACGACTCCGTGTGGGCGAACGAACTCTGGACCCGGGACGCGTTCGTGGCGCTCACCCGTGCCGCCGAGGTGACCGACGACCTGCGACTCGGGACGGCCATCGTCAACGTCTACGGACGGTCGCCGGCGACGCTCGCACAGGCGGCGGCCACGCTCGACCGCGCCTCGGGGGGGCGTGCCGTGCTCGGGGTGGGGACGAGCACACGAAAGACCGTCGAGGACCTGCACGGCCGCAGTTTCGAGCGGCCGGCGCGGCGACTCCACGAGACGACGGCACTCGTGAGGGAGTTCCTCCGCGGGAGCGGCCGCGTCGACTACGACGGCGAACTGTTCGACGTCGCCGACTTCCCGGCGCTTGGCACTGACGTGCCGGTGTACGCGGCGGCACTGGGACCGGCCAACCGGCGCGCGACGGGCCGGACCGCCGACGGTTGGTTGCCACACAACATCCCGCTGGACACGCTCGGGGAGGCCTTCGAGACAGTCGCGCGAACGGCCCGCGAGCGCGACCGCGACCCCGGCGAGATTGCGACCGCGCCCTACGTGCCGGCGGCAGTCAGCGACGACCCGGCGGAGGCGCGGGCGGCGATTCGCGGCCACGTCGCCTACTACGTCGGCAACGGCGAGGGCTACCGGCGCGCGGTCGCAAGCGAGTTTCCCGCCGCCGACGCCGTCGCCGAGGCCTGGCACGCCGGTGACCGCGGGCGCGCCCGCGAACAGGTGACCGACGAGATGGTCGACGCGCTCGGGGTCGCCGGCACACCCACACAGGCCCGCGAACAACTCGCCGAGGTCGCCACAATCGACGTCGTCGACGAGCCACTGGTCGTTGTTCCGGCGGGCGTCTCACAGCGTCTGAAAACCCAGACCGTGCGGACGCTCGGTCCCGACAGACCGGAGTGAGAGACGGTGTCTCCGGGACACCCGCCGGTGGTGAGTCGACAGCTTTTATTCCCTGTGTTCAGAGGGGTCCTCTATGTGGGTCCGCTCGGAGTACGCCAACGAACTCGCCGTTCTGTCGGCGTGGCTGGCGGTGTTGATGCCGTGGAACGTCACGCGACACGAGCGCACGGACACCCTGTCGTTGCTCGGCGGGTTGCTCAACGCCGACGCGGAGAGCAAAATCACGTTCATCCGGTTCCCGTTTCTGGAGATTCAGCTCCGGCGAGCGGGCGGGGCCGACCCGAACGACGTACAGAACGGGAGCATCGAGAACGGGAGCACCGCCGCCCAGCGAGTTCGGGAGGCGGACACGGGCGAGATACTCGACGCTGCGTACGCGGGCACGAACGTGGTCGGTGACGTGTTCGTGACGACACCGCCCACGTCGGCGGGATTCTACGACGGGACACTGTGGCAGGCCAGTCTCCTGTGGACGGGCGCGGCTGTCGCGTTCGGGTGCGCGTTCGCGCTCAGTCTGGCGCTGTACGTCCGGGAGGACTCTGTCGTCCAGCGACTGCCGGTCAGTGCCGTACGGCTGATGGGGGCGTTGCTCGGTGTCGGCGCTCTCGGAACCGGCGGGGCGAGCGCTCTGTACTTTCTCGAGCGCGACGTCGTCGGGTTCCCAGTTCCGGCCGGTGTGGTCGTGGTCGCGGTGCTGGCGGTCGTCTTGCTCCAGACCGAGCGGGTCGAACAGCCAGACGACGGCGACTGAGACGGCCCCCGAGCAAAGACGACCCGGCAACAGGTCGCGACCACGGCCAGACGACCCGACGGTCGGTGACAGCGGGTCCCGGTCGAAACTGTCCGGAGGGGCGTTCTTCGACAGTGGATTTATGTTTGCAGACGGGCATACGCGAGTATGGAGATACCGGGTCCCGTCGAGGCGTGTCTCGAAGGAGAACGGCCCGAGCGGGCAATCGACCTCGGCGACGAGGACACGCTCTTTTTTACGCCGAGCCAGACGGTGCTCTACCACGGGGAGGGGCTTCTCAGCGACGAGTCGGTCGAGGTGTACAGCCACGATATCGAGCGACTCGACCTCTCGGAGGGGCGGCGAAAGGCCACGCTCACGCTCACGTCGGTCGGTGGCACCGACCAGTTCAGCGTCCCCCGCGACCACAGCAACCAGGTACTACAGGGGCTTCTGGCGGGGATTCTGCGAACAAAGGGTGTGCTCGCAGACGGCGAGAGAGTCGTCAGTGTCTACCGGTTCAGTGAACTCACGCTGGTCGTCACCGACACACAGTTGGTGAAACACGTCGGTGCACCCGTCTGGGACGCCGAGTACGAGAGCTTCTCGTTTGCCGAGGTGACGGGTCTCGAGTTCGAGGACGCCAGCGTCGCGACACAGGTCGTGTTGTGGGTAAACGGCCGTCCAGAGCGAATAAAGGCCCCGAACGACGAGGGACCACTCCTCCGGCGAACCCTGGTAGAGGCGCTCTGTGCGTTCAACGACGTGGACTCGCTACCGCAACTCAACAACGTGCTCGCGCCGGCACACGACGCCGCCAGCGACCCCCCGCGTGACGCCGCCAGCGACATCGAACTCGACGACAGCATCGCGCCGCTGGTCGGCGACACCGACGAGGACGGTCCGACGGGCGGGGACGAGGCGGACCCAGACCACTCCGGCGAGTCCACCACTCGGGAGGGGGAGACAACAACGGAGAGACAGCACGGCGACACGGGAGGGACAGAACCGGACCGGTCGGCAGAACTCGGGGCGCTCCAACAGCAGGTGTCAGAGTTGACCGCGGCCGTCGAACAACAGAACCGCCGCCTCGAACGGCACGAGGAGACGATTGCGGCGCTGGTCGACCGACTCGAACAGCGCGAGGAGTAGTCCGGGCTGTCGGCAGAACCCACGAGGAGTAACCGCGGGCGGGTGTGTCGGCTGACACGGAACCCCGACGGGGAGCCACTGGCGCGGCCGGCCGGGACTGGCGCGTGCCGTCGCTATTCCCGCCGGTAATACCGGTAACGGTTGCCGATTAGTTATGAGCATGGGTAATTACTTCAACGGTGACGGCCTACAACAGAGTGATGGCAGCAAGCAACCACCCGGTCGGACTCGACCACCCGACGGTCGTTCCCGCGAACTTCGAGACACCCGAGGAGGGAGACGGCGACGCGGAGACAGGCGAGTCGTAGTCGTGGCCTGGGGCGGATTCGTTTGCCGATATCCCGGACAGGGCGCGGGAGTCGCGCCGGGAGCGGAGACACGAACCTTCTTGTGTCCGACGACAGAACCCCAAGCATGGGTTTGTTCGACAGGATTCGGGGCGACGACGGCCCCCGGGTCGCGTTTGTCGGAATCGACGGCGTTCCGTACCGGTTCCTCGCCGACCACTTCGACGAGTTCGAGAACCTCGCGGCAATCGCCGACGAGGGGAGCGCCGGTGCGATAGACAGTATCGTGCCGCCGGAGTCGAGCGCCTGCTGGCCCGCGCTGACGACCGGCGTCAATCCGGGCGAAACCGGCGTCTACGGCTTCCAGGACCGCGAGGTTGGCTCGTACGACACCTACGTTCCGATGGGACGGGACGTGCAGGCGACACGACTCTGGGGTCGCGTGCAGGACGCCGACCGCGAGGCGACGGTGCTGAACGTGCCGGTGACGTTCCCGCCAGAGCGGAGCGTCCAGCGGATGGTCTCTGGCTTTCTCTCCCCGGGCGTCGAGGAGGCCGCCTATCCAGACGAACTCAAAGAGAGCCTGGAGGAGGTAGAGTACCGCATCGACGTCAACGCGAAACTCGGGCACGACGAGGACAAATCGGAGTTCGTCGCCGACGCGCACGAGACACTCGACACGCGCCAGAACGTGTTCACCGACTACGTCGAGCGGGACGACTGGGACCTGTTTTTCGGCGTCTTCATGACGACCGACCGGGTGAATCACTTTCTGTTTGGCGACTACGAGCGCAACGGCGAGTACCGCGAGGAGTTTCTGGAGTTCTACCGCAAGGTCGACCGTTACATCGGCGACCTCCGGGCCACACTCGACGACGACGTGACGCTCGTGGTCGCCTCGGACCACGGGTTCACCACACTCGACTACGAGGTCGACCTCAACGAGTGGCTCCGCCGGGAAGGGTGGCTCTCGTACGACGCCGACCAGCCGGAGGAACTCGGCGATATCGCCGACGAAACCCGGGCGTACTCGCTGATTCCCGGCCGTTTCTACATCAATCTGGAGGGTCGTGAACCCCGTGGGAGCGTCCCCGAGGAGGAGTACGAGCGCGTCCGGGCCGAACTCCGGGAGGCAATCGAGGGACTCACCGGTCCCGACGGGACACCGGTGGCCGAGCGCGTCGAGACCAGCGAGAACGCCTTTCGTGGCGACCACGACGACATCGCGCCGGATCTGGTCGTCATCCCGAACCACGGTTTCGACCTGAAGGCCGGGTTCGGCAACGGAGGCGACGTGTTCAAGACCGGACCGCGAAACGGGATGCACTCGTTCGACAACGCCTGCCTGTTCGTCGACGACGAGGACGCGCGGGTCGACGACGCCGACCTCTACGACATCGCGCCCACGATTCTCTCGCTGCTGGATATCGACTACGACCGAACGGAGTTCGACGGCGCGAGTCTCGTCCGGTCGTAGCGTCCGTTACTCCTCGAGGTGCGAGGCGACCCAGACGACGCCGCCACCACCGGCAATCCAGAACAGTCCAAACAGGATGAACAGGACGTTCTCCGTCGCCATCCCGGAGAGGGTAGCGAGGATTCCGACGACACCGGCTCCACCGAGCAGAAACCGGTAGAACGGGTCGAGTTCGACGTACCACCGGAGGTACTCTGGCACGGGTGGTCATTGTACCGGCCCCGACCTAACCGTTTCGCCCGCGAACGAGTCGAGAGTCCGGACTCAGGCACCGAACTCGTCCTCGGTGACGCGGACGACGAGTGTCTCGTCGACGCCACGCAGGTCGTAGTCGGGAATCGTCTCGCCGGTGCGGGTGACGAACATCGGTTCGACGGGGCGTGGTGGTCCCTCGTCGGGTCGTTCGAGGCCGTAGACGGCCAGAAAGCGACCGCTCTCTGCGGGGTCGACCCGCCCGTCGCGGACCGCCGTCGCCAGCTCCCGCGAGAGCCACTCTGCCTCGCTGACGGAGGGTTCGAGGACGAACGAGACGCCGACGAAGCGAACGAGATACCAGTCGAGGTCGTTCAACAGCGCCACCGCCGCGCCGAGACTGACCGTCTCGACGGCCACGGAGTTGTGAAACGGCTCCCGCAGGTCGTAGGCCGCGAGCGCGTCTCTGGCGGTCTCCCGCGAGAGCAGTTCGTACTGCAGGTTCACGTCCCGGTCGCCGACGAGACAGACCCGTGTCATACCTGTGGCAAACACTGGCCGAGAGATACCGGTTTCGCCTCTCTCTGGCCGGCACCCGGCGGGCCGGGCACAATCTTATACCTCCACGGACGAGTACTGTCGAACCGTGAGCATCGCCAGCGAGCGCATCGAGCGACTGCACACCCTCGCCAGGGAAGCCGCCGAGAAACGCCACGACGAGCGTGCGCGCCGGTACGTCCGGCGTGCGCGCCGAATCGCGGAGCGCAACCGCCTCTCTCTGCCCCGGGCCTTTCTCCGCTTCACCTGTGACCGCTGTGATGCATACCTCCGACCCGGGGCAAACGCCCGGGTCCGCCTCCAGGCCGGCCACGTCGTCGTCACCTGTGACTGTGGCGAACACGCGCGGTACCCCTACGGGTAAACCGACGCTGCCCCGACCCGACACCTGTTAGAGCTCAGATACAAAGGCCGAGAGACCGCCAACTATTACAGCGACACGGGCGAACACAGGTAGTATGAGCGACACGAGCCGTCGGGAGCGGATACACAATCTCGACGTGACAGTGTGGGTCGGGAAGCGCGGTGTCGGGGCCGTCGTCGAGGAGCTCGACGACCAACTCGACGAGCGCGGACTGGTCAAGGTACAGTTCCACCGGGCGGCCCGGGGTGGCACAGACACGGAGACGCTGGCGGCAGAGCTCGCGGACCGCGTGAACGCGACCGTCGTCGAGACGCGCGGGCACACTGCGGTGGTCGAGCGATGACGCAACCGGTCTCGTCGGTCGTCGCGGTGACGGGACCGGTCGCAGACCAACTCGACGACGCCAACCTGCCCTACGCGGAGACGGTCGCCGCCGCGCTCGTGTTCGTCGGTGTCTTTCTGGTCGTCTACGTACTCGGACGAACGGTCGTCGGTTCGCTGTTCGACCGCGCACTCACCGCGCGGGACGTGGACGAACACGCGAGGAAACCGCTCCGGAAACTGCTCAACTTCGTCGTCGTGTTCCTGGCTATCGCCGTCGCCTTTGGTACCGCTGGCTTCGGTAACTTCCTGCAGGCAGTCGCGACGATTGCGGCGGCGGCGACACTCGCTATCGGTTTCGCACTGCAAGACGTGGTCAAGAACTTCGTGGCCGGTGTGTTTATCTTCACCGACCAGCCGTTCAAAATCGGTGACTGGGTCGAGTGGGACGACAACGCCGGCGTCGTCGAGGACATCAGTCTGCGCGTGACCCGCGTCAGAACCTTCGACAACGAACTGCTGACGGTGCCAAACGCGGAACTGACCGGCGGCGTCATAAAGAACCCCGTCGACGCCGACCAGTTGCGCCTGAAGTTCGTCTTCGGCATCGGCTACGACGACGACATCGAGGAGGCCACCGAAATCATCATCGAGGAGGCGGACGACCACGACCAGATTCTCGACGACCCGGCTCCCTCCGTTCGACTGGTCGAACTCGGCGACTCCTCGGTGGGTCTGCAGTCTCGGGTCTGGATTGCAGAGCCCACGCGGGCCGACTTCGTGAGGGTCCGTGGGGAGTACGTCACGGCAGTGAAAGAGCGGTTCGACGAGGCGGGTATCGAGTTCCCGTACCCGAACCGCACCGTCGGCGGCGGCGTCGAACTCGCGGGTGTCGGGGAGCTCGTCGAACCCACGGAGTGAGTCTGTCGCCGGGCGGTCGCCGGCGTCTGTCCCCCGGTGAGTAACAGATTTAGGCTCTGACACGGTACAGTGGGACTGTGGACAGACGCACGTTCCTGAAGACGACCGGCGCGGCCGCGGGGGTGGCCGGCGCCGGCGCCGGACTGTCGCGGTTCGACCCGGACCCCGACACGGCGGCGTCGGCAGCGGAGTTGCCCGAGGAGGGGGTCGAACTCCTGACCGACGAGTACGACGTCACACACGTCTACGGCGAGGGCCTCTACTCGGTCGGCTACGGTCAGGGGTACGCACAGGCCCGGGACCGTCTGTTTCAGGTCCACCTGTTGCGGACAATCGGGCGCGGGACGAGTTCGACCGTCATCGGGCCCTCGCAGGTCGGTTCGGACACGTCGGTCAAACAGGGCCTGTACAACGACGAGGAACTCACGGCACAGTGGGAGAGTGCAGCCGACGACACCCGCGAGATGATTCGGGGGTACACAGACGGCGTCAACGACAAGATGGCCGAGATGGAGGCCGCCGGCGAGTTACCCGGCGAGTTCTCGCTCCTGGGCGTCGACCCCAGTTCGTGGCAGCCGACCGATACGGTGGCGGTCATCACCTACACAATCGGTCGGTTCGGCGTCGGCGGCGGGAGTGAACTCGGGAACGCCGACAGCCTCACCACACTCCTGGACTGGTTCGACAGCGACCAGGCGGCGTGGGAGGCCTACCACGACCTCAACAGGGTCGTGGTCCCCGACCACCACTACGGGTCGGTGCTGGCAGACGAGGCCGAACCGACCGACGAAAGCGTTCTCGAGAGGTACGCCGAGGTGCCCGACGAGCAAAAGCGGGCAATCGAGGCCGCCCGGACCACCGAGGACTGGGGAATCGACGAGGACGAGTACGGCGGGGTCCAGGACGTGTTCCTGCACTCGGCGGGCGTGTTCGAGGGGTTGCAGTTCGGGTCGAATGCGGTCATCGTCGGCGGTGAACACACCGAGACCGGCCGACCGATGCTCGGTGGCGGCCCGCAGATGGGGCTGTTCAAGCCGCCGATTATCCACGAAATCGGTCTCCACGGCGACGAGTTCGACGCCGCGGGCATCGGCGTCGTCGGCGCGCCGGGGATGGTCGTCGGGCGAACAAACGACTTCGCCTGGACGGTGACCACCTCCGGCGACGACATGCAGGACACGATTGCGGTCACACTCGACGAGGAGGACCGGTATCGCTACGAGTGGGACGGCGAGTTCTACGAGTTCGTCACCGAGGAGTACGTCCACGAACCCAACATGTGGGCGGGTATCGTCGACGGGACGATGAGTCCCGAACGGGTCACACAGGAGGTGGCCTACGTCGACCTCGCCCGCGAGAACGGCGGCCTGACGCCAATCGAGGAGAACAACGTCGACCGGCGGGACGTCCGGATGCCGGTCGTCGACTACAACCCGGCGGAGAACGTCGCCTTCGTCAAACGGACCGCCTCGCGAATGGACGAACTCGAAGGGGCGTTTATGTGGGCGAACGTCGCCCGCGCGACCAGTCGCGAGGAGTTCGAGGACTCGCTCGCGGAGTTTCCCTTTGGCTTCAACTTCCACTACATCGACGGCGAGGATATCGCGTACTACCGGACGGGCAAACTCCCCCGGCGCGACGAACCGGAGGTCGACCCCCGCTTTCCAACGCCACAGGAGCACCACGACTGGGCGGGGTTCGACGTGGGACTGGAGACACCAGACCGCGACACTTCCGCGGGAATCGGCGCGAGCGCGCTCAACCCAGAGCGGGGGTACGTGGTCAACTGGAACAACGCGCCCGCGCCGGGGTGGCGCAACAGCGACGGCGAGTTCCAGTGGAGCGGGGCCCAGCGTGTCGACGTTCTCGACCGACTGACCAGAGAGCGGATTATCCAGACCAGCGACGACCACTCCGTCGAGGACGTCGACGGCGTCGAACTCCCCGCGGACGCGACGGGGAACCTCGTGCTCGCCGACGTCGAGGAGATCATCGAGCGGGGGTCGGTCGAACACTGCTACGCCCCGAACGTCGTTCCCTACCTGGTGGCGGCGGCCCGGGACGGCGACGACCAGTTGGGGCAGATGGCAGACGAACTCGAGGCGTGGGCCGAGGCCGACAGCGTCGACCGCTTCACCGGGCCGGACACGCTCGGGCGGTGGTTCGAGACGACCTACTCGTACCGTCCCGGCGAGGACGGCCGCTACCCGAACGGCGGGATGGCAATCTACGAGGAAATCCGGTACCAGCTGGCCGAACTGATGTTCGAGGAGCCACTCGACGGCGGCCCGCGCCCGGATTTCGAGCCCGGAAGCGGCCTCAGCGGCGCCGACCCACACGCCGCCGACCACGGAACGGGCAGCAGCAGCGTCGTCCTGCTGGTCAACGCCTTGGAGGAGCGGACCAACTTCGAGTGGCTCGCCGACCACGGCGACACCTTCCAGTTGGTCAACGAGGCCACCGGCGAGGCGATGACACTCGACACGAGTTCGGCGTGGTGGGAGTGGCTGTTCGAGGACGACGAGATTCGGCAGGCGCGGCCGGCCGACCGCGACGAGCAGTACTGGCAGGCCCGCGACGCCGACGGCAACCCGACGTTCGGTCCCGGGAGCGCGCGCGAACTCCACTCCGCGACAACGGGGTACGCCGCCGGACTCGACGGACCGGCCGACGAGCGCGGCGCGACGGTCGCCCCGACGGGGTCTGCGCCACAGCGGTTCGACTTCCGACCCGCCGGCGACGGCGTCTACCACGTCTGCAACGCCGAGAGCGGACTCGCGCTCGCGGCCACCGACGGCAGAGTCTGCCAGGAGCCACTCGACGGGTCGCCCCGCCAGCGATGGCGCGTCGACTTTCGCCAGCAGGAGACGACCCACGCCGACGTGCTCCGGCGGGCGATGGCAGAGGCCGGGGAGGTGTTGGCCGACCGGTTCGACTCCGAGGACCCGGGCGAGTGGCGACTGGAGAACCGCACGTCGAGTTTCTTCCCGCTTGGCGGGACGAGTTCGGTACCGGTCGCGATGACCAACCGGGCCTCCTACCAGCAGTCAGTCGAGATGGGCAGCGACGGCGCGGTCACGGCAAAGAGCGTGCTGCCGCCGTCGAACACCGGCCACGTCGACACGTGGGAACTGCTCGCCACGCAGTTTGGCGCCGAACCCGACCGACTGACCGCGCAAGTGGCGCTGTACGAGAACTTCAGGTACACGCCGCATCCGGTCCAGCGCGAGGCCGTCGAGGAGCGGGCGACCGACTCGACGGAACTCGGGTAGCCTGACCGTCACCAGAGTACGCCGCCAGCGGGTCGACGACCACCTCAGTCTGCGAGTCGGCGAAACGCCTCGACGATAGTCTGTTTGGCGACCGCGCCGTGGGTCGTCCAGTGGTGTGCGTAGTCGAGCATGTCGTCGTAGATATCCGGCTTGCAGCCCGCTGCCTTCGGGTGGCCTCCACCCTGGACCTGTTCGGCGACCTCGTGACAGCGCTCGAAGCTGTCGGTGCCACGGATGGAGGCCGAACCGGCGGGTTTGACGATGACCGAGGCGTCGGCGCCCTCCTGTTTGAGCTGTTCGGCGACCTCGTTTTGCGAGCACCGGCCGTAGGTGACGCCGACCGTCCACGGGCCGACCTCGCGCATCTCGGCGCGGCCGACGGCCTTCTCCACGAGACGGTCTTTCTCGATGCGCCGCTCTGCGAGCAACTCCCGGGCCTGCTCGGGTAGGTCCGGCCCGTGTTCGCGGATTGTCTCGGTGTACTCCTCGGGTTCGACCCAGTGGGCGTAGTCTGCGAGGTCGTCCGAGCGGTCGTCCTCGCGAATCCAGAGGTCGTGGTCGCGGGTGACAGCCGCCAGTTCGGCGTACCGGTCCGCGAAGTCGTGGTCGAGTTCCGCGAGCGCGACGTCGGTGCTGCAGACCTCGTCGGAGTTGCCGACAGCGAGGTCGACACCCGCCTCCCGGACCTGCGCCGCGAGGTCGGCGTCCCACTGGTGATGGTCGTACCACGCGACCGAGTCGGCCGCCGCGACGGCGCTCTCCAGGGGTTCGATGTCGCTCTGTGTGTCGGGACAGAGGTCACAGAGGTAGAGGTCGGCGCCGTCGGCGTACGTCGCCACCCAGCGCAGTGCCTCCCGAATCTCGTGTGGGCCTGCGGTGACGAGTGCGCCGCCGCCGCGGGCGACTCGCACGAGTGTCACACAGCCGAGTCCGTCGGCGTCTCCGTCGGCGACGACGACGACGTCGGCACCGGAGAGTCGCTGGGCGGCCTCGCGTTCGGCACGCTCCTGTTCGACAGAGTCCGGGCGAAAGAACCCCTCGCCGGGGAGGAGAGACCTGCGGTCGACCGAGAGCCGGTCGTCGTCGATGAGCCAGTCTTTCATAGCCTCTCAAGTGTATCGAGGGTAAAGAAGCCCCCGGCCTGCCCGTCGGCAACCGTTCCTCGCGGGCCGACACATCCGGTGGTGCTTTGTAGGTCCTCGTCCAAGGGCAGACATGCGCGTTGCGCTGGTGTCGGTGGGCGACGAACTCCTGGCGGGAGAGACCGTCAACACGAACGCCGCGTGGCTGGGCGAACAGCTCACGGCGACGGGTGCGACAGTCGAGCGGACGGTCACCGTCCCCGACCGGGTCGACGAGATCGCCCGCGTCGTCAACGAGTACCGTGCGGAGTACAGCGCCGTCGTCACCACCGGTGGACTCGGGCCGACACACGACGACCTGACGATGGAGGCCGTCGCCGCGGCCTTCGGGACGGACCTCGCGGACGACGAGGCCGTTCGGGAGTGGCTCGACTCCGACGGCGGTTACTCCGGTGACCTCGCGCCGGGAACGACACAGATTCCCGAGCGCGCGGAGATGCTCCGCAACCCCCGTGGTGTCGCGCCGGGGTGTGTTATCGACAACGTCTACGTGCTCCCGGGTGTCCCCGAGGAGATGGAGGCGATGTTCGAACTCGTTCGCGACGATTTCGGCGGGCAGAGACGGCACGTCCAGACGGTGCGGACGACCGAACCCGAGAGCCAACTGCTCGACCGTATCGACGAACTGCAGAGCCGGTTCGACGTCACTGTCGGCTGCTACCCCGGGGACTGTGTCCGTATCCGGGTGAAAGGAACCGACTCCGAGGCCGTCGAGGCGGCCGCCGACTGGGTTCGGGAGCGCGTCGAGTCCCCGCAGTGACGCCGTCTGCCGGTTCGAGAGACGGTAGCCGGGTGGCCCCCACTGTCACAGCCGCTGTCCCCACACCGCGACAGTGGTCGGACGGCCACACCAGCTCCGGGCGGGACCGGCGGCAGACGGGCGTCTGACGCACGATTAAGTGTGTCGGGTTGGTGAGTACGGACAAGTCCCGTCACGGGGACGGGAGGACACAACAGGATGGGACTCCTCACAAATCTCAGAGCAAGCGTGTCACGGGCAGTCTCGTCGCTTTTCTCCGACGAGGATTCGAGGCGAATCGGCATCTACGGCCCGCCCAACGCGGGGAAGTGCCTCGCCCCCGGTGAACGCGTACTGCTCGCAGACGGCACGCGCAGACGCATCGACGAGGTCTTCGAGGCGGCGGCCGGCCCCGAGGCGACCGACGTGAGCGACACCGCCGGCGAGACCTGGCTGACCTGCGAGAGCGATATCGCGGTGCCGGCGCTCCGGTCGGACCTCTCGGTCGCGGAGACACCGCTCTCGCACGTGTTCAGACAGCGCTACGAGGGTCGACTCTACCGGGTCGAGACCCGGCGCGACCGCGCGGTCACGGTCAGTCCGGAACACCCGTTCGTCGCGGCGACCGCGGGCGGCGTCGAACACGTTTCCGCCGGAACGCTCGCCGAGGGTGACACGGTCGCGGCACTGGCAGCGACGGCGCGCGGGCCGCGACCGGCCAGCGACGGCGGCGCGGTCGTGGCACCCGACAGCACACCCGTCGCCAGTGACGTTGTCTGGGACGAGGTCGTCGGGGTCGAACCCGTCGACCACGACGGCTACATCTACGACCTGACGGTGCCAGAACACCACACGTTCGCCACGGCGGACGGACTGGTCGTCCACAACACGACACTGGCGAACCGTATCGCCCGCGACTGGACCGAACACGGCGACGCCGTCGGCCCGGAGAGCCACGTCCCCCACGAGACACGCCGCGCCCGCCAGAAGGAGAACGTCGAAATCGAGCGCGACGGCCAGACGGTCAACATCGACATCGTGGACACGCCGGGCGTGACGACGAAGGTCGATTACACCGAGTTTCTCGAACACGAGATGGAAGAAGAGGACGCAATCCGGCGCTCGCGGGAGGCCACCGAGGGCGTCGCCGAGGCGATGCACTGGCTGCGCGAGGACGTCGACGGCGTCATCTACGTACTCGACTCGACGACCGACCCGTTCACGCAGGTCAACACGATGCTCGTGGGCATCATCGAGAGCCAGGACCTGCCGGTGTTGATACTGGCGAACAAGACCGACCTCGAGGATTCGAGCGTCCAGCGCATCCGCAACGCCTTTCCACAGCACGAGACGATTCCGCTGTCGGCACTCGAGGGCGACAACATGGACGAAGTGTACGACAAAATCGCGGAGTACTTCGGGTGATGAGATGACAGAAGCACGGCGGTCGGACGGCGGCTCGGACGACCCCGACGGCGAGGACCGCGACGCGGGCGGTGTCCAGATCGATCTGATAAGCGGCGAGCGGATGGAGGATATGGCGAGTATGGAGAAAATCAGACAGATTCTCGACGGCGTTCGCGAGGGGAATATCGTCATCCTCGAGGAGGGACTCTCCCCACAGGAGGAGTCCCAGCTAATCGAGGTGACGATGACCGAAATCAGCCCCGACGGGTTCGACGGAATCGAAATCGAGAGCTATCCACGCGCCGAGACCTCGGAGTCGAGTTTTCTCGGGCGACTGATGGGTTCGGAGTCGACGAACGCGCTGACAGTCATCGGGCCGGCGAACCAGATCGAGACACTCCACAAAGACGAGACGCTCATCCGGACGCTCGTCTCCAGAAAATAATGCCCCACCAGTGCACCGACTGTGGCCGCGCGTTCGAGGACGGCTCCAAGGAGATGCTGTCGGGTTGTCCAAACTGTGGCGGCACGACCTTCCAGTTCCGGCCCGAGGGCGCCACCTTCGACCCCGACGAGCCACCGGAACCGCCCGAACCGGGCGACAGCGTCGCCCGGACCGTCGGCAACGCCGCAACGGCGGTCCGGGACCTGGTTGTCGGTGGCTCTCCCGACTCCGCCGACGACGGCTCTGTGCCCGACGACCCGCTCGCGATGGGCGAGGAAGACGACGCACAGGCAAACGCCCGCAGCGAGACGATTCCACCAGAGCGGCTCTCGGGCACCAAAGGCGCCGGGTCGGTTCCCCCCGAGTGGACCGCCAAATCGGCGGGTGGCACTGCCTCGCCCGCGCAGTCCAAACCCGACGGAGTCGAGTCCGACGACGGGGACACCGACACCGTGTCCCGGGAGAGCACCGACTCCAGCGAGGAGGAGGGTGTCCACCCGGCAGACACGGACGAGGAGCGTTCTCGCCCCGACCTCTCGGAGCTCCGCGAGGAGCTAAACGACCAGTTCGAGTCGATTCGGGTCATCGAACCCGGCCAGTACGAACTCAACCTGATGGAGTTGTACGACCGCGAGGAGTACATCGTCGCGCTCCAGGAGGACGGCAAGTACACGATTCAGGTGCCCGACCGCTGGGAGGCGTGACGCGCGGGCCGGCGGACGGTCGGCCCGGGTCACTGTCTGGTGGTCGGCAGCTCCACGACTGGCGTGTCTGGGAGTGACGCCCCGGGGTCAGCGGGGTCGGTACCGCGAAGCAACGCCAGCGTCCGGAGCGGGGGCACGGGAATCCCGTACCACGCCAGCGGGTGCGACCCGGGTTCGGTCCACGACGACCGGGGCCGGAGAAAGGGTGGTTCCCACGCGGTTCGGTCGCGGAGTCCTCGCTCGACTCCCTCGTGGACGAAACCGCGCCCGCGAACCGCGACCGGTCCGTGGTGGCTCCAGTTGCCGTCGCGGAGGTCCCACTGCATGGTTGGGTCGGGAGCCTACAGATTCTCGGCGGTGTGTCACCCGACTCGTTCACAGCGAGAACTCGGTGCCACACTCGTTGCAGGTAAACAAAAAGGAGCCCTCGTCGGTGAGTGTCGTGGCGTGGGGTCGCTCTTCGCCACACTCCCGGCAGGGGACCATCGATTCGAGGTCGTCCCAGTCGTGGCGCGCGCCGGGGGCCCCGAGCGCCCACCCGACAGTTGGCTCCTCGCGGTCCTCGGGCGCGTGGCCGGTCTGGAACTCGCCGGGTTCGAACCGGATTACCTCGCCGCTGTCGACGGTGACCCGCTCGCGCTCGCGGCCCACCTCGAACACCGCCTCCCCTGTCTCGATGTAGAACACCTCCTCCTGGTCGTGGTGGGCGTGCAGTCCACCCGAAAAGGAGTCACCGGGTTGGAGTTCGAAGTAGTTCATCGCGAAGTGGTCGGTGCCAAGCACCTGCGAGACGGGGCGTCTGACCTCGTGGACCTGCAGCGGGTTGACCTCGTTTCTGACGTCGTCGACAGTGACTTTCTGCATAGCGGGTGGTGGTGCGGGCAGAAAATAAAACCGCCGGCGAAAGGGCAACAGGTTTACTCGTCGGTGCTGAATCCTCACACATGCCCTTCGTCACTCGACTCACACTCCAGAGTGGTGACGGAGACCGTCTCGAATCCGTCGTCGGCGAGATAAAGCGACGCGCCGAGCAGAAGGGGGTCGAACTAAAGGGACCACACCCGGAGTCTCCGACGCGTCACAGCGTCCCACAGTACCGGGGACTGCCGGGCGAGGGGACGTTCGACCCGTGGAGTTACACCGTCTACACCCGCGTCGTCTCGATTGTCGACCACAACGAGTTCGCCCGCGAGGTGGCCAGGCGAGAGTACCCCGACAGTATCCACATCGCGGCGGATATCGAGCAGTTCAGCCAGACCGGTGACAGATAACCCACACCAGTCGCCGTCGCGGACCGGGGCGACTGTCGGCGGCCGTCAGTCGAGGTCCGACTGGAGAGTGACGATGTCGTCGAAGTCGAGACGACCGTTGTTGTTGAAGTCGTACGCGAGTCCGTTCGAGCGGACGCTGTCGGAGTCGAAGGCGTCGAAAAGCGCCGTGACGTCGTCGTCGTCGAGACGGCCGTCGCCGTCGACATCCTCGTACTGGCCGTCGTCGTCGGGGTCGGTGGGCGGGTTGCCGCCGGCGACCGCCGGCGGACCGTCGGTGACGACGACGGCACCCGAACGGGTCGCGGTTTCGGGGGTGTTGCCGGTGTCGTCGGTGAACCGTTCGACCGTCGGTTCGAGGGTGGTCGTGCTCGCGCGGTCGCCGTGGATATCGAGGAACGCAATCGGGATATCCACTCCGCCGGCGGCGGACTGTACGGTCCCGCCGGGGTCGGCGAACTCGACGGTCGCGGACGACCCGTCGTCGGCGACGGTGGCCCGGCCGGTTCCGAACGTGTCTGCGACGGTCGCGCCGGTGATGGTGGCGACCCCGGGGTCGGCCACCGAGAGACGAACCCTCCCCCCGGCGACGCCCGCCGACAGCCACCGGGCCAGCAGCGGTGTCCTGGCGGTGCCTCCACCGCCCACGGTGAGCGACCGGACGGCCACGGTCGGGCGTCTGTCCCGCAGGCCGGGCCGTCCCGCACGGACGGTGAACGTCGCGTCCGTCCGGACCGGCGACCTCGGCTCCGAGACGTAGTCGAGGACGCGGTACTCCGTGGTCCACTCGTCGGGTGTGACCGTACAGCGGGTGTAACCGCGCTTGTCGTTGAAGTAACTGAGGTTCTCGTTCTCCGGAAACACCGTCTCCGCGAGGGGTGGAAAGTCCGCCCCGTCTCCGCGCGAGGAGACCGAGGTCCCGACGAACTCGGCACCGACCGTCCGGGACGGGTCGTCGGCCGCTCGAATCTCCGTCGCGAGGTTGAAGTGGATGTCACCGGTGACCACGACCGGGTTCTCGGCGTGGTCCTCAAAGGCCCGCTTGACCCGTTGCTGGTCGGCGACGTAGCCGTCCCACTGGTCCATGGTGAACGCCTCCGACGGGCCGGGTGCGAAATCAATCCTCGAGAACTTGACCTGGTTGGCGAGAACGTCCCACGTCGCCCCAGAGCGGTCGAGATTGTCGACGAGCCACGCTCTCTGCGTGTCACCGAGGATGGTGCGGTCCTCGTCGAATCGTTGTTCACAGTCGGAGACGAACTGCCCGTCGCCACAGGCCTGGTCGCTCCGGTACTGCCGGGTGTCGAGAACGTTGAACTCGACGAGGTCACCGAAACTGTAGTTTCGGTAGAGCTTCTGGTCGGGACCGGTCGGTTTCTGTGGCGGCCGGAGCGGCATGTGTTCGTAGTAGGCTCTGAACGCCTCGGCACGGCGCTGCAGGAACGCCTCGGGGTCCTGTTTCTCGGGGTCCTGTGGAACGCCACCGGCCCGGTTGTTGTCGACCTCGTGGTCGTCGGGGGTGACCAGCCACGGCGCGCTGGCGTGAGCGGCCCGGAGGTCGGGGTCGGACTTGTAGAGGCCGTACTGGAGGCGGTACCGCTCCAGGGAGTCGGCCTCGGTCCGGTAGACCTGCGGGACGGGTGTCTCCCGGGCCCCGCCGTTGGCGCCGATACCGTTCTCGTAGATGTAGTCACCGAGGTGGAGTATCAGGTCGAGTTCGTCCGCGGCCATATACCGGTGTGCCGTGTAGAATCCGGAGGGCCAGTCCTGACAGGAGACGAACGCGAACTGGAACTCCGAGGGTGTGCTGCCGGGGGCCGGGGCGGTCTTCGTCCGGCCGACCGGACTCTGTTCGCCGCCGGCCTCGAACTGGTAGTAGTACTCGGTACTGGGGTCGAGTCCCGACGCCTCGACGTGGACGGCGTGGGCGTTGTCTGGTTCGGCGGTGGCGGTGCCGCTCTCGACGACGGTCTGGAGGCGCCTGTCGGCGGCGACCGTCCAGTCGACCGCGACCGGGTCTCGTGGCATCCCACCGCCGACGGTCAACGGGTCCGGGGCGAGTCGCGTCCACAAGATAACCGAATCGGGGAGCGGGTCCCCCGACGCGACACCCAGCGAGAACGGGTCGGAGTCGAACTCGCCACTGTCGGTCATCTCGGTCGACTCCTGTCCCCTGCCCTGCCCCGACAACCCGGCGACCGCCGCGGCCGACGCAACACTGGTCCGCCGGAGAAACTGTCGCCGGTTCTGTTCGGTCGGGTCCGGCACCGAGCGGTTCCCGAGGTCCATACAGGGTAACCAGTTGGTTCGGTATTATGCTTTTCTGTATCGTATATGTAGAGCTGGTCGAATGAATTTACTCGTCATAAAAGCCCGTAACGATATATAAATTAGACCAGTAATTATTTATTTTGTCGGGTTATCCCGCCAGATATGCACGACACAGCTGTACCGTTCGGGGTTCTCTAAACGGTGTCCACGAACAGTACCCCTCCGACACTGGCGGTCTGTGCCTGTGTGGTGGTCTTCGCGCTCGGCGCGTCAGCCGCCGCACAGACGGCCGACGACCCGGCGGTGAACGTCGAGAACGCGAGCGTGTCGCCGGCGGAGACAGAGCGTGTGACAGTGACCCTCTCGGACGCGCCGGGCGGACTCTCGGGGTACAGTCTGCGTATCACGCTCGGGGACGACGACACCGCAGCCCTGACGAACGCCTCGACAGCCGACCAGTTCGGGTTGGCGAACGCGACAGTCGGGGCAGACGGGGTCACACTCTCTGCTGTCGACACCGACGACGCCGTCGGTCCGGGTGCGACCGACGTGGTTCTGGGCGCGGTCACAATCCGCGGTGAGACGGCCGGAACAACCGAACTGGCCGTGACGCCGACACGGGTCGACGACGACAGCGGGACCGCCGTCGCGCCCGCGACTGCCGGCGGAACCGTAACCGTCGAGACGACAGAGAGGGATGGAGACGGGACGGACGACCCAGAGAACGGGTCCGGGGCGAACCAATCGGAGAGCAACCAGACGACGGACGACAGTTCCGACGGGGTTGGTCCCGGGTTCGGCGCTGTGGCGGCGGTGCTCGCGCTGATTGGCGCGGTGCTGTTCTCTCTTGGACACCGGAAGGCGGCGTGAGCCTCCATCAGTCGAGCGCAGTGGCCCGGACGAACTCGATGGCGGTGCCGTCGAGTTCCCGGCTCCGCGGTCCGAGCACCAGGTCGAGCGGTCCGTCGGAGCGGCG
This sequence comes from uncultured Halobacteriales archaeon, assembly GCA_964534485.1. Lineage (GTDB taxonomy): Archaea > Halobacteriota > Halobacteria > Halobacteriales > Haloarculaceae > Halovenus. The sequence goes on from CAZHPM010000017.1 coordinate 23,806, forward strand.
CTCCCGGCGGCCTCGGTGTTCTACGCGCTCGCCTCGCCGGCCCGTCTCGCGCCGCTTGCTGCCGGTGTCGCCGCCGGTGTCGTCGCTGTCGACCGGTCTCGAACCGAGCCCACGGCCGTCGGCGGTGTCTCGCGTGGCCTGGGCCACGGACTCGCGGCTGTCGGCGTCGTTCTCGCGGTCGGCCTCGCGGGCGCTCTCGGTCTGACGCCGCTCTGGCCGGTCCTCCCCGTCGGTGTGCTCGTCGTCGGGGGGTGGCGGCTCTGGCAGGGCGACAGCGAGCACACCGCCCGCCGGGGCGCGCTCGCGGCTGGAACGGTGCTCATCGCGCTCGTGCTGGCGTTGCCCCGCCTCCGTACGCTGATTGGCGCGCTCGTCTGGACGGGCGCACTCCTCCCCCGGGTCGGCTCGTTCGCGCTCGTCGGCGTCGCCGAGTTCGGGCGTGGCTGGACGCTGCTCGCCGCCTGGGCGGGACTGCTCGTTCTCGGAAGTCTCGCCGGCGGACTGCTCGCCACGGCCCGCGCAGGGCGAGGGCGACGCCGCCAGCCACGCGAGACCCCCGGCGGGGAGTGAAAACCGACCGAACTACCGCGTCACTCCCACCCCGTCGGCGCGAGCAACTCGACGGGGTGTGCGACGGCGCGGTCGTACTGGCTGCGCAGTTGTTCCTGACAGGAGGTTCCGCTGGCGACCAGTCGCTGGCCGCCCGTCTCGCCGAGAGTCTCGGCCAGTTGCTCGCCGAGCGTGTCGGCGACCTCGTAGTACTCGCGCTTGTAGCCGAAACTGCCGGCCATCCCACAACACTCCTGGTCGGAGGTTCGCACGGTGTAGCCAGCCTCCTCCAGCACGGCCGTCGTCGGCGCTTCGAGGTCGAGTGTGCGCTGCTGGCAGTGGCTGTGGTAGGCCACCGTCACCCCGCTGGTCGTCGAGAGCGCGTCGATGTCCGCGCCGTTCTCCAGCAGGCCGTAGACGTACTCCAGAATCTCGTAGGAGTGTTCGGCGAGTCGTCGGGCCGAGTCCTCGGGGAGCAGGTTCTCGTAGTCGTCGCGGAACATCGCCAGGTCGCTTGGTTCGACGACGACCACGTCCCGGCCGCGGTCGATGTGGCCGACGAGTTCGGCGTGGACGTCCTCGGCGCGCTCGCGGGCACTCTCGACCATCCCCTGGGAGAGTGGTGCGCGGCCGCTCTCGGGAGTCGGCGGAACGTGGACCGGGACGCCGAGTGCTTCGAGCACCGCGACGGCCGCTCTCCCGCGGTCGGGGTCGAAGTAGTCGGTGTACAGGTCTGGATACAGCACCACCTCGCGGTCGGGGTCGTCCACCCGGGAGCCACGAGCGCCGTACCACTCCCGGAGCGTCTCGCCGGCGAGGGCCGGCAGGTCCGCGCGACTGTCGACGCCGAAGGCCCGCTCCAGCAGCCACCGGCCGGGCCGGGAGTCGGTCACCGCGTTGGCGAGTGCCGGCGCGTAACTCCCGATTCGTGCGACCGTGTCGATGTTGCCAAAGAGACGCTTCTGGCGGTCCATCCCGCCGGGTTCCTCGTCGGGGGCGAGCCCCTCGACGAGGAAGTCGAACCGCTCGGTGTCGGCCTCATGGTTGAGCCGGTCGCGGACGACCGTGTTTATCCACGGGATGTCGATCTCGACGGGACATTTGGGCACGCAACGCGAACAGCCAGTACAGAGGTCGGTCATCTCTGCTGCACTGTCGAGACCGTGCACCCCGGCCTCCCAGCCAGTGCCGATACCGCCCGTGTAGGTCGCGCCGCCAAAACCGTGCCCGCCCAGCGCCTGGAAGTTCGCACACGAGTTGTTGCAGGCCCCACACCGGATACAGTACAGCGTCTCGCGCAACTGGTCGTCCTCGCGCATCGCCATCCGGCCGTTGTCCAGCAAGACGAGGTGGAACTCGCGGTCCTCGGCCGGCCGGAACCTGTCGGCCTCGAAGTCGGGAATCGGCGACTCGACCGGCGGCGTCAGCAGCGAGACGTAGGAGGTGATATCCTGTCCGGTTCCGCTCCGGGCGACGAGTTCGGTAAATGGCTGGAGGTCGGCGACCGTCGGAACGAGTTTCTCGACGCCCGCGACCGCGATGTGGGTGTCGGTGGTGACCGCCGTCTTGCGGGCGTTACCCTCGTTCGTGACCAGCATCAGCGTGCCCGTCTCGGCGACGACGAAGTTCGCGCCCGTCATGCCGGCGTCGGCCCGGCGGAGGTGGTCGCCGACTTTCTCGCGGGCGAAGGCAGTCAGTTCGACCGGGTCGTCCGAGAGCGCCGCCTCGCCGGAGAGGTCGAACTGGTCGTTGAACAGGTCGGCAATCTCGGCGGGTGATTTGTGCATCGCCGGGCCGATGAGGTGTGAGGGTGCCTCGTCGGCGAGTTGGATGACGTACTCGCCGAGGTCGGTCTCGACCACGTCGTAGCCCGCCCGTTCGAGGTGGTCGTTGACCTCGATTTCCTCGGTGGTCATCGACTTGCTCTTGGCGAGTGTCTCGGCGTCGCGCCGGTCGAGAATCTCCTCGACGATGCGGTTCGCGTCGGCCGGCGTCTGTGCGAGGTGGACCGTGCCGCCGTTTGCCGTGACCTGGTCGTTGACGCGGTCGATAAGCGCCGGCAGGTTCTCGATTGCCTCCTCCTTTATCTGGCGGGCGGCCCCGCGCAACTCCTCGTATGAGTCGAACTGCCGGATAGCGAACGAGGACAGTTGGTTCGCAGTCCGGGCAGTTGTTCCCACCGTCTCCCCCTCGGTTTCGAGCAACTCCCCGAGTCGGTCGGCCGTTGCCCCCCGGCGGTCGTCCGTATCGTCTGTAGACGGCCTGTCGCGGTCGGAACTCATCGTGGCCCCACAACGGGGCGCAGTTACTAATGTGTGACCCCGCCGTCGGAGCGGCCACCCTCGGGTCCCGGTCCGAAGGGTTACAGTTTTTACCGCAAGTCGAGTAGAGTCACACAGTGAGCATCGCAAGCGCGCAAGGAGTTCTGGTTCCGGTTGCCGACTCCACGACACTCCGGAACACCGTTGCACACGTCCTCAGGGAGGCCACCGAGGGCACGGACGAGAGCGCGCCAGCGGTACACTTTGTCTATCTGGTGGAGTGGCAGCGCCGCAACCTCAACGAGGCCGTCACAGACGAGGCCGAGGAGTTGCTCGAGCGCGTCCGGGCGTGGGTCGACGAGGACCTCGAAGTCACGGGCGACACAGACCGTCCACTCCCGGTCACGATAGAGATAGTCGGCGCCGACGAACTGCTGTTCAGTCCCCGGGATTACGCGAAGACGTTGCTCGCACACGCCCGGGAACACGGCCTCGACCGAATCGTGCTCGACCCGGAGTACAGTCCGGGGGCGCGTGCGCCGTTGCTGGGGTCACTGGACGACGAACTCGACCGTGCCGACGACATCATCACCGAACAGGCCCCGGTCCAGCGGGAGGTCCAGCGCAGACAACTGCGCCGGCGCGCGGTCAATCTGAACACGTTCGTGGCGACGTTTCTGCTCTCGTTTGCGTTCTACCAGTTCGTCGGGGGGTTCGCCGGTCGGTTCGACTACGTGACGGGCGCCGTCAGCGCGGGTATCGTCGCGGCGGTGCTCTCGGGACTCACCTTCGAGCGTCCGGTCAGTCCCTGGCAGTCGCTCCTGACGGGTGCTCGGTTCCTGGTGTATCTGCCCTACCTGTCCTGGGAGATTACGAAAGCGAGTCTGGCCGTCGCCGCAATCGTCCTCCGTCCCTCGATGCCAATCGACCCGGGGATGGAGCGGTTCAGCCCCGCGCTTCCGCCCGGACTGCCGGCGACGACACTCGCAAACAGCATCACACTGACACCCGGAACCGTCACCGTCGACATCCGGGGCCGTGAGTTCTACGTCCACAGACTCACCCGGTCTGCGGGGAGAGAGCTCTACGATGGCGGACTCGAGCGGGCCGTCCGGTTCGTCTTTCTCGGTCGCGCCGGTGCGCGACTCCCCTCGCCCCGCGAGCGCGGCGAGGCCGGGGGCGAACAGGCGACCGACGGCGGAACAGAGGGCCACGACGGCCCGGAGGACCCGACATGACACTCGTCAGTGAGGGGGCGGCAAACGGGCTGTTTCTGGCGCTGACCGGCGCGTTCGTCCTGACGACCGTCGTCGCGGTGTACCGGGTGGTCCGCGGGCCGACGACACAGGACCGCGTCATCGCGGTCAACGCCATCGGCACGACGACGGTGCTGATAATCGCGATGATTGCCGCGGTGTTCGACGAACCCGCGTTTCTCGACGTCGCCATCGTCTACGCGTTGCTGAACTTCATCATGAGTATCGCCATCTCGAAGTTCACCGTCGAACGGGGTGACGTGCTGTGACGCTCCTGACGTGGGTCAGTGCCGGTCTCGTGGTCGTTGGGCTGTTTTTCACCGTCGTCGCAGTCGTCGGTCTGGTCAGACTGCCCGACCTCTACGCCCGGTCACACGCCACCTCGAAGGCCGACACCCTCGGCACTGTGCTGACACTCGCGGGTGTCGCGGTCGCATTCCAGGCCGGTGTCCCCCGGGTGAAACTCGTGTTGCTGGCGGCGTTCCTGCTGGTCACGAACCCGACGGCCACACACGCAATCACGCGGGCGGCCTACGACCAGGGAATCGAGCCAGAGACAGGCGAGGGTGTCGACCCGGCGGCCAGCGGGGGGAACGAACCCCAGACGGGAGCGAGAGTCGAACCACAGGCCGACGGCGGCGTCGAGGCGTCCGGAGGTGACAGCGAGTGATTACGCTCATCGAGGCCGCGTTGCTCGCGTTCGTGGTCGTGAGCGCGGCCGCGACAGTGTTCCTCCGGGACGTGCTCGCGGCGGTTATCGCGTTCGCGGCGTACAGTCTCGGACTCGCGTTGCTGTGGCTCACACTGCAGGCCCCCGACGTTGCGCTGACAGAGGCGGCCGTGGGTGCTGGCGTGATGACGGTGTTGTTCTTGGTGACACTGACCAAGACCGTACGGCCACCGACCGACGGCAAGATATTCGAGTCTGTCGACTGGACCGCCGCCGCCGTCGTCGCCGTCTTCGCCGGCGTGCTCCTGGTGACGGTGCCGGCTATCCCGGAGATTGGTGACATCACCGCACCGGTCTGGCAGGACGCAGACGTCACACAGCGGTACATCGACGGCGCCTACGACGACACCGGCGTGAAAAACGCAGTGACAGCGGTGCTTGCGGCCTACCGCGGGTTCGACACGCTCGGCGAGGCCGTCGTCGTCTTCGCCGCCGGTGTCGCGGTGCTTGTGGTCATCGGGGAGGAGTCGTTCACATGAGCGAGCGCGACCAGCGACCCTACACGGAGAGCAGCGTCATCATGACGACGGTGCGAGTCGTCGCGCCGTTCGTACTCACGTACGGTCTGTTCCTGATGTTCCACGGGGCCGACTCCTCTGGTGGCGGGTTCCAGGGCGGCGCAATCGCGGCGGCGATGGTCATCATGGTGGCGTTTGCTTTCGGCATCGAACCGACCAGTCGGTGGTTCCAGAACGTCGCTGTCGTCGCCTTCGCCGCCGGAGGGGTGTTCGCCTTCCTGCTCATCGGCGTCGGTCCCGTCCTGCTTGGCGAGACCTTCCTCGAGTACAGCGCCTACGAGTCCGCCCTGGGTATCAAGAAGGCACCGAAGTACGGCATCGAGGGGGTCGAACTCGGAATCGGTGCCATCGTCGCCAGCGCGGTTTCGGGGCTGTTTTTCGCCATCGCGCGGAGTTTCGAGTACGAGGTGACCGACCGATGATAGACCTGCTGTTGACGCGGTACAACTACATCGCCGCTGTCCTGCTGATGGCCGCCGGTCTCTACCTGGTCATCGGTGACCGGAATCTCGTCAAGAAAGTAATCGGGATGAACCTCTTCCAGACGGGTATCTTCCTGTTTTTCATCACGACCGCCTTTGTCGAGGGCGGGAAGCCACCGGTCATCGACGACCCGTCGGCAACCTACGTCAGTCCGTTGCCACACGTGCTCATCCTGACCGCTATCGTCGTCGGAGTGAGTCTGACGGCCGTGGCACTGACACTCGTGGCCCGCATCTACAGCGAGTACGGCACACTCGACGAGGCGGTTCTAAAGGAGATAGAGAGAGATGACTGACGCACTCGTCTTCTCAGTCGTCGTGCCAATCTTCGGCGCACTGCTGGCGCTGGTGGCCGGAGTACGCTGGGACCGCTCGGGGTGGGTCGTCGCGACACTCACCTCGGCCGTCGAACTCGGTCTCGCCGGGGTTGTCGCGCTGACAGTCCTCGAAGACGGTCGCCAGTCGTACGAACTCGCCGGGTTTGCGCCGCCCGCGGGAATCGAACTCGTGGCCGACGGTGTCTCGACGCCCGTGCTCGTGTTAGTCGCGACGGTGTCACTCGCTGTTCTTTGCTACGCCCGCCGTGCCGGACCGCGGGGGAACGCCTTCTACACGATGTATCTCCTGCTGGTGACGGGACTGGCCGGTGTCACCCTCACCGGCGACGTCTTCAACATGTACGTCTTTCTGGAGATTACCGGTATCGCGGCCTACGCGCTGGTCGCGAGCGGCGAGTCGGCACGCAGTGCCGTCGCGAGTCTGAAGTACCTCCTCGTGGGCACCATCGGCGCGTCGCTGTTCTTGCTCGGGGCTGGCTACGCGTTCGTCGCCACGGGGACACTGAACATGGTCGACCTCTCCGCACAGCTCGCGGAGGTGGGGTACGACTCGCGACTCGTGCTCGCGGCCTTCGGGCTGATGGTGACTGGTCTGCTGGTGAAAGTCGCACTGTTTCCCGTCCACTCCTGGCAGCCAGACGCCTACGCCACCGCGCCAGACAGCGTCAGCACCTACATCTCGGCGCTCGTCTCGACGGTGTCGGCATACGCGCTCGCGCGACTCCTGCTCACGGTGTTCGGTGTCGAGTTTCTCCGGGCGGTGCCGGTCGCACAGGACGCCGTTGTCTACGCGGGCGTCGTCAGTATCGTCGCGGGGAGTGTGCTCGCGGTGTTGCAGTCGGACCTCAAGCGGATGCTTGCCTACTCGTCGGTGTCACAGTTCGGTATGATAGTCGCGGCCTTTGGACTCGCCGTCGAGTCGGCCGTCGTCGGCGGCGTCGTCCAGTTGGTGGGTCACGCCGTGTTGAAAGGTGGCCTGTTCGCGGCGGTCGGTCTCGTGGCCGCCCAGACCGGCGCCCGGACCGTCGACGAGTACGCCGGTCTCGCCAGTCGCCGGCCACTCTCGGCGGCCGCCGTCGCCGTGCTCGCGCTCTCGCTGGTCGGTGTGCCGCCGGGCGTGGGCTTCGTCGGCAAGTGGTACATCGCCGTCGGTGCCGTCGAGAGCGGCGCCTGGGTCGTCACCGCGGTTATCCTCGGGAGCACGCTCCTGACGCTCGCCTACGTCGCCCGCGTCGTCGAGCGGATGTACTTCGCCGAGGGGTCGGCACCGGACCGCTCGCCGGTGCCGACCAGCACCGACCCGTCGAGTGACGAACCGGTCGGTGTCCCGGCGGCCGACGGCGGCGAGCGCTCGGCGTCGGTCGGCATGGTCGCCGTCGTCGTGCTGGCCGCCGTCGCCGGAGTGGCGCTCGGTCTCGTCGGGAGCGAAATCGAGGGCTTCCTCGAACCGGCCCTCAACAGGGTGTTCGAGCCGTGAGCGAGGTCCAGGCGCTACGTCCGCTGGCGGCGGTGCTGATTTCTGCGGTCGCAATCCCGTTGATTCTCGCCACCGGTCACAGGCGGAACCTCCGCGAGGCGGTGACGGTCGTCACCGCGGTCGGAAAGGTCGCCATCGTCGGGAGCATGGTTCCCGGGGTCCTCGACGGGACGGTGTACGTGACCGACCTCGGCACGTTCGTCGCGGGCATCGAGTTCTCGCTGCGTGTCGACCCGCTTGGTCTGCTCTTTGGTCTGTTGGCGAGTGCGCTGTGGGTGGTCACCAGTTTCTACAGTATCGGCTACATGCGCGGGCTGGACGAACACAGCCAGACCCGCTACTTCGCGGCCTTTGCCGGGAGTCTCAGCACCGCACTGGGCGTCGCCTTCGCCGGCAACCTCGTGACGCTGTTTGTCTTCTACGAACTGCTGACCGTCGCCACCTACCCGCTGGTCGCCCACGACGAGACCCCCGAGGCCCGCGCCGCCGGCCGGAAGTACCTCGCGTACACCTTCGTCGGCGGCGTCGCGGTGCTTGCTGGCACGGTGTTGGTCTTCTTTCTCGCGGGGACGACGGCCTTCGTCCCGGGCGGTATCGACGCGCTCGCAGACGCCGACCCGGCACTGGCGCGACTCGCCTTCGCGTTGCTCGCGGGTGGGTTCGGCGTGAAGGCCGCGCTGATGCCGCTACACTCCTGGCTCCCCGACGCGATGGTCGCGCCGACCCCCGTCTCGGGGCTGCTGCACGCCGTCGCCGTCGTCAAAAGCGGCGTCTTCGGTATCGCGCGTCTCACGCTCGAAGTGTACGGCCCGGTGACGATGCAGGACCTCGGTGTCGGCCTCCCGCTGGCCGCCGTCGCCGCCTTCACGCTGCTGACCGCGAGTGTCATCGCGCTCCGGAAGGACAATCTCAAGCGCCGACTGGCGTACTCGACGATCAGCCAACTCTCGTATATCGTCCTCGGGTTGGGTGTGCTCTCTGGCAACGCAGTCGTCGGCGGCCTCCTGCACATCCCCGCCCACGCGTTCATGAAGCTCACACTGTTTTTCTGTGCCGGCGCCATCCACGTCGAGACCCACACCGACGACATCTCGGAGATGGCCGGCATCGGCAAGCGGATGCCGGTGACGATGGCGGCCTTTGCTGTCGCCAGCGCCGGGATGGCCGGGATTCCGCTCGTCGCTGGCTTCGTCAGCAAGTGGTACCTGCTCATCGGCAGCGTCGAGGCCGGCGAGGCGGTTTTCGCGGCCGCGTTGCTGGTCTCGGGGATGCTCAACATCGCCTACTTCTGGCCGGTGGTCTACCAGGCCTTCTTCGAGAGCGCCGACGCCCACGACGCGAAGCCACTCGTCGAAAGTCCCTACGGCGGCGACCCACGCGCCGATGGCGGCGACCCGCGTGCCGACGGCGGGAGCGACACCGACGACAGCGGTGACGCCGAAGAACAGACAGCCGACGCCGCGGCCAGCGAGCACGAATCCGACGACAACACAGACCACGACCACGCCGACCACACGAGCCACGACCACCACGGCGGGCCGCCGCCGGGTGGCTGGGACCGCCGGAGTTGGCTGGGTGGCGAGTCGACGTGGTTCGTACTCGGGCCGATTCTCGTGGCCGCCGCCGGCGCGCTCGCGCTCGGTATCGCGCCGACGACCTTCGTTTTCCTGCGAATCGTCGAGGCGGTCGCGGCGAACGTGGGGGTGGTGGTGTGAGTTCGCTGGCGGTCGTTCCGCCCGGACTGGTCGTCATCGCCGTCGCGCTCGTACTCCCGGTGCTCTCGCGGCGGGTCGGCCACGCGCTGGGCGCCCTCGTCACGCTTGGCACCGTCGGCTGGGTCGCGCTCGTCTCCGAGGGCGTCTTTCTGTCGGTGCAGTTCCTCGGGTTCGACGCCGTCCTGTTCAACGTGGACACGCTCTCGCGGTTGATGGGGCTCATCTTCGCGTTCATCGGCGCGATTGCCGTCACCTACGCCTACGCGACGGGGGCGGACAACCGACAGACGGCGTTCGCGCTTGGCTACGTCGGGACGAGTCTCGGCGCGGTCTTTGCCGGCGACTGGCTCACTTTTGTCTTCTTTGTCGAGTTGATGGCCGTCGCCTCGACACTGCTGGTCTGGCACCACGGCGGGCGAGCGGTTCGGGCGGGCTTTCGGTACGCCCTCTGGCACGGCCTCGGCGGCAGTCTCATCCTCGCGGGCATCATCTGGCACTACGTCGAGGTGGAGTCGTTCCTGTTCGCTGCCTCCACGGGTATCGAGGGGGGCGTCCCGGCCACACTCTACGCGCTCGGTTTCGGCGTCAACGTCGGCTACGTCGGCCTGCACGTCTGGCTCCCCGACACCTACCCACGGCCACACATCGCCGCCAGTGTCTTTCTGTGCGTGTTCACCACGAAAGCCGGCGTCTACGGACTGGGCCGGGGGTTCCCCGAGGGGCACATCTGGCTGGCGTATATGGGCGGCGCGATGGCCGTCTTCGGCGCGTTCAGCGCGCTCCTCCAGAACGACATGCGCCGACTGCTCTCCTACCACATCCAGTCACAGGTCGGCTACATGGTCGCCGGCGTCGGCATCGGTACCACACTCGCCTTTTCCGGCGCGTTCGCGCACGTCTTCAACCACATCCTCTACAAGAGTCTACTCTTTATGTGTGCTGGCGCGATTGTCTACCGCACGGACACCGAGAGTCTGAAGAAACTCGGCGGCCTCTGGCGGGAGATGCCCCTGACGGCGCTCCTCTTCGGGGTCGCGGCGCTCTCGATTTCGGGGTTCCCGGGGTTCAACGGCTTCGTCAGCAAGGGGATGGTCGTCGGCGCGGCGCGAAAGGAGCACCTCGATGCGCTGTGGTACATCCTGTTGCTCGGCGGCGTCGGAACGTTCTTGTCGTTTATCAAGTTTGGCTACTACGCCTTTTTCCACGGCGAGGCCCAGCGAACGGTGCCGGGTCGAGAACTCACGCTCTGGCAGCGGGTTGCGATGGGGAGTGCAGCGGTGTTGTGTGTTCTCTACGGACTGGTTCCGGGCGCGCTGTTCTCGCTGTTGCCCGGCGCGAAGGCCGGGGCGTACGCGGCGCTTCCGGGCGCGGACGCCACGAAGTACACCGTCTTTACCTTCGACCACTTTCTCGAAGGGTTCGGACTGGCCGCGCTGGGGTTGGTCGGGTTCGCGCTGCTTCGCGGGCCGCTCTCGAAGGTGGGTCGTCTCCCCGACGTCGACGCGGTGTACAACCGCGTGACCTTCTACGGGGGGCGTGGACTGGTCGCCGGCGTGACGGGGTTGTACGCCGCGGTCGACCGCGCTGTCGTCGCCGTCGCGACCGACGCCACCTGGGCCGCCCGCAACCCCGTCGTCGTCCTGTCGCGGTTTCTGCCGTGGGCACTCCCGGGGCGGGTCCGGGCGACCGGCGGTGTCGAGGGTGACCCGGACCTGCAGGCGACGGTCGGACAGGCGACGATGGTCGTCGTCCTCGCACTCGCCGCGGTGCTCGGAGTGCTGTTCGCGTTCGCGGCCGGGTGAATCCGGACGGGCAGTCAGTAGACCGTCACGTCGCTGACGACGAGACGAGTGCCCTCCGTGTAGTCGGTGTCGATACGGACAGACCAGCGGTGGACACGCGCGAACGCCCGGACGTTCGGGAGTTTCAGCCCGGATTCGGCGTCCGGGACGGCCTCGCCAAACGTGAAATATCCCGACGTGTCCTCACCCGGTGGCGCGCCGTCGTCTTCGATACTGAACCCGTCTGCGTGCAGTTCGACCCGGACCGTGTTCGCGCCGTTGTGGCGGGCGAACTCGAAGGCGCTGACCAGCAACTGCCGTAGGCGGCCGGGACCGGCCTCGACTGCCCCCTCGCCGCCGACGACCAGGTCCATCTCGCCGGTGTCGGTCTGTGTCCACGCCTCGCGGACGCTCTCCTCGAAGGCCACCCGCTGGGGACTGTCGACGGTCTGGCCGTACCGGGCCAGCGCCCGAAAGTCGTTGACCAGTCCCGACATCCGGTCTGTCATCTCCGACGCGCGCTCGACCGACTCCCCCTCGACGGTGTCGCCGCTCATCTCCGAGGACGCGAGTGCCAGTCGACTGTTGATTATCTGGAGGACGTTCCGGAGTTCGTGGGTGAGCGCGTTTGCGAACTCGTCGAGTTGCTGGTTGTGTCGGGCCAACTCCCGCCGGCGCTGTTCGGCCGTCGTCACGTCAGAGAACACCACCATACGGCCGTCGGCGTCGCCGAGGTGGAGACGGCTACTCGTGGTCAGAAAGTACCGCTGCTCGCCGTCGACGTCGTGACCGACTATCCGCTCGGTCTCCGACACGTCACCGACTTCGGGCAGAACCGTCTCGAATCGCTCGCCAAAGGCACCCTCCAGCGCCGGAAACACCCGCCGTGCGGCGGGCGTGTACTCCTGTATCCGCCCCTGACTGTCGAGAAAGACCACCGGGTCGTCCCGCGTGCCGGTTTCCTGCACCGCCAGAAACCGTCGCTCGAACAGAAACAGCGACCCGAGCGCGAACAGCGCAACACCCACTGGCGCGTAGATGAGATCGAGCAACAGCGGTGTCGTCACGGAGACGATATCGACTGCCACTGGCACGCCCAGAAGCACCGTCAACACGCCCAGTGGTCTCGTGTCGTACCCCGAGGCGACGAACAGTTCGAACAACATGAACAGCCCGATGCCGGCGAGTGCGTACGAGAGACCGGTGACCGTCCAGTGGAACAACTGGTGTTCGACCGCCAGATGTGTAAACGGCGTCGACACCCGCGTCGTCTCGAAGTACAGTCCGTGTAGTGGGTTCGTCACCTTCACCACCGCCACGGCGAGAAACACCCCGAGACCGAGTTTGCGAAGCACCGGGTTGGTGTGGTACTCCCGGCCGGTGTAGGCAGAACAGAAGTACAGCCACGCCCAGACCGTGGCGAACCCCACCACCAGTCCGACCGTGTACAGCAGTTGTCCGGTCGAGGTCGGTGCGACCAGAAACACCGACTTCAGCAGCGCCCAGACTGCGGTCGTTCCCAGCAACCAGACGAGTCCACGCCGGACGGCGGGGTTGTCGACCTGTCGTGCACGGAACACGCCGGCGAGACACGCCAGACCGGCGAGCGTGAACACACCCCAGTAGCCGACTGCCGCCGGTTCCACCTGCAACACGGCTTCCGTCCCGGTGACAGCCTCTGCTACTCGGAGCAACTGTACCCGGCTATTATCTATCGGACAGTAAACCTCTTTCGCAGGCCGGAGCGGTAGCCGGCGCTCGTATCAGAGTTCTCACCGGTCGAGGCCCGCCGCCGGCCGCTCTCTCAGCCGGGAATCTCGACTCGCTCGACGGTGCTGTACTCGGGGCCGTCGTCGGTGAGTGTGCTCTCGGTCAGACAGACAGCGTCGACAGCGAGCCGTCCGGCGGTCGGGTCGCGGTTCCTGACGAGTTTCTGGACCAGTTGCTTGCCGCCAGCGTGGTCCATCCGCGCGAGCGTGACGTGCGGGGTGAACTCGTGGTCTTCGGGTTCGAACCCGAGTGCTGTCAGGCGCTGCTCGACGTGTTCGTGGAGAGTCGTGAGTCGGTCGCTGCCCGCCCGGACACCGAGCCAGACGACACTGATGTAGTCGAGACCCGGGAAAACGCCCAGGCCGCCGAACTCGGCCTCGAACGAGGTGAGGCCACTGTCAGCGACGGCCCGCCCGAGGGCGTCGGTGACTGCCGGCACCCGCTCGGGGTCGGTGTCACCGAGAAATTTCAGCGTCACGTGGGCCTGTGCCGGGTCGGTCACTCGCAGACCGCTCGCGTCGGCGAACAGCGCCTGGACGGCGGCGATGTCGTCGGCCAGTTCACCGAGGTCGACCGAGACGAACAGTCGCATACCGGTCTTTTGTGACGCAGGCCTTAATGCTCCGCCCCGCGAACGTCTGGTATGACAGACAGACCCGGGGACGACGACCACGAGTTCTCGCAGGGCCAGGGGTTCGACGACCCGTACGAGGGGTTCGACCTCGACTCTATCAGTATCGACACGAACGAGGTCGACCCCGTGGATTCGCACGCGCTCACCGACCTGCTCGACGAGCAACAACTCCCCAGTGACGCCGACGCCGGGGAGTTGCTCGAGGTGGGACTGGAGTACGTCCGCATCAACCGCCACGAGCAGGCCACCGAGACCTTCGAGCGGGCCGCCAAGTTCGCCACAGACGACCGCGTCGAACAGGAGGCACGGGTGAACAAGGGCGTCGCACACGCGGAACTCGAGGAGTACGACGCCGCCGTTGGCGCCTACCGCGAGGCCATCGACATCGACGACAGTTCCGAACACGCCGCCACCGCAGAGACGAACCTGGCGTACGCCCTCTGGGAGTTCGGCCGGACGGAGGAGGCACTCGAACACGCCGAACGCGCCGTCGAAATCGACCCTCGTTTCGGTCAGGCCTGGTACAATCGTGGCTTTTTCCTCAACGAGCGGGGTCTCGCAGAGGACGCGCTCAACGCGTTCGACAACGCCGTCCGTCTGGGCTACCGGAGCGCGGACCTGCTCGAGGAAAAGGCAATCGCGCTCGAACAGCTCGGAGAGGACGAGCGCGCCGAGGAGGTCGTCGAGGAGGCAGAGCAACTCCGCGCCCAGAACGAGGGCGAGTTGATTCAAGACGAGCACACACAGGAGCGCGAGCGGCGAGACCAGCAGCAGTCGGAGCAAAACGCCGGCGTAGAGGAGTTGCTCGACAGCGAGAACCTCTCGGGACGGCGAGACCGAGACGACGACACGCTGCGCGAGTAACCGATGCCGGAGCTGTTGTTGAACGAGCGCGAGACGCCAAAGGGCCGACTCGTCTCGGTCTGTGACGCCGACCTGCTCGGCGAGGAGTTCGACAACGGCGACGTCTCGCTGACCGTCGACGCCGCCTTCTACGACGGCAACCGTGTCGAGGAGGAGACCGTGGTCGCCAGTCTCGCGCGCTGTAGCGTCGCCAACATCGTCGGCACCCGGGCGGTCACGCTCGCGGTCGAACACGGTTTCGTCGACGAGGCGAACGTGCTCGAGTTCGAGGGCACACGTCACGCGCAACTGCTGTGGATGTGAGCCGGCGCGGGTCCAGTCACCCACTCCAGAAGGACAGTCATTTGAGAGCCTGCGTCCAACCGGCGACTATGGTCTCGGCCGACACTCGAGACAGGAGGACCGTATGAAGATCAACATCGACGACACGCCGGACGAGGGAACCGCACGCGCAATCGCGAGCGCGCTGTCGACACACCTCGAACAGCCGGTCGACCTCGTGGTCGACGACGAGTCGGTCGCCTCTGCCGGCGACGGCGACTACGGCGACCCGGTCGTCACCGAGCGCGAGGAACAGCTCCGCGGGGAGGTCGAGGAGATTCTCTCTGGCGGCCCGGAGCGGGGCCACGAGAAAATCGAGGAGCTTGGCAAACTGTTCGTCCGTGACAGACTCGACCGCATCTTCGACGAGATTCGCTACGAGGACGGCACGTTCGCGCGGGCCGACGACGACGAACTCGCGGCCGACGGGATGATAACCGGTGTCGGCACGATAAACGGTCGGACGGTCTTTTTCTCCGCCAACGACTACACCGTCAAGGCCGGTTCGCTGGGTCAGATGGGCGTCGAGAAGGAGATTCGGATGGCAGAGCGGGCCGTCGAGGCCGGCGCACCGATTCTGCGTCTAATCGACTCGACGGGTGCACGGCTCAATCTCGACGACCGCGACCCCGGCGACACGCACATGGACCGCTATCGGGGCGGCAAGATGTTCTACAACCAGTGTATCCACTCCGGACAGGTGCCACAGGTGGGCGTGCTCTACGGCCCCGACATCGCGGGGTCGGCGTACATCCCGGTGTTCTGTGAC
>CAZHPM010000018.1:0-38320 GCA_964534485.1 uncultured Halobacteriales archaeon
AGCGCGTCCTTGGTAAGGACGAGAGCCCGGGTTCAAATCCCGGCCTAGGCTCGTTTTTTCGAGAGGTAACCGAGAGAACGCGGAGCCGAGGGTGTCGACCCTGGCGTTTCCGACAGTCACTCGGCCGGGTGTGTGGGTGTCGCCTCGTCGACGGTCAGCACGGCCTGTTCGGCGGTCTCGACCACGCGCTCGGTGACAGAGCCAAGCAGGTACCGTTCGACACCCTGTCGGCCCCGGGTTCCCATCACGACGAGGTCGACACCGTTCTCGTCGGCGTAGCGCACGACCTCCTCGTAGGCGGTGCCACCGGTCACCGTCGTCGTCACCTCGATGTCGTTGTTTGTCGCCCGCCGTTCGACTTCCGAGAGCGCCTCCTCTCCGGCCGCTTCGAGTTGGTCCTGTCGCTGGGGGAACGCGCCACTCGCTTTCTCGAGTGTGCCGCTGTCGGTCACGAACAGTCCGTGGATGCGCGCGTCACAGAGTCCCGCGAGCGTCACTGCGTGGCCGATTGCCGTACTCGCCGGTTCGCTCCCGTCCGTGGGTACCAGTATTTCTTTGTACACACACATCTGTACAACAGTCACGGGCAAAAGACTGTCGCCCGGCACGCGCCCAGTAACCACACGAGGGCGTACCGCGCGGATGCGGGGGTAAGCGTACTGGCCACGGCCTCCGAGTGTGCCCGCGTGGAAGTGCACAGTATTGCGCGTATTCCAAACTATTAACCGTCCCGGGGACGTGCGTACAGTATGGTGAGAGAGATGCAGTCGCGGAGGTCGAGACACCAATGAGCGAGAGCACAGAGACGGACAGACTCGGGGCGGTCTTGGAGCGAATCGGCAGGCTATCGGCGACACACACGGTCGCGGTTTTCGTGGCCGTTCTCCTGTTGGTCGGGACCGCCGGGGTCGGTCTCCTGGGCGTCCAGATGAGCATGGGGATGGAGCTGTATCTCGAAGACGACTCGGAGACCACCCAGAACTGGGAGGAGATTCAGGGTGACTTCGACACGGGGAACGTGGTGTTCGCCGTCGTCGAAACCGACGGTGAGACCGACGTTCTGGACCCGGAGACGATACGCTCTGTCGACACCCTCACACAGCAGTACCAGTCAGAGGTCGACGCCGCCGCGAGCGTGACCAGTTACACGCAGATTCTGGAACGAGACGGACAGCTCCCGGAGACCCGCGAGGAGGCCACAGCGCGGTTGGCGGCCTTCGAGAACGCCAGCGAGACAAACGAGCAGATGCTCGGGAATCTGGTTCCGGACTACGGCGAGCAGAACAGCACCGCACTCGTCCAACTCCAGTACGGGAGCACCGAGGTTCCCGACGACAGGGACGACCTCTATGGCTTCATGCCGCCAAGCGAGAGCGAGGTCGTGATAGGGCAAATCGACAGTGTGACGGCCTCGGTGACGATGCCCGAGGGGGCCACGGTGACGCTCACCGGTGGCCCGGTGTTCGAGGAGGCGGCGTTTGGACTGATGCTCCCGGAGATGCTCACCCTGTTCGCGCTCGCGTTCGTGGTCATCCTGACCACGATGACACTCGTGATGCGCGGGCGACTCCGGAAGACGAGGCGGGTGGTGATTCCGCTGGCCACGACACTCGTGGCTCTGCTGGCGATGGTCGGGATGATGGGGTTTGTTGGCTTCGATTTTAACGCCATCATGCTCGGCGTGATGCCCGTCGCCCTGGGTCTGGGAATCGACTACGGACTCCAGATCCAGACCCGGTACGTCGAGGAGCGCGAACGCGGGCGAGGTCCGGTCGACGCCGCGGGAATCGCGGCCCGGACGGCCGGACGGTCGCTCACGCTCGCGCTCGGAACGACACTCGTCGGACTGGGCTCGCTGCTGGCCGCAGATGTGCCGCCAGTCCGCCAGTTCGGTATCACCGCCGCGTTCAGTGTGCTGATGTCGATGGCGCTCTCGCTGACGCTCCTGATTGCGCTGCTGACAATCTTCGACGACGGCGACACCGCAAGCGACACCAGTTCGACCGACGAGCGCGCGCCGTCGGGTGGTATCGAACGGGTCGCCGGGGCGCTCGGACGCGGCATCAGTGCCCGACCGCTCGCGGTGGTGGTCGTGTTCGGCCTCGTTATCACCGCCGGACTCGCGGCGTATCCGATGGTCCAGACGCAAGACGACATGTTCGATTACTGGCCCGATACCGACGAGAAAGCGGACCTCCAGGAGCTCCAGTCGACCGTCGAGAGTCCGAACGTGGTGTACGTCGTCGTCGAGGGGGAGGATATCTACGACAACCAGACACAACTCGACGCGGTGAGTGAGTTCGAGACGGAGATTCAACAGACAGACCACGTGGTGACCTCGCTGTCGCCGGTCAGTGCCGTCGAGATGCGACCCGGAACGGACGGGGTCGCGGCTGACCCCGAAACCCGTCAACAACAGTTCGACACGCTCCAGCGGACCGATATGCCGCCGGTCGGGGCGCAGGCGTTCGACCAGACCCCGGACAGACTGCTCGTCCAGTTGTACGTCGAGGAGATAAACGGGAGCGAGGAGAGCGCGGTCATCGAGACCACCGAGTCGACCGCGAACGGGACACTCGGCGAGATGGACGCGCGTGTCACCGGCAACATCGTCATCAACCGGAACGTCATCGAGAACGTCACCGCCGGACTGACAAAGACGACACTGCTGAGTTTCGGGGCGGGACTGGTCTTTCTCGCCCTGGCGCTCCGGTCGGGCCGGGAGTCGGTGGTCCTCGTCGGGTCGGTGGCAGCGAGCACGATGGCGCTGGTCGCCGGCGGAATGTTCCTCGTCGGTGTGCCCTGGAACCCGCTGACAGTGACCACAGCCTCCATCGTCTTCGGTGTTGGAATCACCTACGGAATCCACGTCTACGAGCGGTTCCGCGAGGAGTTGACCGTCTCCGGTGTCTCGCCGGAGGCGGCGATTCGGACGGCGGTCGAGACGAAAGCGCGGCCGGTTGTCGGGTCGGGTGCGACGACGATGTTCGGGTTCGGGGTGTTGGTCGTCTCCGATTTCCCGGTGCTCTCGAACTTCGGACTCGCTATCGCGCTGGCGATGGGGCTGGCGCTGGTCAGCGCGTTCGTGTTCATGCCGGCGGTGGTTCTCCTGCTCGCGCGACTGGGAGTCGTCCCCGCAGGTGCGACCCACGAGAGGCCAGAGTCAGACGCCGACGTCGCTCACAGCGACGACTGACTGCGGTATCGACAGTCGGAGCAGACCCGCGGTTCACACGTCCAGAATCTTCTCCTCGGGACGGTGCTGGTAGGTCCGCTCTGCGGGGACACTCACGAGTTTCTCCCGTGTGCAGTCGTAGGCCGTCAGCGCGCCACCGTAGACACACCCCGTGTCGAGTCCGACGGCCCACTCGTCGACGAACGGGTCTGCGAGTGGGGTGTGACCAAAGAAGACCCGCCGCGGGCCGTCGTGTAACTCGAACCAGAACGGGCCGTCGTAGCCGTTCTCGGCGGGAACCGCACGCATCTCCAGCAGGTCGTCTGGGGCGTGTGCCTCGAGCGGACGGTCCGGGTGGACGCCGCCGTGGACGGCCATCTTCTCACCCCACGAGACCACCAGCGGGAACGACTCGATTGCCTCGCGGTTGGCCGCCGACAGTCCGGCCTCGGCGGCCCCACGGAGCAGTTTCTGCTCGTTGTTGCCACGAACGCTGATGGCGTTCTCTCGTCTCCGGACGAACTCGACGACACCGTCGCTCGCCGGTCCCTTGCGGACGAGGTCCCCGACGAACACGACGCGGTCGTCGCTGCCGGGGTCCAGTCGGTCCCACAACTGCCGCAACTCCGCGAGACAGCCGTGGACGTCGCCCACCACGTAGACGTGCTCGGTGGTCGACGTGTCGATACGCGTGTGCGCGTCGGCGATAGGGCTCCCGAACACTGGCGCAGTTGTCATCAGAACTCTTCCCGGTCGCTGTTTTTCGTCTGTCGCATAAAAGTCTCCTGTGCGCTGGCGGCGGAGTCGTCGGGGTCGCGCTGGACGTAACTGCCGTCGGACTGCATCCGCCAGCCGTCGCGGGTGTCGGCGAGGCAGGTGTCGAGGATTTCCTCGAGACGACTCTTGAGTGTCGGGTCACGAATCGGCGTCACGGCCTCGACGCGGTTGTCGAGGTTCCGCTCCATCCAGTCCGCAGAGCCGATGTAGTACCGCTCTGTGCCGTCGTCGTGGAAGTAAAAGATGCGGGAGTGTTCCAGGAAGCGACCGACGATGCTGACGACGTCGATACTGTCGCTCACGCCGTCGAGACCCGGCCTGAGCCGGCAGATATCGCGCACCACCAGGTCGATGTCGACGCCGGCCCGGGAGGCGCGGTACAGTTCTTCGACGACCTGTGGGTCCTCCAGTCGGTTGACCTTGGCGACGATGCGGGCCTCTCGTCCCTCGCGAGCGTGGGTGGCCTCCCTGCGAATCAGGTCGACGAACCGTTCGCGCATGTTCTCCGGTGCGATCAACAGTTCGCGGTACTCCTCCGACAGCGAGTGTCCGGTGAAGTAGTTGAACAGTTTGACGAGGTCCTGTCCGATGTCGGGGTCTGCGGTCAACAGTCCGAGGTCCTCGTACTGTTTTGCGGTCTCGGAGTGGTAGTTGCCGGTTCCGACGTGCGAGTACAGTTCGACACCGTCGTCCTCCTCGCGGACGACCAGCGTCGTCTTCGTGTGGGTCTTCTTTCCGATTGTCCCGTAGGCGACGTGGATACCCTCTTCTTCGAGGGTTTTCGCCCACTCGAGGTTGTCCTCCTCGTCGAAGCGGGCCTTTAGTTCTACCATCACTGCGACCTGTTTGCCGTTGTCTGCGGCGTCGATTAGACTCTGGATTATCTTCGACTCGCTGGCCGTCCGGTAGATAGCCGCCTTTATAGCGAGAACGTTCGGGTCGTTTGCGGCCGCGTCGATGAACCGCTGGACAGTGTCCGTAAAGGAGTGGTACGGGTGGTGGACGAGGACGTCCTCGCGCCGGATGCACTCGAAGATGTCGCGTGACTGCTCGCCGTGGCGACTCGCCAGCAACGGGTGTGGTTGTGGCGTCCACTCGGGCACCGTCAGGTCCGGTCGGTCGAGGTCGGTGAGTTGCATGAACGCGCGGTAGTCGAGTGGTTCGGGCACCTCGAACACCTCCTGTTGTGTCACGTCGAGTTGCGTCGTCAGCAGGTCCAGTATCCGGTCGGAGGTGTCTGCCTCGACCTCGAGACGGACGACCGTCGCGAAGCGGCGCTCCTCGAGGACCTCCTCGACCATCTCGATGAGGTCCTCTGCAATCTCCTCGTTTCGCCGGACCTCTGCGTTGCGTGTCACGCGGAACGTCGCGTGTTCGAGAATCTCGGCGTCGGGAAAGAGGTGGTCGAGGTTGGCAGAGACCAGGTCCTCGAGTAACACGTACCGGGTCGTGTCGTCGACCTGGACCAGTCGCGGGCGATTCTGCGGGATTTTCACCCGCGAGAAGGTGGGGTCACCGCCGGTCTCCGAGTCGGTCAACACTGCCAGCGACAGCGACAGATTCGAGATGTGTGGAAACGGGTGTGCGGGGTCGAACGTGAGCGGTGTCAGTGTCGGGAACACCGAGTTCTCGAAGTAACTGTCGAGTTCCGACTGCTCCTCGCTCTCGAGGTCGGTGTAGTCGACGATCTCGATTCCCGCCTCCGACAGTGCCGGCCGAATCTCCTCGTGGTAACACGCTGCCTGTTGCTGGAACATCGGTGCCGCCTTCTCCATCACCTCCTCCCACTGCTCGCGGGGTGTCCGGCCGTCGGGTGTCCGGCCGGTGACGTCGGCCGCGATCTGCTGTTTCAGTCCGCCCACCCGCTTCATAAAGAACTCGTCCATGTTCTGCGTGAAAATCGAGAGGAACTTCACCCGCTCCAGCAACGGGTTCTGGTCGTCGAGCGCCTCGCTGAGCACGCGGTCGTTGAACTCCAGTTTGCTCAGTTCCCGGTTCAGGTAGTACTCCGGGTCCGAGAGGTCGGGGTCGTCTGCCGTTTCCTGTTGTTCTGACATCGGTAACGTGAGTCCGTGGTCAACCTGTGTTGTCTACCGGTAGAGCGCTTGCCGCCCGTCTGCGGCCTCAGTACAGTGGCTCTAAGTACGCGGTCCCTCTGTAAACAAATTTCGACATCATCAAAAAGTACAGTCGGCGCGGCGGACCGACTGCCCCCGGCCGTCGACTCAGACGGCCCCCGGCGGTAGTACAGTGCGCAGACGGTCGGTCCGTTTCGGTACGGATTATATGTACTCGGGGGTAAGATATATATTTCCAGATACCCATAATTAATACTACCTAGATGCCGACGACAATAGCCGCCGTGCCGGACAGAGTTCGAACGGACCCGGGAATCGAGGGACTCGAAGTGTCGGAGACGGAGTGGCGACTCGACGTCGGGCGGTACCGGGAGTTCGTGGCAGCAGCAACGGGAATCACGCCGACGGACGGACTCTCGGGGTCGGACTGCTACCGAATCGGGAACCGACTGCAGGCGCTCGTCGAGGAGCACAAACAACAGGCCAAACCAGAGTCCACACTCGTCGACGCCTACCCCACCGTCGACTCGCTCGAGGAGTTCCTGTGGGTGGCCCGGGTGTTCCGGGCGTGTCACGATACCGAGAACTGTACGGCGGGCGTCGAGCGCAGAGACTCCCGTGTCTCCGCCGACTGAGCGGGGGTCGACGGGCAGTTTCTCACGAGGCTGTAGTCCCTACGGAGGGGTCGACCCGTCGCGGAGCCGTGCCCGACAGACCCGGGTTCGCGGGCCACACTCCTCGCCGACAGTCACTGCTGTCGAACGGAAAGACGATTAGGACGCGCCGACCAGAGTGTGGTATGTATCTCGGAGACAGGGCGTGGCCGGAGTTGGAGTCGTACTTCGAAACAGAGTCACTGGCGCTCGTCCCGCTCGGGTCGACGGAACAGCACGGACCACATCTGCCGGAGGCGACCGACGCACTCATCGGCGAGGGGTTCGCCCGCGAGGCCGCCCGGCGGACCGGTTATCTCTGCACACCGACAGTCAATATCGGCGTGAGCCCACACCACAAGCAGTTCCACGGCACGATGTGGGTCGACGGCCCCGTTTTCCGGGACTACGTCGAGTCGTTCACCCGCAACCTGGCGTACCACGGCATCGACCGGGTCGTCTTCGTCAACGCCCACGGCGGTAACGTCGAACACCTCCGCGAGGTCGGGCGACGACTCCGGGACGATGAGGTGCTCTACGCCATCGAGTGGATGTGGGACGAGAGTATCCCAGACCTCGTCGACGACCTCTTCGAGCAGAACGGCCCCCACGGCGGTCCAAAAGAGACCGCGATGATACAGCATCTGGCCGGCGACCTGGTCCACGACGACCGCCTCGAGGACGCCCGCGACGGCGGCCTCGTCGACTGGGAGGCAGACGGCGGCATCCGGACGCATGGCGCGCTCACCTTCTACGATTCGGCAGACAACACCGACAACGGCGTGCTCGGCGACCAGACCGACGCGACCGCCGAGAAAGGCAAACAGCTGTTCGAGGCGGCCTCGGAGCAACTGGTCAGACTCTGTGAGTGGCTCGACGAGCAGCCCTTCGAGGACCTGCTGCCCGAGGACCACGTGTAGGGGAGAGCGGATTCTCGCGGGTCGGTCCGGGGTCAGCGAGAAAAAGTCTTTACCGGTGTGGCCGCGTACCGCCTGATAATGGTACTGGACAATCTCGGCAGTTCACTCCGGGGTGCGATAAACGACCTCCGGGGGAAGTCACGCATCTCCGAGGAGGATATCGAGGCCATCGTCAAGGAGATACAGCGCTCGCTGATACAGGCCGACGTCGATATCGACCTCGTGCAGGAGCTCTCTGACAACATCGAAACCCGTGCGCTGGAGGAGGAACCCCCGGCGGGCACGTCGGTGCGGGACTGGGTGTTACGCATCGTCTACGACGAACTCGTCGGACTGGTCGGCGAGTCGACGGAGGTTCCCCTGGAGGGGCAGACCATCATGCTCGCGGGCCTGTACGGGTCGGGAAAGACCACGACGGCGGCGAAGATGGCGTGGTGGTTCTCGAAGAAGGGGCTCCGGCCGGCGGTCATCCAGACCGACACCGACCGACCGGGTGCCTACGACCAGGCAAAGCAGATGGCCGAGAACGCCGAGGTCGAGTTTTACGGTGACCCCGACTCGAACGACCCCGTCCAGATCGCCGTCGACGGTCTCGAAGCGACCGCAGAGGCCGACGTGCGCATCGTCGACACCGCCGGTCGTGACGGCCTGAACGAGGAACTAATCGAGCAGATAGAGCGCATCGAGGGGCAGACGAGTCCCGACCGGAATCTGCTCGTACTCGACGCGGCGATGGGCCAGAGCGCGAAAGAACAGGCCCAGGAGTTCGAGGAGGCAATCGGCATCGACGGCGTCGTCATCACGAAACTCGACGGCACAGCAAAAGGTGGCGGCGCGCTCGCGGCGGTCAACGAAACCGACTCGACGATTGCCTTTCTGGGAACCGGCGAGACGGTCAAAGACATCGAGCGGTTCGAGCCGTCGAGTTTCGTCTCTCGCCTGCTCGGGATGGGCGACCTCCAGCAACTCACCGAGCGCGTCGAGCGCGCGATGGAGGAGACCCAGGAGGAGGACGACGACTGGGAGCCAGAGGATATCCTGGACGGCCAGTTCACGCTGCGGGACATGCAAAAGCAGATGGAGGCGATGAACCGGATGGGCCCGCTCGGGCAGGTGATGGACATGATTCCGGGGCTGGGCGGCGGGCTGATGGACCAGTTGCCCGACGACGCGATGGACATGACCGAGGAGCGGATGCAGGATTACAGCATCATCATGGACTCGATGACCGACGAGGAACTGGAGAATCCCCGGGTCATCGGCGCGAGTCGGACGAAACGCATCGCCCGCGGGTCGGGCAGACCCGAAGACCGAATCCAGGAACTGCTCGAACAGCACCGGATGATGAAGCGCGCGCTCAAGCAGTTCCAGGGGATGGGCG
Organism: uncultured Halobacteriales archaeon; assembly: GCA_964534485.1. Taxonomy (GTDB): domain Archaea; phylum Halobacteriota; class Halobacteria; order Halobacteriales; family Haloarculaceae; genus Halovenus. The sequence goes on from CAZHPM010000018.1 coordinate 8,985, forward strand.
ACGCCGACATGGAGCGGATGATGCAACAGATGCAACAGGGTGGCGGCCCGGGCGGTCCGGGTGGTCCCGGGATGGGCGGCGGTGGCGGCAATCCGTTTGGATAGAACGGAAAGCGACAAGCACGCCTCCGTCGAAGGTGGGGTATGGATTTCGCCGAGAGTACCACGCTGGCAGCGAAACTCCCCGAGGACCTGCCGCCGCTGGCCGTCGATATCGACGGAACACTCACAGACGACAGCCGCGCAATCGACCCCCGCGTCTTCCCGGTCTGTCGGGCCTGGCCAGCGCCGCTGGTCGTCGCGACCGGGAAATCGATTGCCTACCCGGTCGCACTCTGTGAGTTTCTCGGTATCGACCCGCTGGTCATCGCAGAGAACGGCGGCGTGGTGCTCGTCGGTCGGTCGGGGACACTCCAGTTCGAGGGCGACCGCGAGAGAGCACGGGCCGTACTCGAGGAGTACCGGGCCCGTGGTCACGACGTCGGCTGGGGGAGTGCCGACCTGGTCAACCGCTGGCGAGAGACAGAACTGACCGTGAGCAGGGAGTCCCCGCTCGACCCACTGCGCGAGATTGCCAGCGAGCACGGACTCGAGGTGGTCGACACGGGCTACGCGTACCACGTTAAATCGCCCGATGTCACAAAAGGCGAGGGACTGCGCGTGGTTGCCGACGACCGCGACCGGAGGCCGGCGGAGTTCGCCGCTGTCGGTGACTCCGAGAACGACGCCGCCACGTTCGCGGTTGCCGGCCACGCACTCGCCGTCGCGAACGCAGACGAGACCGCAAGAGAGAGTGCAGACCGCGTGACCGACGCCAGTTACGCCGACGGCTTCCTCGAGGCCGTCGAGGTGCTCTGTGACCAGTTCGGAGCGGACAGTTGACTCCGGACACGACCACTGCCGTCGCGACCCGAGTCCCCGCGGCGTGGTTCGTGTGTGTCAGACCGCCCCGGGCAGGCCGTGTCGACTACACGCGGTGTCTCGGGTGGTGCCGGCCACCGGTCGTGAACCGCGCCGGGACACGCCAGGATTAACTCTCTCCACGGGCGAGAGATGTGGTATGCACGACACGCTGGCGACGACAGACGGCACCGACGGGTCACAGAGAGCAGTCAGTGTCGCGGGCGTCGACGCCTGTGGCAGAAGGACTGTCGGCACGACGGGCCGACTCGCGGGGGCGGCCGACCGAGCACCGACCACCGACGAGTGACCTCCGAGTTCGACTTCGAACTGCAGGTCTGCCAGTGGGCAGAGCGCCACTGGCCGCCGGGGGGCGACGCCGGGTCGCTGGTCGTCGCACGCCAACTCGGGACCGCACACCGGCGCTGGGACACCGTCGTCGTCGAGTGCGACGAGGCGGGACTGGCCGAGCGCGCGCGCTTTGGCGAGCGACGACTGGATTCGGACCTGCTGCACGTGGTCGGTCACGCGCCCGCCGAGTGGGCGTGGTATCGCGACGCCCTGCCCGACCCCGGCTACCCGTGGCGGTACGTCCGCGAGGCGGTCAACCGCGCCGCCGAGCGCGGACTCGTCGAGCGCAGGTCCGCCGGCGGACGCGTCGAACTCCGTCGTCGGTGGCCGTATCCCGACTGGGTCGAGCGAATCGTCGCTATCGAGAACAAACCAGATTTGGACGCCAGTGCCGCCCGGAATCTGGCCGCACAGACCGAACAGGACGTCGCGCTCGCGCTCGCCGACGAGGTCTGGGTAGCGACACGCGCCACGGGCGAGTCGGTCGAACCGGCGTTGCTTGCCGACATCCCGGTCGAAGCGGGTGTGGTGACCGTCGTGGACGGCGAGCGCGGCGCCGACGCGGCCACCGTCGAGTGGCACCCCGCCTCGCTGCCGGTCGAGAGCCCCGGGACACGGATTCTCGACCGTCCGGCGGGTGGAGAGTACGACCGGTCTGCCTGCCGGTTCGAGTACGCACACCCGGAGTGGAAACGCGAGAAACGACTGGAAATCGCAGAGCGGGCCTACGAGCGCGGTTGGCGGTCGTATCTCTCCTCGATGCGTCCCGACTGCCGGCAGTTCGAACTCAGGCCAGCGGAGTCCGTCGCCCGGCCGTTCTGTGTCGCAAAGGAGTGTCACCAGAGCGCCCGCGAGTGTGCGGAGTCCTGTCCGGCGTTCGAACCCGAACCGCCAGCGTGGCGACAGGGCGCGTGGCCAATCGAGGGGGGGCCCGGAGTGGCAACCAAACGCCTCCTCGACCGCCAGCGGGCGCGGCAGCGACCGGACCCGCCCGACTGACCGGCGGGCAGTCGTTACCGGGCAGTATTTGTCGCGAGGGTCCGTACCACTCGTATGGACGTTGGTATCATCGGCGCGGGCGCAGCAGCGAGCGCCGCGGCGCACGTGCTCGACACCACGACTGACGCCGACATCACGGTCTTCGAGAAGTCGGGCGGCCTCTGTGGCAGGGCCGCGGCGCGCCGGCGCGGCGAAATCACCTACGAGTACGGCGCGAACTACCTGAAAGACGACGACGAGCGCGTCGTCGAACTGGTGACCGAGACGCTCGACACGACCGGACTGGTGACCGTCGACGGCCCGGTCCAGGTGTTCGACGAGCACGGAACCGTCTCCGAGGGTCGCGAGTCATCGACACGCAGGTGGACGTACCGCGACGGACTCACACAGATCGCGAAGCGGTTGTTCGCACGAACCGACGCGTCGGTCCACCGGCGGACGCGCATCGAGGGACTCTCCCGCGAGGACGGGTGGTGGTTGACCGACGACGACGGGGCCAGTTGGGGACCGTTCGACGTGGTGCTTTGCAACCCGCCGGCGCCACAGACCGCCGACCTCGTTGCCGGCGCCGACTGGGAGGCCGATATCCGCGACTCGCTCGTCAGAGCCGCCGAGGCCGTCGATTACCGGACGGTCTGGACCGCGGTGCTTGGCTACGAGTTCGAACTCGACGTTCCCTACTACGCGCTGGTCAACCCCGGGAAGGACCACGAAGTGGGCTGGATAAGCCGAGAGGAGTGCAAACCCGGTCACGTACCAGACGGTCAGTCCGTGGTCATCGTGCAGGCAAACCACGAGTGGTCGGTCGACCACTACGACGACCCACCCGAGGAGAACGTCGCAGACCTGGCAGAGCTGGCCGCCGACGTCGTGGGCGACAGTCGACTCACCGGACCCGCGTGGACCGACCACCAGGGTTGGGGGCACGCGCTTCCAGAGAACGGCGTCGACTCCGGCCCGGTCCGGTCGGCCGAGGAGGCGGGACTGTACTGTGCTGGCGACTGGATACCTGGTGACGCCCGCCTCCACGCGGCGCTCCGGAACGGACTCGAGGTCGGCGAGCGAATCGCCCTCCGGTAGTACCACGCTCGCCTCCCGAAACCGCCTGGCTAAACCGACGACACGGTCCGCCGTCGGCCCGCAGACGAACAACAGACGCCGGCGCCGGTTCGAACCGTCGCCCGAGGGGAGACCGTCCGGCGAGAGCACGACCGAACAGTCCCTCGGACCCGACACGCGTGGCGTGTTGTTCTCGAAAACTCCCGGGTGGATGTCGGGAACCGCCAGGACCCGCTTTTTGCGGACGCCACCGGGCGAGTGTCGTTGCTCTCTCACCGGAGGAAAGAGCACACATAAACCTTCGGCTCCGATTTCGGCCTTCGAACACGCTCACAGGTGGTTTATCTGCTCCGTGAGGAGGTAGTGACACGCATGTCAGAGCAACCCGTCTCGGGAACCGAACTCACGACTGCGGCGATAGTGGCCGTGTTGAGCGGCGTAGTCACCTGGTACAGCAGTTCTCTGAACGGAATACAGGGAGCGACGAACGCGGCAATCGCCGTCGTCGTCACGCTCGTGTTCTTTTTCATCGGCGTTCTAGTACTCAGGTGGCGGAGTCCGTCGTGGTACTCCCCACAGTGACGTGAGCCTCCGATGAGAGAGTCACACCCCCCGGCTGTCGAGCGCGTTCCAACGAGTCGCGGAGAGGTGCGCCTCACCGACGACGCCATCGTCTTCGAGGAGTCAGCAGCGGGGCGGTTCCGGTCGACCTTCGAGAGTTACTGGCGGAACGGCAACCGGTGGCAAAAGGGGTTCTACGCCGCGACCGTCCTTGGACTGCTGTACAGCCTCGGCTCCCTCTCGTGGCGGATTCTCTCGGGAGCGGTGAGTCCGCAGTTCGGAGGGGCGGTCGTCCTGTCGATTGTCGTCGGTATCGGTCTGCTCAGAGTGGTCGACTACGCCCGCGGATTTCGCTCGCCCGACAGGATTCCACTCGACGCCGTCGAGACTGTCTCCGCGACACGGGGCAGCAAGGGACTGACCCGGCCGCGTCTCGTTATCACATACACGAGCGGCACGAACTCGTACAGGCGCCGGGTGAATCTCCCCTCTCTCTACACCCCGAACGGGGAGCGTCACTACGAGCGTGCGCTTCGGGTCTTCAGGGAGGGCGGGTTCGCGCCTCTGGCGGCCTCCGAGAGTCGGGAGCGAGCACAGACCGGCAGATAACCCCGGGCACGGCGTTTCGAGAGGAGAGGGACAGGGCTTAGTCCACGGACACCAACAAAGCGGTATGCGAACAACAGACATCTTCGTGGGCTTGCGCTGTCTGGACTGTGGCGACCGGTTCGACGCCGACAGTGCGGGCCGCTGTCAGTCGTGTTCGGGCGCACTCGACGCCGTCTACGACCAGTCGGCGCTCGAAACCGCGGCCAGAGAGAGTGTCGCCGGCGACACCACACGAGGCGGTCTGGCCCGGTTCGCCGGGGTGCTCCCTCTCGAGCGCGAGGCGCTCGTGACGATTCAGGAGGGGTCGACGCCGCTGGTGGACTGTCCGGTGCTCGCAGACGACGTGGGCGTCGAGCGCGTCCTGCTGAAAGACGAGGGCCAGAGCAGCACCGGCGGACTGGTCGACCGCGAGATGGCACTCGCCGTTGCCGCCGCCAGCGAGCACGGCGCGGGGTCGGTGACGCTCCCGACGACGGGCAACGGCGGGCAGGCCGCCGCCGCGTACGCCTCGCGGGCCGGTCTGGACTCGGAGAGTTTCGCGCCCTCGCGAATGCCGTTCCAGAACAAGGCGATGATAAACGTCCACGGGGGCGAGATGAACATCGTCGGCGGCCGCTATCCCGACGCAGTCGCGGCCTTCGAGGACGCCAGCGTCGAACACTCGCTGGCTCCCTTCGAGACGCCGTACCGCCACGAGGGCGCCAAGACACTGTCGTACGAACTGGTCGCCACGCTCGGGGAGGCCCCCGACGCCGTCGTCCACCCCACTGCCCACGGCACCGGACTGGTCGGCATCGAGAAGGGGTTTCGAGAGCTCGCAGACGCCGGCGTCGTCGAGGAGTCCCCACGACTGTACGCCGCACAACCCGCGGGCTGTGCGCCGGTCGTCGAGGGCCACGACCGGGGTGAAATCGAGCCAATCGAGTACCCCGACACTATCTGTGGTCCGCTGGAGGTGCCCGACCCGGCGGGTGGCCGGTACGCAATCGAGGCCATCGACGCCACCGGCGGTGACACCGTCGCGACACCGGACGACGACGTTCTCGACGCCGCGCTCGACCTGACACGGGCGGGAGTGCCGACGAGCGCGACCAGCGGGACGGCCGTCAGCGGTGCGCGCGAACTCGCCGAGCGTGGTGCCTTCGAGAGCAACGAGACGGTGGTGCTGGTCAATCCCGCGACGGTCAACCGCGAGGCGGACCTGCTGCGGAGTCGACTGATGAGCGAGGGCATCTGAGGGGGTCGGCTCGCGAGACGCCTCAGTTGTTCGTCTCTCTGTTCTCTGGTTCGGGCTCTGCGTGGTCTCTCTGGGCGTTCGTGTTGGAGTCGGGGTCGAACTCCGAGTCGGTCCCGACACGGGTCATCTCACCCCACGACCGGTCACCCACGAGGTACTCGAAGAGGCCGTGCCAGCGCGTGAACGCGCGCCAGGGCCGGTAGACGACGCTCTCGAAGCCAGCGTACCACAGCAACACCAGAGTCTCGGAGGGCTCCTCGTAGCGGTGGTACGTGAGCACCTCGCCGAGTACGGCAAACACCGTGACAGTGGCGCCGAGTCCGACCGCGATAATCAGGAAAAGCAGAAAAAACTGCGGGTCGAGCAGACCGGTGACGACGAAAACCGGAAGCAACAGGTACCCGACGGCCTCGATGAGCGAACCGACCGTCTCGATGAACAGGTAAAACGGGAGTGCGAACACCCCGATTACGCCGTACGAGGGGCGACCGATTGCGCCGCGGTGTACGACCAGCGTGTCGACGAGTCCCCGGAACCACCGGCGGCGCTGGCGACTCAACACCCGCAGTGACTCCGGAGCCTCGGTCCAGGCCACCGGTCTGGGCAGGAACCGCACCTCGTGTTCCTGGTCGCTGTCTATCATGTACCGCTGGAGGCGGACGACAATCTCCATATCTTCGGTGATGCTGTCGGTGTCGAAACCCCCGATTTCCCGGAGCACGTCGGCTCTGAACAGCCCGAACGCGCCAGATATCAGGAGGAGGCTGTTTATGTTGCTGAGACCGATTCGACCGAGCAGGAACGCCCGCAGGTACTCGACGGACTGGAACCGAACCAGACGTTTTCCCGACAGTCCGACGGTGAGTACACCGTTCCGGAACGTACAGCCGTTTGCGATTCGGACTGCACCACCCGTCGCGACGGTCCGGTCGGGGCGCTCCAGAAACGGGCTGACGACGTCTTTCAGCGCGCCACGCTCGATTAGCGAGTCCGCATCGACAGAGCAGAACAGTTCCCGGTCGGTAAAAAAGAGACCGGCGTTCAGCGCGTCGGCCTTCCCGCCGTTCTCCTTGTCGATGAGCACCAGGTCCTCCGTGGCGTCGCGGTAGATGGCCCGAACCGGTTCGCACTCGAGGTCGACGGGGTACTCGGCGTCGACCAGTTCGAGGTCGAACGCCTCCCGGACTCTACCGACTGTCTCGTCGGTCGAGCCGTCGTTGACGAGGACCACCTCGTGACCGGGGTACTCGAGTGACAGCAGTGCCTGCACCGTGTCGACGACGACCCGCTCCTCGTTGTAGGCGGGAACGACAACAGCCACGTCCGGCATGAACCGGTTCGACTGGAGTTCACCGACCGGGTCGTGACTGTCGAGTTCGACCTGTCGGCGGAGTTGTCGGACCGCGATGACCGTCAGCGACAGGTACGCGACGTTGACCACGAACAGGTACGTCACCGCGACGACGCTGGTGAGGAGTGCGACCCGCGAGAGCACTGTCTCGACTGTCATCCCATCGCCCTCTCTACTCGCCGTGGGAGCCGACGGCGCTCGGTGGCCTCGATTTCGGCTCTGACCCAGTTCCAGGAGGCGTCGGGCCAGGCGGGGTGTTCGCCCACCGGGTCGGCCTCCAGGGAACCCAGCCCACGAACCGCGACGAGTTGCGCGCGCGGGTCGTCCTCGTCGATAACGGCCCACTCCAGCATCTCGCGGGCGTGCTCGTCACCCCAGTAGGTCAGCGCCCGGTACGTGGCCCGGCGAACGCGGGAATCGTCGTCGGTAATCAGCGCCCGGAACGGGATGCGCTCACGGAGGTCCTCTCGCCAGTCGACCTGTCTGAACGCCCGAATCGCCCCCACCCGAACCCGCGCCCTGTCGTGCTCGAAGAGGGGAAACGCCCACTCGAACCAGTTGGAGCGGGACGTCGTCTGACACTCCCCGAGCACCGAACACGTCTGGGCCAGCACGCGCGGAGTCCACGCCCCGTTGCCCCAGTAAGACTGCGAGAGCAACGCAACGGGTCGCCCGTTGTTGAGCTGGTACAGCGTCTCCAGCCCCCGGGCGGTCAGGGAGTTCTGCCCGTTCCAGACGAGAAACACTGTACCGAGTGCCTCCGGACGCCGGAAGTCGTCGCTTCGTTCGAGCAACAGCCGTGCGGCGGCCTCGCGTGTCCGCTGGTCGTCGAGACAGGTCTCGACGAGACGCTCGTCGGTCACCGGGTACTCGAGTAGACTCAGCCGTGCGAGCGCACGCAGTCGCGGCACGACGGCCCGAGTGTCGAGAGTCGCATCGGCCGTCGCTCCCATCTCGAGTTCGCGCGCGAGCAGGAGAAACAGTTCTCGTTGTGCCCCGGTGACCGTCCGGAGGAACTGGTCGAGTACCCGCTCGAGTTGGTCGCACTCGACGGCGTCGAGTCCGGCAATCCACGCCTCCCACTCGGGGTTTTCGCGCTGTTGGCGCTCGAACAGCTCTCCCCTGACACGCCGGCGCGCGCCGGTGCGTCGCTCCTTGGCGCGTTTCGCTCGTACCGACGTCAGGAGAGTCACGACACAGAGCACGAACACGGCTACCGTGACGGCCCCGGCGCTCACGGCCAACACCGCGGGCAGGTCTACGTCGAGAACTGTCGCCACGGGCGACAGACCGCCCGTTCCTGTGGCGGTCACAGGTGTACACCGTTCCACGGGGTCGTGTATCTCACGCCGGCAGGCGTCTGACTCGAGCGAGGAGTTCGTTCGGGCTGAACGGCTTCGTGACGTAGTCGTCTGCGCCGTGGTCGAAGGCCCTCTCGACTGTCTCCTCGGACTCCCAGGCCGTCAGTACGACAATCGGAATCTCGGGCAGGTTGTCGGCGGCCTCGTACCGCCCGAGCAGGTCCATCCCGTCGACACCGGGCATCATCAAATCGAGTACGACACACGTCGGGGTATGACCACCCTCCAGATGCGCCCAGGCATCGGCACCGTTGTCGAAGGTTCTCACGTCGAACCCCTCGCTCTCGAAGGTGTGCTCGAGCAGTGACTGCAGGTCTCTGTCGTCCTCGACAATCAGCACTTCCTCAGCCATCGGGATACCTCTCGGGACGCAAATATCGACTGTCTGCCGTTCTCTGTGGGTTACTCACTCGGTATGAACTCGGTCGCGGCAACGTAAGTGGGTTTCCACATCGCTGCTGACGTCCCAGTCTCTGCCGGAGTGGTCGAAAACGACACAACAGTTCGTGTGTAAAGAGTTTGCTTCGAGAGCGACCGTGGCGAGACTCCACGGTGGCCGTTCCAGAGTGAGTCGAGTGCCGTCGGCGTGGTTCGGAGAGACCCACCTCGCGGGGCAGAAGCGTCACTCGCCCAGTAGCGAGTCGACGATGCGCTCGGGGTCGAACCGCTCGATATCCCCGTACTCCTGTCCGGTGCCGAGAAACAGAATCGGTTTGCCGGTGACGTGGGCAATCGAGATGGCCGCACCGCCCTGCGTGTCGGCGTCGGCTTTCGTGAGCACCGTCCCGTCGATAGCGGCGGCGTCGTCGAACTCGCGGGCGCGGTTGACCGCGTCCTGTCCGGCGACGGCCTCGTCGACGAACAGCGTCATGTCGGGGTCGATGACGCGGTCGATTTTCGCCAACTGGTCCATCAACCCCTCGCTGGTGTGGAGCCGGCCGGCAGTGTCACCGAGCACCACGTCGACACCGTTTGCCTCGGCGTACTCGACGGCGTCGTAGATGACCGCCGCCGGGTCCGACCCCTGCTCGTGGGAGATGGTTCGCTTGTCGAGGTTATCGGCGTGCTGTTCGAGTTGCTCGTTCGCGCCTGCACGGTAGGTGTCACCGTTTGCCAGCACCGAGGACAACCCCTGTCGTTCGAAGTAATCGGCGAGTTTCGCGATAGTGGTGGTCTTGCCGACGCCGTTGACACCGGTGAAGATGATGACGACCGGCTTCTCGGCCGCCTGCACGCGCTGGTCGAAGTCGAACTGGCCGACGCTGATGACGTCGTACAGCGCCTCCCGGAGCGCGTCCCGCACGAGATTGCCCGTGCCCTCGAGTCGCCGCCGTGTCTCCCCCAGCAGGTTCTGTTCGACGCCGTCGAGAATCTCTCTTGTCACCTCGTACTCGACGTCGCTCCCCAGCAGTGCGAACTCGAGGTCCTCGAGGTGTGTTTCGAGGTCGTCCTCGTCGATGACTGTCTTCCCGCTCGCGAAGAGTTTCGCGCGCTCTGTGAGGCTCCGTTCGTCCTCGCTTTCCTCCGGCGTTTCCTCGTCGGCACTCTCGGCACTGTCCTCGCTCTCTGTGGTCTCTGGCGTGGCTTCGACGACCCCCCCGGTGTCGGAGGCAATCTCGGTGTCGGGGTCACTCTCTGACACCTCCCCCGGAACGTCGGTGTCGGCACCGCTTCCGGACACCGTCTGGGCAGTCTCTGTGTTAGCACCGCTCTCGGACACCCCCTCTTCGGGGGTGTCGCCGGACTCTTTGTCGGTTTCCTCGGAAGACTCGTCGTCGGGAACCTCGACGTCCTCCTCGGTTTCTTCGGTAAAACTGCCGAGTTTGTTCTTTAGTCCGTCGAACATCGGGCGCTACTCGTCCTGTTGTTGCTGGCGGAGCTGTTGTTGCTGTTGCATCTGCATCTGCTCGGCACGCTGTTCGAGTTCCTCCGACTCGCTCTCGATGTCGGCGATTTCCGACCGGAGTTCGTCGATACGGTCGTCGAGCGTGTCCTGTTTCGTCTCCAGGCTGTCGACCGCGCCCTCCTGCCCGCGCTCGGCCGAGTAGTCGGCCCCGAGGTCGACGATGATTTCGTCGACATCCTCGATGGTCGCGCGAACGTACGCGCCGCCGCCGAGTGGTACCTGCACCGTCGAGTCACTCTCCAGGCCCTCGACTGCCGAGATTGCCTCGTCTATGTCGCGTTTCTCTGCCTGGAGGGAGCTGATTTCTTCCTCGATTGCCTCCTGTTGTTTCTCGAGTTCCTCGATCTGTGCCGCAATCTCCTGTAGCTGTGGGTTGCCGCCGCCACCACCACCGAGACTCATGCGCCCACCTCGTCGATTTCGACCTGCCTGCGCCCGAGACCGTGCCGGGACCCGAACTCGGCGTAGGTGTGTTCCTCCGCGACGCTCTCGTTCTCGGCCTCGATTGTCTTCTCGAAAATCTGCCAGCCGTCGGGCGTCTTCCAGCGCCCGGTGACGGTGTACTCGCTCATACGTTTACTGTGAGTCATCCGGTCGGAAGTATCTTCTCATAAATCGTAGCCGGGTACGGAGCAGTGAACAGACCGACGGCCGTGACACCGACAGGACGCGGCGACGCCGCCACAGACAGGCCGCCACTCACAACAGCAGTGTCAGGAGCATAACCAGAAACCAGATGAGCGCGAACAGCAAGTAGACGACCGCCTCGATGTTGCTGGTCCCCTCGGAGACGTACAACGCCCCGAGAAACGGGCTGAGGTAGTAGATACCGAGAAAAAAGACGATTCCCAGTGCCGGCAGATAGACCAGTTGCAAAATCGCGTCGAACGTCTCGACGGCCGGGTTCAGGACCATCGCCACCCTCCGTTTCCGGGCGAGTCGTCGGTCTCCAGTACGGACGCTGTCGTGCTCTCTGCCGGGTCGCACGGGCGTCGACGAGAGCGGCCCAGCGTGGCACTCACTGCGACTGGCGACTGGCACTCGCCCGTTAGGGAGCACACGCGGTGGTCTGTCTGCCTGCCGTGGACACCGGCCATCGACTCGTGTCTACGTGCGGGACTGGCTTCAGGATAACGTCCACAGTACCTACACACAACACCGGCAGTAGTCAGACCCGGCCCACTCGACAGAGGGGGCTCTCGGTTGTGCCCGGCGTGTCGGGTGAGTCCCGCGCGCCCGGCGGTCGGGTCGGCCGACACCGGCGGGTCCCCGCGTTGCGGTTACGACCGCCAGGACGCGAGGAACACGAACAACAGACACAGTGGCACGGCTCGGTGAGGTGGGTCGTCACCGGCCACGACAGCGACGAGCACCGTCGGGGCGGGGACCAGCGTCAGACTCGTCTCGGAGGGGCCACGGACCCGGGTACTACCCACGCGCGACGATACCGAGTGGCTCCTCGGCGCTCGTGACGTACCACGCGGTCGTCTCGAGGGTCGGTCGCGTGTCGATACCGAGAGGCTCCGGAGCAAAGGACAGCTCCGCCGGACGCTCCGCGTCGGGGTCGTCGAACTCGACGCTGCCGCCGGTCAGGTCGTACAGACTGCTCGCACCGAGTGGCGCGTACCGTTCGAGAACGGGTGTGTCTGCAATCTGCCGGAACTGGCCGGGCGGTCGAGCGTCGGTCGTCGCGAGACGGGGGCCACGTGCCGCGAACGCGCCAGCCAAGTGAACCGCGAGACGGAGCGCCCGCTCGTAGTTTGGCGACACCAGCAACTCCCTGTCGGGACTCTCTTCGAGTGCCCTGAAGTGGTCGGTGAGTCCGCCGTGGTCTGTTGGTCGTGGCTGGAGTGTCGCCACCAGTCCGGTCTCACCATCGGCCTGCGCCAGAAACGAGTCGGTGTCGACGACCACCCGGTGACGCGGGTACTCGCCGGCCGACGCGTGGTACGACTCCAGTCCCCGGAGCACCGTCTCGACGGCCGTCTGTAAGGTGGTCACACGGGAGAGAACGCCAAGTTCTAGTCCCTGGACGGGCACGTCGTCTCTCGTGCCACCGGCTTTCGCCCCCGTTGGATACACCCAGTCCGGGTCGTACTCCGGGGTGTACTGGACGGCGGGTGGACGGACCTCCCGGGGCAACCCGGCAAACCGGTACTCCGGGGTGTCGCTTTGCTCTGGCACTCCCATCGGCTGTCTGTACTGTCAGGTACCACTAGTCTCTTTGGGTCCGTGGGACTCGACCCCGTGGTGCCGTGCTCACTCGGTCCCGGTGTCGGCCAGTTGGTCTGTCTTGAACACGACGAGCAGGTAGTACAGCGAGACGACAACGAGGGCGGCAAGCGACGTGTACAGCGCCGGTCCGTACCCCTCGAAGAGGTATGTCGCCACCGTCGCGACTCCCCAGATGACGGCCCCACCCGCGTACAGGACGACCGTCGCCAGGAGCCAGAGCAGCGGTCCGGCAAGCGTGACCGCCGAGTCGGTGTTTCCGACGAACAGGAACGCGACCAGAGTGAGCACGGACACGAGTGCCAACTGGCCGAGTCGTGGGACGTAACTGCGGACGAACAGTCCCGGTCGGGCGGCCTGGTCGAGACCCCGGTTCAACCGGCCCGCGACCGGGACGAGAACGGACAGTCGACTCCCGTCGAGACGCTCGCGGACGCCGACGACCCGCCCCCGGACGTACCCCCGCCAGCCGCGGTACCGCTCCCTGTCCGACGCCGCGGTTCCGCGCTGTCGTCTGTCCGTCGAGGTCTGCTGGCGAGACGCACCCGCCGACCGACCGGCCGAACTGCGCTGGCGGGACGCGGTCGAGCGGCGCTCGCCGCTCGTCGCAGTGTCGGCCTGTCCTGAACTGCTCGGTGTACCCGAGGTGTCGGTCGTGGGACGGTCGCCCGCGTCGTCGGTTCCTCCGGGGCGCCCCCAGTCTGTGGGGTCGATGTGGCCGCCGCTGGCTTGCCACTCGTCGAACTCGGCGTGGCCGTCCTCGCGGCCAAAGCGGTCGAGAAAGGTGTCGTACTCCGCGCGGCGCTTCGGGTCTGTCAGCACCCGCTCTGCGTCTCTGACGCGGTCGAAACACCGACTGGCCCGGGCCTCTGCGAGCGAGGACTGGTCGGGGTGGTAGTGGCCTTTCGCGCGGGTGAGTGCGCTGTCGAGTTCCTCCTGACTGGCGTCTCGGTCGACGCCGACGAGTCCGTAGTAGTCGGGCGCGCCGGGGTCTGGGTCGGTACGCCCCGCCATCGCCCGTCTCAGGCCACCGGTGGCAGATTGGCGCGCAGTTCGTCGACCTCACCCTCGGAGTGGCGGACCGCCGACTCGATGCGTGTCTCGACCTCCTTTCCCGAGATGAGGTCTTCGCCCTGTACGCGGAGTGTCCCGTCTGCGGTAATCTCGAACTCGCAGGCGAGTGTCTCTTCCCCCGGGTCGCGTGGTGGAATCCCCTCGAGAACCGCCTCACCGATCTTCTCGACCCCCTCGTCGTCGACGTGGTCGCCCGCCCCTTCGTAGACCGCAATCTTGACGTTGTCCTGGTTCTCGTGGACGGTTCCGTAGCTCTCCTTGCGCTGGATAACTGGAATCTGTGCGTCGTCGTCGATCACGTGGTCTATCTCGCCGCTGTGGAGTTTCACACCCAGCGGTTTCGGGACGACATCGATCAACAGTAGCCCGCTGGAGTCGCCGGGGAGCAGTTGCTCGGCGTTTGTTCCGTCGTCGTCGATAATCTCGGCCTGCACGGCCGCACCCAGCGCGACGGCCTCGTCGGGGTTTACTTCTTTCGAGGGCTCGGACCCGAAGTAGTCGGTCAACAGTGTCTCGACCTGTGGCATCCGTGTCGACCCGCCCACGAGCAGCGTCTTGTCGACGTCCTCGGGGGTGTAGTCGCTGCGCTCGAACAGCGCCTCCATCGGTTCCCGGGTCGCCTCCAGCAGGTCGGCGGTACGCTCGTCGAACGTCTCGCGGTCGAGTGTCTCCTCGAAGGAGTAGTTCTCGTCTGGCACCACGAACGGAATCGTCACGTCGACGGCTTCCTGTCGGGAGAGCGAGTGTTTCGCGGCACGGGCTTCCGACCGGGCGCGCGCCAGTTGCTCGGGTTCGGCTCTGATGTCGGTCCCGGTGTCGGTCTGGACCTGTTTGGCGACCCAGTCGACCACCCTGTCTGTCCAGTCACCGCCACCGAGGTCGTTGTCGCCGTCGGTGTGCAGCGTCTCGACGACGTTTGCCTCGTAGTCGACGTCGACGAGTGTCGCGTCGAACGTTCCACCGCCCAGGTCGTAGACGAACACCAGTTCCTCGGTGGACTCACCGAGTTTTCCCTCGCGCAGTCCGTACGCGAGACAGGCAGCACTCGGTTCGGGCAGCAGTCGCGCGACGTCGAGACCGGCAATCTCGCCGGCGGTCCGGGTCGCGGTTCGCTCCCTGTCGCCAAAGTACGCCGGCACCGTCAGCACCACGTCGTCGACCGTCTCGCCTATCCGGTCCTGGGCCCCGGTTGCGAGGTGGTCGAGAATCAGCGCAGAGATTTGCTCTGGCAGGTACGTCTCCTCACCGAGACGGACCTCGGTGTCCTCGCCCATCAGTTTCTTTACCTCCGCCACGGTGCGGTCGGGGTCGATGATGAGGTGGTCGTCGGCGTCCGTTCCGACGACTGCCTCTCCCTCCTCCGGGAGGTGAACAACCGACCTGGTGACGGGTGTCCCGTCTGTTTTTATTATTTCGGGGTCGGCGTCGGGAACGTACGCGACGACGCTCCGTGTCGTTCCCAGGTCGATACCGATCGAGTGTGCTGTCATCGGTTCGGGTATTACGGCCAGACTGGTATAAATCCCGACGGTGAACCGGACTGCCACGCACCCGAGTCGGTCGCCCTCGTCTGCTGTCTGGGGCACGCACGGTAACCGAACACCGACAGATTACTGCAGCGTGTCCAGTCGGAGTTCGAACGCCGAAACGGGCACTTCGAGGTCGTGTTCGACCAACACGGCCGGATGGAGTTCCCCCACGACACCCGCAGACTCGCCGTCGAGCACGATTTTGGCCGTTCGACCCTCGATGAACGACGGGTGGTCGGTCGGTGGCGTCTCCAACTCCGAGTCGAAGGCACGCGCGAGCATCTGCAGGGTGCTCCGTGCGTCCTCGTACGAGGCGTCAGTGTCGGCGAGTGTGCCCGCGACCGTCCGACGCTCTGCGACACCGGTGTTCTCACTCTCGTCTTGGACTACGGCCAACCCAATCTCCGCGAGGTGCTGTGGGTACGCCCGGTGGGTGTTGTTCTCGAGTACCAGCAGACAGGAGGGCAGTGCCCACGTCCGCAAGATGGTGTACGCCTCGCTGTAGGCCTCTTTTATCCTCACCGGTCGACCGCCGCCAACGGCATCGTCTTCGGGTGTGACCCGCATTCGCTCGTAGTTCTCGGCCTCGTTGGTCATGTAGAAGTTGAGCAAATCCTCGAACCCGAGTCCGACCAGCGTCTCGCGGACGGCGTCGGCCAGTCGCGAGCGCTCGTGGCGACCGCCGACCGTCGAAACGTCCGGGTACCGCGGGTCGAGTTCGTTGAATCCGTACGCCCGCCCGATGTCGTCGACGACGTCCATCGGGTGCAGTACGTCCACGCGGTAGGGCGGAATCTCGACCTCGTAGGTCCTCTCTCCGGTGTCGTCTCTCTCCTGTTCGCGACGCTCCGCGTCGACCGCCTCCAGTCCCGAGCGTTCGAGGCAGTCGACGACCGTCTCTGTGTCGAGGTCGACACCCAGAATCGACTCGATTCGCCCGTGAGAAACGGTCTTGGTCTTCGTGTCGAGAGCCGGTCGGTCGAGGGTCTCGCCGGCGTGTTCGCCGGGCGCGTCCTCGTCGTAGGTAACCGAGACGCGTTCGACACGACCGCCACGGGCGTCGAGTGAGTAACAGACGATACTACAGATTCGGTCGATAGTCCACTGGTCGGTGCCGGTCATCTCGATGAACAGGTCACGCGAACCGTCACTCACCTCCGTCCGGCGACCGTTTATCACCGGCGGGAACGAGAACAGTCCGACGTCGTCGTAGATCGCCGGATACCGGTCCAGTCCGGCGACGAGGTCTGCGTACCCGGAACCCATGTGGTGGCGCTCTGTCACCTCGCGGGGCGTCATCTCCTCGCTGCTCTCGAGTGGGACAAACGACTCCCCGTCGGGGTCCATCCCGGTGTAGGTGATGGATTTCTCGCTACCCTCTGTCGCCGGCGCACCTTTCAGCATCGTGAGGTCGTGCACACCGATTGCGCCTTTCTCGCGCCCGCGACCCATCGTCGCGTGGAGTTTCTCCTGTAACTGGATGAGCGACTCCAGCGATTCGTCGGTGAACTCCAGTCCACGGACGACGGCACCAGTAATGTACGGCCGCTCTGCCGGCGGGTCGGCCACCTCGATTCTCCACTCTGGGTCGTTCACGGTCGGCAGGTAGACACCTCTGTCTGTTCCGTACTGGTACCGAAGCGACCGTGCGATTCCCTCGACGGAGAGACGGTCGAGTCGGTCCGGGGCGAACTCGAGTTGGAAGTCGCCCTCGTCGGTTCGACCCTCGAACTCCAGGCCGAGTGCGAACAGGTCCTCCCGGAGTTGCGCGTCGTCGCGGTCGGTGCTGGCGAGCGTCCGGAGTTCGTCCGGGTCGACTTCGACGACTGGCATCAGTACAGCACCTCCTCGGTCCGCAGGTAGTCGAGGTCGACGAGTGTCCCGTGCACGTCGCGAATGTCCTCTGCGCCCGTGGCGAGCATCATCAGTCGTTCGAGCGCCAGTCCCCACGCCATCACGTCACAGTCGACACCCAGTGGGTCGAGCATCTCCTGACGGAAGATTCCCGAGTTCCCAATCTCGATCAGTTCGTCGGTTTCGGGGTGGCGGCCAAAGAGTTCGAAACTGGGCTCCGTGTACGGGTTGTAGTGTGGCTTGAACTCAAGGTCGGTGATGCCAAACTGCTCGTAGAACTCGGTGAACGTTCCAAACAGGTCCCGCACAGAGAGACTCTCGGCCATCACCCACCCCTCGATCTGGAAGAACTCGAGCAGGTGTGTGGCGTCGAGGGTATCGTTGCGGTATGCCTTCTCGACGCTGAAAAACCGCTGTGGTGGCTCCAACTCCCCCAGTGTCTCGCCAGCGAGGTGGCGGGCGGTCAGCGACGTGGTGTGTCCACGGAGCGCGAGTTTGCTGGCGAACTCCTCGTCCCACGGCGAGTGATACCCCTCACCGTCCGGGCCGACCCCCTCGCGGTGTGCCGACTCGACGCGCTCGACCAACTCTGCGGGCAGTTCGTCGACTGTCTCGGGTGAGTCGAGCGCGAACCGGTCCCAGTGGGTCCGGGCCGGGTGGTCCTGTGGCATGAACAGGCAGTCGTTGATCCAGAAGTCCGCGTCGACTGTCGGCCCGCGCATCTCCTCGAACCCCAGTCCGACGAACACGCTCTTGACGCGGTCTGCCATCTGTCGCAGCGGATGGGTGCGTCCGGCCCGTCTCTCCGGGGCGTCTGCCGCGACGTTGTACTCCGCGAACTCGACGCTCTCCCACTCGCCCGTGGTGAGCATCTCCGGCGTGAGTTGGTCGGCGGTCTCCGTTCTCTCGACGCCCTCCATCAGCGCCGTCACGCCGTCGTCGGTCAGCGAGACGAACCGGGCCGTCGACTCGCCCCGCTCGAGCAGTCCCCGCTTGGCGAGTCGGTCGAGTGTCGACTCCTCGATACCGTCGAGGGTAGTATCCTCGCCCTCGGCGAGCGCCGCGAGCGCGCGCGCCTCGTCGTCGGTGTCGGGGTCCGCGTCGGGGTCGGGCGTGACCTCGCCGCTCTCGACCTCACCGTACCCCTTTCGCGCGAAGTTCGCCAGCGCGATGTCGACCGCGTCGCCGTCGAGACCCGCCTCACCGAGCACGCTCCCGAGTGCGACGCTCTGGCCGTCTGCCCCGACTGCGGCCTCGTACAGTCGGAGTTCCGGTAGTCCCTCCGAGACGTACTGCCGGCCCTCGTCGGTAACCGTCTGTTCCCGTTGGGTTTCTTCGGTGACCGCGAGCAGGCCCGCCTCCTCGAGCGCGAGCGCCGCACCCGTCGCCGTCTCCACTCTCAGGTCTTGTTCGTCTGCGAGTGCTGTTATCGGTCGATGCTCCGACGCGTCGGCAGCCTCGAGAACGGCCACCTGTGCTTCCGGGAGTTGCATTCTTTGTAGATACACCGCAGGTCGGTCAGTTAACGGTTCTCACTCGACACGCCCGTCCTGGCGTCGGCCACGCGTGAACGGTTTCGTCGGCCGTGTGGGCACGCGCCGACTCCGCCGGTCACGGCGTGGCGAAAAAACCAAACCCCGTCCCATTTTCTCCGCCGGCGACACACCGGTCGTGGGGTCCGCGTATCATGTACGAACACTTGTGAGACGACGAGTATCAGGCTGTCGGTCCTCGTTACTGTTCTCCGAGTTGGTCTCTCAGTTCCCTGCCCTCGTCGACGCTCGTCTGTGCCGTGTGCCAGACGTCTGCGAGGAAGCCACAGGCGTAGAAACTCCCGAGAACCGAACCGACGGCGACGACCATCACAGTATCGAGGTTCGTGTCGACGACCACGAGCGGGACGAGAATCTCGACACCGGCGGCGTTGAGCACGACGCTGACAACACCGGCGGTGAGCGCGACGAACCCCCAGAGGATGCGCCGGGTTACGCCAAACAGCGTCCAGACGACCTCTACGATGCCCGCGCCGGCCGAGACTGCCGTTTCGAGTTCCGACGTGCCGTCGCCGGAACCGACCCTGTCTCTGGCGAGTCGCTCGGCCGTGTCGATGCCGCGGTCGACGGCCACGTCGAGTGCGACTCGCAGGACACTCAGGAGTCCGAACCCGAACACGGCCAGCAGTGTCGTCTGCGCTCCCGAGAGGCCGATACTCACGACTCCGAGACCGAACACGAGCAGGTACACCGTGCCGGCGAGTCCGTACCGCGCCAGTCCGTCGACAAACTGGAGTCCCACCAACGCGACGAACGCGCCGGCGACCACGCCAAGCGCCGGCGGTGTCACTGTCGCCAGTCCGACTCCGGCGAGTGCTCCGACCCCGCCTGCGGTCCACGAACTGGCAACTCGCATACTGTCGCAACGTCTCGCCACGGTATTGAACGTTGCGAGAGTGTCGTCTGACAGTCGGCGACCCGTCACCGAATCTCGCGGCCCGTAGGCGTGTGGACACACGGAACTCCGGCGCCCTGCACCGGCAGACACTCGCCGACGCGGACGGTGTCTCACCAGAGCGACACGGTTCACAGGTCGTCGGTGCGCTCCCGGAGTGGGGTGTCACTCTCTGAGAGATACCGCGAGCGCACGGCGTAGTACACCCCACCGAGCAGGAGACACCCCAGCCAGACCCCGAACATCGACGGCCCGTCGGCCACGAGCAGACCCAGCAACGCGACGTTCAACACGAGCGCAGTTCCGGCGGTGCCGGCGAGCAGGCGCGGACTGACGTGGAACGGTGCCTCTGCGTACTCGTCGGGCCGGTTGCGCACGAGCGAAATCGCACTCACCATCACCGGCATCACGAGGACGATACTCCCAAACGCCATCAACGCGCTGTGTTGGTCGAGCGAGAGCGGCGCGACCAGAAACGGAATCGACACCAGGTAGATAAACGCCAACCCCCAGTGGTTGGTCCCGAATCGCTCGTTCGTGGCGAGGAACTGCTCGGGGAAAATACCGTCCTCTGCGAGTACGAACAGGTAGTTCGGGGCGATCATGTAGACGGCGTTGATAGTCGTCGCAATGGCAAGCAGTGCGCCGACGGTGAAGAAGGTCGCGAACCCGTCAGAGAGTGCCGCGTCGGCGGCGACAGTGAGACGGTCGGCGTCGGCCAGTGTCTCCTGTCCGACGATACCGACCGAGACCACACTCGTCAGGACGTACGCCACCAGAATTAGCGGGATGCTGAGGAGAAAAGAGCGGGGAATCGACAGCGCGGCGTCGCGCACGTCACCGCCGATATCGACGATGAAGTTCGCACCCAGACAGACGAAATAGAGGAGTGCAGCACCGACGAGCGCACCACCGACACCTCCGGAGAACACCGGCGAGAGATTCGCCGACTCGACGGCGGGGAAACCACCGACGACGAAGACGACGAGACTGGCCGCGAGTACCACGAGCATCAGCTGCTGGACCCGTGTGGCGGGTTCGATGCCGACGAGATTCACGAGAAAAAAGGCCGTGATGACGACCACACCGACGACGGTGGTGTTGACCGACACCAGCGAGTCGAGGTACTCGCCGAAACTCAACCCGTACAGCGGGAGCCCACCGGCGAGTACGCTGACGGCCATCCCCCAGGCGGCCAGAAAGGCACCCTCGCGGGACCACAGTCTGCTGGGATACCGGTAGTTACCTCCCGTGGTCGGGTACAGCGAGCCAAGCACCGCCGTGGGGACGAGCGACAGCGAGACTGCGACGACGGCCACCAGGTAGGAGACCCCGACCGCCGGTCCGGCGTCGGCGACTGCCACCGTCGTCACCGAGAACAGACCCGCGCCGACGACGACTCCAATCTGTACGGCGACGACCCCGAACAGTCCAATCTCCGCGCCGGGTGTGGTGTTACTCATCGCAACTGTCAGACGATATAGACCAGTGGAACATAAACACTGTGTCGGTACGACACCGCCTCCCGGCAGTGCTGTGGGCAACCGGCGAGTATCAGCACGCACTTACCGGGGAGTCACGAAAAACGGGTATGCGAGTCGCCGACCGGACCACAGTCGAGGGGGGAAACGAGCGGTTGACGCTCGTCCCGGAGAGTCTCGACGACCTCTGGCATCTCTCTCACGTTATCGAGCCAGACGACCGGGTCGCCGGCGACACGACCCGACGCATCCAGCGGACCGAGGAGAACCTGCGGGACACCGGCGGCGAGCGCGAGCATCTCTGGGTCGCGCTCGACGTCGCGGACGTGGAGTTCGCCCGCTTCGCGAACCGACTCCGGGTCGGCGGTGTCATCGCGGACTGCTCTCGGGAGGACCAACTCGGCCAGCACCACACCATCAACGTCGAGCAACACACCGAACTGGAGGTCGAGAAACGCTGGAAACCCGACCAGCGCGACCGCATCGAGGCCGCAGTCGAGGCGACAGACAACCCCGACATCGCAATCGCAACCGTCGAGGAGGGGCAGGCCTACGTCCACACGGTCGCACAGTACGGCACCGAGGAGCGGGCGTCGATTACCGGCCCAACCGGCAAAGGCGAGTACGCACAGCCCCGTGAGGCCCTGTTCGAGGAACTGACGGCAGTGCTCGGGCGACTCGACGTCGACGGCATCGTCCTCGCCGGGCCGGGGTTCACGAAAACCGACGCGCTCGACCACGTCGCGGAGAACAGCCCGGGACTGGCCGACCGTATCACGACAGTCGACACGAGCGGCGTCGGTGACCGTGGCGTCCACGAGGTGCTCAAGCGCGGTGCCGTCGAGGACCTCCAGCGCCAGACACGAATCGCCGAGGAGTCCGAACTGATAGACGAACTCACCGACGGCATCGCCGCGGGACAGAAGGTCGCCTACGGCCCGGAGCAGGTAAAAAAGGCCGCAGAGTACGGCGCTGTCGAGCGGCTTCTGGTGCTCGACGAGACACTCCGCGCGGAGCGCGCCGGCGAGGGCGACTGGGCCGTCGACGCCGACGCGATAATCGAGACGGTCGAACAGAAAGGCGGCGAGGTGACGGTCTTTTCCAGCGAGTTCGACCCCGGACAACAGCTCTCGAATCTCGGTGGTATCGCCGCGCTCCTCCGGTATCGCCTCGAGTAGGCACCGTCCAGAACAGGCCAGCCGGTCAGTCAGTGCGAGGGATGAGACGCGCGGCGACGACAAAAGAGAGAACAGCGAACACGACGAGCGCGAGCAGGTGCGCGTAGACGACGTCGACCGGCCAGGCCGACGGCACTGTCGTCCCGGCGGTGTCGCCGGTGTATGTGAGTTCCCGGACACCGCGAGTGAGCATCGTCACCGGCGACAGCTCGACCGGGAGCCAGCCGGGTAACATCTCGCGGGTGACAAACGCCTCCGAGAGAAAGAGCAACGGGAGTGCCAGTCCGTTACTCGCCGCGATGACGCCGTCCTGTGAGTCCGCGAGCGCGCCCAGAATGGCCCCGACGCCACAGAACAGCGCGACGCCGACGACCACGAACGGCAACACCAGCAGGAGTCGTGCCGACACCGCGATCTCCGCGCCCGTGCCACCGACGAGCAACACGACGAGCAACAGCGACGCCAACCCGATGACGACTGTGTTGACGAGCGTCTGAGCAAACAGCCACTCCCACCGGCGCAACGGCGTCGTCGCCAGTTTCTCGAACTGACTGCCGGTTCGGTGGCGCGCCACCTCGCTGCCGACACGAGAGAGTGGTGTGAACAACACGACCACCGCGATGTAGCCCGCGACGTACCACCCCGCCGGTTCGGTGAACAACCCACCGCCACCGGCCTGTGTCCCGACCAGTCCACCGAAGATGGCGACGATGATGGCGGGAAAAAAGAACGTGAAAAACACTGCCGTCCGTCGGCGCAGAAAGCTCTGCCACCCCGCCCGCGAGGCCGACTGGATGCGTCCGAGTCGGCTCACTCGCTCCCACCACCCACGCTCCCGTCTGTCGCCGCCCCACGCCCGCCGCTCTCGTCGGTCCTGTTCGCGCCCGCGGTTACTGCCACGTGCCCCGTCGAGTGTCCGTTGTGCATGGTTTCGGTTCCGAACTCGTTCTCCACGAGGTCGAGATAGACGTCTTCGAGGTCGGGTTCGCGCCAGGTCAGCGACTCGTAGCCGACACCGTTCTCGTTGAGTGTCTCGGTGACCGCACCGATCTCCTCGGGTGCGACGTCCCGGACCGTGAGTTCGCCGTCGGTCGCTGTCGCGTCGTGGTCGAGCAGGTCGGCCGTCTCCGGCGGGAACGTTCCCTCGACGGAGAGCAGACTCTCGCCGCCGTGTCGCTCGACGAGCGCGTCCGGTGAGTCGACCGCCACCAGTCGGCCGTCCGCGAGCAGGCCGACGCGGTCGGCGAGATACTCCGCCTCGGCCATGTAGTGTGTCGTGAGCAGGATACTGGTGCCCGCGTCGGCGAGCGTGTCGAGGAGGTCCCAGAGTGTTCGCCGCCCGGCAGGGTCGATACCCGTGGTCGGTTCGTCGAGCACGAGCAGGTCGGGGTCGTTGACGAGTGCCGTGGCGACACAGACCCGGCGTTGCTGGCCGCCAGAGAGCTTCTCGTAGTGGGTGTGTGCGCTGTCCGCGACGCCGACCTCCGCGAGTAGTTCGTCGGGCGGACGGGCGTGTTCGTACAGTCCGCTGTAGAAATCGACGAGTTCGCGCGCGGTCAACCGGTCGGGCGGCGCGAAGTTCTGTGGCAGGAGACCGAGACGCTCGCGGTCGAGTTCGCGGGGCGGTCGACCGAACAGTTCGACGGTTCCGCTGCTGTCGGTCGTGGCCGTCAGCGCGCGCACGAGCGTCGTCTTGCCGGCACCGTTTGGACCGACGAGTCCGAACAACTCCCCCTCTGCCACCGACAGCGAGACGTCGTCGAGCGCGACCGTCTCGCCGTACTGCCTGCCCACCCCGTCTGCGACGATGGCGTCCATGCGTGGCGGTTGTTCCGGTGGATAAAAGACCGTTCGATTGGCGAGACCGACGGAAGCAATCACGACACTTAAACCCCGGCCACTCAAGCCACGGGTATGAATCTGTCTGTCGCCTTTCTGACCGCGGCGTGGGCTATCGTGCCGGCCTATCTGCCCAACAGCGCGGCGGTGCTGGGGGGTGGTGGTCCTCCTATCGACGGCGGCCGAACAATGAACGGCCGGCGACTGCTTGGCGACGGGAAGACCTGGCGTGGCACCGCCACCGGGTGGGCGGCCGGCGCGGCGCTGGCGCTCGCCCTCAACTGGGTCAACGAACCGGCCGCGGATGTCGCCGACATCTCGCTCCCGGAGTTCCCGCTCGCGGTCGCCGTTGCGCTCCCGCTGGGTGCGATGGTCGGCGACATCGCCGCATCGTTTCTCAAACGCCGTCTCGGGCAGGCACAAGGGTCGCCAGTTCCCGGTGTCGACCAGTTCGACTTTCTCGTCGGCGCGCTCGTTTTCGGCTTCGCCGTCGCACCAGGGTGGTTTCAGGACACCTTCACACCCCTCGTGCTCGTGCTCATCCTCGTGGTGACCCCGGTCGTCCACCTGACCGCGAACCGTATCGCCTACGCCCTCGAACTGAAAGACGAACCCTGGTAGCGAGGCCGGTCAATAAACGCTCAGAACTCGCCGCGTGGCAAAGATTCAGTACCGCACAGTCCCTATGTATGGGTATGTCAGTCGACATCGGACTCGACAGAAACGTCGGTGGAGTCGACCGGATAGCCCGCGCAGTACTCGCCGTTGCAGCCTTCGCCGTCGGCGCCTGGGGGCTGACCGCCGGACCACTTGCCGTCGGTCTCGTCGGTGTCGTCGCCGGAGCGATTTTCACGTTCAACGTCGTCACGCAGTACTGCATCACGAACGCGTTGCTGGGTGTCAACACCTGCTCGCTCGACAGCGCCGACGGCAACCTCTAAGCTGGTTCTCTCGGGACGGTCAGAACTGTTGCAACGCGTCGAGGGTCTCCATCCCGCGGCCGTCTGCCAGCGTGTTCCGCGCCAGTTCGAGCCCCGCATCCAGCGTGTCGACGTCGCCACGGGCGTAGATACGGAGTGCGGCGTTCAGCGCGATGGCGTCGGCAAAGGCGTCGTCGCGCTCGCCGGCCAACACCTCCTCTGTGAGCGCCGCGGAGTCGGCCGCAACGTCGTCGACGGCCAGGTCCTCGCGTTCGAAGTCCATCCCGTAGGCCGCGGTTTCGACCTCGTAGTCGTCGAACGTGCCGTCGAACTCGGCGACGACTGTCGTCCCCGGACGGATGTCGTCGTACCCCTCGAGACCCTGAAACATGAGTACCCGCGGAACAGTCTGTGACTCCATCTCGTCGAAGGTGTCGACGATGCGCTTCGCGAAGGCCAGGTGGTAGAAACTGCCGAGGTGGACGTCGGCACCGGCGGGGTTGGCGAGCGTCTCGACGGTGTTTACGAACGTGCGCACACCCATCTGCGCGCGGCGGTCGTAGCAGGCGTCGACGCCGGGGTTGAACTGTGGCTGGTAGTAGAAGCCAAAGCCGACTTCGTCGGTCATCTGGGCACTCTCGTGGGGAGCGAGTGCCGTCCGTACGCCGAGTTCGTCGAGCACGTGTCTGTAGGCGTCGGCCTCCTGTGTCGGGACACGGTCGCCGCTGTGGACGACAACGGGCGTTCCAGCGGCGGCGGCGACGACACCCGCGCCGACGCCCAGCAGTGCCGTCGTGTGTTTGCCGTCGTAGTTCGCGCCACAGTCGACCGGGTCACACTCTGGTTGTGCGGTCTCGACGCTTTGCTCGCGCATCACGTCGGTGAACGCGGCCAACTCCGTCGGCGTGTTCCGCTTCCAGCGGTTCGCGAGCAGAAAAGCCCCCAGTGTCGTGTCGTCTGGTTCGCCCGCGAGGATACGCTCGAACGACTCGCGGGCCTGTGTGCGGTCCATGTCGTCGGCGGACTTGTGTCCGGAGCCAACCACCTCTGTCATCAGCCGTTTCAGCGGCCACGACTCGCTTTCCTCTGTGTCGCTCATAGACGGTCTACGGCGACAGCGCTCAAAAGTAACTGGTTTCGGTGGTCCGTGCTGTCGGGGCAAAACCCTCGTACCGCGGTCAGTAGTTGCCACCCAGCAGTTCCTGTGCGATGATGTTGCGCTGAATCTCGCTGGTGCCCTCGCCGATCTGGTAGATTTTCGCGTGGCGGTACTGTCGCTCGACCGGGTACGAGCGGGTGTAACCGTTGCCGCCGTGAATCTGGACGGCTTCGCTGGCGACGCTCTCGGCGGCCTCGCTGGCGTGGAGTTTCGCCATACTCGCCAGTTTCCGCGGTGTCTCGCCGGCGTCGAGTCGTGTGGCGGCGTCGTAAGTCAGTCGGCGGGCAGTCTCGACCTGTACCCCCATATCGGCGAGTTTGTGCTGAATCGCCTGGAACTTCCTGATTGGTCTGTCGAACTGCTCGCGGTCGTTCGCGTACTCGATTGCCTCTTCGAGACAGCCCTGCGCGATACCCAGCGAGGAGGCGGCGACACCGACGCGCTCGTGTGAGAAAAACTCCATGAGTTGGTAGAATCCCCGGTCCTCCTCGCCGACGAGATTCGCCGCCGGGACGCGCACGTCGTCGTACCGGAGTTGGGCGGTCTCGGAGGCGTTCCACCCCATCTTGTCGAGTTCGGAGTCGACCGTGAACCCGTCACGGTCGGTTTCGACCAGCAGCGCGGAGATACCACCGTGACCCTCCTCGCCGGTGCGACACATCGTCAACACCACGTCCGCGATACTCCCGTGGGTGGTGTAGGCCTTCACACCGTTGATGACGTACTCGTCACCGTCGCGTTCGGCGGTCGTCTCGATGGAGGCGGCGTCGCTGCCGTGGCTGGGTTCGGTGTTGGCCATCGCCGCGATGACGTCACCGTTTGCCACGCCCTCCAGAATCCACTCGCGCTGTGGTTCGGTGCCGTGGGCTTCGACCATCCCGGTCCCGAAGTCGGTTGCGATAGCGGCGCTGACGCCAGCGTCGACCCGCGAGAACTCCTCGGCGACGAGTGCGCTCTCGACCATCCCCATCCCCGCGCCGCCGTACTCCTCGGGGATGCGCACACCGACAAAGCCTGCACCGACGGCGCGCTCCCAGACCTCCTCGGGCCAGGTTCCGGTCTCCTCGGCCTCGCGCGCGACTGGTTCGATTTCCGCCTCTGCGAACTCGCGTGCGCTGTCCCGGACCGCCCGCTGCTGTTCTGACAGGGTAAAATCGACCATGCACCCCGTCTGTGCGGGGCAGATTTACACCTTTGGGAGCACACCCCGCGGCGGGCGACAGTAACCCGTTCGGGCGAACACCCTCGACCGACCCGCCACGAGGGTCCGCGCCGCGGTGGTATCGGTCAGCTGATACGACCCCGCGTTTCCGGAACGCCCTTCTGGACGCGCGTCGAACCGGTAGTCGATGCGGATCGAACTACGGGTGTGCAAACACTGTCTCGAAGGAGAACACGAGAACGAGCACAAGACCGCGGTCACGCGCGACCTCGTGGCGAGTGCGCGTGTCGTCAGGGAACACAAGGAGGAACTCGACCTCGACGGCGTTCACATCCGGACGGTGACAGAGGACGAGAGCGACGACGGCCGGCCGGCGGCGATTCCGGCCGTCGCGGCGACACTCCAGAGCGAGCAGGTGGTGGTCTCCGACACGCAACTCGTGACGATGGGCGAGAACGGCTACATGCTCGTCTACCCGACGCCACAGGACGCGCTGAAGATTCTCGCGGGCAACATCGACGAACTGAGCAAGGTCGTCGACGAGGATATCACACCACAGCTCTCACCCGAGGGAGCCGAGATTCTCGCCGGCGAGGCCGACGAGGAGGAACTCGACGACCCGGTCGGGGGCCACTCACACGGGGGGCAGGCCAGCGACACGGGAGACGACGAGGACGACACCTTCTACTGAACTCTGTCGTCCTCACGGCCCCCTTCGATGCGCTCGAACAGGTCGTCGACGAGTTCGCCCGTGTCGGCGACGATGTCGGCCCACTCGTCGTCGTCGGGGGCCATCCCGGCGAGTCGCGCGATGCGCATAATCGAGACGTGGTAGACCTGCTGGCGGCCGGGTTCGTCCTCCCAGAGAATAACGTTACAGGGAAACAGTCCGCCGATACGGTTGTCGGACGCATCGAGCGCGCGGTCTGCCATCCGCGGGTTGCACGCGCCGAGCACGTAGTAGGGGTCGCGGTCGGCGTCGACTTTCTCGTTGAGCATCTCGGCGGGCGAGAATTCGACGGCGATACCGAACCCCGCTTCCAGACAGCACTCGCGGACGAACTCAACGGCCTCGTGGTGGTCCATCTCGAGTGTCGCACGCTCCTCGCCGATGTCGGAGGCTGTCAGTTGCTCCGGGTCGACTGGCAGTGTCATACCAGTAGTAGCCGCCGGCCGGCGAAAAGTCTCTCGGGTGTTTGGCGCCGTGTGTGCGGTCAACCGACGGGTCGGGCGGAGAGACGACCGGCCAGAGGAGCACAGATGCGTGGTGCAAAGAATTACGTCCGACGCCGCCGTGATTTGGCCATGAGCAACGACTCGGTACTGCTCGACATCGAGAGTCAGATTGCGACCGTCACGCTAAACCAGCCAGACCGCCGGAACGCGCTGTCGGCGTCTATCGAGGAGGAACTCCACGACGCGCTCGACGACATCGAGGACAGCAACGCCCGCTGTGTGGTCATCGAGGGTGCGGGTGACGCGTTTTCGGCCGGCGGCGACATCGACCGGATGCTCGAAGGGTTGACTGCGGACGTCTCACTCGACAGGCGCGTCCACGAACTCGAACAGGCAACACCGGAGACGATTACGCGCGTGTTCAAGTTTCCACTGCCGACGATTGCGAAAATCGACGGGATGGCCGTTGGTGCGGGTGCGAACCTCGCAATCGCCTGTGACATGCAGGTCGCGAGCGAGCAAGCGCAGTTCGGGTTCGTCTTCCGACAGGTCGGGCTGAGCGTCGACGCCGGCACCTCGTATCTGTTGCCCCGACTCGTGGGTGCGAACGTCGCAAAGGAACTCGTCTTCACCGGCGAGATGGTCGAGGCCGACCGCTGTGTGGACCTGGGTCTCGTCAACCACGTCCACCCGGCGGAGGAACTGGACGACGCCGTCGAGGAACTGGCCTCGCGCATCGCGTCGGGACCGCCAATCGCGTTCCGCCACGCGAAGCGCCTGCTCAACGAGGGCTTCGAGAAGTCCATCGAACAGGCGATGACAGACGAGGCCGTCGCACAGGGGATGACCTTCGACAGCGACGACCACGAGGAGGGCGCAACGGCGTTCATGGAGAAGCGCAGTCCCGAGTTCCGAGGCGAGTGAAGTACCTCGGGGACAAGCCCCGAGGCT
>CAZHPM010000019.1:0-14503 GCA_964534485.1 uncultured Halobacteriales archaeon
GGTGTGGACAGGCCTCGCCGGCGTCTTTCAGCTCCGAGAACTCCTCGCCGGGACACGAGCAGGTGTACGCCCCGTTCGTGTCGACCAGGGCGCGGGCGTGCTCGTAGTACGTCTCCAGTCGGTCACTGGCGCGGATAACCTCGTCTGGCTCGAACCCCAGGTAGGCAATCGCGTCGAGAATCGCGTCGTAGGCGTCTAACTGCGGGCGCTTCGTCTCGGGGTCGGTGTCGTCGAACCGGCAGAGAAAGGAGCCGTCGTAGCGGTCGGCGTAGCTACCCACGACGGCGGCCATCCGGGCGTGGCCGATGTGCCACGGGCCGTTCGGGTTGGGGGCGACACGCAGTCGAACACCGTCCTCCGTGTTCGAGAGCGCCGGCAGTGTCTGCTCCTCTCTCTCCTCGGTTTCTTGTAGTTCCTCGACGCGGTCTGGCGCGAGTTCGGCGAGACGCTCGCGGCGTCGCTCGTGGTCCATCTGGTTGACCCGCTCGACGACCGGCGCGACGACACCGGCAATCTGGTCGCCGTACTCGCGGAACTCGGGATTCTCGCCCATCAACGGCCCCAGTATCGCCCCCACCTGCGCGTCACTGTCGTGTTTCAGCGCGTTGTACAGCGCGTCGACCTCGGCCTGCTGTTCGACCCGCTCGCGTATCTCGTCGTCCATTACTCCCGGATTGGTCGGCCAGCGGTGAAAACTCGGACGGTCTCGCCCCGCAGAAAACCGGTCAGAAACCCAGATGCGAGGTCGAACTCGGGATGTCGTCGTCGTCGTCGTCTGCCGGTCCCTGGCGCAGAAACCGCATATCGTCGTCGGTCAGGTACACCTGGCCGTTCTCGACGGCAATCTCGACACCCAGCAGCGTCGTGTCCGCGGCCGGACCGTTGTCGCACCCGCCCGAACAGTTGTCGAACACGGAACCGTGCTTCGGGCAGACGATACCGCCGTCACGAAACACCGCGCCGACCTCCTTTCGGTGGAGGCGCTGTTCCTGGTGTGTACAGCAGTTGACCCACGCCTCGACCGGCGACCCGTTCTCGCAGGGAACGAGCACTACCTCCTGCTCGTTGCCCCGACTGTTCTTGACAGTGAACAGCCACGACCCCTCCTCGTGGACCCGTTCGACACTCGTCAACCGGTATCGCATACTCCGGGTTCGGACTGCCGGCAGTTGAGGTTATCGAACGGCCAGCGCGACCGCCCCCCGGAGACCGAGTGGGTGTGAGCGCCACCCGCCCGTGTCGGTCTCGACCAGCAGTGTCCCCGCCGCCGTGACACCGGACAGTCGCCGCCCGTGTGCGATGTCGACCGGCGTGGTCTCGACCTCTCCGAGGCGCTGCCACGCGCCGTCGACCCGTTCGAGCACGCCCGTCTCGTCGACGGCGTCGACGCGGGCACCACTCGCGGCGACGGCGCGGCTCTCGCCGTCGTGTTCCCGGTGCCAGACCCCGTCGGCGAACCGGAACAGGCCGGCGTCGGTGGCCGCGAACAACCCGTCCGCCCCGCTCGCGCAGTCGGCGACGCCGTCGATGCCGAGCGCCTCCAGAGCCTCGCCGACGCGGTAGAGGCCGTCTGCGGCCGCGAGCAACGCGCCGTCGAACCGCCGCGGGTCGGACACCTCGCCGACGGTCTCCCGGTCGTCGGTCCCGAGCGCGTACCGGTGTACACCCCCCTCCGCCGTCGCCGCGAGCGCGTGCTCGCCGTCCAGTCCCACCGCCACTGCCCGTTGGTCGCCGACGCGCTCGAAGCCGCTGCCGTCGTCGACGAGCACGCCCTCCGTGGTTCCGGCGACGACGTGGCTGTCGGTCGCGGCCACGTCATTCGCCGAAACGCGGTGTGCGAGCGTGTACTGGCCCACCCGGTCGGCGGCGAACTCGACACGCGCGACACCCGGTCCACAGGCGACGAACGCCGTCGCCGTCTCCGGGCCCCGCTCGAACAGTCGCCGGTCTGCCGAGGCGTCGACGTCGTCGGTCATCTCAGAGCACGCGCTTGTAGGCCTCGAGTGTCTGCTCGACGTCTTCCTCGGTGTGTGCGTCACAGACGAACTGTGACTCGAACTGGTTGGGCGTGAGGAAGATGCCCTCGTCTCTGATCGCGGGCCAGAACAACCGCTCCCAGCGCTCCGTGTCGGCACGCGAAACGTCCGCTCCGGTCTTCGGGCAGGCGTCGTATCGCCCGCAGTCCGGGCGCTGCCGACAACCCGCCTCACAGCAGGTGTCGTCGGTCGTCCCCTCGCGGGTGTAGACGATTTTGAACATGCTGTCCGTGCCGACGACGGTGTACTGGGGTGCCTGGTCGGCGACGATATCGGTCAATCCGGCCCGCAACTGCTCGCCGAGGCCGTTGACGTGGTCGTAGACGTCGTTCTCGGCGGCGTACCGGAGCGTCTCAACTCCGGCGGCCATCGTCACCGGGTGCCCCGAGAACGTGCCGGCCTGGAACACCTCGCCGGCGGGTGTGAACGCCTCGATTATCTCCGCGCGACCGCCAATCGCCCCGACGGGGAACCCGCCGCCGACGATTTTGCCAAATGTGGTCACGTCGGGCGTGACGCCGAACTTCGCCTGCGCGCACCCGAGACCGCCAACCCGGAACCCCGTGATTACCTCGTCGAAAATCAGAAGCGAGTCGTACTCGCTGGTGAGTTGTCTGAGCGTCTCCAGGTAGCCATCGACCGGGTAGACGATACCGTTGTTGCCAAGAAGCGGTTCGGTCAGCACCGCCGCAATCTCGTTGCCACAGTCGTCGAAAAGCGCCCTGATAGCCGCCTCGTCGTTGAACGGCACGGTGAGCGTGTGCTCGGCGAAGGTGTCGGGAATCCCCGGACTCGACGGACTGGTGTCCGTGCCACTCCCCTCGACCAGTGTCGACTCCTGTGCGCCGTGGTAGCCACCCTGCATGACGACGATCTTGTTCCGCCCGGTGTACCCCCGGGCGAGTCGAACCGCAGACACCGTCGCCTCGGTGCCGCTGTTGACGAAGCGGGTCATCTCGACGCTTGGAACGTGTCGGGCGAGAAACTCGGCGAGTTCGACCTCGACCTCGGTGGGTGCGCCGTACATCGGTCCCTCGCTCGCTCGCTGCTGGACCGCGGCCTGCACGGGTTCGGGCAGGTCGTGACCGAGCAGCAGTGGCCCGTACCCCATGACGAAGTCGAGATACCGGTTGCCGTCGGCGTCGATAACGTGCCCGCCGTCACCGCGTTCGACGAAAAACGGGTACGGCCGAACCGCGCGCACCGAGGAGTTCACGCCGCCAGGGAGCACGCCAAGCGCTCTGTCGTACAGCGACCGCGACTGCTCGTAGTCCATACCCACACGTTCGTCCGCTCGCGGAAAGAAACTGACGTGTCGACGCGCCCGACGCCACACCGACCGACAGTCTGAAACCCCCGAGACACCGCGTTCGGGGCAGACAGGTGCCGGCCGTGCCAGGAGACAGCCAGTGCCAGTTCTGTGGCCGCGCGACGTCCGACACCGCCCGAGAGCAGGGCGGTTACTGCTCTGCTGGCTGTCGGGACGCGGACGACACACTCGACGGGGACGGAGACACCACCACGACCACCGAAACCCACACCGACGGCACGCGAGCCTTTTTCCACGTCGCCGGGATGCACTCGGCGACCTGCGAGGCGTTTCTCGAACGGGTAGCAACCGACCAGGAGGGGGTTCACGACGCCACCGCGAGTTACGTCAGCGAGACGGTCGGCGTCGTCTACGACCCCGACCAGACCACCGAATCGGCGGTCAGTGAGTCGCTGTCGACGGTCGGATACCGTGCGGTCAACCGCGAGGAGACAGACAGCGAATCGACCGCGAGCGCCCTCGCCGAGGGCGACACCCGCGCACTCGACGACCTCTTGGGATTCCGGTACGTCGCCGGCGTCATGGTCGGGGCGTTTATTCTGCTCCCCTACGTCGCGGTGTTCTACCCCGCACAGTTCGGACTGCTCCCGTACGACATCTTCGCGGGTGGCGTCGTCGAGAGCGGCGGACTGCTCCTGTTGCCGGTCTTTCTGGTCTCGGCCGGAATCGTGGTCGTTTTCACCGGACTGCCGCTGTTGCGCGGGGCGTACGTCAGCCTCCGACTCCGGCGACCGAACACCGACCTGCTGGTGGCGATGACGGTCCTGACGGCGTTTGTCTACAGCCTCGTGGCGCTGCTCGCCGGTCGCATCGACATCTACTTCGACCTGACGACCGTCGCGACGGCGACAACTGTCGCCGTTATCTTCTACGAGTCGGTGGTCAAACAGCGCGCGATGAACCGACTCACCGACCTGACGATGTCCCGCACCGACGAGGCCCGCCTCGCGCTCCCCTCTGGAACGGAACCCGTCGACGTCGCAGACCTCGTGCCGGGCGACCGCGTGCTCGTCCGGCAGGGCGAACGGGTCCCCGTCGACGGCGTACTCGCCGAGGGGCAGTGTACCGTCGACGAGTCGGTGGTCACCGGCGAATCCCGGCCGGTCACCAAGCGTGCCGGGGAGAGCATCGTCGGCGGGTCTGTCGTCACCGGCGACGCCGCGCTCGTCCGTGTCGGCGACCCGCCGACCAGCAGTATCGACCGCATCACGACGGCGGTGTGGCTCCTCCGGAGCGCCACACACGGACTCCAGCGCCGCACCGACCGCCTCGCCGCCGTCGTCGTCCCCGTGCTCCTCGTCGGCGCGGCCCTCGCCGCGGTGGTCTCGCTGGCGCTCGGTCGCGGCCTCCTCGCCGCCGTTCTCTCCTCGCTTGGCGTGGTGCTCGCGGCCTCGCCGTGGGGGTTGGCGCTCGCGACGCCGCTCTCGGTGGCGACGAACATCCGGGCGGCGCTCGCACACGGTATCGTCGTCTTCGACGAGACGGTGTTCGCGCGTCTTCGCGAGACGGACGTCGTCGTCCTCGACAAGACGGGGACGCTCACGACCGGTGAGATGCGGGTCGTCGAGGCCGACGCGCCCAGAGAGTCGCTGGCGGCGGCCGCGCTGCTCGAACGCCGGGCGTCCCACCCGGCCGGGGCCGCGCTCGTCGAGTTCGTCGAAACCGATACGCTGGCGGACTCCCGGCCAGCGACCGACGGCGGCACAGACGCGCGGCCCGCGACCGGCGAGATGGGGTCCGACCGGGTCGAGGCCTTCGAGAGTCACGCCTGGGGCGTGGCGGGCGTCGTCGACGGCACCGACTGTCTGGTCGGCCACCCGGACCTGTTCGCCGAGCAGGAGTGGTCGGTGCCTGCGGAGTTGCGCGACCGGGTCGAGACGGTGCGCCAGACCGGGCAGTTACCCGTTGTCGTCGGGCGCGACGGGGACGCCACGGGAGTGGTCGTGCTCGACGACCAGCCCCGGGAGGGGTGGGACGAGGTGTTGGGCCGACTCTCGGAGACGGCAGACGTGGTCGTACTGACCGGCGACGACCCGGCGGCGGCGACGGCCTTCGAGGGCCACCCGGGCGTCGAGCGCGTCATCGCCGGCATCCCACCCGAGGGAAAGACCGCGGCCGTCGGTCGCCTGCAGACGGCGGGCCACGTCACGATGGTCGGCGACGGCACAAACGACGCGCCGGCGCTCGCGCGGGCAGACCTGGGAATCGCGCTCGCCAGTGGCACGGCACTCGCCTCCGACGCCGCCGACATCGCCATCGCGACAGACGACCTCGAGACGATCGAGACCACGTTCGCGCTCGCCAGCGCGGCCGACCGGCGCGTCCGCCAGAACGCCACGCTGGCGCTGACCTACAACGTGGTCGCGGTGCCCGCCGCCCTCGTCGGCCTGTTGAATCCGGCGGTCGCGATGGCCGGTGTCGTCGTCACCGGGAGTCTGCTCGCCGCAAACGCGAGTCGGTCGCTGCTGTCTTGACTGCCGACTCCAGTCGAAAAGGAGCCGCCGATTCAGCGCGTTCGCCGGTGGACGCCGCGGCTGTCAGGTGTGTCGTGTGTGGGGTCGAGAGTCACTCACGGCGGAGTGCCTCGATGGGGTCGACGCGGGCACCGCGCCAGGCCGGGTAGAGGCCCGCGAGCACACCGACCAGCACGCCGACGACGACGGCGATGGTGATCCAATCGAGGGGAACGACCATCGGCCACCCGGGAATGGACACGGCGAGATAGCCGACGCCGAGTCCCAGCGCGATACCGAAGATGGCACCGATCACCCCGAGGACGAGCGACTCCACGAGGAACAGTTGGATGACCTCGCGTTTCTTCGCGCCGACGGCTTTCATGATGCCGATCTCCCGCGTGCGCTCGGTGACGCTGACGATCATGATGTTGGCGATGCCGATGGAGCCGACGAACAGCGAGAGGCCGGCGACGCCGCCGATGAACAGCTGGAGCTGGTCGAGGAACGAGGTGAACTGGTCGATGGCGTCCTCGATGGTCTGCACCTCGATGGTGTACCCCTCGTTTTTCAGCTCTTTGGCGACAGACTCGTTCTGGAAGTAGTCGTCGACATCCTCCTGGACCGATTCGAGCTGGTCGACACTCTCTGCGCGCACCAGCAGCGCCGGATAGGCACGCTCTTCTGTGCCGCTCGGCGTCTCGACAGTCGTGTCGTAGTACTGGAGCGGGACGAACACCCGTGGCTGTCCGCCGCCGGTGTTCTGCTCGACGACCCCACTCACGGTCAGGTTCAGCTCTCTGTCGTCCTGCAGCGTGATGGTGATCTCGTCGCCGACGGTGAGGTTCTCGCCGCCGACCTCCTCTTTCAGGTCGACCATCCGCTCGTTGATGACGGCCTCGTCCTGCGAATTAAACGTCTCACCCGCGGTCACGTTGTACAGTTCCGCGTCGAACCGGTCGGGATTGGTCGCGCTCACGCCGTAGATGGAACCCGAACCACCGGTGATGGTCTCCTCGCCGTGTGTCAACTGCACGGCCGACAGCGAGGCCGTCGGCGTGACAGAGTCGACACCGGAGATGTTCGACACTGCCGCCACGTCACTCGCCGTGTATATCGGCGTCGACACCTGCTGTCCGCCGCTGAGGCCGCCGCTCTCGGGCTGGGTCACGACCTGCATCGTCGGGGCCTCCTCGGTCTCGATATCGCCCAGAACGTCCTGTTCCAGGCCACCACCGAGCACCATGAACGTGATGACCGCCGCGATACCGATGACGATACCCAGCGTCGTCAGCGTCGACCGCAGTTTGTGGCCCGTTATCGCCCGCCAGCTCATCCGGACGCTCTCAGTCAGCTTCATGAACCATCACCTCCTGTCCGCCGGCGCTGTCACCGAGCCGTTCGACCTCCTCGATTTGGCCATCGACCAAGTGGACAATCTGGTCTGCGTGTTCGGCAATCTGGCGCTCGTGGGTGACCATCAGGATGGTCCGCCCCTCGGCGTGGAGTTCCTCGAAGAGGTCCATTATCTCCGCGCCGGTGTCGGTGTCGAGGTTACCGGTCGGCTCGTCGGCCAGCACCAGCGAGGGCTCGTTGACCAGCGCCCGGGCGATTGCGACCCGCTGGCGCTGCCCGCCCGACAGTTCGGTCGGGTCGTGGTCGAGTCGGTCACCGAGTCCGACCCGCGTGAGCAGTTGCTCGGCGCGCTCGCGGCGGCCCACGTCGACGTCCTTGTTGAACACCATCGGCAGTGTCGCGTTCTCGGCGGCGGTCAACCGGGGCATCAGGTTGAACGTCTGGAAGATGAACCCGATCTCCGTCCCCCGGAGCCGCGCTCGCTGTGCCTCCGACAGTCCGGCGACGCGCTGACCGTCTATCTCGACCGCTCCCTCGTCTGGCGTGTCCAGACAACCCAGCAGGTTCATCAGCGTGCTCTTGCCAGAGCCACTGGGACCCATCACCGCCGTGAACGACCCCTCCGGCAGCGAGAGCGACACCCCGTCGAGGGCGTGGACTGGTTCGCCGAGGTAGTAGGTTCGGCGTGCGTTTCGCGTCGACACCACCGCGTCTGTCGTCTGTGTCTGTGACATCTGTATCTGTACAGACGAAAGCCATCCCCCTGTGTTGGGGTGCTATCTATACAGATGACGACTCGAAATCAGTCTAGCTATACAGATACCGCCGAGCGTCGGGCCGTGGTCCCGTTGCGAGTCGCGCGAGTGTGACCACTCTGCGGAGAGAACAGGAGAGACGGCGGGCGGTTCAGACCGGGAGACGCTGCCGGAGGGTTCCCTCGTAGTACCACGTCACGAGCATCCCAGCACTCCCTATCAGGGCGAACCACACCGCCAGGAATCCAATCGAGAGAACCGGTTGGTCGACTATCTCGACGATATCGGTTCCGAGCAGGGCAGTCGGCACGAAGACGAGCGGGAGAAACACGCCCAGAAAGAGCACCGCCGACACGGTGCCAGAGGGGAGGTCCTCGGCCCGGGGAACCTCGGTGGTCTGTGTGGGTGTTCTATCCCCGCCCGTGGGGTTCTCTGTGCCTGCGAGCGCGGCCAACTCGTCGAGCACGTCTGCCTCGACGTCTGCCACGCTGGCCGTGATGTTGAACGGAACCTCGCGCTCGCCACGCACCGAGAGCGCGCTCTGTTCCGCCCCGGCCTCCGAGTACTCGACGACGACGCGTTCGCCCCAACTGAACAGTCCAACACCGGTCTTTCCGACTGCGCGACTGTCGCCGACGTGGTAGAGTTTGATCGCCTCTGTTCGCTCGAAGGCCTCTCGTACGAGGTCGGTCGCCGCTTCGCTCGAACGGTCGACGGTCACTGTCGTCATCGCTACTGTCACCTCCTACGACTGTCTGGATAAAAAAATCTCCCGCCACAGTCCCCGTGTCGGAACCGACGCCGACACCGGGCCCGTCACACTCCCGTCGAGAGACGCCGCTTGGTGTCGTCTCGACTGTCACGCAGACCGTTACCGGGTCGGCAGACCGCGTCTGCTCGCCCTGTCGTGTCGACCCGTCGACGGAGTTCCGACGGGCGAGGCAACGACACACCCGATGTCGTGTCGAGAGGGTCAGTCGTTCGACGGCCGGGTCACCATCCAGGTCGTGCTGGAGGAGTACCCCCACTTTTCGACCTCGAGTTGGTACTCGCCGTCCGCGATGGCGGTCATGTTGGTGCCGACCTCCTTCGCAGACATCCCGAGTTCGTCCGCGATGAGCCGCGATTTGAAATACGTCTGTTCGTCGGCGTGTTCTCTGAGGTAGCCGAGTATCTCGCGTTGTTTCTCCGATAGTCGTGGTGTCTCGACGGGGGCAGCGGTAGTGGTCACACTACCACTGGAGGTGCCAGACAGACATATAGGGTTTGGTACGTCCGGTTAATCGGCCGTCGTCTTGTGGTTCTTGCCGGCTGCCGGGGTCGACTCCCGCCGGCAACTGGCGGCGCGACGGGTAGGAGACAGACTCCACGAGTCGTGGTGGTACGGCCGGGTACGGCTACGGTTCGCCCAGTACCTCGCCGACCGCGAAGTTCGATTTGACCTCTGTCACCTCTATTTTGACACGGTCGTCGACTTCCGAACCCGGGACGATGATGACGTAGCCACGTTCGACGCGCGCGATGCCGTCGCCCTGTTTGCCGATATCTTCGATTTCGACGTACCGGATTTCGCCCGGTTCGACCGGCGGCTGTGGTTCGTCACGCGGGTGGTCGTCTGGCGCCGGCCGTTCCCCGGCGGCGACGAGCGCGACCCGGTACGATTCGCCCGGTTCGACCGCGCCCGACTCTACCTCGCGGCGCGGCACTTCGACAACGTACTCGTCGCCAGTCTGTGAGATATCTGCGCTGAACAGACACAGGAGTTTGCTCGAGATTTCCACGGATACTGGCCTCTCTGTCAGAAAACGAACGCGACTGGCATAGTCCTTGCCCTCCGGGCAATCTGCCCGGTCACCGCACGGTCTGTTTACTCCTCGACGACCTGTCCGGACCGCCGGTTCTCTCGCGCCGGCAGGTGAACGTACCGGAGCGCCCCGAGGAAGAACAGAGAACAACCCCACAGTGGCACCGACGCGTACCGTAACACCGACCGCGTTCCGGTCACGACGGCGTCTGCCACGCCGGCAGACAGCGGCACCCCCTCGACTATCAACTCGACGTGTTGTGGGTACAGCGGCACGCTCACCAGCACGAGTCCAGCGACGAACAGCAGTTTCGTCGGTCGGTCCTCGACGAGGTACAACAGCGCGAGCAGCGGAAAAAACAGGTAGACCACGTAGTTCAGCGTCGACGGGACGACAGT
The DNA here is from genome assembly GCA_964534485.1 of uncultured Halobacteriales archaeon. GTDB lineage: Archaea > Halobacteriota > Halobacteria > Halobacteriales > Haloarculaceae > Halovenus. The sequence continues at coordinate 10,134 of CAZHPM010000019.1, forward strand.
GACTAGCAGCGCGACCAGTGTCGCGAAAAACGCGACCGTCCGGTCCCGGGCGGAGTCGGTCTGTCGGTAGATCAGCGCCAGAAACGGCGCGACCAGCGCCGTCGAAACCACGATCAATTCGTTACCCGAGAGTGCGAGAAACTGTGACAGCGGCCGACGGAGCGTGATTGTCAGAAACTCCGGCTCCAACCCGCCCTCGAAGGCCGCCTTCCGACTCCGCTCGTTCAGAATAAACTCGACGAACGCGACGTGTGCGTCGACGCCGAACAACACGACACCCACCCCCACCATCCCGAGGCCGGTGACGATAGCCGCCGCGGCGGCGCGGTACGCCCGGCGGTAGAGCAACCAGAGACCCAGAAAGGCGGGAAAGAGTTTGAACAGGGCCGCCACCGCCCACGCGACGCCACCCTGTAACTGGTCACCCCGCTCGACCGCGAGAAAGCCGACCGTGACCAGCAACAACATAACCGGGTCGACGTTCCCGCGGTAGAGTCCGAGAATCGTGTGCCCGGAGAACAGCGAGAAAGAGAGAATCAGCCACCGGTCCATCCGCTTCAGGTCGACACCGAGGCCCTCGACGTGCCGGACGGTCAACCGGGCAACGAGGTAGAACACCACGAGCAGGAGTGCGATGTTGAGCACGTAGCCAAACTGCCACCGCGGAAAGAGCCCGTAGAGCAGGAACACCGGCGCAGTGACCGGCGTGTAGACGTACTCCTTCTCGGTGAGGAAACTCCCCTCGTGAATCGCCGTTCCGACGAACGGCTCCCCCTCGAGCACCGCCCGGCCGGCGAAGTAGTAGGCGTGGTAATCCAGTTGTGGCGAGTTCGCGAGTTGGCTCGCGGCGAGAGCGACACCGAGCAGACCAGTCAGTGTGCCAAAGAGCAGTGCTGTGCGAGTCGTGACCCGTTCTGACCGAAACTCGGCGACCAGCGCCGACAGTCCCATTCATCAGAATCAGCAGTCCGTGGCCGAATCAACGTTTCGACTGCCGACGGGTCGTCCCGGTTCAGACGGCCGCACGCTCGATTTCGACCTGCACCAGATACGAACGGTCGTCGTCGTAGGCCGTGACGGCCTCAAGGGCGCGCTCGGTGCCGATCTGGTTGAGCGCCCACGCGGCACTGGCCCTGACAGTGTTCGTGTCGTCCTCGGCGAGACGCCTCTCGAGGGGGTCGATCGCCCGCGTGTCACCGATACAGCCAAGCGCGCGCGCCGCGGCAGAGCGCACCTCCGCGTTGTCGGCGACGAGTCGCTGTGCGACCGGTTCGGTCGACTCGCGACTCCCGACCGCGCCCAGTGCCCACAGTGTTGTCTTCTCCAGCGAGATGTCGCCGCCACCGAGGAACCCGTGCAGCATGTCACAGGCACGCTCGTCACCGATACGCCCCAGCACACGCACGGGTTGCTCGTTGCGCCGCTGTGCCAGCGACTCGACTGCGTCGTACGCCTCTGCCGGAGCGATATGCTCGAAGGCATCGAGCACGTTCTCCTGCATGAACTCCGAGTCGAGTTTGTCGAGCGCGGCGAGAATCGGTTCGACCTCCCCGCGTTGCTCGTAGAGTTTGACCGCGTTCCACTCGGGCGGGAAATCTTTGCGGTTCTCGGGGTCGAGCACGTCGTAAAACCCCTCCCGGTCGAGTTGCTCGCGAATCTCGAGGTCGCCAAACACCTGCGCGCCGTCTACCGTCTCCGCGAGTGTCTCGGCGGCCTCCAGCAGTTCGGCGACCGTGTCGGCGTCGTCGTCGGGGTCCAGTCCCGCGTCGGCCACCGCGTCGGCGGCGTCCGACAGTGCCGAAGCGAGGTCGTCGGTCCGTTCGTCTCTGTCCGCGTCGGCCGTCTCGCGGTGTTCGTCCGTTCCCACGTCGAGTCGGACCGACACGTCGAGGTGTGTGTCTGCAGTGCCGAGAAACGCTCCAACCGCCGCCGTAATCTCTGTCAACCCCTCTCTGGCCCACTCGTTTTCGGTTATCCTCTGCCCGGCGTCAGCGAGTACGTCGACGACATCGTCGGCGTACGGCCCGCGTTGCTCGTCGATGCGCTCGCGGAGCCCTCCAATCCGGTCCTCGAACTCCTCCCGGAGTCTCTCGGCGTCGTCCTCTTTCCCCGTCTGGAGACCGGCGGCGTCGAGGTCAGACTCGACTCTGTCGACTGTCACCTCGGCCTGGTCGAGGTCGCGCTCTGTCTCTGCCGTGTCCACCGTCTCCTCGGCGCTGTCGAGTCGCTGCTCGAACACCTCCGGCCGTATCGTCTCCTGGTCGGAGTCACCCTCTGCCGTCTCTGACTCCGCCGAGTCGTCCCCGTTGCTCATATCTCATCGTCTGCCCGTTCGAGTAAAAGCCGTTTCCCTTCTGTCCACTCCCCGGCCGTCACGAATCGCGGTGCCTATGTTCCTCGCGTCCGGAAACTCTCGTATGGACCGCCGGACACTTCTCGCCGCCGTCGGCTCCGGCGTAACCGCCGCGCTCGCAGGGTGTTTCGCCGGCGGAGAGCCGACTGGCGACAACGCCGTGGGGATGACACAGGTTGCCTACCGCCCGGACGACCTGACCGTCACCCCCGGAACGACCGTCGAGTTCCAGAACACGAGTTCACACTCTCACACTGTCACGGCCTACCAGGACGCCTATCCCGACGAGGCAGAGTACTGGGCCTCCGGGGGCTTCGACAGCGAAGCGGCCGCCCGGGACGACTGGAACTCCTCGGGTCAGGACGGAAAACTCGTTCCGGGGAGCAGTTACGAACACACGTTCGAGGTGCCCGGCGTATACAACTACTACTGTGTCCCACACGAGGAGGCGGGGATGGTCGGTGTGATTCGGGTCGAGCAACAGAGCGGAAACAGGAGCTGAGTTTATCCCCCACACAACCAGAGTTTCGGCAGACCGAAATAATGTTGTTCGTCCGGCCCCTGTGTGTATTCAATGGCAACAACAGAGTCCGATGCCCTCGACGTCGAGGCAATCCGTGCCGACTTCCCGATTCTCGAACGCGAGTTTGGCGGTGAGCAACTCGTCTACCTCGACAACGCGGCAACCTCACAGACACCCGAGCCAGTAATCGACTCGATTGCCGATTACTACCGGGAGACGAACGCGAACGTCCACCGTGGACTGCACCAGCTCAGTCAGAAGGCCAGTATCGCCTACGAGGACGCACACGACCGTCTCGCAGAGTTCATCGGCGCGAGTGGCGGCCGCGAGGAGATGATATTCACTCGCAACGCCACCGAGTCGGAGAACCTGATCGCGTACGCCTGGGGGTTGAACGAACTCGAACCCGGCGACACTGTCGTCACGACGGAGATGGAACACCACTCCTCGCTGGTCACCTGGCAACAGATCGGGAAACGTACCGGCGCAGACGTCGAGTACATTCGTGTCGACGAGGACGGCTACCTCGATATGGAACACGCGAAAGAACTGATCGACGACGACACCCAGATGGTGAGTGTCGTCCACGTCTCGAACACGCTGGGAATCATCAACCCCGTCGAGGAACTCGGCGAACTCGCCCACGACCACGGGGCGTACATCTTCGTCGACGGCGCACAGTCGATTCCGTACATGCCAATCGACGTCGAGGAACTCGGTATCGACTTCTTCGCGTTCTCGGGACACAAGATGGTCGGTCCAACGGGAATCGGTGGACTGTACGCCAAACAGCACATCCTGGAGGAGATGGAGCCGTTTCTCTACGGCGGCGAGATGATACGGAGTGTCTCCTACGAGGATGCCACGTGGAACGAACTCCCCTGGAAGTTCGAGGCCGGCACGCCACCAATCGGACAGGGAATCGCGCTCGCGGCGGCCGCCGATTACATCGACGACATCGGTCGTGAACGCATCGAACGACACGAACACGAACTCGCACAGTACGCCCTCGACCGGCTCGCGGAGTTCGACGACATAGAGGTGTTCGGTCCCGGACAGGGTCAACGCCGGGCCGGACTGGTCGCCTTCGACGTCGACGGCGTCCACGCCCACGACCTCTCCGAGGTGCTCAACGACTACGCCGTCGCCATCCGCGCGGGCCACCACTGCACGCAACCGCTTCACGACAAGATTGGCGTCACCGCGACAGCGCGCGCGTCGTTTTACATATACAATACGAAAGACGAAATCGACACCATGGTCGAGGCAATCGACGACGCGCGGGCACTGTTTGGCTGACGCCGTCGAGTGCTCCCGACGCTCAGAACTTCGAACGGAGTCGGTCCAGAATCCCCGACGACTCCGAACTGTCGTCCTCTTTGTTCTCTTTGTCGATGTTCCGGTCCCGAACGGGACTGTCGTCCGTCTCGCTCCCGTCGACGCTCTGTTGTGAGTCCTCGTCTGTTTCGTCCCCGTCGACGCTCTGCTGTGAGT
>CAZHPM010000019.1:14603-36796 GCA_964534485.1 uncultured Halobacteriales archaeon
CTCTCGTCTGGTCCGTTCTCGGGTTGTTCGTCCGGTTCGGCTTCGGCGCTCTCGTCTGGTCCGTTCTCGGGTTGTTCGTCCGGTTCGGCTTCGGCCTCGGCGGTTCCGACCTGTGTTTCCCCCTCGTCGGTATCGGCTTCGACGCCCCCTCCGGACTGGTCTCCGGCCTCGCTCTCGTCTGCTTCGGGGCCGACTTCGACGGTAACGTCGGCCTCGGACTCGACCTCCTGTTCGCTCGTGTCTGCGATAGGCCCCTCCTCGTCGGTGCTAGTTTCGTCGTTCTGCTCGTTGGTTTCGCCCTCGACTGTCTCCTCGTCACTGCCTGTCTCGCCCTCTGATTCCTCGGTTTGGGTGTTGGTTACTCTCTGACCGGGTTCGGCCTCGACCGCTCTCTCGTCGGCCTCGGTCCCATCTCGGTCGGTCTCGCTCTCGGCCACTCCGTCGTCGGCGTCGGTCTCGCTCTCGGCCACTCCGTCGTCGGTGTCGGCCCCGTCTCGGTCGGTTTCGCTCTCACCTCCGTCGTCGGTGTCGGCCCCGTCTCGGTCGGTTTCGTCCTCTCGCTGGTCCGCATCGGCTCCGAGTTCTCCCTCGGCACTGCCCTCGACAGTTGCGTTGTCGGCGTCGTCTTCGACTTCTTCCCCAGTTCCCGCTTCGTCGGTTTCGTCTTCGGACACCTCCTCCTCGGTGTCGGCCTCGATTCTCTCCTCTCCGGTTTCGACTTCAGTTGTCCCCTCGTCGACGCTGTCCACCCCCTCTCGCTCGGGTTCGGTTCCCCCTGTATCGGTGCCGGCTCCGCTCTCACCTCCGTCGACGTCGTCCTCGACCCCCTTTTTTGCCTCTCGCTCGACCGCTTTGCCGTCTGTCTCCTCGTCTCTGGATTCGGTTTCGTCGGTTGTGGTTGTGTCTCGGGATTTGGCTCCGTCTCCGGACTCGCTTCCTCCTCTGTCAGTTTCACTCCCTGGCTCGTTCCCGTCCGACGGTTCGCCCTCGCCCTCCTTTGTGGCCTCGGCCGCCTCTGGACCGGTATCTGCCTCGGTTTCCCCCGACTCGTCCGCGGCCTCCTCTCCGGCCTCGGTGGCAGTCTCCTCCGGTGTCTCGGGGTCACTCTCTGCCGTGTCCTCGTCTCGCCCCACAGTCTCGTCCTCGGAGTCGCTTTCTTCTGTGCCCTCAGACTCGTCTCTGCTACCGGTTTCGGCCTCTCTCTTTGCAGTTTCCTCGTGTCCGCTCTCGACGCTCCCGGAGGTTTCCGACTCGTCCTCCCCGGTACCGTCACCCCTGTTCTCGTGTTGGTCCTCGCTCCCGCTCACCCCATCACCTTCGGGGTCGTTGGTACTCGCTCCGAGAGGACGAAGTTCGCCGCCGGTCGTGAGCGGGTTCGCCGGGGCGTCCTCGTCTCCGGTGGCGACGACACTGGGTTGCAGCCCGGTCAACCGCTCGATTTCGGTTCCGTTCCTGTCGAGAACCGCAATCGTCGCTCCGCCAATCTGTTCCTGTATCGCCTCTATGTCGGCCGACGGTGTCGCGTACGCCGTTCGCACGGTCTCGCCGGCAGAGAGGTCGACGCGAAATTCGAGGGCCCCCTCGCTGTTGGTCCACGACTCGCCGTGATACTCTGCTGTAAAGCTGACACGCGACGCGTCGACTGACTCTGGAACCGACTGTCGGAGGTGGATAGCAATCGGGCTGTCGTTCGGGTTCTGGAACACGTACTTGACGACAGTCGATGCCATCTCTGCCCGGATATCCGCTTTTCCGGCGAGTGACCTGGCGTACTCTTGGCTGTCGGAGTCAGTCATCGTTCTGACCGTACCGTCGGGTACTACTCATGGGGTTTTCGTGTTACTCCTGCATGAACACTTCGAGTGCGCCCGTCACGCGCTCGCGCCACTCCTCTATCTCCTCGACCTCGGCCTCGACGTCCTCGATATCGGCCTCGATATCCTCGACTGCCGACTCGATGCTCGTCACACCCGCCTCTATCTCCTCGACTTTCTCGGTCATGTCGCCGACCTGTGACTCGAACTCGTCGAACTCCGAGGCCACCTCGGACTGTTCGTCCGAGAGCGTGTCGAGGCGGTCGTCGACCCCGGCGAGCCAGTCCTCGACCGCACGCAGGTCGCCCTCGACGGCCGCTGTACTGGTGTTCACCTCCTCGACGGTCTCGTCGATGTCGCTCACCTCCTCCCGGAGTGATTCACCGAGTCCCTCGATATCTGCGACTGTCTCTTCGAGTTGCGCCACGTCTGACTCGACGACCTCGACGGTCTCTGTGACCTCCTCGACGTTTGTTTCGACGGTTTCGACGGTCGCCTCGATATCGTCGATATCTGCCTCGACGCCGTCCACCCGCGTGGCCGTCGTCTCGACCTCCTCGCGCACTGTGTCGAGACCCTCGTCGACTGCGTCGACCCGCTCGTCGACGTCCTCGACGGCGGCGACACGCCGCTCGAACTCGTCGAACACCTCCGCCGGCGGTCCGTGCTGCTCGAACAACCGTTCTATCGACTCGGTGAACGCCTCGACGTCGCTCATCCGGCGCTGGAGGTCCGTGATTCGCGCGTCGTCTGCGCCGGCCTGCCCGGCCGGTTCCAGCCCCACCGCCCGAAACTGCTGGCGCTGTTGTTCCGAGAGTTCGTTGTTCTCGAACCGGACAACCAGTTCGTCGACCAACTGGTCGGTCGGCTGTTCGGCGAGTCCCGCTTCCTGTGTGTGTCCGTCGGTGACCGCTATCTCCTCGGTACCCCCCTCGTCGGTCTCCTCCTCTCTGTCTGCCTCGGTTTCCACGTCCTCGTCGTCTGCTTCGACTCCGTCTTCCTCGGGTTTCGCGCTCTCCTCCTCGAGTTCTGTCTCCCCCGTACTCTCCGTGTCGTCGACAGCCTCCTCCGTGTCGGTCGTCTCTGGCGCGGCCCCGTTGCTCTCTGGACTGTTCGAGCTGTCGTCGTCGGCGGGGACGGTCGTCTCTATCTGCAGACTCTCCATGGCCCGGTGACAGACATCCGGGTTCTCTGTCTCTACCGCGTAGATTGTCGTTATCTCCTCGTCGGCACCAATCTCGGCCTCGAAGGTCAGCACGTCGTCGTCTATCGACCACGACTCGCCCTCGAACTCCGGGTGGAACCCGACCTTTCTGGCGTCGATCTCCGGCACGACGAGGTGCACGTCTGTCGGCCCCTCGCGGTTTGAAACAATCCTGAGGACCACCGAGGGGACGTCGAACTCCTCCTCCGTGTACAGCTGGTTGACCGTGATTCCTCCACTAGAGACGGTCATCTCCGTGCCGTGTGATTGTTCATCCATACTGTACGAGTACAGTCCCGGTCGATATAATACTGCGGGATAGTTTACGCCCGAACTGTGCCCTCCCCCCCGGCTCAGTCTGTGCTCGACCCGGTTTGTTCCGCGTCGAGACCCTCGAGTGCCTCGACGGCGACACGACGGTAGTTCTCGACCGGCAGGTCGTACTCCTCGCGTGCCATCTGGACGCCGTCGCCAGCATCCTCCTCGAACTCTCGCACCCGCTCGATAGTCCGCTCTGCGGTCTCGACGACCCAGCGGTTGCGGGTCGTCTCGTCGACGACCGTAATCGACTCGGGGCGCATCGAGACGTTCACGGACCCGTCGTCGGTCTCGAACGTGTCGGGTTTGCCGACAACGGCGACGTACTCCGGCGGGTCGAGTTCGCGCAGCGCCGACGCGGCGTCGGGCTGGTACTGGCCGGCGTAGGTAAAGAACGTCCCGCCGTCGGGGTCGACGATGCGCCCCTGCCAGATCTCCGAGTCCTCGCCGACGTCCTCGGTCTGTGTGAGCGTGCCGACGACGAACACCCGGTTCGCGCGCTTCCCCGTCGGCAGCAGTGCGTACCGTGGTGCGAGGTCGTCGTCGCTCTGTTTGAACGTGTGTGTCGCGTCGTTGAACTCGCGTGCGAACACCCGCCGTGCGACCTCACGAGTCGGTGAACTCGACATTATATCGACCTCGCCTTGATGAGAACCGCCTCGTGGTCTGGCTGGTCGGGTTCTGTCACCTCGTCTGCCAGCACGTACCGGTTGAACGTCGGTCCGGTCACCCGGTAGTACCGGCCCAGCATCCGCTCGGTTATCTCTTCGGCCACCACGGAGGTGTCCAGTGCGTCCATCGCCATCTCCTGGGCCTCCTCCAGTGTGATGTCGGTCAGTCGTTCGGTCATCTCGCGGTCGAAGATGACGTCTTGGACGGCGGTGCCGTCGTCGATGACACCCTTTATTCGCAGGTCGAACTCGCCCTCGACGTCGCCGTGCTCGGAGCAACGCCCGTTCTGGAGTACGCGCGTGCAGTCCTCCTCTGGGCAGCGCTTGATGAGCCCCGAACCCGACTGGATGTCGACGAGCGCCCCCTCGACCTCTGTGTCGTCGTTGCTGACCTCCAGCTCCTCGTCGACCCGCTCGATGGTGGTCGTGCTGTTGAGTTTCACCGAAAACTGGCCCTCGTACTCGTCGGTGACGACGTTACCCAGGCGGTACACCTCACCCTCCTCGACGGTCGGCAGCTCCGAGGTCGACCACGAGACGAACTCTATCGTGCCGGTCTCGTCCCCCAGCGTGCCCGCCTGCGCGATTGCGTCGCTGTCGGGGTTTCGCAACTCGACGACTTTCCCCGTGACGTCGACCCACTCCTCGGGTGTGTCTATCTCGCCGATAGCGACGTGTTCGTCGCCACCCGCCACGTCCTCGCGCTCCATCCCCGCGTCGTCGAGATACGCGTTGGTGGCGCTCCGGCGCGCCTCGCTCATCGGAACCTTGTACTCGTTGACCAGCGTGTCGAGACGACCCTCGACCTCCTCGACTGTCACGTCTAACTGGTCGGAAAACTGTTCGTGTATCTCCTCCGCGTGTGTACGCAAATTTTTCTCGGTCATCGTCTGCTCACTGTCTCCGCTCTGTTTTCCGTGGGAGACGTACGAGGATTGGTTCCCGATAGTATAAAAGGTTCGGCAAGCAAACTGAAAGTGAAACCGCCGTACTGCTCCCAGAGGGAGGGTTTCGGTCCGGTCGTCGGTGCGGGCGTCACGGGTCTGTCGGAGACTCTTAGTAGCTGCCGGCCCAACTGCGAGGTATGACTGACTCAGACAGGGTCGGGCGCTTCTTGCGGACCACACTCCGCGGCGCGGGCCGCCAGTACGAGGAGGCACGCCGGGCGTTTGTCGACGCACGCGACGGGGCTGCCCCGGGGGAGAGCAGGCGTATCGTCTGCCGCAAGCACGCCGAGCGCCGGGTGGTCACTGTCGACGCCGAGGGCCGTCCGTCCTGCTTCGAGGCGGGCCACCTCGACTGCGAGGGCTGTGCCGAAGACGTCCGTGCCGGCGTCGTCGAGACGTGGTGAAACCCGTGCGACCGCCCAGACGCCCCACGACCGGACCGAAACCGCCGGCGATAGCGGACACAGAGCAATGAGCGGCGACACGGCCGACGACCGACTCGCCGCGCTCGGTGAGCGCGAGGGCTGGCGCGTCGACGGGACGGCCGCGCGCGTCCACTACAGCGGTGCGACCGACCGCTACAGCATCGAGTTCTACGACACGAGCGGGTGCATCATTTACTGGAAAGTCCCGCCCGAGGAGAGTCCACACGAAATCGCAGTTCCGGTTGGACGTGACACCGTTCCGACCCCGCTCCGCGAGCGCGTCCGCGAGGACATGGCCGCGGCGGGTATCGACCCGGAACTCGAGCGGCGCACGCTGTGAGAACAAAAAGCGGTCGGTACACACCCGAACCTGGGCCGTCGGCCGACCGACGACGACCACTGCCACCCCTCTTGGTACAGAGCTACCGGCACTCCCGTCCCCGCCGTTCGCGGGCACGCTCTGTCGGTCGTGTGGCCCGGTTACGCGCGCTCGCCCGCCAACCGACCGGCGTGGTGTCCCGTCGCCAGCGAGACGCCAGAGCCGGATTTCTCTGCCGCGAAATCGTAGTTGCCCAGTACCGAACCCGCGGCGCGGAGGTTCGCGTACTCCGGGTCGCCGGCCGCGTCGCGGGGCCGCAACTGGTCGTCCGGGTCGAGACCGAAACGGGCGAACGGGTGGTCGCCGAAGGCGTCGCCCTCGAACCAGTCGTAGCGGTCCGCCGGGTGGGCGACGTGACAGTCGAACACCGGTTCGCGGACGCGCTCGCGGTCTGAGTCGAGTCCCCGACCGACGAGTCCGCCCGTCGCCAGCACGTACTGGTCGGCGGTGTACACCCTCTCGGTCCCGTTCCGGTCGATGGTCACCGACGCGACACGGTCACCCTCGCTCTCGAACCCGACGACCGGGGTACCCGTCTCGACGAGCACACCGGCCTCGTCGAGTGTGTCCCACAGCAGGGCCTCGAGACGCATCCCCGGGACGCTCGGTGGCCCCATCGGCACCTCGAAGAGGTCGGCCGGCAGACGACTCTCTATCTCCCGACGAACTGCCGCCGCGTCGTCGAGACCGAGCACCGCCGGCAGGCCGACCCGCGCCTCGCCGTCGAGTTCTGTGGCGATTCGCTCGGCCAGCCCACGCCGGAGACGCTCCACACCCTCGCCGGTGTCTCGGTCGAGCAGGCGTGCGAACCGCGTCGCCTCCGCGTCTGCGCTCACCTCGACGGGAAACTCGACGGTCACGCCCCGGACCGTCGGCGGAGTCGCCGAACAGAGATGGGCCGCCGCCAGCGGGGCGTCGAACTCGGTGAGTCTGGCGAACCCGACCAGCAGCGTCTCGCGCTCGTCGCTGGCCAGGCCGGCGGCGGTGGCGGCCGGATACCGCGCCGTCGGCTTCACCCGCCCGCCGTGGGTCGGTACGAGCGCGTTCGCCCGCGTGTGATCGCCACAGTACCGCTCGCCGGTAATCTCGTCGAACACTCCGAGTCCACGCTCGACTGCCTCCCGCCCCACCCGCGAGTACGGGTGGCTCTCGGGGAGTTCCGGTATCGCCGCCAGCGGGTCGGCCAGTGGCCCCTCACCCGCCGGCGTGTAGCCGAGCACGTCGACCAGTCCACTCGCCTGTTCGAGTGTGCTCGCCGCCTCCGAGACGAGTCGCGTCCGGGCGCCCGTCCGCCTGGCGCAAAGCGCCGCAATCTGACCGGCCAGTCCGCCGCCGACGACGAGGACGTCTTGCTCAACCGCCACGCTCGCCACCACCGTCGGTCGCAGTCCGTCGCCCGCCGCCCGAGCGGGTCTCTCCGTCCTCCGGACCGGTGTCGAAGGCCCCGAAGTCGATGTCGGCGCCGGGGTCGCTGTCGCGGTTCATCGTCGTCGCGTGCAGTGCGTACGTGAGCATCGCCTGCGAGAGCTGTTCACCCCACAGGGCGTGGCGCTGGCCCGCCCATCGCTCCTGTGTCAACTCGTCGAGCGCGGCCCGGGCCTGTCCGGGGTCGTACTCCGGGTGTAACTCCGCGGCCATCCCGGTCGCGCAGAAACAGCCCTGGCAGTTGCCCATCGACGCCCGCGTCCGGATGCGGACGGCGTTCAGGTCGGTTCCCGACTCGGCGATAGCGTCCTGCAGTTCGGCGCGGGTGACGGCCTCGCAGCCACAGACGACCGGGTTTGGCTCCTCTGTGTCGAGCACTGCCTCGGTCCGGTCACCCAGTCGTCCCGCGCTCTGACTGGCGACCGGCGAGGAGAGTCCAAACCGCTCCATCGCGTCCGCGAGCACCGTCTCGTCGCGACTGCCCGGGAGCGGGATGTCTGCGGTCTGGCAACTGTCGTCGACCCCGAGTCTGTCACAGACGTGGTCCGTGACCCGCTCTGCCATCAGCCGGTGTGTCGTGAGTTTGCCACCCACCACAGAGACCAGCCCCGGCACTCCGTCGCGCTGGGCGTGGTCGAGCATGAAGAAATCCCGCGTGACGTCTGTCGGGTCGTCGGTCTCCCGACTCGGGGGTTCGTACAGCGGCCGGACACCCCAGTACGACCGAATCGTCCGGGCCTCCTGTAACGCCGGCAGGAGTTGCGACAGTTCGTCGATCACCAGGTCGACCTCCCACTGCTCTTCGGGGTACGCCTCGGGGTCTGTGACCTCCTCGTCTGTCGTCCCGAGGATACAGTTCGTCTCGTGGGGGACGACGATATCGGCGTCGCCTTTCTCTCTGCAGCGATTGATGACGGTGTCGACCCGTTCGAAGTTCACGATGGTCATCACGCCCTTCGATGCTCTGACCTCGATATCGACGCCGGCCATCGCGCCCAGTTGTCCGGCCCACGCGCCCGTCGCGTTGACGACGTAGTCGGCCTCGATTCGCTCCGTGGTTCCCGGTGTACAGTGTGTGTGCTTGCCCGGACCCGAACCGTGTTCGATTTCGACGCCGACGACCTCGCCGGCCTCGAGGAGTACGTCTGTTACCTCCGCGTGTGTCTCGACCCGTGCGCCGTGTTCGGCGGCGGCTTTTGCGTTTGCCACACAGAGCCGGAACGGGTCGACAGCGCCGTCTGGCACCGCAATCGCCTTCTCGACGTCTGCCGCCAGGGAGGGTTCGCGCTCGCGTACCTCCCGCCCGGAGAGTATCTCTGTCGGAATCGAACACTCCTCACAGCCCCGGAGTTTCCGCTGGAAGTACTCCTCGCTGTCCTCCGGACGCTTGACGAACAGGCCGCCGGTTGCCTCGACACAGTGGCCCGCGATGTCTTTCAGAATCTGTGCCTCCCCGATACACTCGCGTGCGCTGGTCTGGTCGGCGACGGCGTACCGGCCGCCGCTGTGGAGCAGTCCGTGCATCCGACCGGTCGTTCCGTTCGTGAGGGTTCCCTGTTCGACGAGCGTGACCCCGACACCGCGCATCGCCAGGTCGCGGGCGACGCCACAGCCGGTCGAACCGCCACCGACGACGACTGCGGTCGGCATCTCGGCCATTCTACCGGGAGTTACGACCGGGAACACATAGTCTGTCCGGTCCCGCCGACCCGGACGCGGAAACCGGTCACAACAAATCGCGGGCTTAAGTTCACGCAACCCAACACAGAGATATGTACGGTGTCGTGACGCGAAACGAGGAAGAGTTGACCTGGCCGGAGTTCGAGAGCGCCTTCTTCGAGATGAAAGACGTCACCGGTCGTGCGACGACGCCGGTCGCAGAGGGTATCAACATGATCTCCTGTTTCGGAGACAACGCTGCCGTCGAGGGTGACCAGTCGCTCGCGCCCCTCAGCGAGGACGGCGAGCGCGCCACCAGAGACCGTTCGTACTTCGACTGGGACTACATCTGTCCGACAAACGAGACCTACCGGGAGGGGATTCTCGAGATGGTCGAGGACGCCGTCGCCGAGAACGAGGACGTCCGTCTCGACGACGTCGGGTTCCCGCGGGCGGAGTACTGTCACTGCGAGCGGTGTAACCGGCTGTTCGCCGAGAGCGAGTTCGAGGAGCGCCAGACCTGGCGCGAACAGGTCATCACCGACTTCGTGGCCCAGGCCCGCGAGCGCATCCCCGGGAGACTGTTTCTGACACTGTACCCCGACCCGTACCCGGGCCACATCGAAACCCGCAGCGGTGTCGACCCCGACGCGCTCGCGGACCACGTCGACGAGTTCGTCGTTCCAATCTACGACATGGCCTACGAGACGACCTACTGGGTCGAGAGTATCGCCCGTGGCTTCCAGGACCGCCTCGATACCCCGTTCACGGTCGAACTGTACGCGATAAACATCGAGTTGGACAACCTCGTCCACGCCGCCGACGTCGCCGACGAGTACGCCAACCGGGTTCTGCTGGGTTACCAGGCCGGTAACGCGCGCGCACTCATCCGGCGAATCCGGGCCGACGAGCGCGACGGTGTCTCCCACGGCGAGGGTGACTGACCGGCACGGCCGGGTCGTCGGTCGCGCCCGGTTCAGCCGTCGTAGCGCTTGGCGGCGGAGTCGAACCCGTGTTCTCGTTGCTGGCTGGCCCGCCGGGCCTCGCGGGCGGCGATAGCCTCCGCGTCTGGACTCACGTCGTCGTCGATTCGTCCCCAGGAGTCGTGGACGGTCGCGTGACACCACCGGCAGAGATAGACCGTAATCTCGTGGCCCGGTCCCGACCCGTCGGGGTAGGAGAGGTGGTGTTCCTCCAGCAGCGGACGACTGTCGTCGTGGGCCATCCGCTGTTCGGTGAGTCCACACCGGACACACTCGCGGCTGTGGACCCGACACCGGAGGTGTGGGCAGTCCTGCCAGTCCCACTCGCCGGTCGGTCCCTCGGCTCTCGGGTCGCCAGCAACGGGACACCGGTACTCCTCGGCGCGGCGCTCGCTGGCGAAGGCGGGGTCGCGGTCTGCCTGTTCGAGCGCGAAGCGACAGCGGCCGTCGTCGGTGAGGTGGTCACAGCGGTCGACAACGTCGTAGGGGTCGTCTACGCCGACCGAACTGCCCTCGTCTGTTTTCTCCATCCGTTGTCACTCTGTTGCCGACTGCCAGTCGCGCCCGTCGAGTTCCCCGGCGGGCACGTCCGGGCGTGGAAAGCGCAACTGCGTGGCAACGTCGCCAGGGTCGTGACCCCCGCTCCCCCCGAGTCTCTCTGCGACGGTGTCACCGGCGTCCACGAGCGAACCCGTGACGGCCCTGCTCGTCCCGGTCACGACGGCTGTCTGTCCGTCCATATTCGCTCTTTGTCCCGCTCCGTATTAACCCTGACCGCGCGGACCGCGACCACGGGGACCCGGCGCGCGTCGATAGCGTCGTTTATAGGTCCCGAACCACTATCTCCGGTAATGCGAGACCTCTCTGGTACGACAGTCGACGTGGTCGGTGGCGGTTTCGGCGGGCTCTCCTCGGCCTGTTATCTCGCCGACGCCGGCGCCGACGTGCGCGTTCTCGAGAAAAACGACCAGCTCGGTGGCCGCGCGAGCCGTCTCGAAACCGAGGGGTTCCGGTTCGACATGGGGCCCTCGTGGTACCTGATGCCCGACGTCTTCGAGCGGTTTTTCGCCCACTTCGACAGACAGCCGTCGGATTACTACGAACTGGAGCCACTGGACCCACACTACCGCATCTTCTTCAAAGACGGCGACCAGTGTGACGCTCGCGGCGACCGCGAGCACATGCGCTCGCTGTTCGAGTCCTACGAGGACGGCGCGGGTGAGCGGTTCGACGACTACCTCGAAACCAGTCGGAACCACTACGAGACGGCCATGGAGAAGTTCGTCTACGAGGACCGCTCACAGCTCCGGGACTGGCTCGACACCGACGTGATGACGGCGGCTCCCGTCGGGATGCAACTCGTCGGGTCCATGCAGAGCCACGTCGAGGACTACTTCGACCACCCGAAACTCCAGCAGATTATGCAGTACACGCTGGTCTTTCTGGGCGGGTCCCCCCGGAACACCCCGGCGTTGTACAACATCATGAGTCACGTCGATTTCAATCTCGGGGTCTACTACCCGGAGGGTGGGACCGGCGCAGTCGTCGACGCTATCGTCGAACTCGGCGAGGAACTCGGTGTCACGTACGAAACCGGCCGCGAGGCGACCAGTATCACCCGCAGTCGCGGCGGCTTCATCGTCGAAACCGAGGCGGAGACCTACCACTCCGACCGGGTCGTCGCCAACGCCGACTACGGCCACGTCGAACGGGAACTGCTCCCCGACCACGAGCGACAGTACGACGACGACTACTGGGAGTCACGCACCTACGCTCCCTCTGCCTTTCTCCTCTACATGGGTGTCGAGGGCGACGTCGAACCACTGGCCCACCACACGCTTGTCTTTCCGACCGACTGGGACAGCCACTTCGACCAGATTTTCGAGGACCCGGCCTGGCCCGACGAACCCGCGTACTACCTCTGTGTGCCCTCGAAGACCGACGACACCGTCGCGCCGGAGGGCCACAGCAACCTCTTCGTGCTCGTTCCGCTGGCGCCCGGTCTCGCCGACAGTGACGGTCTGCGCCAGGCGTACCGCGACAAGATTCTGGCCGACATCGCCGACAACACCGGCGTCGACCTGCGCGACCGCATCGTCGTCGAGGAGGACTTTGCCATCTCTGACTTCGGTGAGCGGTACAACGCCACCGAGGGAACGGCACTGGGCCTCGCGCACACGCTCAAACAGACCTCGCTGCTGCGCCCGTCGAACCGCTCCTCGGCGGTCGAGGGGCTCTACTTCACCGGGTCGTTCACCACGCCCGGTATCGGCGTCCCGATGTGTCTCATCAGCGGCCAACACACCGCCGACGCACTCATCGAAGAGGCAGCGTAACCAGGCCCAGACGAACTCGGCCACGACTGCCGACCCCCGCGAGAACCGGTGTTGCGCGACAGTGTGGCCGGTTCTACCACTCCTTCGAGTCACCCACCCTCGCGCTCGCTCGGTGGGTCCCCCTCGTCACTGCCGTTACCGGTCTCGGTGCCGTCGGTGGTGTTCTGTGCAGTTGTCTCCTCGCTCCCTCCGTTGCCGGTGTCGACTCCACTCGACTCGTTTCCGCCGTCGGTTTCGTTCGCGGCCTCGCCGACGGGGTCTTGCTCCTCGAAGAGATCGAGCGCCTGCAACGCGACGAGTGGACCAATCAGGAACAACAGGACCATCAGTATCAGTCCAACGCCCAGGCGGACGACCGGTGACTCCGGAAACACTCTGTCCACGACCCAGAGGACGTATCTGTCGACCTGTCGCCAGGACCAGTAGAGCACCCGCGCCAGGTACACCATCGTCGCGACGAACACCGCCACGACGAGCAGTCCAACAACCGCCACCACCACCGGTTCTGGCACGTCGGTGACCAGTTGCTCGCCCTCCTCTATGGCCGTCTCGTACTGGCCGGGCGCGGTGACCCACAGGAGTGTGGCGCCGCCACCGAGCGCGGCCAGCACACCCAACACCACCCGCTGCCAGCGTTCCATCTCCCGACTGTTCGACCCGCACTCACCTAAAACTACACGCTCCGTGCGGGTCTCCAGGGTGTCTGGTCGGAGCCGTCTGCGCCACGTTCTCTCCACCCAACAGGCTCATACGCGCGGCGGCCGGGAGAGTCGACCGTGACTGCGGTATCGGTGTACGACCACGTCCGGGTGGCCGGGAGCGACCCCGACGGTATCTACCGCGTCGTCGGCGTCTCGGGCGAGCGGGTGACACTGCTCAGAGTCGCCGACGCCGACGGACGGCGCGTCCACACCGGCGAGACAGTGACAGTTCGGGCGGGCGGGGACCGGTTCGAACCGGCGGACAACCCCGACCAGAACCGCTCGCTCGCGGCCGCGCTCGCCGCCGCGCCGGGGACAGCCTACTGGTCGGTCCGGGCCTTTGTCGGGCAACTGCTCGCGAACCCAGTACAGACCGCTCTCGCGCTGGCACTCCTCGTCGCCGGCGTCGCCGGCGGACCGTTTCTGCCCGTTCCGGACCTCCTGCTGGGTGGTCTCGTCTTCGCCGGCGGACTCGGACTCGCGTACGCCGGCAGCGGCGGCTGAGTCGACGTGTCAGGCGCTCACTCGCCGTCGACGGCAAACGGACTGGGGCGCTCGGTCCACCGCCAGCCCGGGAGCCGCGTCTGGAGGCCAGCCGCGAGTGCGGCGTCTAAGTCGTCGGTGCCGGCGTCGCCCTCGTCGGTGTGGACGTCGGTGTAGTGGAACGTGGCCTCACCGAGCAGGCGGAGTGGTTGTTCGCCCGCGAGCATCCCCGCCAGCTCCCGCCCGAGCAGTTCGTCGACGACGAACCCCGGGTAGTCCTCGCGCACGTCGAGAGTCCGCAGGAGTGCGACGATAGCCGCCACGTTGACTGCCAGGTCGCCGTCGGCGAACACCTCGTCGACTGCCGCGTGACACTGGGATTCGGTCACCGGGTCGACGTCCGTCTCGAACACCGCCCCGAGTTCCTCGCGCACGTCGTTGATCAGCGTCACGGTCCGGTCGGTCCGGTCGTGGACCCACTCGTGTTCGCGGGCCACGACCGCGGGGGTCAGTTCCATACTCGACTCTCGGTTGCCGTCGTCCTGACTCTTTGGTCGAGAGAGTGGTCTGTCCGTGGCCGGGGGAGGCGAGCGCGTACCGGGTGGTCACAGCTCCTCGAGCACGCGGTCGATTTCGCCGAGGGTGTCGATGACGTAGTCGGGTTCGACGCCGGTGGCGGCCAGTTGCTCGCGGTCGGTGACCCCCGAGAGCACCAAGACCGTGGTCATCCCGCTGCGGAACCCCATTTCGAGGTCCGTGTCGAGTCTGTCCCCGACGACGAGACACTCGTCTGCGGGAACACCGAGTCGCTCGACGGCGTGGTCACGGGCGGCACTCGAGGGTTTGCCAAAGACCTCGTCGGGTTCGCGGTCGAGCACGGAGCCGACTGCCCCGATTATCGCACCCGACCCGGGGAGTAACTGGTCGTCGCCCGACTGGAACGTCCGGTCGGGGTCGGTTCCGTAGAACGGCGTCTCGGCGTCTGTGGCCGCGAGCGCGTGGCGCATATCATCGTAGTCGAACTCGGCAGTCCAGGAGACGACGAGCACCTCACACTCCGCGGGGTCGTCGGTGAGTTCGAGTCCGACCCCGTCGAGTTGCTCGCGGAACCCCTCGGCACCGATACAGAAAACCGTCTCGCCGGCGTGGCGCTCCCGGAGTGTCGCTGCGGTGATTTCACCCGCGGAGATGGTTTCACCCTCGCGGGCGTCGACACCGAGGGTACGCAGGCGCTGGACGTACGCCTCCGCGCCCAGAAGTGGGTTGTTCGAAAAAAAGAGCACGTCGAGTCCCGCCGCCCGGAGCGCGTCGACACCGGCCGGTACGCCGTCGACGACAGAGCCGCCGACGTACACCGTCCCGTCGAGGTCGACGATTGCACCGCTGACGGTCATCTCTCTGCCAGCGCCAGCACGTCGTCGAAAAACGACAGTGAATCGTGTGGCCCGGGGTTGGCCTCCGGGTGGTACTGGCGGGTTATGATGCCGAGGTCGTCGTTGTCCAGTCCCTCCGGGGTCTCGTCGTTGACGTTGCGCTGGGTGACCTCGAGTCTGTCACCCGGGTCCGCGACCGTGTAGCCGTGGTTCTGTGTCGTCATCACGACCTGTTCGGACTCGATATCGAGCACCGGCTGGTTGACCCCGCGGTGGCCAAACTCCATCTTCTCGGTGCGCCCACCCAGCGCGCTGGCGACGACCTGCTGGCCCAGACAGATGCCCGCAACCGGCAGGTCGCCGACGAACTCGCCGACGAGTTCGCCGGCCTGTTCGAAGTTCTCCGGGTCCCCCGGCCCGTTCGAGATGAAAAGGAGGTCCGGGTCGACCGCCGACACGTCCGCCACACTCGCGTCGTAGGGCAGACGATGGACGACGGCGTCGCGCTCGACCAGCGAGTCGACAATCGAACCCTTCGCGCCACAGTCGACCAGCGCGACCGTCGCGCCCGTTCCCTCGGAGTTGTGGACGGTCGGTTCGGCGACAGAGACCTGTGCCCCGATGTCGGTGTGTTCGGACATGTGCTCACAGTCGTGGAGTTGGGCCAGCGCGTCCGCCTCGGTCACGTCTGGACCGGCCGCGATACCACACTTCATCGCCCCCTCGTCGCGAATCTCCGTGACGAACTCCCGGGTGTCGAGGTGGTCGACCGCCGGCACCTCCTCGTCCTGCAGCCACTCGACCACGTCGTCGGTCAGTTCCCGCGCCAGGACGCCGCGCGGGTGGACGTGGTCGGACTCGAATCGCTCCGTCCGCACACCGTAGTTGCCAATCAGCGGGTAGGAAAACGTCAGTATCTGTTCCTCGTAACTGGGGTCGGTCAGACTCTCCTCGTAGCCGGTGTAGGCGGTCGTGAAGACGAGTTCGCCACGGGTCGTGCCCGGCGAGCGTGCGCGTGCCTCCACGACGCGCTCGCCCTCGATGGCGACGTAGGCGTCTGTCATTACGAGATGCGTACGAAAGAGCCGCGTATAAGCGTTGCTTTCGAAGACGAATTACGAAATTCGTAGCGTTCAAGTGCAGGCCACGCGAACAAAGCCCATTCAGATGGACGAACTCGACCGGGAGATACTGACGATTCTCCGACAGGACGCCCGTGCGCCCTACACAGAGATTGCAGACCGGGTGGGCACCTCCGAAGGGACCGTCAGGAACCGGGTCGAACAGCTCGTCGAGTCGGGCGTTATCGAGCGCTTTACCGTCGCGACGCGGACGGGCAACGTCAAGGCGATGGTCGAGATTAGCGTCGACGTGAACGTCAACACCGGTGGACTCACCGACCGACTCGCGACCTGGGAGGAGGTCGATTTCGTCTGGCAGGTCTCCGGGTCCGAGGATATCGTGCTCGTGGTCGATGCCGCCGACACGAGCAGTCTCAACGCGCTCATCACGCGTGCTCGGGACCTCGCGGAGGTGGTTTCGACAGAGACACGACTCATCCTCGACGAGCAGATAGCGTAACAATCCCTATGGGGCTGGCCCACCGAGAGTGAGTCGTGACAGATATCCATCCCGCACAGCGGGTCGCCGTGCTGGCCGACTCGCAGAATCTCTACCACACTGCCCAGAGCATGTACTCCCGGAACATCGATTACTCGGCGCTGCTCGAGGAGATGGTCGCGGGCAGGGAGTTGACGCGTGCAGTGGCCTACGTCGTGCGCGCGGACGCCCCCGAGGAGGAGTCGTTTTTCGAGGCACTGGTCGACATTGGCTTCGAGACCCGTATCAAGGCGATTCGCACCTTTCCCGACGGGAGCAAAAAGGCCGACTGGGACGTCGGTCTGAGTCTCGACGCGGTGACGCTCGCGAATCACGTCGACACGATTGTCCTCTGTACCGGCGACGGCGACTTCGCCCGCCTCTGTAGCCACCTCGAACACGAGGGTGTCCGCGTCGAGGTGGCCTGTTTTGGCGAGTCGACTGCCGACTCGCTCGTCGATGCCGCCGACGATTTCACCGATATGAGTTCGGATACGGAGCGATTCCTGCTGTAACCAGCCGACCCGTGCGAACGAGGGTGGGCAACTGTGCGAGCGCGTGCATCCGACGTGCCTTTCCGGGTCGACAGCCTCACAGGGAGTATGAACACGGATCTGGCGGTTGCGCGGACTCGCGTGCCGGTGAGTGAGCGATGACGGGCAAAGACGAGTACTACAACAGGGCAAAACAGGAGGGATACCGCGCGCGCTCGGCGTACAAACTCCAGCAGATCGACGAGAGCGCGGGCGTACTCGGCCACGGGAACACGGTGGTCGACCTCGGTGCCGCGCCGGGAGGGTGGCTCCAGGTCGCCGCCGAGCGTATCGGGACGAGTGGCACGGTCGTCGGCGTCGACCGCCAGCGAATCGACCCACTCGAGGACCCCGAGGCCACAGTCGAGTTCGTCCGTGGCGACATCACAGAGGAGACGACCCGCGAGGCGATTCGCGAGACGCTCGGAACCGACGAGGACCGGCCCGTCGACACTGTCCTCTCGGATATGGCTCCCAACATGACCGGCGAGTACGACCTCGACCACGCGCGCTCGGTTCATCTCGCCCGGCAGGCCTTCGAGGTGGCGAGGGCGACCCTCGACGCGGGCGGCGACCTGGCGGTCAAGGTCTTCGACGGGCGCGACCTCACGGAGTTCGAAGCGGAGGTCGACGCCGAGTTCGAGTACGTCCGACAGATGCGCCCCGACGCCTCGCGGGAGTCCTCTTCTGAGCTGTATCTCGTCGCGAAGAATCGCCTGACAGCGCCCGTCCGGCCGGGCGACGAGCGCGAACTCGAGGTCGTCGACACCGGCGCGGAGGGCGACGGCGTCGCCTACGTGGAGGGGTTCACCGTCTTCGTCGCGGACGCCGAGGAGGGCGAGACGGTGCAGGGTCGTATCGAGACAGTAAAGCCACGGTTCGCGTTTGCAGAGCGCGTCGAGTGAGCAATATCCCCCGGGTCGTCACCCGTTTCGCCCCCGGAGTACGATAGCCGTCGACTACTGTAACTCGTCTCGCTACTGCTGTTGTTGCTGACCACCGGGTTGTTGCTGTCGAGTACCACGCTGTTGTTGCTGACCACCGGGTTGTTGCTGTCGAGTGCTACGCTGTTGTTGCTGACCACCGGGTTGTTGCTGTCGAGTGCCACGCTGTTGTTGAGTGGCCTGTCTCTGAGGTTGCTGTGGCTGTGCCCGTGCGTTTCCCACGTTCGAGGCGTTCATACCCTTTTCAACCGCGTCTGCGATGACCTTGTAGTTGATACCGAGAAATCCGGCGAATATTGTCAGAGAGCCAAACAGAAATACGATTCCTCCGAGAACGGGGCTACCACCGTCGAGAAACACGGCACCGACCGCGAAGAGGACGAAACCGACGATGAACACCCCGATTGCGTAACCGATTAGTCTGAACCCGTAAGTGATACCCTCGGTTGGACTGACGTTTGCCATAGCCACACCTGTGACTTAGACTAAGTAAATACCGGGAAATCGGTAAATGTTACTCGTTACCACCACGGCGAGTGCGAGGGAGTTGCGCTCGACTGTCCGGTCCGACCGTCGAGACGGCACATCCCGTTTCGCTGGCCGACAGCGGGTGGGATGGGGCTGGACAGGCAGACAACATCCGGGCGGAGTAGGGTCACGGTGGCTCTCTGGTCTGTCGACCGGTCGTCCGAACACTGTCGAGGGTCCCGGCCGACGGTTTAAGTACGATGGGCCGGCCAAACGGCGTATGCCAGCGCTGGACTGGACCCTCACGCGGGCCGACGGCGTGACACTCGTTGAGGTAGTCGTGCGAAGCGACGTCGACCGGCGAGTAACGGTCGAGAGCACTCTACAACCAGTCTGGCCGCCGCGCCGACACGGTCGGCCGGCCGCCGGTTGGACCGAGAGTGGCGTCACCGGCGTCGTCACCGCCGACGACCCGCTCGTGGTTGGTTACGCGTCACCGGCCGACCCCGTCGACCCGCCGGTCGAACTGACCGACCAGCAACCGGTACCCGCCGACGAAGCACAGACCGGGACGACCCCGGAGTCGATGGAGGCACGGGACCTCCTCCGGATGCTCGGCGAGGCACAACCGCCACGCGACGCGGTCCCGCAACACTCGACACGGGAAGACGGACGACCGGAGCCATCCGGGGGTGTGTCTGCCAGCAGAACGGCAGAGACGGCAGAGACGGTAGAAACAACACACGCACACGCAGGCGACCCTCCGTTGAGCGAGGAACACCCGGCAACGGAGTCACCGGAGGCGTGGTTCGCGGGAGTCGAGCGCAGACTCGACGAGGCCGAGCGCCTCTCGGCCGTCGAGAGCGCAGACGACGGACAGGAGGCCGTTACGGCGGCCGGTGGCATCGGCGAGGTCCGGGCGTTACACGACCAACTCGCCGCCGACCGTCGCCGTGTCGAGGCGGTCCGAACACGCTGTCGAGAGCTCGACGCTCGTCTGGCAGACGTCGAGATTCCACTCGCCACGCTCGAACGTGTCGCATGATTCTGACAGTCACCGCCGGCAAAGGGGGTGTCGGGAAGTCGACCGTCGCGTACAACCTCGCCGCCGAGTTCGACGCGGTCGCCGTCGACGCCGACCTCGGGATGGCGGACCTGCCGGCGGCCCGTGGCCCCGACCTGCACGACGTACTCGCCGGTCGTGCGGGCACGGTCGAGGCCGTCCACGAGGAGGGGACAGTGGCGCTGTTGCCCTGTGGTCGGTCGCTGGCGGGTCTGCGGGCCGCCGACCCGGCGGCACTCGTCGAGACGGTCAGAGAGGTCGACCGCCAGTACGGCGGGGTCGTCGTCGACGCGCCCGCGGGGATGCACAGTGACGCCGGTCTCCCGCTGCTCGCCGCCGACGCCTGTCTGCTGGTGGTTCGTCAGACGCGCCCGGCCGTCGCCGGCGCGGTCCGGACCCGCGAACTCGCGCGTACGCTCGACACTCCGCTCGCCCGGGTCGTCCTGAACCGCGCCGACGGGGAGTCCGAGACGGACCGACTCGCCTCGACGCTCGGTGCGCCGGTCACGACGCTCCCGGACTCGGAGTCGCTCGCACGCGCCCAGCGTGCCGGACACCCCGTCTGCTCGGTGGCCCCGGAGTCGACCGCCGCCGAGCAGTTCGCTCGCCTCGCCAACGCTGTCGAGCGTGCCGTCGGACCGGTACGAACCGCCCGGAGTGTCGACTGAACACCCGCGAGTGGTGGACGAACCGGGAGGTTTTTTCGGTCACGCCCGAAATAGTGGGTATGACGCTGACAGCTGGTGTCGTGGCCGTGCAGGGCGATGTCAGCGAGCACGCACGGGCAATCGAACACGCGGGCAGTGCCCACGGACACGAGACCGAGGTCGTCGAAATCAGCCAGTCCGGGCTCGTTCCCGACTGTGACCTGTTGTTGATGCCGGGCGGCGAGTCGACGACGATTTCGCGGCTGGTCCACCGCGAGGGAATCGCAGACGAGATTCGCACGCACGTCGAGGCGGGTCGTCCGCTGCTCGGGACCTGTGCGGGACTGATCGTCCTCAGCACCGACTCGGGTGACGACCGGGTCGAGACGCTCGACCTCCTCGACGTGACCGTCGAGCGAAACGCCTTCGGGCGACAGCGCGACAGTTTCGAAGCACCGCTACCGGTCCGGGGACTCGACGACCCGTTTCCCGCTGTCTTCATCCGCGCACCCGTTATCGACAGCGTCGAGGAGGACGTGACGGTGCTGGCCGACTGGGAGGGCAGGCCCGTCGCCGTCCGCCAGGGCCCTCTCTTCGGGACGGCGTTCCACCCCGAACTGCGCGACGATTCACGGATTCACGACCTCGCGTTTTTCGACAGTGACGACACGCTCCGGTGACCGCCACGGTGAGTCCGTCGAACTAAGAGAGTGTGGCGACGATACGCCCGTATGACAGAGCAGATAGACGAGACGATAGAGGAACTCTTCGCAGTCATCGAAGACCGGAGAGAGCAACTGCCAGAGGATTCCTACACCGCGTCGCTGTTCACCCACGAGAAAGGCGAAGACGCCGTTCTCGAGAAACTCGGCGAGGAGACGACCGAACTGATTCTGGCCGCGAAAAACGGCGACGAGGCCGACCTCGCCCACGAGAGCGCAGACGTCCTCTACCACCTGCTCGTGGTGCTCGCGATGCACGACCTGACCGTCGAGGACCTCCGGACAGAACTCGCCGCCCGGCAGTAGCCCCCTCGACTCGCGCCGTCTCGCGGTCAGCCCTCTGGTGTCTCTCCGTCGTCGCCTCCGTCGCCCACCGCGGCGCCGCTCTGGTCCGGTTCGTCCTCGAAGTCCATCTCGACGTTGCGGTGGACGATTGCGAACCCGACGAGTCCGGTGACGAGTGCGAGCGGGATGTACAGGAGTCCGAGCGTGCCACGCTCGTGCACGAAGACACCGGTCACCGCGATGACGACACCGGAGCCAAGCAGGTACAGTCCGTACAGAAACAGCGAGGTACCGGCGGCGACACTCCAGACCGAGCCCTCGGTGCTGGGGTCCGCGAGCGCGTCTCTCGCGGCCCACGCTATCAGGAGAACGGCACCGCCGCCGTTGAGCGCCACCCCCGCGATGACGTCGGTTCCGTCCCAGAGCTGGTAGAGAAAGAGGCCGAGACCGGCCAGAAACACCACGAATCCGAGTCTGCCAAGCCACAGCCAGGTCGGCTCCCACTCCTCGCTCTCGTCGGCCATACTGTCGGATGGGGTCAGCACCCGTATAAATCAGTCGGCGTCGCTTTCGAACGGCTTTTGCGTTCGGGTGGCCCACCAACGTGTATGGCGACGGAGACGGGCGACGTGTCGGGCGAAACCGACGGAGACCCCGACAGCGACGTCGAAGCCGGCGACACGAGAGCCGGGAGCGAGGGACTCAGTGACCACGCCCGGTCTGCGCTGGTCACCGGCACCGCGACAATCCTGGGTATCGTCGCCGGCATCGCCGCGACACTGTTCGCGACGAACGCCGGACAGCCCGACAACACGCTCGGTTTCGGCCTGCTCGTCGCCGCAGTGGTCGTGCAGTTCCCGTTCTACCAGGTCGTCGGAATCGACATCACGGGGTTCGAGACAAAAGACCAACTGTACATCTTCTTTATGACGTTCGCGCTGTGGTTCATCACCTGGGGGCTGTTGTTGACCACCGGAGGACTCCAGTGATGTCCGAGGACAGTATCGCGGTCGTGGACCTGGAGAAGTGCCAGCCAGACCGGTGCAACTACGAGTGTGCGAACTTCTGCCCGCCCAACCGGACCGGAAAGGAGTGTATCACTACCCGTGGTGAACAGTACGAGAGCGACGAACCCTACCAGGGTACCGACGACCAGATTTGGATCTCCGAGGAGATCTGTCTCGGCGAGTCCTGTGGCATCTGCGTCGAGAAGT